>CANLCT010000027.1 GCA_947489195.1 uncultured Aquimarina sp. | reverse complement strand
CGCTCAATTTACCATCAAATTTATCTGCATAAAAAATCGGGACCCCCTAAAGGTCTCCCCCAATTTTTCACTTGAAAATTTGAGCGAAAATTTCGTCTTACGCTGATAGGTTGCGCAAATATTAATTTATATAAAACATTTTAATTATGGGTAAATCTAATTATCACGAAAGAAAAGAAGCTAGAATTTCAAAATATCAAGAACTAGCAGAAAAAAACAAAAAAGCGAGTGTTCAAGCTTATGAAGCTTCAAATGATACTGTTAAACACATTCCTATGGGTCAGCCAATATTAGTAGGTCATTATTCTGAAAAAATGCACAGGAATACCTTAAAAAGAAGCTGGAATCAAATGGAAAAATCTGTTGAATTAGGAAATAAATCAGATTATTATTCAGAAAAAGCGAAAGCTGCTGAAAATAATACAGCCATAAGTTCTGATGATCCAGACGCAATTGAAAAACTAAAAGAAAAACTCAATAAACTTATAGAAAAACAGGAGTTTATGAAATCTGTAAATAAAGTTTGCAGAAGTAAAAAATTATCAGATTCTGAAATTAAAGAAAAATTAAAAGATGATTTTAACTTAAAAGATGATTCAATTACATCTCTTTTAAATCCTAGATATTCTTTCGAAAAGAAAGGTTTTCCTCCTTATTCATTGACCAATAATAATGGAAGAATAAAGCAAGTAAGAGATCGTATAAAAAGATTAGAAAAACTTGAAAAATTAGAAAATGAAACTTTTAAAATAGGTGAAGTTGAAATTAAAGTAAACGTGGATGATAATAGAGTTGAAATTTATTTTCCTAATAAACCAGAAGAAGTATTTAGAAAGAAAATTAAATCTTCAGGTTTTAAATGGTCTAGTTACAAATCAGCTTGGCAAAAACAAATAAGTATCTGGAATATTAAAGATGCTAAAAAACTAGCTGAAGATTTTATTAATCTATAACATATAATAGGCTTTATCTCCTGAGCCTTTAATCAGGAGTATATTAACTTTTAATTATTTTATGATGCTTTTAAAATTTTCTCCACTACATCTCGATGGTAAAATTGATTTCAATAAAAAATACAAAGACCTAACATACAATACATCTATTACCTTTTTTCCTTTTTTAAAATCTACTATTAACTATGAAAATACACATATTGAAAATATAAATATTCCCTTGGCACATTTTGAGTTCAATGTTTTGGATATCGAAGAGTCGTTATACTTATCTTTTTTTCTTATGAGTGGAAATTTTCTTAATATTATTGAAGAAAATCCCAAAATAAATATCAATAAAATTACTGAGATAATTGCTAAAGAGACAGGGTATTTAGAACGTATAAATAATTTTATTAAAGAAACTTATATAACTTCACAGTTATCATTTTTTTAAATTAAGGGCTTCGGCTCTTTTTTTGATTGAAAGTCTAAACATATTATACTTAATATATAGACTATTTACATAAGCATTTTATTTAACTCTTAATTATATCATTATGCCCTGGTATCGAACCAGTACATAATGAACACTTTTTGAAAAGTGACAAAACATTACATGGATTGCTACGCAGTGTTTTTACTTTCCTTTGAAAACGAAACCAAAAAGGAACGCTCCGCGAATGTTAGTGTTATTACACTATTTTCAAAGCGAAATAACACTAACATACACTTCGCTAGAGGATCAATCAATATTAGTCCAAAGTTCAGCTCGTTCGATTTACCATCAAATTTATCTGCATAAAAAATCGGAACCCCCTAAAGGTCCCCCCAATTTTTCATTTGAAAATTTGAGCGAAAATCTCATCTTCCGCTGATAGTGTGGACAAATATTAATTAATAAAAATTATTTTTCCATGTTAGATACTTCGTTACAATTAAGTTTTGATTTTTCAATTAGCTATGAAAAAATTCAAGATACAAGACCACCTAAATTAAAGAATTTTAAAAATTCATGTATTGAAAATATACAATTTACTTTACCAGAATTATATCCAGAGCAACAAGATGATGTTTTATTAGCTGAACAAAGATTTGAAAATCATAAGGGTATTCTTTTTACGAATGGAACTGGTACAGGTAAAACCTTTGTAGGTTTAGGTATTATTAAAAGAAATAGATTATATAAAAATTCTAATGTACTCATTGTAGTTCCTACGGATAAAAAAGCAAAAGATTGGATAAAAGAAGGTAAATTATTGAATCTTAAAATCAATCAAATTAAAGATACTAAGAGCTTTTTAAAAGGAATAAGTATCACTACATACTCTAATTTTTATCAAAATGATACAATTGATAAATTAGATTATTCACTTATTGTTTATGATGAATGTCATTATTTACTTCAAAATGCTAAAGGAGAATTTACTAAGTCCTTGATGAAACATAAAAAAATAGCAAAACTCCCTAGTAGTTTTTCTCAAAACATAAAAAATGAAATAGAATACTATTGTGAAAACAAACAATGTATGACTTATGATAGGGACTTATTCATAAAAATATACAATGAAAAATTGAATATTTATATAGGTAAAACAAAAGTGCTTTTTCTATCTGCTACACCATTTGCGTATCATAAATCCCTTTTAATTGGTGATGGCACTCTATGGAATATATATGAAAAACCATTTTATAACGAATCTAAATTTTATGGATATAATGATACAGACGAATGGGAAAAATTTATGTGCGAAAGTTTTGGTTATAGTATGAGATATAACAAACTGACTACTCCAAGTTCAGAAATTGATGTTAATTTAATGGAAAGAGAATTCTTTGAAAAACAAAAAGAAATTGGATCAATTACAGGAAGACAAATAAAAGTTAATAAAGATTATTCCAGAGAATTCATAAGTTTAGATAGTACAATTGGTAAAAGAATAGATAATGGAATGAATCTATTTCATACAAAAGAATTTTGTGATAACTACCCTTATTTATCAAAATATAAAAATAGAAAATATACCTATCTATATATCTCGCAATTGTTGGAATCAATTAAAGCAAAACTATGTATAAGTAGAATTAAACAGCATTTAGAATTAGGAAGGAAAGTTGTAGTTTTTCATAGTTTTAATAATTCACTTCCATCTCATCCTTTTAAATTTAATGCCTACGCAATGTTGAAAAATAAAGAAGATGAAAAGGATTTATATGCTTTAATGGATGATATAAAAAGATTTGAAGAAAATTATAATGATTTAATAAATCTAGATCTTTCGGAATTAAGTAATCCTATAGATGCTTTAAAAGAAAATTTTAATCAAACAGTAACTTTTTTTAATGGTAAAATTAGCAAAAGTAAGAGATCTAAGAATTTAGATAATTTCAATAATTCTTCTGATGTAAATATTACCTGTGTACAAGAAAAAGCAGGAAAAGAAGGTATATCAATGCATGATAATAATGGAAAAGCACAAAGAGTACTTATTATTTTAGGATTGCCAGTTCAACCTACCTCAGTAATACAAATAGAAGGAAGAATCTATAGATTAAATGTGAAAAGTGATGCTATTTATGAGTATATGACGTTGCAAACTAATTTTGAAGCTCATGCCTTTGCAGATAAAATAGCTGAGAGATCAAGAACAGCAGAAAACCTTGCAATGGGTAATAAAGCAAGGAACATGGAACAAATATTTAAAGAAGGTTACTTAAATGCCTCTAATATTAAACCTAATAGATTCCAAGGAAAAGGAGGAAAAGAAAATGATTATAAATTTCAAGAAATATCATTATATGATAAATCTAAAACCTATTATTTTTCTACAATAAAAAAATCATCTAAAACAAAATCTAAAGAAGGTAATGATTATTTTGCGACTCCTGAGCCATTAGGATATAAAATGATACAATGGTTAAACTATAAACCAGGAGATAGACTTTTAGAACCGAGTTCTGGTCATGGTGCGATTGCTAGATTTTTTCCTTCCAATACAACAAACACTTTTATAGAACCATCTTTTGAACTAAGTTCGAAGTTAAATCTTAATACTAAAGGGAAAGTAATGATTCAAAATTTTGAAGAATTAAACATTTATAATAAGTATGAAGGTATTGTTATGAATCCTCCCTTTGGTAATAAATCTAAATTAGCATTTGAACATTTATACAAGGCTTTAAAACACTTATCATTTACAAAAAACAGTAGAGTTATTTGTATAGTACCTAATGGTTCTTCAATGAAAAAACTTCTTGATAAATTTATATACTCTAAAGAATTTAAAGACATATCTTTTGAGTATGTTTTAAAATTGCCTTCTGTAGTATTTAAAAGAGCAGGAACCTCAGTATCTACAAATATTTTAATTTTTAGCAGAAATGAAACCAATAAGATTCCAGTAATAAAGGACTTTACAAATATTAACGATATAAATATGTTTTTTAATGATATAGAAAACTTATACTTATAAAGAAAAAAAAGAGTTTCGACTCTTTTTTTGCTTGATAGTTTATTAATATTGAATTTTGATATATAGTTATTTACCTTTACTTTAAATTTATTCACTCAATTAATTAAACCATTTACTTCTTTTTTTTGATTTAGTCCAATACATTATATTAATTTGATTATCAAACAATTAAAATTATAATTATGGACAATAAAGCATTTTTATATTCAGGTGTAGCTGCATTTATAGCTAGTGGTTTGGTATCAGTTGTAACGTATAATCAAAATTTGAAATTGCATGAACAAATTAAAGATGGAGAAAAATTAAGAACGGAGAAAATTGTAAATAAACTCAAACCTTCAGATCTCCATATAAATCAAATTTGTAGAAATAATTGTGCTAGATTTTTACCTCGTGATAAAAATGGAAAAATAATTAGAATACCGGTAACTGATGCTAATAGAGAGGAAATTCAAAATATGAATAGTAGATTTACTAGATGTATTTTAGATTGTAAATTTGATGATTTAGTAAAAATACCTCCTTTTCAGCGTATTCAATAGTAGTAAATAAAATTATTAAGTTTATTTTACAACGAGTATATCACTCCATTGTGTAGTATATTTTGGGGATAATTTTTCTTGTCTCATTTTCCATTTTCTCCCCAAATCTTCAGATCCAAATTTGATCTTTCCATTCTCTGAAATATTCAATTGATCTATTACTTGCATTAGCTTTTTATGCTTTGGATTTTCATTTCTAAATAAATTTAGCTGAAGCTTATTTTCTGGCACAATTCCCATTAAAATAACCCCTATTTTTTTATAGCCATAACCTTCCTTAAATATGGATTTTAAAGCCATTTTAGCACATTTTGTTATTGTTATGCTTGATGATGTAGCATAAGGCATAGTAAAACTTATAGCGTTTCTATATTGGGGCTGATTCTCTTTGAATCTGTTTGTTTTTACAAACACATATACGATATGTGCCACACTTTTTTGTTTTCTTAATTTTTCTGCGCAGCTTATGGCATAGGTTGCTATTCGCTCTTCGAGTTTTTCTAATTCGTAAATGTCATTTTTTTGACTTCGCGTAGTTGCAATAGCTTTTTTATTTTTTGGGTGTTCTATTTCTAAAGTTCTTATTCCTTGTAATTCTTGTAGCAAACGTAAGCCTACAACACTAAATTCTTTTCGAACATAGGTTCTATTTAGTTGCGTGAATTCATATGCGGTATTTACTTTGATGTTTTTTAGCCTTGCTGCATATCTCGAACCTATACCCCAAACATCTTCTATCCTGGTCCATTTTAATCCTTTAGTTTGTTTTTCTTTCCCTTCCATTAAATAAACCCCTTGGGTTTGTTCTGGGTATTTCTTTGCTATTTTATTGGCTATCTTAGCCAAAGCCTTTGTTTTTGAAATTCCAATGCTTACAGGTATTCCCGTCCATTTAAAAATTTGATTTTTTAATTTTTTGCAGTGGTTCTGCAGGTCTATGTTTTCAAATCCATCAAAAAAAATGAAGGCTTCATCTATCGAATAGACTTCTACATCTGGAGAAAAATTTGAAATGATATTCATTACCCTGGCACTTAAATCACCGTACAATGCATAATTGCTTGAGAACACATTTACGTTGTTTTTTTCAAATAAGTCTTTGTATTGAAAGGCACTCGCGCCCATTGGTATATTTAATGCTTTAGATTCATTACTTCTCGCAACTACGCATCCATCATTATTACTAAGCACTACTATGGGCTTATTATTCAATGAAAGATTGAATACACGCTCGCATGAGGCATAAAAATTATTGCAATCTACTAAAGCTACCATGATGCAAAGTTAGATTATTTGTACCTTGATCTTTATTTAATTTTATCCACAATGTGTTTTCATGCCTCCCAATCTAAATCATTAACCACTGTTGAAAACAGTTATAATGCTTATAGAACTAAAGCTTTTGATATTGGCGAGCATGATCTTTCAGCTTATCATTTCAATGGATTTGATCATCCTGAATTAGCTATTATTCCCCAGGAATATAAAGATCAAGTGCATCCAGCTATTTGGGGGCTGGTGCCAAGTAATATACCAGGCTATGAGCAAAATGATTTTTATTCAAAAATGAAAGGAGCTTCACTTAATGCCAAAAGTGAAAAAATATTTGATTACCCCCTTTACTCCAATTCTATTTTTTCTAGAAGATGTATTATTCCTATTTCTGGTTTTTTCGAATTTCATCATTTTAATAATAAAACATATCCTTACTTTATTAAACGCGCTGATGCCGCTTTATTTTCAGTAGCCGGTATTTACAGTGTTGGAAGTGGTATTACTTCTTTTACTATGCTTACCAAAAAGGCAATGCCTTTTATGGCCAATATTCACAATAAGGCGAAACGCCAAATTGTAATGCTCCCTACGGATCTAGAGAAGGATTGGTTATCGGATAATTTAAGCGAATCTCAAATTATGGAACTTATTAATTTAGCTTATCCAGATGATGAGTTGACAGCTCACACCGTTTCTAAAGATATTGTCAATCCTACTATTGAATCTAATTATGAAGCTATTTTAGATCCTTTCCTTTATTCCGAAATTGAATATAGACTTTTTTAGGTATCATATATTTGATGATGTTTTTGCTAGCTTATTTTATTTGTAATACTTTTAGTAAATGATAGATAAAATTAAGATGCTTACTTTGAGAGCTTTAGTAAGTGATGAAAAATTAATGTATGGATTAGTTTTAAAAGGAGGAAATGCATTACAATTAGCATACAATATAACAGATAGAGCATCTATGGATATAGATTTCTCTATTGATGGAGATTTTACCAAAAATGATTTTTTACATTTAGATAGGACACTTCATAGTCTATTATCTAGTGAATTTGAAAAAGAAAATTTAGTTGTTATCGATGTTAAGTTTAGAGAAAAGCCAAGTAATAATCCTATTAAACAATGGAAAGGTTATGAATTATCTTTTAAAATAGTTCCTCTAGAAAAGTATAATCCAGATGATATAAATAGAACAAGAAATGCTGCAATTACCATTTATGATAATCACTCTACTAAATTTATTGTAGAAATAAGTAGTTATGAATACACAAAAGACAAGAAGATTGTTGAGAAAGATGGAACAATATTTTATGTATATACTCCTGAAATGATTGTCTTTGAAAAAATAAGGGCGCTGTGTCAATCAATTCCAGAATATAAAAAAATTATACCTACTGCACGACAAAAAGGGCGAGCAAGAGATTTTTATGATATTTGGAATATTTGCCAAAATTTTGATATTGATTTTTCTTTACTTAAAAATAAACAAATGTTTATCGAAATTTTTAATGCTAAATTAGTTCCTTTAAACTTTACTGATTTATTAGAAAATTATAGAGATTTTCAAAAAGAAAATTGGTCTAGTGTAATTGATACAATTACTCATGAAAACTTGAAAAATTTTGATTTTTATTTTGACTATGTTCTTGAAAAAATTAAAGAAATTAAAATCCAATAGGATAATAAATATTCCAAAAATCATCTAATCTTTTTTTAGATAAATTATATGTAAGATAAAAGTTAATAGAGGTTATTTTATCACTGAATAATGTCAACTCTGATTTTTTATAGCCTACTTTTTCTAAGTAAAACCCTATGAGTTGATGATAAGGATAAATATAATTTAATTCATTTAGATAGGTATTTAATTTTTCTAAATTCAATCTGTCTTTTGCAGATTCAAATGCTGTTAAAACTTCAAATACTCCTCCAGAATATGAAGGTCTAACACTAATGTCTATTAATGTTCTTTCTATGTCAGTTACTTTTTTTTCATTTATTGTAATTACCCCTATATTTTCAGAAAGATGTTTTTTTTGTAAAAAAAGATATCTTACACCATCTGACATTTCTGACTTGTAGATATCACTTGATTGTCTCTGTTCTTTTGAAAAAGCTTTATCTACATTTTCTTGCTGTAAAATTATTTCAGTTGTTCTCTTTGAAGTGTATCCTTTATCATAACTTACATATATCGTTTTGGGTATTTGTAAAGTTAGCTCATGAATTTGTAATGATGTGTAATAACTTAAATAGCCCCCCTTTTTTATAGCTAATCCTACATCTAAATTTGTAGCATTATTTTTTTTCCATATTTTTTTTTTATCACTTAATTGATATAAAGAAATAATTTTATTTTCTAATAAAAATTCTCTGAAATTATAGGAGTTTCTATAATCAGCAATTCTCCAATCTTCTTTTTTTTGATAGAAAATATTGTTTAAATCCCGCGTAGTAAAAGCATTTAAATCCATTGAATTTAAATAAGAAATAATTTCTGTTTTTGCTCTTTTAAAGGATTCTATTCTCATTATTTAACTAACATAGTATCATATATGATACTATGATTGCAAAGTTATACAATTTTTTTTACATATGCAATTCTATATATTGCTTATATATATATTATTTTTATACTTTTTTGAAGTAAAATTAATTTGAAGTTTACCTGTAATTGCCCCATTCCAAAAATGGAATAAAATGTCCATTAATCAATAATGCTCTATAATTATAAACTATTTATGCAGTCATTTTTGTGATTAACGCTAACATAGTATCATATATGATACTATGATTGCAAAGTTATATAATTTTTTTTTAATTTACAACTATTGAATTACTAATTTTTAATATCCAAAAGGAAGACTACCTACTTTAATAAGTATCTTTTGAAAAGAAACAAAATATAATAGGAACGCCCTATCGGGCTAGGGAATCAATCAATATTAGCACTAAGGTCAGCGCGCTCAATTTACCATCAAATTTATCTGCATAAAAAATCGGGACCCCCTAAAGGTCTCCCCCAATTTTTCACTTGAAAATTTGAGCGAAAATTTCGTCTTACGCTGATTACTTGCGCAAATATTAATTAATTTTTAAATCATTTTTTATGAAAGATATTATTAGAATTCAAACTTATCCAAACTTTTTAGGTGAACTTACTGCTACTTATAAAAGAACTAAAAAACCTACTACTAAAATTGGTTCTTCTCGTGATACTGATAAATTTATTAGACCTTATTTTGATCAGTGTATGGACGATCATGAAGAAATGAAAATTATACACCTAAATAATAATAACAATGTGGTTAATATACATCACCTATCGGTTGGTGGAATAACCGGTGTTTATATAGATATTAGACTCATTTTAAGAAATGCCTTACTTATTCATACAGTTGGTCTAATTATGGTACATAACCATCCTTCGGGGTCTCTTAAATTCTCTAATGCCGATATTTCAATGTCTAAGAAAGTTAAACAAGCTTGTGATACCGTTGGACTAAAACTCCTCGATAGTATTGTTATTACTCGGGAATCCTACAAATCAATGGCTGATAATGCCTTGCTTTAGCAAGGCTTTCTCTTGTTAGTTTGTTGCTGCGCAACAAACTAACGCTTTTTAATAATCCACAAAAGTGGAAAATATTCCACTTTTGTGGATTATTTTTATATCTTTGTGATTGAGTATTAATTTTTTTATTCCCTTTTTTTTATGACTTCTTATGCGGAAAATCACTTAAAGCAATGGCTTATTAATCATGAATGTATCAATTTGGCATGTGTCGCTAAAGCGGCTAATCTTAATCATAGAGATCTTTCTTATTTTTTAAATAATAAACGAAATCTCAAAATTGATGAGTATTTTAACGTCATTAAAATTTTAGAAAATTATGGCTTTGTGCCCCTTAATGATGAATAATTTTTTTCCTTTATGAATCAAGACTTTTTACATGATATTCAGATATATTTAGATTCTAAAAATCTTTCTTTTAAGAATATTTCCTATCATAAAACACATCATAATACCGATGTGATTGTCATTACTAATACGAAAATACGTATCGAGCTTGAAGTTTTTAATACCAATGAGAAATTTAATAAGTTCGATAAATTAGATTTTTCTTTTTTCTTGGATAGTCAATTTAAGTCTGCTACGATTATCGATATTCATGGTGGTAAAAGAGATGGTAGAGCTAGTGTTGCTTTTAATATTCTTAAACAATATTGCTTTGATAATAATATTTCTAAAATTCGTGCTCAATTATCGACTTGTGATTTCAGAGATCCAGTAGGACGTGAAAAAGCTTATAAATATTGGGGCTTTAAAGGAGACTATCAAATGAAAAAGGATGCTATGTTATTTAAGTTTTTATAAAATGATTTGGGCGTTGAATCCTTGCTTTCTCTCCAATAAATATTCTATGAATTTGAACTTTCTAAAAGTACGTGAGCTTCCTACCGGTCGCTTCCGCCTTTAAGAAGTTCTAAATCCCTAAAACATTTGATTTCCTTTCTATCAAGAACGCAAAAAAAAAATAATGTACGTACTGCTAACTAATAAAAATTGCTACTTCGTCGAATACCTCATAGGACACCTGGCTCTTAGTCATAGCATTTCTGAAGCTATGGTTTTTCATGATTTTCAACAAGCTATCAAATTTAAAAATATGCTCTTTGAACATTTTCAAATTAAATGCTCTGTAAATACCTTTATTCAGTAATATTACCATTTAAGTCTTTAATAATATCATTTTCCTAAAAAGAAAAATTTTGATATTTAATTTAAAAAAACGTAACACGCGTTGCTTATGTTGCTTATTTTTTAATTATCTTTAACATGAAGATTAACAGCAGGTTAGTTTTTAAATAAAAAGAGGGCGTCCCGCTAAGTCTGCCCTCCAATATTAAAATATCAATAACTCTTAAAAAATTAAAGATGATCAAATTTAATTCAATTTTTGATTTTTTCTTAAAAAAGAAAAAATCTTCTTCTAGTAGCAACATCAAAACAAACTATGAAGAGTTAAAAAAAACTAATAACTCTTTAAGATCTGAATGTAATATCAATAAGATTAAAGTAATTGATCCCATTCATATAGAAGTTATTTCTTCTGGATCAGAAAGATTCATTAAGTCAAAAAGATCTGTTTAATATAATTTTCGAATTAGATGTTTACAGATATTAAAAAGCAAATTAGTATCAAAGAAGCTTTGAATACTAATACCGAGAGAGAACAATTATATTGCTTTGATTTAAGCAAAAACCTATACACTCAGGGTATAAAACAAATGAATGATTTGTGTAATTCTCAGATATTGGTCAAAGATATTTTAATTCAATGTAAAGAACTTTCTAGTGAGTTTGGTTTAATTCAAATAATATTCAAATACATTGAAAATATTCCTAAGTATAAAGCGGTAATTTTTTATGAAGATGGTAATAAAAATATAATAGCTAAAAAACTACTCGAATATACTGATTTCCCCTTGCAAGAAATAACTCTTTTTTACGAAAATAACACCTTGTTTTTGCCAAGCGAACGATAATTTTTTGCCCCTTTTTAGTCCTACCCTCCTGATTGATGATTTTTGTATAGAGGGTAGGATGGGCAAAAATTATACATCAATTAAACGTATAATAAAATCTTATAACAATATTAAATATGAAAATAGCACATATAATTTTTGAAAAAAAACAATATAATTTCTCTACCCAAGTTGATGCATCTGAAAATCAAATTAGAAATTTTTTTGTTGGCTCTGTAATACCTTTTGGACCTAAAAAAAATATCTATGTCAAGTGTGTTGACTGTATCGTTCAAGATGCTAATAGCTTTAAAATTAGAAGAACATCCTACCGTAAAGGTTCGCCAAATCATTTTTTACATCACTTAAACGAATTTAATAGAATTCAAGATTTGAAACCTTTTTTTCATGGTGAAGATTTGGTCGATCTAAACAAAGAACTCTTTTCGATTAAACAAATTTTAGATGCTTTTGAAAAATAATGCAGATCTAATATCTAACTTTTAAATTAATAATAATGAAATATATAGTTATCTTAATTACCTTATTTAGTATAATAAAATCAAACGCGCAAAACAAACCAAATAAAACTATAAATGTTTATAAATGGGAAGCATACACGGCTTCTGGAGTGATTATTTTTGGTGTTAATAGATCTAAGAGATTAGCTCAAAATTCTTTTGCAGATTTTTTTAAAAGAAATGAATATTCAAAATATAAACCTTATCATTTTATTGTTAGAAAATCAATCACAGAAGATCCTAATTATTTTAAACTATTTGAAGCTTATTGCCCCAAAGGATATCGATTGCTATATGGGAAAGATCAAGCTATTCTTAGAATTTGTAAAAAGGAAGGTTTAAGTAAAGCGGCCGAATATTATAAACTTATTTCTAATAAGCCTAAACTAATGGCATTTACTTATGTAAGAAACTTATATGAAAACTTTATGCCATATAGACTTAGAGATTAAAAAAAATAAATTACTACATTTATGTAATTTTAAAATTATATTCTATAAAATTATGGCAGATAAAAAAGAAGGAGCAAAACAGTCTGGAATTAGATTGACTAATACGACACGTAGACATCTTAATATCCTTCTTAGACATTATCAAACTCAATATGAAAAAGATCCAATTGAATTTAAAAATGAATTTAATTTTGATAAGAAACCAACCCAAGATTTTATGGTTCACCAAGCTATTATAACTTTAGCTAAAGAAAAAGGCGTAGATCTAGATTAATTTATACAATATTATACGTACGTTATTTAGTTAAAGGGAAAAAAAACTTATATATTTTGTATTTAAAAGAGTAATGTAATAAAAAAGGGATGGTTATTTGTAACCATCCCTTTATACTATTGATTTCTAATGCTTATCTAGTTTTGGATATTCTATACCTTAACGTGCCTGGATTATTAAACTTATCTGTTGCATCAAATCTAGAGAATTCAACAATTATTTTATTAGGATCATCACCTAATATTTCTACAAATTCACTCCAAATAATAATAGTATTATCTCCTAAATTATCCCCATCTTTAAAAGTAAATTTTAAATTTGAATTAGAAAATTCAATATCTCCATTTTGAATAGTATCATCAATATTATTACCATCACACACAGTATTAAATTCTCTTATAGAATATAATTTATCATTAATAAATAATAAATTATCAGTTTCACAAGTAGGTAATTCTAAAAGTAATTCTCTATTTGTAGTACCATCATTATTAATGTCTACAGGGCTTCCAAGAGAAGTTATACTTTCTATTGCCCATATTCCTTGAAAAAAAGAAGAAGCATTAGTAATTTCTCGTGTTTTATTTTCGACATCATTATCATCATTATCATCATTTTCACATGATATTAATGATAAAATTAGAAATATATATAAAAGTCTATTTTTCATGTTATAATTAATTATATGTTATCATCTTTTTCTGGACTAAAAAAACCAGTATATGTGTTACTTACTTCACCATTTCTAGTAAATATTTTAATTTTATATTGGCTAAAACCTATATCTCTTATATCTAAATTAATAGGTCCATTTCTTGTGTCAAAAGTTTCTTCTCCACTTAATATTTTTATAAAATCATCTAGTTCTTCAGGATTAATATCTATTATTTTAGGAGAAATTTTACCTGGAACAGAAAATTCAATTTTTGTTACATCAGGATATTCACTTCTATTGTAAGTTATAAATACGTAATAATCAGATCTATAAGTTTTAATTAGCCCTAATATATTTTTAACTTCTATTGAATTCCTCCAAGTTCTAACGTTTGTAATGAAAGGAATATTTTGTACATCATATGAAAAAGTATATACCTTCTCTACTCCATTAGAAGCTAATATAGTAATAGATACTTCATTAGTTCCTTTTTCTACTGCTTCGAGTTCTATTTCAAATTCATGATTGTCCTTTAATCCTTTTGATACGGTATTTACAAAAGTTTCAGGTGGGTAAGCATTAATAGGCTTAGTAAGATTTAATACAGCTTTTGTTTTAAGCGAAGTACTATATTTAATTTGATAATTAATAAAAGAAGAATTTGGCCCATTATGTTTTATATCAACAAGAAATCTTACTTTATCTCCTCTATTTATTATATTTTTCTTGGGAGTTACAATTAATTTAAAATCATTAGGAATAATTTTAATTTCTATAGGTAAAATTTCAATTTGCCCAAAACTATCTTTTACTTTTATATCTAATTTATAATTTCCAGTATTAATAGGATTTAATTTATAGTTCTTTGTAACATTATTTAAAATTTCTTCTTTTTTATCTAACTGAACTATACTTATTCCTTTTCTTATTTCTACAATATCACTGTTGTCAGATTCAAAATAAATTTCATATTCGATATTAGCAGATGACTCTTGAATTAATTTTATATTTAAAGGAAAACTATTATCTGTTTTATAATATTCTTTTTTTATTGGTTCTTCAAGAGTTATTTTAAATTTGTTTTTTTTAACATTAATATTGATAATTTTAGGATACTTATTGTTTAATCTATCAATAACTATTACTTCTATTTTATGATTTCCTATTTCAGATGGAACATATTCTAATTTATATTCTCCTGGTTCTCTTTTTATTTCTTCGTTTAAAATTATTTTTTCATTATTAGACTTAATTTCTCCTCTTCCCTCTACAATTTTATAAACTACCTTGAAAGAACTTTCTGGAATTGGTTTTAATTCATCAAAAACATGGATTAAATTGGCTTTTTCTCCTATGAAAATTTCAGGATTTAATGTATTAAAAGAATTACTTATTTCTGAAATGTTAACATTAAAGTCAATTATGGTATTGTAAAAACCATTAAAATTATCTGTAATTTCTAATTCTATTTTGGCAGATCCAATTTCATTTGCATATACATATAAATTTGTTTTTAAATCTTTTAAGTTTTTTATTTCAATTTTAGTATTTTGAGGAAAAGCTTCAATTAAATTGTTCTTTAATGTTATATCTCCCTCAAGAACTTTATATGATACCTCATAAACAGTATTAGGAATTATTTTTTGTGGATCAATTTTTATTAAAATTTGATTATCCGTTTTTAAATCAATTTCTGTATTAAATTCTGTTTCTATCTCAAATCCGAAATTTGAAATGGCTTCTAATTCTCTGTCATCACAGGAATTGAAGATTATTAAGCTAAGTATTAATGTGATTATTTTTTTCATTGTGTTAAAAGTTATATCTTATTCCTAAAGATGCGTTAAATTGATAATTTCCAAGTAATGATTCTAAAAAATAGTTTTCTCTAGCGTTTATTATTAAAGATAAATAATTTCCTCTTTTGTCTGTTTGCGCTAAAAATTTATCTATTTCTATTCCTCCATGAAAGCCATAAAAAATGTCACTTTCTTTTTCTATTATAAATCCATTATCAAATTCGTTTTTTGTAATTTCTTCATAACCTCCAAGAGCACCTATACCTAATGATATTACAATATCCCCGCGACCTAAATTTAGAATATTATGGTAATATTCAAGATTAACAAAATATAAATTGATATTTAAGTCTTCAGGTAAATTTTTGTCGAATACCTCATAATTATATTGCCCGCCAAAACGTATCATTCCATTTCTAGCTATTTTTCTATTATAGCTAAATCGACCTAAAAATCCATTTTGTTCATACCCAAATGAAAGATCAAAAGCTTCATTTTCGGTTAACTCTTGTGCATTGATATTAAATAAACTAATACAGGATATTAGCAGTATTAATAATTGATTCTTCTTTTTCATCTTTTTATTATTTTTGCGCTGTTAATATATTTGTTGTCGAATTCTAATTTTAAATTTCTTTCACCATTTTTTTCATACATGAAAGCATAAAAATTATGCTCCTTAGAAATAGAAAAGTCGTTAAATACGAATACTTTTGTAATAGATTTTTTAGGAAGTATTGATGAATATTTTTTATTGTATTCATAAATATATTTCACTTCATTTTTAGGGGAAGTTTGTAGGTTGAAACCCCCATTATTACTATACATAAAATCCCAATGTCTAATATCATAAGGCAGAGATCCGCCATTATAAATGGTAAGTTTAATATAAAGCTTATCTTTTTTAACATAAGTTCCCACGGCAGATAAGCGTATTTTTTCATTTTGACTAGAAAGCCTACGAATATTAGGCCCTAAATCTCCCCTATTAGAAGAATATAATTTTTTAGCAATAGCCTTAAATGGTACGGTATCTTTGTAAAATTTGTTAAATTCTTTATCTAAAATACTATCTTTAACTTTTGCCGAGTAAACAGGTATATCTATAGCATCTGGAACTGGTTTCTCCACTACATAGGTGTTTTCTTTTTTATATGCCTTTTTTACAGGGTTTCCGTGATCAAAGGGGATGAAATTATCATGCTTTTCTTCATCATATATGCATGTAATATCATAGTATACTTTCGTATCAGTGACAACACTAATGTTGGTAGAATTTTTAAACTTCTTTTTAGCTTTTAAAATTACTAACCAAGTATCTCCAACTTTATTTATTACAGGAATACCATTGTCCTTAGAAGCTATGTATCCGCTTCCAAAATCACTATGTAAAGGTTCATCTGTAAATATTAAATGTGACATGTTGTATTTCGATATGTATATGGTATCTTTAATAATAGTTTGACTAACAATTTTATTAATTGATAATACAGTACATAATAGTATTAGTAGGTTTTTCATTTTTGAGAGTTTTTTAGATAAACATAATCTGGATTTAACTTCGCCTTAATTTTGGAAGAAAATATTTTAGAAATAACACCTTTTGATCCAGGTATTTTATTGGTTGCTTCATTATTAGAAAGTTCATTTCCGACATCATTTTTAACTTCATTTTTTGTCTCAGCACCAGTACCTCCAGCAATATGTATACCTTCATATCCATGACTGTCAGTAACAATTATATCAGTTTCAAAAATTTCTTTGTTAATCATAATACTCGTTATTTTTAATTGAATTCTATTTTCTGAAAAAGTAGAAACAGCTTGAATATTTGAATTTTCAGGAATTACATTTTTTCCAAGTTTTAAATCTTCTAAAAGTTTTATCGATACTATATTATTGTTAGGTGTTATCGTTTGCTTCCCCGCAATTTTTGCTTTTATAACTTTATGTATTTTATAAATTTTGCTTTTGTCAGCAGGAGCAGAATAAAAAGCTATCCCACTACTCTCTTCTTCCTCTTCTTCCTCTTCTTTTTTTATAGTCTTTTCTTCAACAATAGGTGAAGTTTTTAAAGTATATGAAGGAGTATTTATAGTATTCTTAGTATAGCTGCTTTTTTCATTCCCTCCTACTCCTTTACTTGAATTAGAGGTTTTATTACTTTCATTAAATGAAAAGTTTTCCATTTTTTCTAAAGCAATTTCTAATGAATCTTTTGTGCTATTTTTTTCATTCAAATTCATAATACTCATATCCTCATAAGAAGCAACCTCTAAAGAATCTTTCAATTTTTCATCATAGTAGTTTTTCTTAGATTTAGTTATATCTATTTCCTCTTCTTTTAAAGGTAAATTTGTGTTGAATTTTGCAGATTCGTTATCATTTTGATCTTCTTTATTAAATGATTTTAGCTCCATTGCTGCAAGAGTACCTAGGGCTAGAACTGCAATAGGTGCTAACAATACTATTTTTTTATGTTTATGTAATAACATAAAGATATGTTCTTTTTTTTCTCTAAAATTCTCCATATTTCATTGAATTATCTGTTCTTTTTATAGTTTCGATATCCTTATTATTTTCTATTTTATAATTTTCAATTATAAATGAACTTGTGTTTTTTTCTGTAACCGCTGTTGTTTTTCTAATTGTACCAGTTGTTATTAAGTTTCGGTAGGTAATTGTGTTTTTTTTAATAATTTTTTGTTTACCATAAAAAGTAAATTTAAATGGGTAAATTGAAAAGTCAACATCTACTTTATCTGTTTTAATATCAGTAGAATAATTACCAGCAATAACATCTTTATAGAACTCTTTTTCTGTTAAATAATTGTAAAGTCTCATTCCAGAATCATCAATTAAGTGTAAGGCTTTATCCTCTATGTTTTTTTTAATAAAAAAAGGATCTGGTTGTAGAATGTAAAAAAGTTCATGAAACGTATTAATATGACCTCTGGTTGTAATACCTATAGATTCTCTAATATCTGTACTTCTTACTGCTTCGAGTTGATAATCATTTACTAATACATAAATTTTTTCTTGACTCTCCTTAATTAGTTTATAAGAAATAAAAGAAGAAAAACAGCATACAATGAATGTTCCAATTACAAGTATTTTAGAAAGTAATTTCCAACTCTTTTCCTTTTTTGATATGTTATTTAATATATTAAATTCTGAATTTTTCATTTTTTCATTTTTTTATTTACCTCCCATTGGAATACCTGTATATAATGATGCTGCTTTTTTAGTTAAATTAGCTGCTTTTGTAGCTGCATTACCTGTTTGTGAACCCATTGATAATTTTCCAACTTGGGAACCTTGTACAATAAAGTTAGACAATGATGGAGCTTTTAAATACATAAATACTGCCATTCCAGATAGTATCGTAGCACCGAATACCATCCCCATATCTACTTCTTTTGTCAAAAGAGATTGGTACAATTTATCGATAAGCCCGAGCATAAAAGCATCAATTAGAAATAACATAGGTATCCACATTAATACATTTAGCATCTTTTGTAGCCATCCCTTCCACATATCATTCATAGCAGGTATAAAGGAAAGACCAATATTGATAGGGCCGAAAACTACTAATATCATTAAGTATATTACTGAATATGCTTTAACTCCTATAAATACAACGGTAGATACCGTTTTGATAAAAAGCACCATAACAATAATAATTTGTGTTAATATTCTCATTTTAAAATGATTATATAGTGTTTCCGCGATTCCTTTATCCACAAAAGAATTAAAAGTTTCCATAGAAAAAAATGAAGGATTCATATTCTGAATGACAGCAAATTCCAATTCTTTAAAAGCAGTATCCCAACTTATATTTGTTTGTTTTAAACTACTTTCTATACTATCATATATAGAAAATATACCCGATACAAATTGAGAATATCTAATTAAGAAAAAAGCAAGAATTATCCAGGAAAAATAACCCCAAGGTTCTGATCTAGTGCTTGGATCTAAATATTGTTTTGTAATTTTAACAAGAACACCTATTAATGCAAAGTATTTACCATAGGTTATCATAGTTCCACTCATAGCAATTACATCATTTAAATATGCATCAAATATAGAAATGGTCATTTCTCGTACTCCTCCCGAACTCTGTTGAATAGAAAGACCCATCTTAAAATTTATTTATTAATGTATTTGATACCTTTCTTCCTTCAGATAATTTTATCAAATTATTAGAATAAAGATTAAGTTTATCAAGATGATCTTTAACTTTATCTGTATTATTTTTAATAATATTGATACGTTGTTCAGGTTCTATTAATGATTTAGATCCAATAACATCTTTAGATGCTTTAAATAAATAAAATATTTCCTCCATTTTTCTTTTGTAAAAAACAACAAAATCCTTTTTTTCATTTCCTTTTAAATCAGTTAGTACATCTACAGATTTTTTTAAATTTTTTAGTATTTGTACGACATCACTCTTTAATTCAATGATATTTTCTACTTCATATGATTTTAACACAAACTCTGGAGCATTTTTTTTTCCTTCTACTATTTCTTGCTCATAGGCACGTATCTTTTCTGTTTTTTCATTGTTTTTTTTCATTTCTGAAAGTAACTTATTCAATACCTGTGTTTGCTTTATAGTAGCTTTATTTAATAATGTTAATTTGGTATTAATAGCTATTAACTGTGCTTCAGAAGATGGATTGACTACAGCAATTTGAGCATTAGAAATTGAAATAAATAACAATAAAATAAGTGTCGGAATTTTTTTTATATGTTTCATAATTTTAGGTATTAAGGATTTATTTATGAGGCATAATCAAGAGCTGTTAACTCCCAATTATTATTAAATTTTATTAGTTTATCATGAATTTTTTTTCGTTCATTAGGATTAGTTTCGTACATACATTTTTCAACCTTTGAAGTTTCTATGGCATAAACTTTCGATATATCTTTCCAACATACACATGCTTCTCTGTACTTTGATTCTTCTCTATTATCTTTGTTTATTGATAAGATGTGTTGTTTTTGTTTTTCTGTAATACCCATTGTGTTTTGGATATTGTCAAAATCATTTTTATACTTAGACATATCTAAGAAGATTTTGATATCCGAATTGTTAATAATTGAATTAGCGATGACTTTTGATTTCACGAAATCTTCAGCTTCTTGACTTATAAAAATAGTTTGTCCACCTTTTTTACGTGCCGTTTTTACTAGATATAATAGATATTCTTCAAGTTCTTTCTTATCTAAAGCAGCCCAAGATTCATCAATGGCAATTATCTTATTGATGTGTCTTATAGATTCATCATTCAATTTTTTTGTGAATAAATCCATTACTAATAGTGCACATATAGGAAATAAAATATCATTATCGATTAAAGAATCCACTTCAAAATTTATCATACGTTGATAGGATAAATTTTTAAATCGATCATCCTGTTTATTTAATAATTCTCCTCTTAGATTTCCAGAGGTATAAACTTCTAATAAACTAATAAAAGCATTTGAGTCAAATAACTGAACTCTTATTTTTTTATCATGAATATAATTAGGTATAAATTCAATTATAAATTTGTAAAAGGTGTCGAATTTAAAATCTTCCCTTTTTTCTTCATGCATGGATTGATAATATCCATTTATTGCTTTTTGAATAATGTCCTGTTTTATTTTATATTTTAATTGTTCATCTGATGAACTAACATTTTCATATCCACCACCAGTAATTATATTTATTAAAGAAAATAAGAATATAATTTTTCCTTCTGAGAGCTCTAATTTTGTTGATTTTAATTGATAATCATACTTATCTAACAAAAATGGATTAAAAGTGAATGGATTTTTATCACTATGCTCTAAAGAGCTTCCTCCTAATACTTCTGTTATAGGAGTGTATGATTTGCCTGCATCTAATATAGAAATATGAGAACCTAAAATATATTCACTATATAAATAATGATTTGTAACATATGATTTACCCCCACCAGATCCAGATAATATTACAATATTTCTATTGTATATAATTTGGTTTTTTTCCATTTCTCTGTATAAATCAAGATATAGAGGTACACCCTGTATCCTATCAGTAACACGCATTCCATTGTAATTATACATGCTATCTTTGTATGCCCCTTCTAAATACAATAGTGCACATGCCAATTCACTTTGCATAGGAATATACATTTCAGCGGATACACCTATTCCATTGCCCGGAAATCCAGCCCAAAATAAATTTTGCCTGTCTACATTATTAACGGTAGCATTTATTTTAGCACTCTTAAATGCACTTTCAGTATCTTGAATTATTTTTTGAAAATTTGTTTTATCTTCTGAAATGCACATAACATTCATGTGATAAAGCACAGCAATTTTATGGTTTTTTACTAATTCACTTTTAAACTCTTTAATGTGATATGCATATATTGCATTGGGATCTTCTGGGTTTCTTGAAAATCGATTAAAATCCCTTTCTCTTTTAGATAAAGTTTTTTCTATAACTTGAGGATCAACAATATAAATGTATTGATTAATGATATGTTCGAATTCTAGGTGAAAACCAAGATTAAATAAATTTGACACAGGATAAGTAGTATTCTTAGTGCTAAATTTGGTATACTCTTTACCATATTGATAAGTTGGTGCCAATTGATCAGTTTCTTCAACAGTAAAAAACAAAGCTCTCTTTTCACCGATATTTATCATATCATTTTCAAAAGATATAGATCTAGTTACATTGGTGTTTTTTCCTAAATTTAAATAGTTGCTAATTACTCCATTTTCACCTACAACTTCTTCACTTGTCATTAATGATGCCTTTATTAATTGACTTTCATTAATTAGATTGATAACACGTAGTGTTTTTTGTTTAAAATTTTCAACCTCCTTAGCATTGTAATAGGTTTTATTAATACCTGGAGATAAAAAATTATCTATCGTTTTTTTCAAAAATGAATTCACCCTTTTTGGAGAATATTTAAAATAATTTTTTGGGGTTTTAGTAATATAAAGAGTTGAAGAAAGTGTATTAAAATTAAAATTACTAAAGTGTTTTTCATTTGCTTCGGTTAAAAAATCGTTATTTTCTTGTGCTTTTTCAATACGTTCTTTATTAATTTTAATAGTTTCCTTGATAAAACTATCTTGTTTGTGAATCAAATAATTTGGACCTAGTATTTCAATTATATTTTCAAATAATAAATTCATATTCTCCATATCTGTATCATCAGAAGTGAAAAATTCTTTAAGCTCTATATTAATAGGAAGTGTATAGCACCCTTTTTCTTTAGAAATAATACATTTATTATCATATCCAAGTACTGGCAAACTATCTATAATGTGTTTTCGTTGTGACATAATATTTTTTTAATTGAATGGTTAACACGAATTATTTGAGGTTGCGATTTAGCAGCAGATTTCTTTTTAAAACCATTTTCTCCAAATGTTTTACTATAGAAAGTGAGAATAGTAAAACCTATAAAGACCATTAAACCCGCTATAATAAATACAGATGTGCCTAAGTAATCTCCCATAAATAATGTAAAAACAAGAGAAATAAAAAGAACGTATATATACATGTAAATATATTTAGCTTTTAAGCCTAACCATGTTACTTCTTTTGATAAGCTTTTATTAACTATGATAATTTTTTTCATAATAATAGTTATCATTAATTAATGAGCAATTCTTTTAGCTTTAAAAAGCTTTTTTACATCTTTATGCACTTTTTTTAACCCTACTTTATTTAGTTTAAATGCATTTCTTTTATCTGTGATTAAAACATTATCACCTTTCTTAATATCATTCATATTTAAAATATTTAATTAGTAAAATTTTAAATGGTTTATGATATACCAAAAACTTTTTGAGCAGCGTGTAGTCCAACAGTAAATAGCAATAATCCTATACCCCATTTACCTGCTTTACCACTAATATCGTTGTCACCACTTCTAGTAACTAGAAATGTTATAAGTCCGATTATAGACCCTAAAAAGGCTATATACTTAACAATAATTATAACTATTTGTACAGTACGTCCCATTCCTGTTGCGGCATTACTTAATGAATCATTAAAAATGTTTATGGGATCCTGCAGAACAACAGCAAATGCCATTTCAGGAGCTAAAATTAATAAGGAAGAAAGAGAAAGGAATAAGAGGTTATTCCTTTTTGGAGTTCGAATTTTTAATAATTCTAAATTTTTGATTTTCATTTTTATCGGTATTAAGGTTTAAATACTTGTCCTCCGCTTCTAATTCACTATTGTTAGTGTCTTTAAAAGCATTTAATAATTCATTGTCTTCTAAAGGAAAATCTATTGTCGGATGATTTTCATTTAAATCTGAATTATTTACAAAGTTATTATTATTTTGTGATTCAACAAGTTTTTTTTCTTTTATTTTTTTTGCTTTTTTAAAAGCATAAAAAATGAAAGTATAATAGATTATTAGTATAATTAATGAAGCGATAAAAAAAGTTTTCATAACACCTTATTGTTCATTCATAATTTTATCATAGTTTTCTTCTAAGAAATTATATAATACTTTTCTTAGTAAATAATATTTATCATATTCAGTATCATTTTTATTATTCAAATGATTATTCAATTTTACATATTTATTTCTAGCATCACGAGAAACCGATAGACTTATTGCAATTGATCCCTTACTATCTTTAGGTGCTTCAGTTTTTAATACCTTATTTATTAATGCATCCATTTTCTTTTTTTCCCTTTCACTAATTGTTGACTTACTATCAACTGCAGCTTCTTTTTTGGCTTCTGCTTCTTTTTTGGCTTCTGCTTCTTTTTTGGCTTCTGCTTCTTTTTTGGCTTCTGCTTCTTTTTTTTCTCCCTCCGTACTTTTTTGAGAAGAGTTTTCAGTTGTTTTATTTGATTCATCAATTTCATCATCAGGAATTCCAACGATTTGTTTCTGAATTTTTTTGGTCAATTTTTCAGTTTCATGATCTGAGTTAAATTTGTCGTCAAATGATTTTGGCTTCTGTCTTTTAGACATTCTCATTTGATTAAGAGTTGTTTTTTTTGCCATTATGATAATTTTTTAAGTTCAGACATTATTTCTTTTAATAATTTTTTAAATTCAAGTGGTTCATTTTCTTTGTTGTCTGGTATAGGGTTAATTAAAGATCTATACCTTTCTCTATATATTACCCTATCTAGTACACAATTTTTTAACATATCTATTTTTTCTTCTTTTAAATAATCTCTTAATCCTTCAAAATGATTTTCACTTTTCTTTCGATATTTATTGAAGAAAATTTTAGCTATTTGTAAAGGTTTATTTTCATCATTAATAAAGTTTTCAATTAATGTGTCGTAAAATGATATAGTAGCATCTACTTCTAAATCATCAAACGATAAAGGAAGAAAAGCTGCGTCTAAATAGCCCAAACCCTTTATCATTTCAATATTTACTGTTCCTTTAAAATCTATGATAATAAAATCAACTTTATTATAGTATTCCTTTATAGTATTTCTAAGATTATCACCAACATTTTCAACTGCTACAATGTCATAATCTACACTTGTGTTTTTTAAACTTGTTTGTAGCTCTTTTTCTTTTTTATTAACTATTGAAAATTGTGGATAATCCGTATCAATTAACATTACTTTCTTTTTATAATATTTTACAATATTAGTAGCTAACATGATATTTATTGTGCTTTTTCCAACACCTCCTTTTTGGGATACTACAGAAAAAATTTTTGTGTGTAAATTTTTCATATTAAAAATTTTTGTGTTTATGCAAATATATAGCTATTTATTTAAATATATAGCTATACATGTAAATATTTAAATAGCTATATACATATATAGCTATGTAGTTATATAGTTAAGTATATAACTACATAGCTATATATTTATTTATACAGTTAAGTATATGTATAATAACATAGCTATACTTATATGTATTTGTACAACTATATAGAAGTGTAATTGTTTAATTATATAATTGTATATCTGTTAAATAATTTTTAAAGAGATTAATATAGTTATATAGTTAAATAATTATATAATTATACAGATATATAATTGTTTAGTTTTTTTGTAATCTTTTTATAATTTTAGTTATTCATTACTTCGATAATATTTTCAATTATTAGAATATCTATATTTTTTGTAAATTTGTAAAACAAATTTTAGCAAGGTATGTTATGTCACGGACATAACTCTACTTACTCCGTAAGTGCCTCATGCTCCAAAGTCGCATAAGATGAATCAAGATTCAAAAACCAATAAAAATAAAGGTGGTAGAAAAAAACTACCCGATCACTTAAAACGAAAAAAAAATAACAGAATTGACATGCTATTTAATGATGAAGAATTTTCATATTTAATAAATAGAATGAAAGATCCTTATCCAAATTTTGAAAAAGATAAGGCTTTTTATACTCGAAAATTTTTATTAGATGGATTGAATGAATCATCTTTATCAAAACAAAAAGTTGTAAACCCTAATGATTATAATAATAAATTAACCCAAAATATAGTATATTCTTTAAGTAAAATAGGTAACAATTTAAATCAAACAACAAGAATACTTCATTCAAAAAAAGAAAGTATTGATTCAAAAACACTTTATCATTTAGAGAATAATATTAAAAATTTACTTGAAATGAAGTCTGAAATTTTAACAATTTTATTAAATGATAGCTAATATTAAGTATGGAAATAACGTAGTTGGAATAGTAAATTATGTTTACAAAAAAGTAGATGAAAATCAAGGAGAATATATTGGAGGAAATATTCTAGACAATCCATCTAAAAAAGAGCTTATTTTTTTTCTTAATCATCAAGGTTTACAAAAAGATCATGCTACACCTTTCGCTCATATATCACTTTCCTTATCTATCCAGGATAAAAAAGTATCTGATGTTTTTTTTAAAAAATTAGCTGATGAGTATTTAATTAATATGGGTTATGAAAATCAACCTTATGTTATCGTAAAACATACGGATACTCAACATCAACATGTTCATATTATTTCAACAACTGTCACAGAAGAAGGGAAAAAAATATATTTATCTAACGATAGAGTTAGATCTTTAAATATTAGTAGAAAATTAGAAATTAAACATAAATTACAAAGGGTATCTAGTAATACAAAAAATAATATCTCATTAGTACCCAATACATCTAAACATGCTATTTCTAATAATGTTAATTTAATTTTAAAGAAGTATAAACCAAGAAGTATTTCAGAATTACAAGGTTTGCTAAAAAAACACAATATTTACTTATCTATTACTAAAGCAAAAACTAAAAAAGGTATATTATTTCATCTTACAGATGATAATGGAAATAAATTAAATACAAAACCAATAGCTGGTAGTAATGTAGATGCTAAATTTAGTTATTCAAAACTTCAATATTTAGTTGATAAAAATAAGTCTAGTAAGCTAATAATTAATCATAAAAAAAGATTACAAAAACAATTAAATTACAGCTTAAATTTATTTACTTCAATTAACAGAGATGATTTTAAATTTATAGTTGAACAACAAGGTATTTCTTTAGAAGAACATTTAACCAAGGATAATAACATTCAAGGCTATTCCATTAATGATACTTCAGGATATTGTTTTAAACTATCTGAAATAAATAGAGAATTCACAATTTCAAAAAAACTTTCTAAAATAGGAGAGGGGCTAACGAGTTTAGATATGCAATCTGAACGTTTTAATTTCTTAGTTGAGAAAATAGTTAAGCAAAGTATACAAAAATCTTTTAAAAGTTCTAAGGAACGATATATGTCTAAATTTTTGGAAGATATAAATCTAAATAAATTAGTGCCATCCATAAAGAATAATGAAATATATGATTTCATATCTGAATTTATTAATTCAAAAGAAGAATTAGATATACTTATTGATACTTTAAATGAGAAATTACAATTATCTATTGACTCTATAGATGATTTAAGAAACAAAGAATTATTAGCATTAAAAGAGAAAATTAATAAAGGATTTAACGTTTCATCTATTGTAAAGGAAGCAATTAATGATAAATATATCTTTGAATCTTTAGGTCTTCATGCGAGAGAAGAAAGTCAAGGAACTTACATATGTGATATAAAATCAACACATCATGTTTTGAAATTTAAAGAAAAATTAAAAAACTCAAATCAACAGGATATCATTAATTCTAAGTATCAAAATTCTTATATTCAAAATTTGAATTATGAGACACTTAAAATATTAATGAGTGATCAGCCAATAGTATATGATGAAATTAAAATATCAAGTGATATCTTATATTTACCATTGCATTATCCTAGTATATATTTAAATTTAAAAACAAAGTATAAAGAAAAATATGATGAATTAGTTCAACATTTATATATTCAAAATACTCTTAAAAAAGTAGGTGAAAATCTAACAACACCAGATAAATTAATAGAATATTTTAATTATAAGGGTATTGAAATTATTGAAAAAAACAATGATTTTCTCTTATCTATAAAATTTTGCGACACTAAAAATGCAATAAAAGTACCTAAAAATTTAGTAGATTTTCTAAAAAGTGATTCCTCAATATTAAATAAATTAGTAGAACAAAAAGAAATATTATCAAATGAAGCGATTTCAAATAAAAAAGACTTTTTAGAAAAATTATGGTTAAATTCTCTATTAGAAAAGAAACAATACAGTACTGCTGCATTTTTTATTATTAAGGAAAAAGTAGATCCTTTTTTATCTTCAGAAGATTTACAAGAACATTTAGATAATGGATTAAAACAAGAACTTAATACATTAGTAAATAAAGAATTTACAGAGAGAATGCTTAATAGAATAAAAACACTTTTATATTCTAATAGTTCATATAAAAATTTAGACGATGATACTGATTTTTTTAAGCAAGAAATGAAAGGAAAGAAGAGAAAGAAAAAAAAGAGATTTAGATTATAATAGAGTAAGCATTTTTTCGGTTCAATTTTAAATTAGATAAAATTACTTTATATAAAAAGCCCACCAAATTAATAAAAAGAAGGTGGGCGTTATCTTCAATTTTCGTTCAGGGAATTAATTGAAGTTTTTTCTATTTAAAGTAAAGTTATAATAAAAACCTAAAAATAATATCATTCTTCAGTTGTAAATATTGGTTTAACTTCTCTAAGTATAATAGTGTTATTTTTTATTTCAGATTTATCTATTAAAAAAATTGTTTTACTTTCATAAAACATTTTAAAAGTAGCTTTATCTCCTAATTTTTTTATGTAATCACTAGTTATTATAAAATTATTTTTTAAAAATTTTTTATTTATTTTTAAAACTTTACTCCTATTAGTGTTATTAAACATATCATCAAATGAAAAATATGCTGAATGATCTAATGAAAAATTGAGTGATATATCATCAGAAAAACTATAACTATATAGAAAACCTTTATCTTTTTTTTCTTTATTTGAAGTTATGTGAGTTCGTTTTATAGTTTCTTTTGATTCTTCAAACAATACAAACAAGGTATTTGTGTCATTTTTTTTGATAGCTTTATCAGTTGTTTTACAACTAATAAAAATTAATATTATTAGATAGTGTATATTTCTCATTGTTAATTACATTCTTTGCTAATTCGATTATCTAAAGATAAGTAACGTTTTAATTTTTAGAACCTAACAGGGTTCTTTTCTATTTGATTTATATAAGCTTCTGTTCTACCTAATCCTCTTAAAGATATATTAATTATATTATTTAAAAACCGTCAAAAAAAACTCTAATACTCCTTTAATATATTTTTAGTTGATTATTACATTTTTAATACTAGATTTTATTTTTAAAAGTTTTCATTCATAAATTGAAAGAATAGTTTTACTGGATTAAGAAATAGATAAAGTTTCTTCACATTTTATTTCCCAATGGAAATGCTTTTTTTCTAGGTAAATAAGTGTTGAAAAACCATTTAGTTTACCAAAAGAAACTCCTAAATATATTACAGCCTTATTGTAGCTTTTATTAAAAGAAATTTTTGAAAATTCAAAAAAGATGTCAAACTTATTTCCAAATCCTCTACCTTCTAATTCTTTAAAAGTTTCATTATAAAAAATCAAAGAATCGTTTTCTTTAACAAAGATTTTTTCTAAATCCAAAGAAGATATCTTGTCAGTTGATGTAAATTTATTATACTCATCAGATTTAAAATATTTACAATCATCAAATAAATATTTTTCTTTAAAAGGTTTTAAACTTTTTTCTATTGCTATTACCTTATTTCTTTTAAATTGCTCATAAAAATATCTATAACTACTTAAACTATCTTTAGTTGTATATACAGGCATACCTTTATTATCAGGTAAGGGTGGAAATGCAACTGAAGGTAAAAAATCTTTACTTTTGTAATTTATAAGATAACTGATTACCTCATATACATTCTCTGTTTCATAATCTTTTTTATCTTCAGACTTAGTGCATGATATAAAAAATACAGAAATTATTAATATTACGTTCTTCATGATTATTTACATTGATTATTAAAATTAGTTGTGCTATTTACTAAGACTTTCTTTTTTACAAATTCTTTGTATTCTTTACTATTTAAATAAACAAATTCACCATCTTTATTTAAATATTTATTATATCCAAATGCTCGTAATCCTTCCCAACCATAAGCCATATAATGATCTAATGAAAATCTGTTTTTATCTAATGATCTAATGGCTTTTGCTATGGGTATAACAAATCTATCAGCCATATGTTCGTGTTGTGCTTTTGTTGTAGCAGGATCTTTTCCATTTAAAGCTTTAAAATGTTTGTACCAAAACATAAGATTAGCTCTATCATTAGGATCTAGTCCTTTTTTCTTTCTATCTACAAATCTATAGATTTCGGCATGAATACCTTCATGTAAAATAGTTGCAGCAACATCAAGATTTTTTGTTTCTATTTCTCTTAAGTAAATAGTAATATTTCCATTTTTTAAATCTTCAGGACTTGTGCATGCTACATCAGTTCCTCTACATTTAATAGGGTCAAATTTTAATGTAAGATTGTATACTTGTCTTCTACTGTTAAATTTTCCAATTGTACTTTTAAAAAGATTTAAGTTTTTTAAATTATTATACACGCAAAGAGCTTTACCAGTAAGTTCATTAATTATTTGATCATCAAAATCAACATTCGCTTCACTGTTATTTTTAACAGCCTCTAATGCTTCTTTAATAAAAGAAAGTGCAGTAGCTTTTATTCTTCCTCCTGGAGAATTTCTGTACGAAAAAACTCTCAAATTGTATGCCATTTCTTCATCATCATATAAATATTTTCTATAAGATTCTAATTTTAATTTAGTAATCATTTCTTCAACGGTCCCATTTTCTAATATTCTAATTTTTGTGTTTTTTTTAGAAGAATTATAAGTATTTGGATTTGGATTTAATTTTGTTAATTTTAAAACACTTTCCATCTCCTTTGCTTTTGATGGGTTGTTATTTAACCATTTTAATTGATTGGAATTAGTTATAGTTAATTCTGAAACTAAAAAATCAACGCTTGAATTTACATTAATAGATGCTGTATTTAAAAGTCTGTTTAACTCAGCATCTCTTAATCTTATATACTTATTTATAGCATCTCTTGATTTTATAAAATTGTTACCAAAATCTCTTTTCAAAATTACTTTCCAGTAATCTTTATGAAAAAAATCAATATCCTTTTTTCTATGTTCTTTAGCATAAGCTAATAAATAGTTTTTAGTTCCAAATTCTATTGGCCATATATTACCTGAGTTATTTCCTTTATTTAAATTACTCAGATATCGTTGCATTAATATAATTTGCTTCCATCTATTTTTAAAATTGTTAAAATGACCTATTTGCCTATTTCTTAATACTTTTGATATATTATCGGTAACCCCTAACTGATTTACAGCCCTAATAGAATTTATCATTTTACTTAATTGATCTCTAATCAATAAATCTTCATTTATTTTTACTTCATTAGCATAAAAACTTTCATTAGCAGTATTTAAAACTGAATTAATACTATTTTCTGTTTTATAAAAACTCATAGGACGATTGTTATAAGTTTTATTTGCATATAAAGAACGGTTTATATTTCCTTGTTTTATTTCTTGTAACCTAGCTCTTAGTAGCTTTATATCTTTTAAAGAGAGGTTACGCTTACTTTTTCCTTCATTTATAATCCTATTACGTCCACTAGTTAAAATAGGGATATTTCTACTGGCTATTGCATTTTCATAATTTGTAAAATATTCATCTCTAGCAAATTCATAAGAACTGCTCACATGCCTATTACGTGCATCCAACTCATTTTTTATTATTGTTTCCTGGATAAACATCCAGGTATCTATACCTGCTCTTTGAATAGAATTTACAAGAGCTTCCATTCTTAAAGCATGAGGTGTATTGTTAAGACTAAAAGAAATATTCTCATATCCTTCACAACGAGATCTATTACAATTTGGTCTATTTCTAGGAGTATCTCCAGCTTTAGGGTTTCCATCTATTTCATCTTCTGGAAATCCAATGTCTATAAATTCGTCACCATTATTAGGTATCTCATCTTGCGCATGAGTTATGTTTAAACAAACAGAAAAGATGGCTACGCATAAGGTTAGTATATATTTTTTCATTGCTTTTTAATTTTTAATAATTACTCTTGTTTTTCTTTTTCCATTTACTAGTACAGTAACAACATATACACCTTTTTCTAATGTAGTTCCATCTAAGTAATACTTGTAATCTCCTTTATTTTGTGTTTCATTATTAGCAATGACACTTTTTGTGTTTCCGTGTAAATCACTTAATTCAACATTTATAGTAGCTTGTTCTGTAAGGGAATAAGAAATTATTAAGTCTTTTTCAAAAGGATTAGGATAGAGTTTGATAAAATTATCTTCTTGTTGTGATAAAGCTATTAATGCATCGTTAGAAAGTTCTTTATCGATATTATTAAAAGTTTCTTTTTTATTTAATATTAAACGTAAAGGAGCTCCTGATTCATTCCAGTTTTTAATATAACTTTCTACATTAGCAATTAAATAAGTTATACCGTTTACTGTTTTTAATTGTAAATCGCTCGAAAGAATAGTATATTCTAAATCATTTGGAATGCTTTTTTTGTACGATTCATGTGGCAAAGAAAGTTTTGTGTTTTCAAAATAAATAGTTTCATCTATTTTTAAAAAAGCATCTTCTATTACATTTTTATCGATACTTATTTTAGATATAAAAGTGCCGGTTAAAGAGTCTAATTGAAAAATGATATCAATATCTTTTTTTGCTTCTATATTTTTTTTTGACCAATCTAACTTTAGTAAAGTTCCTTTCCAATTACCTAATAAAAATTCATCAGTTATTTCTTTTTCTGAAGTATTAGCATTTAATTGAATTTCAGAATTTAAGTATGTAGTATTTTGATTATTTATAGGATCACTTAAAGTATCATCGGTAATTATATTTGTTGTATTTACTATAAATTCTCTGCCTAATAGCTCACTTGCTTTATTTATATTTTTTGAGACCCCATATCCTTTTAAATAACATATTCCTAACCAATATTTAGCCATAGAATAATCACTTTTCTGAAACCATTTGACAGCTTGTGTATAGTCTTGTTTTATAGTGCCAAAACCTTTATAATAAAGATAGCCCAAACTATATGCAGCCTTGCTATTTCCTAATTCAGCGCTTTTTTGAAACCACTTTCGAGCTTTGTTAAAATTTAATTTGCATCCTCTACCATATTTATATAAAATACCAAGATCTGCCATTGCTAAAGCATTCTCTTGTTGGGCTGCTTTTTTAAATAATTTAAATGCCTTTTGATAGCCTTCCTCTGTTTTTTTTGATAGATATAATCTACCCATTAAGAGTTGGGCTTTATCATAGCCTTTTTCAAGACAAGGCTTTAATAATTGAATAGATTTTAGAGAGTCTTTTGGAAGATTTTGTTCCTCTTGTAAGTAAAAAATAGCTTCTTTTACATTAAGATAGCAATCTGTTTTTTGCGCATGAATTGCAGTTATAGATATACATAAGTATATCCATAACAAATGAATTTTTTTCATTTAGTTTTAATTTAGGTTAATATATTGTAATAATGAACACTTATTTTTTAGGAGCTAAGAACGTATATTTTGAGAAAGAAAAGCTCTAATTAATAAGTCTTTAACTAAGTTAATCTTAGTTAATTATTTTGAATATTTTTTTTAAACTATATATTATCACAAGCAAAAATATATATTAATTTCTATATAGAAGTATGGTTTTACCTTACTTTTATTATGGTAAAACCATACTTGTGTTTTTATAATGGAGAAAGGTAATTTTAAATTAGGAGTATTTTTTAAAAGGATCAATATATTGGCATATATATTAATCAATGATTGAATAGGGGAGTAGTCTTTTTTGTTATAAATTTTATAAAACCACTATCTATTTTATTAGATAGTGGTTTTATAATACTAGATTTTATTTTTAAAATTTTGTAAAGCTTCTGTCACACTTTTTTCTAATTCCTTAAATTCATCTTGAACACTTTTTTCTGTTACAACATTTTGTGAAATACTTTTTTTAGATATAAATTCATTGTTTTTAATTATTATCCAAGAAGGATTATATCCTAATTCTTGATATAATAATATTAATTTAAACGTATTTGAAGTAACAGATCCTTTTTCAATATTATTAATTGAATTATTTGTTATCTTTAAATAGGTACTTAAATTACGTTGTGTAAATACACTTTTTCTAACACTTATTTCACGTCTTTTGGCATCTTCTAAAATTAATTCATCTCTTATAATTTTTAATCGTTTACCGATGTATGAAAAATCTTCTGCTTTGTAATCTAAATATTCGAAATTTATATGTTCTAAGTTCATTTAATATTCTTGGTTTAGTTCTTCTTCAGAAATATGTTCTGTATCTTGAAGAACATTTGGGTTCTCTATTCTATTAGAAGAAAAAATTTGTTCTTCTACACTTTTATTTTTACTATCAGAATTACCAGGATCTTCTGTATTTATTTTTGATAACCTATCAGAAAAACTAGTTCTTTTTTTAATTTTTTCATTTAAGGAATTTAATATTTCTTGTTCTGGAGTAATTTCAGTAATTACCTCCTTTAATTCATCTGATAATTTATTTTCATCAAAAATACTAAATTCAGGATATTCCCCTTTTATTCTGAAATATTCTTCCTTTACTAGAGTATCAACATCTTTAATTATACGAATATAATTCTCATCTAATATTACTTGCTTTTCTAATTCTATGAATTTTATTTCTATTTCTTGGTAAAGAAATTTTTCTATCTTCTTAGCAATAGAATTATAATTAATAGTATTATATTCTAATTTGGATTCCATAATATATCCTTCTATTGTATTAATTCTATCAAATATTTTGATCCATTTACTATTTTCTATAAAAGCCTCTTGATCCTTTTTATTTAAATATACTTTGGAAGCGTATTCTGGTAATACTTTATTATAAAATTGTATATAATTACTACATTCAAAATCAATATCAATAATTAGTTTAAAATAATTTAGAGCTTTAAATTCTTCAAATTTATTAGCAACATCGTTATCATAATTTTTATATTTAAAATCTCTTATGATAGGAAGTTTTCTCTTATTTTGATTTTTTTTTAATTCAATATCAGCTACTATTTCTGCATGAAATAATTTTTGTTTTATGCGTTGATCAAAAGTATCCGCAACAACTCCTGTAAATGTTCCTTGAGATAATGCTGCTAATTTTGATATTGGTAATAAATCTCCTAGTTGTGTGCTTATGTTAGTTGATGTATCATTTTTACTAACATTATGAGATTGTTTTTTTTGTTTATTTTTTCCAAATATTTTACTTACATAATCAGCAGTAACACCTTTTGCAGATCCTGAAACAATATTCGCACATATATCATATATAACATCTGATACCTCTTTGCCATAATCTTTTATCATTTGGCTAATAGATTGAATTCCTAAAATAGTTGCACCTAGATTACTTCGAGCTGTAGATATATATTCATCCAAACCATTTATAAAAGTAGTTGGTAATTCATCAATAACAACTCCAACAGGTAGTTTATTAGGCTGATTAATAACTTGTAGAATTTTAGACAAATATAAACCTATTGGTGCTGCATATATCTCTTTTCTATTTGGGTTATTCCCAATACAAACAACTTTCGGTCTGTTAGGATTATTGATATCAAGTGTAAAATCACTCTCACTCATAACATAAAAAATTTCTTTTGTTGCAATTTGTGATAATGATATTTGTGCACTTGCTGTTTGTCCAGCTAATTGTTCTTGCGCTTCTCTTTCTAAAGCTTCTTTAAAAGGAATTAATAATTGACGAACTTCCATGCTGTCCATTAAAATGTCTAGTAAAATATCTAAATTAACAGTAGACAACATAATTACATGAGGCAAAGTACAGATGTTTTTTCCATATTTTTCTGACATTAATTTCATATACCAATTCATTCCAGAAACATAACTAATAGCACTTTTAGCGAAAAAATTCTTCTGTTTTATCCAGTCCTTATTTAGATTAAGCATTATTGTAGTTGCAGCATTTGTAGCATCTGATTGTTTGACCATTAAATACGGATCAATTGGGTTTGCTCTATTTGTATAGGCTATATCATCAAAATTTAAAATGTAAAATTTGGGTATTCTTGCTAATTTTTTTGGATCATCCTTATATTTTTCTTTTAATATTTCTAAATAATTGTAAACGATTTTAGTCAATGTTGAAAATTTAAAGTCATAAACAACCATTGTAAAAAACTTAGCTAATAGTTGAAACATTATTTCTTCAATTATTGCAAAGGATTTACCGGAACCTGGAGTACCAATTACCATTAACCCACGAAATAGATTAATTAAGTTTAACCATCCCTTTTTTTCTTCTCCATCATACCTATATTTTGTTGGAATATTTACCGAGTATTCATTTTCAATTTTTTGTTCAATCTGTAAAAATGTTTCGGCTTCATCGTTGTGTGGATCTTCAATTTCTTTTTTGAAATTGGGAATAACTTTACGATATTCAAAAGTGCCTGTAACAATGAGATATAGGCCAATTAAATAACAAATAAGAGATATAATACTGTAGATAAAAATTTCTTTTATTTGACAGTATCCAGAGATAATTAATAATAATATAGAAATACATAATGTATATGCAGCTTGTTTATAAGTTGCATCCACATTCCTTTTGGGGAAATACATAATTGCTGCGATAACATATGCTATTGAAATAAAAGATATAAAAAAATAGAATTCAGGAAATAATTCAATTTCTTTTATATATAAAAATATCGAATGGGTTAATTCTGAACGTAATTTCAATAAAATAAAAAAAGGATAGTAGTAATAATAAATTGAAATAAGTAAAAGAAAAGTACTAATGATAAAAACAGAGAAAGAGTTCTTTCTAGATTCTTCTGGTGACATATTTTTAGGTATTAAGGATGATTATAGAGTATACTGGTCGGAAATATACTTTTGCTTTTTTAAGAAATTTTAAGCTTTACTTTATTATTATTTTTCACTGCTTTATGAACCTTTTCAATGAGTTCTTTATTCAATTTTATACCATGTTTTTTTTCTAGTTCTTTTACAAGTGGTCCATGAATACCAGCATAAGAAATATTATTAATTTTTCCTTTATACTCATTATTTAAATGAAATTCGGAAGCTATTTTAATTACTTCTTTTTTAAAATTATTGAGAAGTTCTTTAGAACTTTTAATATCCTGGTAATAAAACACATTATTTTCAATGGGTATTCCTATGGTATTATTAGGTAAAACTTGATAACCATGATTAAAATTTTTAAGTTCATGACTTATAAAGTTGTATAATTCTGAGTCAATTTTAAAAATAGGTAATTCTGGATTTTTTTTTGATATTAAATTGAATCCATCAATCTTAGAAATTGAATCTATTTGTGATAACAGATGTTTATTATTAGAATTAGAAATATGAATTTCAATAGTTTTTTTTAATAAAGTTTTTAAATTTTTCATTTCATCTCTAATAATTTTTTTGGAACTAAAATTATCCCCAAGAGTTTCGTAAGCATACCTATCTTGTAATTCTTTGCTATATTCTTTTATGTAAATTTCCATCTCATCAATAGAAATTTTTCCTTCTTTAAAACTTTCTTCTATAGCGCTTACATGAGAATAATTGTAAGTTCGAATATCCTTCATTATAATTTTACCAATATCTTGATACATGTTTAAATTATCCATTTTATTTGTTTCTATTAAGTTTTTCAATCCTTCTATTTTTTGATTAACCTCTTTAATGTTAACCTTGATTAAATTTTTTTCTTTTTCAACTAATTTTTCAAGAACAATGAGATCTTCTAATTTTTGTTCAGTTTTATTAATCTTACTATCTATATTGAATAGTTTTGGAATTATTTTTTGATCAATAATTTTTTCAAACTTTTGAAGTTTTTTGCCATTTACATGGTAAATAGCCATACTATTAAATACTAATTTTAAAAATGAGATATTATGTTGATATAAAAAATCTATGGTTTTAACACTAAGATTTTTTATATGACTTTTCTTAAATTTTTTGAACTGATAATTATTAAAAGAACTAATTTCTTTTAAACGTTTAAGATCAATAATTAAATCATTTTTATCTTTTACGTATTTGTATTTAATAGTACCTAATTCAGAAATTTCTTCAAGGATAACAGCTTTTTTATTTAAAATATCAATGTATTTGTCTGAATATTTATAATAAGTTTCTCTATTATTATCTAAACTATTATTTAAATTTTTAATTTCTTTTTCATAGTCCGAATTGTAAATTTCATTAAATGCATATCTCTCTATAGTATTTTTCATAAAAATATTATTTAGTTTATGATTGACTTTTTATTAGAAAATGTTATTTATCCATAGACGTTTTTATTTTAAAATCATGAGGGTTTAAAAAAATGTCTAAAGTGTATTTTTTTTCTTCTTTAGATAAATACTGTTTTGATATTCTCTTAAATTCACATAATTTAATTATGTCTTTTATCCATAAGGGTTTATTTCTATACATAAATGGTAAGTAAAATCCACAACTTTTATAATTCTTACATCCGTAATAGATACTTTCCTTATTCTCACTATATTTTTGATATACATTTTCCTTTTTGCATTTTGGACATTTTGAAATTGGAAAATTGTTAGGGAATTTAAATTCTAAATTAGCTTCCTTCGAAAGAGTTATAAATCCGTTTACTTCGGGTTTATTTTTAAAAACTTTAAGACCTATAAACATAGGTTCCAAAAACCCTTTGTTAATTAATGATACCATCAATGACTTTGTAATTTTAGCATCATATAAATTGGATGGTATCATAAAATTACAAACATCATTTGATGAAGAACAGTAATAATGATCTCCAACATGAGTTACATAGCCCTTGTTACATTTTGGACATTGAATAAATTTTTTTAGTTCATTTTTCATTGTTTTTTTGTTTAGAAATTTGTTTTAAAATTTGATATTTAAGACTGAAAGATTCATATGGGTTAACTGCTTTATTGTTTTTTAAAATTTCATAATGTAAATGAGGTCCTGTACTCATACCAGTACTACCTACTAATCCAATTATATCTCCTTGTTTTATAATTTCCCCTTTTTCTACTTTTATTCTATTTAAATGGCCATATAATGTTTGAAAGCCATAACTATTTTTAATTAGAATATTTTTACCATATCCTGTTTTTAATTTTTGAACTCTAATTACAATTCCATCAGCAGTAGCATATACTTTACTGTTTAAAGGTGCTGCTAAATCGTAACCTTTATGTTTTTTAATTCTTTTTAATTTTGGATGAAATCTATTTCCGTAAGGAGAAGAAACTTTATACTCATTTTTAAATAACGGTGTCATACTAGGAATTCTATTTAATACACCAGGTCTTAATTTTAAATATGGTTTGATAATTTTTAAATCATGGTAGTTTTGGATACCATATAAAAATCTGCTTAGTTTATGTTCAATTTTTTTAATAACTGTAGGATTAAAAGAATCTTCCTCAAATTCCGCAAAATCAATGTTTGAAGTATTCGAACTTATCACTTCTTTTAAATCCATATTCATCATTTTCATTGATTCTCGAATTGCCAATCTATTTTTATCAGAATTAATGATATGATTCCAGAAAAAAGAAAAAACAATAACGACAATAAATGAGCTGTATATTATATTTTTCTTTTCGGCTAATATTTTTTGATATTTTTTCATTGTTAAGAGAATTATTTTTTATATTTGCTTCATAATTATTTACAATATTAGTAAATTTTTGCAAACGAAAACAAAAAATTATGATTTTATCTTGGGATATTTTTTCAGCAGAAGTAGATTTTTTAGACCTGCTAGATTATTTAGGATATACTCAAAAAATTAATAATCCTTTTTACCTCTTATATACTTTTAGGGAAAAAAATATTGTAGTTATTAATGAAAATAATAAGTACGTATTTTTCTTTTCTAATACTCCTAAATTAAAAGGTGGTGCAATAGATTTATTACTTTTTCATATTTCAAATATTAGTAACAGTACATCTGAATGCAATAAAGTAAATGCAATAATAGAGAAGTATATAACTAAAATTGGAGGGAAAGAAAATTTAAAGCATACTATAGAATTACAACCTATAAAACCAAATTTTAATTTATTTTATACTTTGTTTCTAAATAAAGATTCAGAGTATTTAAATTCTTTAACTTTTAATACTGAATTATCCGATACAATTTTCAGTAAACAAGTTATTGAGAATACTTTATTCAAAAATAAAGTAATACCAGCAGCTAACACCTTTTTGTTTCCTGTTGTAAATCAAAGTAACCATTGTGTTGGAATGTTAGCTTCTAATAATGATACAATGGTTACTTTGCCTTATTCAGATACTTCTGGAAGTATTTGGTTTTCAAATATTCCACAAAAATGCAATCATATATTCGTTTTTAATACACCTAATGAAGCACTTTCTTTTTACTTAAAATTTAAAATTGAAGATGCCATTTATTTAGCAATTAATACCATAAGTTATCTTAACACACAATTACTTTTAAATATTCAAAAAACAACAAAAGTGAAAAATATCACATTTTGTTTTACAAAAAATGCCAAAGGTTATATTAACGATTTAATATTATTTTCAAACTTGACGAATATCAAACCAGAAATTAGAAATAACCATATACATGCAACTTTTGAATATTCAGAAATTAATATGTTTTCAAAATTTAATAAAAACATTCAGAATTATAACCAACAATTTAAAAAGGAGTTTTTGAAATTTAATTCTATAAATAATCAATCGTTACTTCAAAATAACTCATTAATAGTTCTGAATAATTCTACAAATGATAATGAAATTATCGTTCGTTTTCCAATTAGTATATATCCTTTAAAAGTATTTATTTGGAGCTATTTAAAGTTTTTTGTTAAACCTAAATATAATATGAATATAGAAATTTTAAAGCCTAAAGAAAATTCTTGGTTAGATCAATTAAATAACTCCAATGAAAAAGAAAATACAAAAGAATTTAAAATTGCAGTATAAAAAAAGGGAGATCCGACCCTCCCCTTTATTTTATTTTGAATAAAAGGACCTCTCCTTTTATTCTCCTTAATACCTTGTTATGAATAATCATAAAAGATGTTGCAAATATACCGAAATATTTACAACGTTAAAAATTAAATATTAATCCTTAATACCTAATAATTATGAGTGATACTAGTTTATCCAAAAGTAATGAAGCTTATTTTAAAGAGCATCTTAAAGAAGAAACATACGTTTCTTTTAAAATGAAAAATGGTTCTTTTATCAAAGGACAAGTTCAAAATGTAGATTTTGAAAACAAAAAAATTGTAGTAAATAATAGCATTGACAATGATAAAAATGCTAGTAAAATTATTCCAATTTCTGATCAATTAAGAGTTATGAGGCCTGGACAAAGGCATGATATTAGAGAAGTTACTAATATTAAACAACTCAATGATAATTATGGAATCACATATAATGATTTTAAAGACAATATCTATGATATGTGTAGTAAGAATTCATGTATGTCTAAAGTGATTAACGCACAAGTATTAACTCCGAATGAAAACGGAATTAATGAGCTTAAAAATTACCCTGTTCGTCTAAAAATCATTAAAGATGAAAATGGAAGTAAACGGTTAAAACAAGTTGTAGGATATACATTAGAGAGTTTTAAAAACAGTTATACAGGAGAACAAATAGGTTTACAATTTACTCAAGAAATGAAAGACCAAATTATTAAAAATGGTCATTTAGGAGTCAAAGAAATTGCCACTAAATTTGATGCTGAGTTGAAACCTAAATTTATTGGATTTGATAACGAATTAAATAGAGTAATTCCAATTTCTATTGAAAAGATAAAAAGCGATCTAAAAAACAATTTTACAGATCAAGAAATTAATACTCTTTTACAAGGAGGAACTGCTTACTCGAAAACTGGTAAAGAAGTTAAGATTGATACTGTTTCTTATATAACAAAAGGAAATATTGTTAAATCAACTGGCAAAACAGTTCGCGAAATTCAAACTCAAAGTGAAGAAGTAAAAGCTAAAAAAAATGTCAAGATTGATAATAATCAAACAGATCCCGAAAAAAAAAAGCGATCTAAAGGGGTAAGAGTTTAATTATAAAAAAAATCAATCATGAATTCTGAAAAAAAACCAATAAATGTCTTTTCTAAGATTATTAGTTTTTTTAAAAGTGATGCTTTTAAAAAACTAGCAAAAGGTGCTGCTTATGCCCTTAAACATTAAATGATACTATAAAGGGAGTAATTTTACTCCCTTTTTAAAAGCTTTTAAGAATGAAAAAATTTACAGAATCGTTAGATACAAATTATATTAATACTCAAATAGATTTATATCAAATAGCATATTCTTTTGGATATACTGAAGAATTAAAAAAGAAAACCTCTGTTACTTGGATTACTCTTAAAAATGATAATGATAGTGTAATTACTATTAATAGAACAGCTTCGCCGCAATGGTATTTTAATAGAGATGAAGATGGAGATAAAGGAAATACATTTCAATTTTTACTTAATAGAATACATGGAAATTTAGCTATAAATCAAAATCCTACTAAAAAGGATATTTTTTTAGTATTTCAAAAAGTCAATAATTATTTGAATTTGCCAATTAATAATGTACCTGAAAGACCAAGTGTTAAAGTAACACACAAACCGAAAAATACATCTATTAAAGAGCTTTCAAAAGAATTGAATATTGGCCCTTTTGTTAAAAAAGCATTTCTATTAAAAAACAGAAATATTTCGTTAACGACTTTGGATCATCCAATTTTTAAAAACAGAATATTTAATTCTATAAAAATTACTAATAGTGGAAGTAAAATACCTAATGTAGCCTTTCCTAAATTTGATCCAGAGACATTTAAAATATCTGGATACGAAATAAGAAATAAAGAATTCAATTCTAATTTAGGTAATGATTCTCATTTATGGATTTCTCAACTACCCAAAAACATACATTATATAGCCATTGTAGAATCTGCAATTGATGCAATATCTCATTTTGAACTACATTCTCCTTCTAATTTACATACTCTATATGTTTCTCTTGGAGGTACTTTATCTCAAGGTAAGTTAACAACAATAAATACCCTTATAAATAATATTCAAAAAAATAATATTCATTTGGGAATAAAATTATTAACTGATAATGATATAAATGGTACTAAATATGACATACAATTAATAACAGATTTAATAAAAAATCACACAAGCTATTCAACATCTTTGAGTTTTGAAAATAAACAAGTAAAATTAACTATTGAATTAGTTAATGAAGATTTATCTATTGTAACTAAAGCTTATAATTCTCTTAAAAATACAATTGATACTTTTAACGGTTTTTCAACTACAGGCGTATTAAAAGCAAAAGTATTTCAAAGAAAAAAAACTATTGACATAGAAATTCCATTATTTAAGAATGATATAAAAAATGAAACAAATAATATAAAAGGTGTTTTACAAAAAATTAATTTTCTATTTCTTCCTATTAATGTAAAATTTGAAAAGTCTATCCTTAAAGATTGGAACGATGAACTAAAGAACATAAAAAAAAACACTAATATAAAAGCAAGTAAACAGTGGCTTAAACCTTAATTTTAATCTAGCTAACATACAACATTCCGACCATGTATTAGCTTAAAAAACCTTAATACCTGAAATTATGAATCCGACTATTTTTAATGACAAAAATTCAATACCTAGTTTTTCATTACTAAGTGAAAAAATAATAATGAAAACTAGAAAGTATAAATTAGTAGAATATGTTCATAAAAATGACATATCAAATCAAATTACAAGTACGTTCATTTTATTGAGAAAGAGACTATTTCAATTTGACATGAAAAACCCTTGTTGCTGTACCAGTAATAAACTTAAAGCTATCCAGAAATTCTACAAATTGGCTATGCTTTAAAAAGACCTATGACAACTATCTGTACCTAGAATAAATAGTAAAAGGGAAGAAAAGAAAAGGGTGGTAATAATGACAAAAACAATAAGATAAGACTTCAATATATTCTATATTGAAGTAATCGTAAAAAAATATTATTATGTTTATCAACTATATTATTGAAAATAATCCAAGTACTTTATTTATTGTTACTATTGGTATCATAGCTTTTTTTGGCTGGAGATTTTTATCCAAGTTAATTGGAATTAATATGCTATTTACTGCCTTTTTATTAGTACTTGTTATTTCTTTTATTCCCTTTTTACCTCTGAATGTTATTGATGTTGTCATTGTGTTAGGTTTTTATAAGTTGATGTTATTTATAACACCCTATGCTTTGAAAATAAAAAAATTATTTACCAATAAAAATGCAAAAAAAACTAACTATGAAAATATTACTTTCTAATACTATCAAATTTAAATTTATACTTATTTTTTTAACTATTTTTAATTACTCTTTTTCCCAAAGTGAAAATAAAATACCTTTTATTAAATGGGAGTGTGTGACAAAATCAAAAGGTATTGTTTTTGGAATAGCACCAAATATTAAAATTGCTCATGAAATTATAGATGATTTTGAGCTTAGAAATTTAAGATCTAAATATGCTATCGATTCTAAGAATGTAAAATTTTTTAAAGATTATTACGAGCCTACTAGTAATTTTAAGCCTTTTTTCACTTTTCAAATGTTAGCAGAAAAGAATTATAAAGTTTTTTCTATAGAAGATGTTGTATGTTTAAAAACTCTCAGTGAAAAAGGTTTTGAAGAAGCTTCTTACACCTATAAGTTACTTAGAAATTGCACTAAAGAGTTTGCCGAAAATAGAATAATTACTATTTCAAGATATATTAATTTTCTAATTCCCGATACGTCAAGAGATCCATCAAAGAAAATTAAAAATGAAAAGATTTCGATATCTCTTCGAAAACTTTAAAGATTATCAAAGAACACAACTTTTATGAGTTCTTTTTATTTTTTGTAATTTTCCCACTTGAATTATCCGACATTACCTTAATACCAAGTTTAATGATTGAAAAAAAAACACTTAGTGCTTCAGAATTTTTAAGAATAGATAAAAACTTCGCATACCATATAACTTCTTTAAAAAAATATGTAGACGAAGAAAGATTACTAAAAGATCTAATTATCTATATGTCATACTCTTATCAAAGAGGACTCGATTTATTCGGTCGAAGCTCTTTAGATCCTTATGACTTTTGTAAAAAAATGAAGGTCGATAGAACTAACTTGATGCGAACCCATCCAGATCCTTTATTTTTTAAAGTATCTGACATGACAAAAGAGGAATGTCTTGCATTAGAAAAGTTACACAAAAAAGATAGTAGTTATAAAGTTTGGGATTCCTTTTTAGAAAATGCACTTTTTATCTTAAAATATGAAAAAACGATAACTTCTTATTCATCTAAAGATGAAATGGGAGATAGAGTGACATTAGCTGATTTTTCATATATTAAAGAACTTTCCTATATAAAAGGCCCTAGAAGAAAACATTTTTATGAATACATACCAACCGAAGAATTTGAAAATAGTTTAAAAAGTTTTTTTATTAATGGAAATATTGATACCTATATTTTACTTCGAAAAACATCTCTTGAAGATTTTTATCTTAAACTTTTAAATAGGATTGAAGATCAAGAAAAAAAATCTAATTATATATTATATAAATTTCGTGAATTTGCCGAATTATTAAATATATCTACTGATGCTTTAGATAATGCAGATAGCACCAAAAAGAAAACTTTCTCAGATATAAAGAAGAAAATAAATTATAAATTCAATAAAAACTTTATTCCAAAATTAAATGGACAGATACCTGATTTGTCGTTATCTTGGATAGCCCCAGAATATTCGAAAGTAAAAAGTATACCAAAGGTTAGCTGGAGAAAAAGAAGTGAAAAGGAATTGACAGAGAGAAATAACCTTATATACAATGATATTTTTTATACGGAACTTTTTAAAGAACTTTCAAGTTTTTTCTATGCTAATTATGGGTATCTTCAACATAATGAAGAAAGGCAAATGAATGATTTTTTAACCTGGTTATTTTCAATGGATAATTTTGATGTGAAAAAATCTAATTATATTTCTATATACGCAAAAAGAAAGGGAGATAAAAAAAATTTAGAAGCAGAAGCTACAGATTTTTTTTCCAACCTTATTGAAATTGGTAATAGAAATAAATTAAAAACATTTATTTGGTATAAAGACAGAAGATTCTTTTTCCATAATATTAGAGATGGAAAAGAATATACTTACCATCATATTAAAGATTTGTTGGTTCTTTTAGTTTCTCAATTTGAATTTATTCGTGTTAATTATAAAGTTTAATTTCATTCTTAACCTACTTATTTTAAACCATAAATATTAATTTATGGTTTTTTATTTAAATTTTTTTTCAATTGTGTATAAATAACCCCACTTTGCTTATTTCATAGTATGGCTCATATCCATATTTTGTTATACTTTTCATTAGCATATCTTGAATTGTGTATAACTAGCACTACTTTGGTATAATTAAGTCGATATTTTAATTTGTGTATAAGTTACCCCACTTTGATGCAAATTTAATATTTTGACTTGTGTATAAGTTACCCTACTTTATTGTGTTGATATATGTAATTAAACTCCTTTTTTCAAACTTTTATGATATTGGTAATCTTCATCAGAAAGGTTTTCCTTTAAAAATTGGTCATATCCAATATCGTTTTTTTCCATAACATATCTAGTAAATGGAAGAGCTCTTTTACTTTCTTCAAAACCTTTTTGCTCCATAATTAAAGCAATTTTTCTATTTTCCATATTAGATATCCATTCTTTAAATAATTCTTCTGTAGGCTCAAAATCAATAGATTTATTGTGATATATGTAGGTTGCATTTCCTATTCTAAATAACCTAGAATGCCATATCTTTTCTTTCTCTGAGAGTTTATCTAAAAATTTTTTTTGGTTATCCTGTTGTTTTTTATTTGGGTGATTCATAAATAATAGTTCATTTTGGGAGGGAAAAACAATTTAGCAAATGTAATTAAAATAAGTAATTGTGTATATGTTGCCCTACTTTTGTAGACTTCAATTGTGTGTAAGTTGCCATTTCACTTTTTTCAATTGTGTGTAAGTTGCCATTTCACTTTTTCAATTGTGTGTAAGTTGCCATTTCACTTTTTTCAATTGTGTGCAAGTTGCCATTTCACTTTTTCAATTGTGTGTAAGTTGCCATTTCACTTTTTCAATTGTGTGTAAGTTGCCATTTCACTTTTTCAATTGTGTGTAAGTTGCCACTCTACTTTTTTACCAAATTTGTAAACTCATTAAAATCAGTTACTTACAATATCCACTTGTGTGTAAGTTGCCTACTTATACTAAATATAGCTTAACTAAACTATTTAATAAGGTTTCAAAACAAAAGAACCTTTCAGGATTCTTTAATTTTTCATATTTCAGTTTTGCTATCGCAAAATTTAGTTAAAGGGAAAAAAAGAAAAAGACATCTTGTCAGGACACTATAAATTTTATCTATACTGCTAAAATAAAAAATTTAAACCAGGGCCTTTTTTTTGTACCGGTTTTTTTATTAAATCTTTAATGCGTTGATTCATGAATTTTTTTGCCTGAGAAAACATAAAGGTTCTAAAAATGGAAATATCCTCTTTTTTTCTAGTATCTTCCAAAGAGTTATAGTATGACTGCTTATTTTCCTTATATACAATAGTTAAAGGGTATTTGTGATACGCTTGAATATAATTCATTAGAAGCCTTGATATCCTTCCATTTCCATCTGAAAATGGATGAATAGATACTAATTGATAGTGCGCATCAAAAGCTAATTCATTTACTTTTTCAAAACTCTTTGTTTTATCAATTTGTGAATTGATATAATTTAAGAGCTTTAATGTATGTTCGGGTACTTTTTTATAATCCATAAAAGTTCTTTCTCCAGCTCTTACGGTTACTTTTCTAAATTCTCCCTTTGAACTATCAAATTCGCCAGCAATTGCAGATACTTTTGACCCCGTGTTTTTCATTAATAATGAAGAAATGTGTTGTAATTCCTTAATAGTTAATGGTTTTTTATCCGCTGCTAATTTGGTTGTATATTTTAAAGCTGTAAGATGATCTAATGCCATCAAAGTATCCTGTACTGGCTTATTCGATGGTGTTAGATGTTCATCTAATAATAAAATGGTTTCTTGAAGTGTAAGGGTACTCCCTTCTATTGAATTTGAATGATGTACAATGGCATATTCATTGAATTTTTCAAAATCAAAGGTGTCATTCTTAGATAATTCTTTATACTTTTTAAATGTATTTTTAATAGATTCCATTTCATTTACAAAATTACATTTTTGATTCGTAATTTTCTTATTTATATAAGTATCATTTATTAGAATTTTGTTTACAGAGTAATAGATTTTTATAGAATATTTCTATTATTTATTGTTTCTTATTCCTTTTCTCCACTTATATGGATTTATAGGAGCTTTTTCAATCCATAAACCTTTTTTATTTGCTCTGGCATATTTTTCAAGTTTATCCATTTTCAAATCTTTAGAATAATATTTATAATGCCAGGCATACCCATTTTTTAAAAGTTCTAATGAAAGATTCTTATTTTCATAAAGTACATACCCTATAATTCTACCATACTTATCAATATTCTTTTTTTGGATGTTTACTAATTTACCAAAAACTTCTTTTGAAGTAAATTGTTTTGCTTTATTTCCAAATGGTTGGGCTTTTTCAGGGCAATCCACGTCAGCTACTCTAATTGTATGCTGCATGTTATTTTCATCCAAAATAATTAGGGTATCTCCATCTTTAATTTTAATTACTTTTCCCTTTTGGGCTAGTAAAGAAAATGAACAAAAAATTATTAAAGAAAAGATGTAATTTTTATAGTTCATTTAATGATATTAGATTAATGGATTGATTTTTTTAGATTATCAACATATACATTACTTTAAATTTTTTAAAAGTAATTGTTCTTCTTTTTTTATTTCTGAAGTTATTCCCATTGAATAAGAATTAAGGTTTTTAATAAAACCTTTAACCTCATTAACAGCTTCCAAAACGTCAGCGGTTCTATACTTTACCGACTTTTCTCCTTTAATACCATTCTTTTCTGATCTGTATAAAAATGATTTTAATAATTGAATCTCATACGTATTACAATTATCCATAATAAGAAAGTATTGGTTAGAAGGTCTTCTCTTATCATCCGATTTCTGAAAGTGAAAACATTGTTGTTCTTCACTGAAAAATAATTCATTATCTTCTAAAAAAATTTTCTCTAAATACATTTTAAAAATATTTGATTATTAATTGAACACATTATTTATCTTTTAATTTGATTTTCTATTTCTTTTATTTGTTCAGAAAACTTTGATATGATTTAAAGCAATCGATTATTTAGACTTAAGAAGATTAAATTGACCTGTTATGTGCACTAATTGTCTAACTAAGGATTGATCAGTTCCAGGAACCACTTTTTCACACTTTTCACAAATTGCATAATCAGGATGAATTTTTGAATCAGAATAACAACTATAATAATTAATATCTAGACTTGATATATCTTTAATAAGCTTTAAATCTTCTTTAGAAAATTTGTTTTCATCACCATTGAATTTTTCAGACATAATATTTTTTTATTTTTCTGAGTGTAAAAGTACAGTTTAGCTTTTAACAAGATAGCACTTTTACACTCGTTCACTAGTTTTTACAGTTGGCTCACTTATTAAGGATGCAATATCACTAATGTGATCGTTTATTTAAATTTCAGCTAGCATGCTCGTAAGGTTGAATTTTATTTATTTCTTTCGAATTTTCATTTTTAGCTTTTCGTATTTCATAAAACGATTGAAGATTCGACCAGAATTCAGGACTGTTTCCAAAGAATTTACTTAATCTTAAAGCCATTTCACCACTAATTCCCATTTCTTGCCTTAAAATCTTACCAACTCTAGTTTGATTTACATTAAGTTCTTTTGCCAGTCTATAAGCACTTAAGCCCATTGGTATTAAGAAATCTTCTTTGAGGATTTCTCCAGGGTGTATGTTTATTAATTTTTCCATTTAAAAACTCGTTTTAGTGATAGTCAACAATCTCAACGTTATAGGCGCTATCCTCATTCCATTGAAATATGATTCTCCATTGCATATTAATACTAATTGAATGAAATCCTATTAAGTCCCCACTAAGTGGATGTAATCGGTTTCCTGGAGGAATTGTCAAATCCTTCAAGTTATTGGAAGCATGAATCTGTATAAGTTTTCTTAATGCCTTTCTTTGGATAGTTGAATCTACTTTTTTAGACATTTTACCATTGAAAATTTTTTCAGTTTCTTTATCCCCAAATGATTTTATCATTCTGATTTCTTATTTAAAGCAAATATACAAAACAAAAAGTTTACTACAAAACATTTTGTTTTGTGTTTTTGGTTGACTCAGATACTTTTATCCTGGTTAGTTATGTGGAACTTAGCCAAAAACATCAACTACATTTCTGATCGGTTATTTAATCTTTAGTTTTTGAATAAATTAAATCCGAATTGAAGTTGCTTAAATTTTTTTTACCCCATAACTTAGCATCATTATAAGCATTAATTCCACTAAATTCTTTAATGTCTGATTGGTAATTTTTATTTTGATTTAGATATTTTATATAAAATACTTCAGAACTCATGTTGATTTGTGTTAATTATCGTTTTATTGGACTTTAAATAATTCTAATTGATTTGATTTCTTTAGTTTGGAAATAACCACTCAACACTTTTTTTATCTGAATATTGGTTATCAAATCCGTTTTCTATTTTCTTTTCTAACCATTTTATGGCAACAGATTTTACTTCATCTATAGTCGCACCATTTTTAAATTGGTCAACAAGTCCACTCCAATTTAAACAAATGTATGAACTGATTTTTTTCTCCCGGGGGTATGAGGTTATTTCAAAATAACACCTTTCATCTTTTCGTATTTCATAGATTATTTGCCCCATCGGTTATTTAGACTTTAATTTTATTCTTGGCTTCAATTCAAACTTAAAATATTTGTTTGAGGGTGTTCCTGTCATTGGGCCAAAATGAGGTTGGTTATAGTTAATATCAAAATGATCATAAAAATTCGGATTAGCATCTTCTAGTTTTTTTAATTCTTTCAGAATAGCTTGAACAATATCAACCGAGTAATTTTCAATTTGGCTACTAGTTAATGGAGTTTTTTCAGGAAAACATTCAGCCCGCAAAACATCTTTTTCCTTCCCTAGGCCTATATCATTAATTAATTTGGGATCAGATAAATATTTTAATTTACATTTTATTTCTCCTGGAATATTAAATTCTTGTTCTAGCATATTGATCGTTTTATTGAATTTTAGTTTAATATTCGTCTTTAAAGTATTCCTCGAACTTATTATTTTTTGATGTAAAAACATAAATAGTACAAAATAATGAACATAGAGCGATTAATATTGTTACTCCATTAATAGCAAGGTTTTCGTACCATTCATAGGCATATGAATTCCTACCCTTTAATTTTGAAGCCCATATTAATACAGGACACCATAAAGAAATTAAAAGGTAGATAGAGAAGATTCCTAATATTATCTTTTTAATTATGTTCATAATTATCGTTTTTTTAGACTTTAGTTGAAATTAATAGGAGTTGAAATAATTGGATAGAAGACATAAAAAAATCCAATAATAATTATTATTACAGGAATCAATAAAAAGAATCCTACTTTTAATATGTCTTTCTTTTCAACTTTAAAAAGGTATAATAGGTTAGGAATTGTACAGATAATCAACATTTCAAAAATATTTATTTTCTCATTTATTGATTCTTTAAAAACAAAATAAACTATCATTAATGACATACTAAAAATCATAATCATAGACATCTTATATCCGTATTTTTCCCTTATATTTTCCATCGTTTTATTGAACTTTAATTGTTCTATTATTGTATTTAATTTTTATATATTCTTTCATATAAATGTCGAAATTAGCTACGCAATCACGTACTATAGTTTTAACTTTTTCATCTTCTGAATGTGAACCAGTATAATAATTTAAACCATTACATTTAAACTTAAGCATTCCTTCAATTTCTAAAGGTTTATAACAAGGAATTCTCTTAATAAATTCGCAACTGAAATCAGGATTTTGCATTATCAAGAATAATTCACTAAAAAATAGAGCAAATGTTTTACTCGTTAATTCTTTTTCTAATTTTTGTTTTCTATTGAGTATTCCCATCGGTTTATTGAACTTTTAAATATCGGTTTAATTTACTTAATTAAAATATCTTTTTAATTCATTTCCAGCCCATAGACCAACTGGAACAGAAACACCATTACCTATCATACGGTAAGCATATGTGTCAGGACAATTAAACTCAAACCAATCAGGAACACCTTGCAACCTTGCATACTCTCTAACCGAATAAGGCCTTACTCCTAAAGGAAATTTTTTATCCTTAACAAGTCGTGTAGATTTATCCTTCGCATAATGAGCTACACATGTAGGCGCTATATCTCCTTTTTCTGGATCTGAAATAATAGGCAAATCCCTATAGATTCCTTTCATTCTTTGTTGTATTGCTTTAGGTCTTGTTACCCTTGGATTCTTTTCTAAAATATCCTTTAAAGATTTTGGATTGTTTTTCACAGGCTCTCTCCAATTAAAATTTTTACGACTACCTATGATTATTAATCTATCTCTTTTCTGTGGTAACCATATTTCAGATTTAATAGGACAAAATGTAGTAACATAATAATTAGGTAGTTTTGTCATAGCTTCTATTACTATTGGAAACGCTCTCATGCCTGGAACATTTTCTACTACAAATATTTCAGGCGGATTTAATACCATGTGTCTGAAAGCATGTAAAAATAATTCATCTCCAGTTCTAGTTCCATGTATATCTGCAATAGCACTATACTTTGTGCAAGGATATGTAAACACTTTTACATCACACTCTTTTTCATCTGCAACAAGCTTTTTTGTTATATCAGATTCAACAACTTCATGTTTAAAGTTATTTCTCTGTACATTACAGCAATGAGAATCAATTTCAAATGATTGTTGTATTTCTAAATCTGCCATTTTAAAACCTATATCAAATAGCCCTGCACCAGAAAAATATGTGTTTATTACCATCGTTTACTTAGATTTTAATTCTGTTATAAAAAATTGAAGAACTCCTATTAGGATCGAAGCAGATACTCCTCCACTAATTGCTAATAAATCTGAATTTAACATCAATCCAGTGATTATTGATCCAGCGCTGCCAATAGCTATTGTGTTTATTATTTTCCCCATTATTAATTTAGATTTTAAGATACTACTAATATACAACATTAAACTTGAAAAATAATGTTATTTTTCAAGTTATTTTACTAAAATTTTAATTACTTCAATTATTTCTTTGTTGCGAATACTTGATGTTTGATATTTTTTATTTAAGGCTTCTAATATATCCTTTGGAATTCTAAGTGTAATGGCTACAGTTTCTTTTTTCTTTCTTCCAGAACCTTCTCTATGTCCTCCGTAATTTGTCATTAAGTATAATTTATTTGTAAAACTCAAATATAGTTAATTTGAAAAACAATGTTATATTTCAAGTGAAGTAATATACTTATTCCCACATTCTACTAGCGATAGCCTTTTCTTCTTTACCAATGGCTTGTGCATAAATAGCAGTTGTTTTCATATCAGAATGCCCCATCCATTTCTGCAGCATAGATAAGGGAACTCCTTTTACGATAGCATTTACCCCAAAGCCATGACGTAATCCTTTAGGCATTCTATGCTTCCCTGCAGGTATTTCAGAATCGATCATTAATGTTTTAATGATTTGATAAGCATGCTTACGATTCCAAGACCAAAGCGGCACCTCATAATTTTTTTTCTTTCCCTTTAAGCTACTTCTTAAATCAAAAGCAAGTACTAAAGTATTAATCAGTTCCGAAGGAACGGGGACGGATCGATACACATCGTCCTTTCTTTTTTTAAGTGTTCTTAAAATTATTTCCTCCTGGTCGATGTTTATTCTCGATGGCGAAATCTCCAAAGCTTCAGAAAGACGACACCCAGTGTAAGTAAGAGTTTCGGCAAAAGTGCGGTATTTGATCCGCTGAGTTTTTAGATGGGCTAAAAATTGTAGGCGTTCTTCTTGATTTAGATATAATCGTTTTCCTTCGGAATCGTATAGACGCATTTCATTCATACTCCTAAAATACATAAAATATGACATTATTACTGTGTAATGTCTTATTTTATGAAAACACTATAGTTCCCATGACAAAAACGACAGCTGCAGCAGCTGTGCCGGAGCAAAAAAAATCGGACACTATTACCTATAGTGTCCGATAGCTTTTAATAAGAGATAGTTTTACTGGCATTTTATAAAATTCATTTACTACCACTACTTTTTTCTTTTCCTTGTTTGATAAGAAATTAATTATTTTATTTCAAATTTGACTTTATGTTTATTAATATAATATCCATTTTCTTCTATAGCTTTTAAAATGGTATCATTTGGAGCTAGACCTATTCTTTGATTATCTCCCTTATTTAGATCTATTTCTTTAAATTTTGACCAACTTCCATTTTCACAAAATGTTTCAGGAAGATTTTGTCCTTTTATTTGGTTTGTAATTCCTAAAATAGAACGACTTGATGAACATCTAAATATATATAATTTCATATTTTATTAAGCTTTAGTGTTATTTAAATCAATAATAGCATCAGTTATTGTTGTATCTGTTTGCCCATTTTTAAAACCTAAAGCTATAGCAATGCTTTCAAGAGCAGAAGGATGTTCGTCATTAAAACTAACAGCCAATGCGTTTTCTAAAATTTCATTTCTTTCTATTTGAATTGATAAAGACAATATTTCAAATTCAGATAATTTAGAGTATTCCTTTTTAAGTTTTTCAGCTATTATAGAGTAATTTTCAATTTTACTTTTCATGTTTTACTTAGATTTTAATTTTATTATTGGAGCTTTATAAGCTACAACATCTTTAACAATGGTAGAAACAGCTTTTTGAAGTGTTGCTGAATTATCTATACAAATAGACTTTAATTCCGTCATAGCTTGAGATGTTGTTTTCTTCTTATGGAATAATGTAGTATTGGGTAGTTTATAATTATTTTTATTAAGAGTGTAATCATCAAAATATCCAATTTCTTGTAATGCTTCTTTTACTTCTATATGAGCTTTTTTAATATCATAAGATATTAATATTAATCCTTCTTCTTTATCCTTATTTGCCATATTTAAAATTTATGATTCATCTAAATATAGCTCATTTATTTTTAATTAAATTATATAAGTTGTTTAAAAACAATATGTTATTGTTGGGTATAGAAGTATTTAAGTATAAACTCTAAAAATTTTATAGAATCCTTCTATCCTGGTATTACATCAGAATAAAAAGTGTTTTATAAGTTCATTTAAGTCTATTATAGTAAACTATTTAATTAGTATGGAAGAATGAACTTTTCATAATCAATAATTAATAAAACCGCTTAATGTTTATATAAACCTCCAATTAAATGAACTCTATTTATTGTAAGAAATAGGTCAGCTTCGCAGTACTTATACTTTCTTTTGAAAAAGAAACAAAATAGGAACGCCCTATCGGGCTAGGGAATCAATCAATATTAGCACTAAGGTCAGCCCGCTCAATTTACCATCAAATTTATCTGCATAAAAAATCGGGACCCCCTAAAGGTCTCCGCCAATTTTTCATTTGAAAATTTGAGCGAAAATTTCGTCTTACGCTGATAGGTTGCGCAAATATTAATTAATCTAAAATTTAAATTATGTCTAATCAAATAGAGTTTTACAAACGTTTTAAAAATGAATTTTCTCAAAGAACTTTTAATCCAAAAGAGACAATTCAATGGCTTTGTATTAATAAAACTATTCGAATGTCTTGGGGTTATCAAAAACCAACTGTATTGAAAAAGGATAATGTAATTACAGGTCTAATGTTTAATGTAAATGGAAATCACCATAAAGGTTGGGTGCTTATAACATTAAGTTGGAATGATACATATACTTTAAGATTCTTCTCTAATCAATTCAATGAAAATAAAGAAAAAATAAATGATGTATACTGTGATGAATTACAAGAAAAAGTTGATAATTCAATAGAAAAAATAGTTGACTACAATTATTAAACAAAAAGGCTTTTCCTCCTGAGCCTTAAATCAGGAGTTTTTTAATTATAAAAAAATATTAATATTATGAAAACTTTTAAAGTCAATGGATATTTCAAAGATGATAAATCAAATTTCAAAAATTATATAATTTGTGAATTAGATTGTGTTCCAGAAGGTCTAAAAGAAGAAGATATATTTTTCTTCGGAATGAATGAAAATACTATAAAGGAAATGGTTAATGAATCTGATAAACATAATAATTTATTAGATTTTATAATTACCTCATATGAAATTTATAAATATAAATACATCTGTAAGTATTGTGGTTCAGATGAAATAAGAAAAGATGCATTTGCAGCATGGAATGAAGAACTTCAAAAATTTGAATTATCTACAATCTTTGATGCTAAATATTGTGTGAAATGCGAAGGAGAAACTAAAACAAAAGTTCAATATTTAAAAAAATAATATGGGTTGGACATCACATCAATACAAAGAAGAAACTCATCTAGAGTGGACAACAGAACTTGCAAAAGAATTTGCTTTTGAAAAATTTCATAAAGATGGATATGAGATAGTAAAATTTTGGTTTCATAAACCTATCTGTTTTAAAAAACATAATGAATTATATTTAGTTATGAATCATCCAGATAATTATCATTTTTTAATGGTTGTTTTAGTTGATATAATTGATGAAGAAATATTATGGAAAGAAATGCCTATTTCAGTAGGTCCTTGCTATTATAATTGTCCTAAACACTTTTTAAATACATTACCAGAACCTTATAATGATTTTGAAAGAAATTGGAGAAACCAATTATAAAAAATTAAGAGCTTCGGCTCTTTTTTTGATTGAAAGTCTAAATAAAGTTATGCATTTAGTCTAACTTTTTTACTCCCCTTTTCAAAGTTAAATATCGCATACCAAATAATAAAACCCATGAAATAGATAAAAAGTATATCTTAAAGATTGAAAATAGAGTTGATTATTTAGAAACTGCCATTGAGAAATTGGATAATCAATTATTCAAAAAATTAGAAATCTAATTCTACCTTGTAAGACCTATGTTTTAATGTAAGGCGTAGGTTTTTTACTTTTATTTTACCACCAATATATTATTCCTTTTGTAACATAGATTGGTAATAACCTTTCTTCCTCTTATACAAATGAAAAAACATTAAATGGATTGCTCCGCAGTGTTTTTACTTTCCTTTGAAAACGAAACCAAAATGGAACGCTCCGCGAATGTTAGTGTTATTACACTATTTTCAAAGCGAAATAACACTAACATTCACATCGCTAGGCTATCAATCAATATTGGCACAAAGGACAGCTCGCTCAATTTACCATCAAATTTATCTGCATAAAAAATCGGGACCCCCTAAAGGTCTCCCCCAATTTTTCACTTGAAA
>CANLCT010000026.1 GCA_947489195.1 uncultured Aquimarina sp. | reverse complement strand
TGACAAAAAGCCTGGTATTAAAATTCAAGATTTTTTACCTAATATCGGTATAAGTTAAATCGAACTCACGTTAATTAAGTCAATTTATATTCAAAAATCAATTTTTCTTTCCATATCTTAAAAAAATTACTACAATGTTTTTTTAAGTATTTATACTTATTTTATTATGCATACATAATAAAATAGATTAAAAAATTTCAGTAATAAAATATATATAAATTAATTTAAGAATCTGTTATTCTAATTAAAAATTTATTTGAGTGATAAAATTTGTTTGGTTTTTTTTAACAATTTGAAAAAGCTATAAGACAAATTATATTATAGATTTGCATCATATTTGGATTTTTTATTAAGGTTTTAAGTTAAAATAAGGAAAAAGCTTACTTATAATTCAGTTTGAATACTTCATGAATTTCTTTGTATAGAACAAAATAGTTCAAAGATTATGTTTGTGTAATTTCATTTAGATGTATTTAAAGAGGATAGTTTTATGTGAAATTATTTTACTACTAATAATACAGACTACTTAGGTAGTCGAAGTTGACACTATAAATTTCAAGTCTAAATTCTAAAAAATTAAAGTCTATTAATTTAAAATAATAAGAACTCGTTGCCAATGAACTGAAATAGGATAAAATTAACCCCAGAAATTAACTATTAACTAAAAATGCATATGAAAAAAAATAATAAAAAACTTTTTTTTCCTTTTAATTATAATTTAAGTAGCGCAAAAGTAATTTTGCCCTGCTTTATTTTTTATATAAATGGAGCAATAGCTCATGAAAACAGTAAAAATTATCACACTAATCTAATAGTAAATAATGCTCCTCAAAAAAAAATACAACAATCAATAACTATTAAAGGAACCATTATAGATGCTAACCAAGCTGTTTTACCAGGAGTAACGGTATTTATTGAAGGAACTAATAAAGGTACTGTAACCGATTTTGATGGTAAATTTGATATTGATGCAACTATTGGATCAGTTTTAACCATTAGTTATTTAGGTTATGAAAAGCAATCAATAACCATTACCGAAACTACAGAATCTAATTTAACAGTAACATTAATAGAGGCTGTTGAAAGTTTAAATGAAGTATTAATTACCGATGGATATAAAACTATCGATAGAAAGATATTTGCTGGAACAGCAACAAAACTAAAATTAGATGAAGTAAAAATTGAAGGTGTAACAGATCCAGCTCGATTGTTAGAAGCTAGAGATGCAGGAGTAATTGTTGATAATGTTTCTGGTTCTTTTGGAGCTTCTCCCCGTATACGAATTAGAGGGAATACTTCAATTAACGGAAACAATAACCCAATTTGGGTGGTTGATGGAGTAATATTAGAAGATAATGTTGAAGTACCTAGAGAAGCTTTGGCTTCTGGAAATGTGAATTCATTAATTGGTTCGGCTATTGCAGGGATTAATCCCGAAGATATTGCTACGTTTTCTATTTTAAAGGACGCCTCGGCAACAGCTATTTATGGTGCTAGGGCTAAAAATGGAGTAATAGTTATTACAACAAAAAAAGGAAAAAAGGGAAAGGTTGTTGTAAACTATAGCAACACTTCATCCTATAGATTTAGACCAAATTATGATACTTTTAGTGTGTTGAACTCACAACAAGAATTTGAAATATACAGAGAGCAAGTAGATAAAAGTATATTTCAAATTACAAATTTTCAAAGAGCGAACTCTTTTGGTGCTATAGGGAATTATTTTGTAAATAGAAGAACCAATGATGTTGCTGTTGGAGTAAATGGAACACTTTCGGATGCTGAATTACTGCGATTCCAAACGGCAAATACAGATTGGTTTAAATTATTGTTTAAACAACTTGCTTTACAACAAACTCATTCATTAAGTGTATCTGGAGGAGGTGATAACGCATTATATTTCTTTTCTATGAGTTATTTAAATGATGAAGGTCAGTCTATTGGAAATAAAACAGAACGAATAACTACAAGGTTAAATACGCGTTTTAATTTATCACCTAACGTATCTCTAAGTGCTACTTTATCTGCAAATATTAGGGATCAAAGAACTCCAGGGACTACTGATCGAACATTTAATTTGCTTACTGGTCAATTTGAAAGAGGCTTTGATATAAATCCATATAATTTTGCTTTGTCAAATGCCAGAAGTGTAACTCCTTTTGATGAAAATGGTAACCTTCAATTTTTTAGAAGAAATTTTGCACCATTTAATATACTTCATGAGTTAGATAACAATTTTATCGATATTGATGTAACAGACTTAAGTTCACAAGTCTCATTAGACTATAAAATAAAAGATAATTTAACTTTTACATCTTTAGCAAATTTAAGAAGGGTTATTACACAAAGAGATCATATAATAAAAGATACTTCAAATCAAGCAGAAGCATATAGAGCTGATGAAGGTGTAATAGCTCCTATAAATCCATTTTTATTTCAAGACCCCAACAGACTATTTGTTCCACCATTTTCTGTATTATCCGAAGGAGGAATTAATATTTTTAGTGAAGATGTGTTGAATTATTCATATTTCAGAAATTCATTTAATTGGAATCCAAAAATTAATGATATTCACGAATTTTCAATTCTAGCAGGACAGGAAATTAGAGTTACTAAACGAAATACCAGAACCTTTGATGGATTTGGAATTTCATTTGATAATGGTTTAGTTGTAAATTCAGATGAAAATGTAATTGATTTAATTACTAATAATAACGACCAATATTTTAGAATCAATGATTTTACAGATCATTTTGTTGGTTTTTTTGGAAGTGTTGGATATAATTATGACAACCGATACACATTTAATGGAACCTTACGTAGAGATGGATCAAATTTACAAGGTTCATCACGTAATGCACGTTATTTAACAAGTTATAATATAAGTGGGGCTTGGACATTGAGTAACGAAGATTTTTTCAATTCCAATTGGATCAATTTCTTAAAGCTTAAAGCAACTTATGGATTAACAGGTGATAGAGGTCCTTTAGCCAGTGTAGCGCGTTTAAGTGGAGATGATTTAGAAGGTAGTCAAACACCTCAAGCAGGTTCTTCATTGAATGTGACCAGTGAAGTTCCTTTACGCCCTTTTGATAGAGGAAGTATAAATGAGATCCAATCATTGGTGAATAATGATTTAACTTTCGAAAAACTTGAAGAGTTTAGTACAGGTATCGAATATTCTTTATTTAATGATCGTATTGCTGGTGAGGTAGGTTATTATTCACGTAATTCATTTGATTTAATAGGTCGTGTACGAACAAATGCTGTAGGTGGATTTGCCCAAAAAGACGGAAATTTTTTAACCCTAAAATCTGAAGGTTATGAGTTTGCACTTACAACCGTGAATGTTAAAAACAAAAATTTTAGTTGGACTACAAATTTTAATGTGGGTTACAACAAAGAAAAGATAGAAAGCATTAGTTTTGAGCCACGTTTAGTAGACTTTTTCAGAACTGGAGGAACTCCATTTGAAGGTAGAGAAATTTCGGCCATATATTCTACTCGTTTTGCAGGTTTAAATGAATTGGGAATTCCAACATTTTTTGATGCTGATGGAGAAAGAGTAACAAATATTGATATACAAAGTAGAGAAGATATTGAAAAAATATTGAAATACGAAGGGCCTACACAACCAAGAGGTGCAGGTGGTTTTACTAATACATTTACTTACAAAGGTTTTACACTATCAGGAACGGTTTCTTTTAAATTCGACTATAAAATCAGACTTAGAGGTGGATTTGCTCCTAGTTATAGTGATTTAAGCTCTTTGCCTCCTGAACTAGCTAATAGATGGAGATTACCAGGAGATGAAAACAGAACAAATATTCCTGCTATAATAGACGCGCAAACAGCACTTGAAAATTTGAATGGATTTGTAGGAGCAAATTCTCAATTAGTAATTCGCGATAATGCTTACAGTTTGTACAATTTAAGCGATTTAAGAGTAGTTGATGGAAGTTATGTGCGTATGAGAGCAATATCATTAGGCTATAGAGTGCCAAGTGATTTTTGTAAAAAATTGAGATTATCTTCTGCAGGCTTAAAATTAACATTTGAAAACCTGTTTTTAATTTATTCAGATGAAAGATTAAATGGTCAAGACCCAGAATTTTTTAATACAGGAGGATCGGCATTACCAGTACCTTCATCAGGGTCATTATCATTAAATATAGGATTTTAAATTTGAGATTATGAAATATGTATATATAACAATAACGCTCTTATTAATTAGTATTAATTGGAGTTGCGAAGAATTTTTAAGCGAATCACCAGATAATAGATTAGAATTAAATTCTATTGAAAAAGTGGCTGATTTAGGAGCAAGAGCTTATGCACAAGCAAGTTTGGTTTTTACAGACGAAATGACAGACTTAGTGGGAGGTTTAGGAAACAGAAACGGCGAAGGAATGATCATAGATGCTGGAGGAAACAGGTTAGATAATAATAACCTACAAGCCTATAAATGGGAAGATATTACTTCGGAGGATTCTGATACACCTATAAGTTACTGGAATAACGCTTATGAAGCAATTGCACATAGTAATCAAACATTACAAAGTTTGAAAAATATTGAGAGTGGAACTGATCCCAAACATGTAGAAGCTATTAGAGGAGAGGCTTTATTGACTCGAGCGTATTATCATTTTATGTTAGTAAATTTATTTGGTAAGCATTACAATGAAAGTACTGCATCAACAGATTTGGGAGTACCTTACATATCTGCACCTGAAGAAACTTTCCTACCTACATATACCAGAAATTCAGTACAAAGTGTATATGATTTAGTGGAACAAGATCTATTGGATGGTCTGGAATTAATTAATGATGAATTTTTTGAAGGTACTAAAAAGTTTCATTTTTCAAAATTGTCTGGCCTAGCTTTTGCTAGTCGCTTTTATTTATGGAAAGGAAATTATGAAAAATGTATTGAATTTTCAAATAGATTTTATAATGGAAATAACCCATTAAGTTTTATAAAAGACTATGCTTCTGTAGGTGGAGCTAGTTATAATGAAACTGCTGATAATTACAATAGTCCCGATGATAATAGTAATCTGCTTTTTGCACAAGTGTTCAGTGTACACCAGCGAAGAGCGAGAGGTTTTAGGTTAAACCCTACAGAATTAAATAACTTAATTAGTAGTCCTGTTGGTAATCATGTAAGTGGAACAACAGGTGTTTGGAGTGTTGGTACACAAGCAAGGTATTTATCAAGATTAAGAGAATTCTTTTTTAGAGAAAGTTTGTCTGCAACTACGGGTCTTCCTTATTTTATAGAACAATTATTTAAAGGAGAAGAGGTTATTTTAAATAGAGCAGAGGCTAAATTAATGTCAGGTGATTTTGAAGCGGCCTTATCTGATTTAAATATTTTGGTAGGAGCACATTACAATGGAGCCCAATATGTAAATGATGACATAAACAACAGCGCTTTATTTAATGAAAGAACGGTAAATGAAGAATTACTTGATATAATTTTGGAAGAGCGAAAAATTGAATTTTTAGATCACGGATTAAGATGGTTTGATATTAAACGCTATAATATTGAAATTACTCATGAGTTACCACTAACTGACGGAGGAGGTATATTTATTTTAGAAGCTGATGATTTGAGAAAAGTAATACAAATACCTACGGATGCCCTTAATAGCGGATTAACTCCTAATCCAAGATAATAATTATAAATAAAGAGTTATGAGAAAAAGATTTTATATAAAGTTAATGTTACTGCTGGTTTTATTAGGATGTTCTAATTCTGAAGAAATTATTGAACCTAAACCGATTTTTGAAACTGAAGCGCAATCACAAACCGAGGTAGACCTTTTTTTAAAGAAAGAATTTACAGATCCTTTTGGGAGTGTGTTAATATACAAATTTAGAGATAATTTGATACAGCCCAACCAAACGGCTACACCTGTGCTTTTAGAAAATGTTAAACCTATAGCAGAGTTAATAAAAAAAGCATGGATAGCTCCTTATAACAAAGCTTCTAATATTGGAACCGAATTTTTGAAGAGAAATTTTCCAGCAGAAATTGTAATTATCGGATCACCTATATTAAATGGTGATGGTACTCGATTGTTGGGGGTAGCAGATTCGGGTGTTAGGGTAACTTTAGTGGAAGCAAATGCCTTTTCGCTTGAAGAGGGAGCTGATAATTCTGCTTGGATAACTCAAACATTTCAGACTTTGCACCATGAATTTGCACATATCATAGATCAAAATTTTAATTTTGATTTTGAGCAGTACATACAAATTTCAAGCAATGATTACAGTTCACCTGGTACTTGGACAACAGTATCAAATAATGATGCTATCAGAAGAGGTATGGTTACTCCTTACGGAACTTCGGCTGTAGGAGAAGATTTTGCTGAAATGGTTTCTTTTTTAATTACTACTCCCGAAGATGTTTTTAGAGATAGATTTATAACACTTGAAGATTGTTCAATGGTTGCACCTGGTGAAATAGGGGCTTGTAATTTAAGAAATGAAGGACGTCAACGGATTCAACAAAAAGTTGAAATTATTACTGAATATTTAAAAAATGATGTCGGGGTAGATGTTAATATTCTGAGAGATGAATTTTTGAGTGGAATTTAATTAAAAAAAGACTATGAATATATATAATAAATGTCTTGTTTTACTTGGGGTATTTTTAATTACCGCTTGTGCAAGTGATAACGAAATTGATCCTGTCTTTGATGAGAATACACAGAGCCGGGTTTTAAACAGATTAAGTGAATTAAATACATTATTAGTAAGTTCGGAGTTTGGATGGGTAGCAGATTATGTACCTGATGACAATTCTGGAGTGTATAAAATGCATATTGTATTCAATGAAGATAATACGGCTGATTTTACATCTGATCATAACTTCGGTAATACAGATGCAAAAACATCGTATAGAGTAGGTATTGCTCAAATACCTGAATTAGTGTTTGAAAACTATAGTACGTTTGCCAATATTACGGATAATTTTGATGGAAGAACATCGGTAGATTTTAGTAGAGATGCCGAATTTCAATTTAATTTTACTGAGCAAGCTACAGAAACAGAGATTGTTTTAGAAAGTAAATCTGATATTGAGGTAGTTAGTGATGAGGGTGAGGTGCTAGCTAAAAAAACGGAATTGATTTTAAGAAAAGCTTCAGCAACGGATAAAGAGACTATTACAAGTTTAAGAGGTAACGATGTTATTTTATTGGATAATTATGTGCCAAATGAATCAACAGAACTATTGCCATTTAAAGGTCTAGTTATACAAGATGCTGCAGGTGATATTAAATTATCAACAGCATATTCGTATAATCCATTATTTAGAAATGTTAGTTTTGCTTATGAAGATAATACAGAAACTGAAATTGAAGAAGTCCTTGGTGTTGAATTAACTGATAACGGATTTAAGTTATTTAATCCTTTTGAGTTTGAAGGAGAAAGTTTTTCAGATTTTGTTTATGATGCATCCACAAATACATTTAACGCAGTATCTGGAGATTCAAAGGCGACTATAACGGGAGGAGATTTACCTTTCTTTATAGGTAAAGATGTTTTTGATATACGTACGGAAGGTTTTACTCAAGCTCTATACAGACCTTCATTAGGAACAAATTCGTTTATTTCTGATAATTTTACAAGTTTGATTAATAAGTTAGATGTTGAATTTGCACCTGTAAATCAGCAATTTTTTCAAATTTCTATTGATTTATTTCCTACTGCAGACATTGGTACAGATATTGAAAGAAATACGCGAATAGGTTTTGTATTTTTTGATTCAGCAGGAGAAAGAGTGAATTATTTTTACTTTTTAAATTCTACAATAGAAGATAGAAAAATCAAATTTGATTTTGTTACTGCTGCTACTCAAGAAAGTTTTGACAATCAACCGATTTTTCAAGATTTAATTGATTTTTTTACTGCTGACGGTGGTTTAATTTATAATAATAGAGGAGCTTTCAGTACAACAACAAATTCTTTTTCTAATCAAGCAGCTACGTTTTTAAATACAGATGATCCAAGTTTAGGAGTTTATTTTGTTTGGTTATAAATAGCTGAATGATATATAAAAAAGCTATCCAATTTTGGATAGCTTTTTTTTGTTTTTTAAACAAATTGCCCTAAAATGTTTTCAAAAAGTTCTTGTTTTCCGCTTGTGGTAGCTAATTCTCCATTTTTGTGAGCTATGGTGTACAGGTCTTCAAATGAAAGTTGACCTGTTTCAAAAGCTTTTCCATTTCCTGAGTCGAATGAGCTATATCGCTTACTACGTAATACTTCATAATCAGATTCATTAATAATTCGATCAGCAGCCAATAAAGCTCTGGCAAAAGTATCTGCGCCACCTATATGTGCTAAAAATAAATCTTCCATATCAGTAGAATTTCTTCTAATTTTTGCATCAAAATTAATACCACCACCTTGTAAACCTCCAGCTTTTAAAAATACTAACATAGCTTCGGTAGTTTCTAGTACATTATTAGGGAATTGATCGGTATCCCATCCATTTTGATAATCACCACGATTGGCATCAATGCTTCCTAGCATATTAGCTTGAACAGCTACATCCATTTCGTGTTGCATGGTGTGATTAGCTAAAGTGGCGTGATTTACTTCTAGATTAAGTTTAAAGTCATTTTGTAAGCCGTGTTTATTTAAAAAGCCTATAACGGTAGCCGCATCAAAATCATACTGATGCTTTGTAGGTTCCATAGGTTTGGGTTCTATAAAAAAGTTTCCTTTAAAACCTTTATCTCGGGCATAGTCTTTGGCAGATTTTAAAAATTGTCCCATATGATTTAGTTCACGTCCCATATCGGTATTTAGTAATGACATATAGCCTTCACGACCACCCCAAAACACATAGTTTTCTCCATTGAGTTCCATGGTAGCATCTAAAGCGCATTTTACTTGAGCTGCGGCTCTGGCTAACACATTAAAATCGGGGTTAGTAGCAGCACCATTCATATACCTGGGGTTTGAAAAACAATTGGAGGTTCCCCATAATAGTTTAACGCCACTGGCTGCTTGTTTTTCTTTTAAATAAGCTACAATTTCCTTTAATCGATCTTCAGATTCTTGAATAGTAGCACCTTCGGCAATTAAATCAAAATCATGAAAACAGTAATAGTTAAACCCCATTTTGGTAATAAATTCAAAGGCAGCATCGGCTTTGTCTTTAGCAGCTTGTATAGGGTCTGTTGCTAAATCCCATTCAAAATTTTGAGTACCCGAACCAAAAGGATCAGCTCCCTGTCCGCAAAATGAATGCCAATAGGCTACAGAAAATTTAAAATGTTCGCGCATGCTTTTACCAGCGACGAGCTGATCTGGATTGTAATATTTAAAAGCTAAAGGGTTTTTAGAAGTATTTCCTTCAAATTTTATTTCAGCAATACCTTTAAAATATTCTTTATTTCCTAATGTTATCATTTTTTTTAAGCTTTAACTAGTTTGATTAATTTTTAAATTGAGTTCATCTTTCCATGTATTGTAGGCATGGACAAGTTGTGTTTTTATGTGTTTTTGAGGAGTATATTTTTTAACAAAATCATTTTTATTTGTAATACTACCAATGGTATTAGTGGTGTCATTTACATTGGATGCAGCACGAGCAGCACCAATAGCGCCTGTTGTATGATATAATTCGATATCAATATTGATAAGTGTTGCAATTGTTGTTGAAAATATTTCGGATTGAAATAAGTTATCATTTCCTGCTTTTAAAACCTTAATAGATGTATTGTCATTTTTCATTACTTCTATTCCGTAAACAAAAGCAAAAGCAATACCCTCTAATGCGGCACGACAAAAATCAGCTTTATGATGCCTGTTTAAATCTAGATTAATAAAATGAGCGCCAACATGTTGGTTTTTAAGCATGCGCTCAGCTCCATTTCCAAAGGGTAAAATAGTTAATCCATTGCTTCCAATAGAAATTTGTTCTGCTAAATCATTCATTTCTGAATAGTTCGAAACGTCGAAATTTTCTTTAATCCAACGGTATAAAATGCCAGCTCCATTTACACAAAGAAGTTTACCGATTTTTGGATTTTTAGAAGTATGATTTACATGAGCAAAATTGTTAATACGTTCGTATTCATTATTTTTTAAACTATCCGTTACTGCATATACCACACCAGATGTACCTCCAGTTGCAGCTACTTCACCTGGTTGTAACACATTTAATGCTAATGCATTATTGGGTTGATCACCTGCACGATAGTTTATTTTAGTTCCCTTGGCTAGACCAGATTCTAATGCTCCTTTTTCATTTACTATAGCTTGAGTTCCAAAAGTGGGAACAATATTAGGAATAGTAGTTTCGGAAATACCATACTGTTTTAATAGTATTTCAGAAAGGCTATGGGTTTTGAAATCCCAAAAAATACCTTCAGACAAACCTGATATGGTTGTATTTATTTTTCCCGTAAGGCGAAAAGCAATATAATCACCAGGAAGCATAAGTTTATGAACCTGTTTAAAAATTTCAGGTTCATTTTCTTTTACCCATTTTAGCTTTGATGCTGTAAAATTTGCCGGCGAATTTAATAATGATTGTTGGCAATAGGAGGAACCAATGTCATTAAAGGCTTGTTGCCCAATAGCAACAGCTCGACTATCGCACCATATAATCGAAGGCCTTAGTATATTTCCTTTTTTATCAACTAAAACAAGACCATGCATTTGATAAGCAATGCCTATTGTTGTAATTTGTTCAGGTGCTATGTTATTTTCATTAAGTAAACGTTTAGTGGCTGTGCATACATGTGAAAACCAAATTTCGGGATTTTGCTCGGCCCATCCATTTTGTAATGCGGTAATATGCATTTCATTTTTAGGTTCTTGTATAACATCTATGCTATTTCCTGTTTTATGATCAATTAATGCTGCTTTAATGGAAGAGCTTCCGATATCATACCCAATACTGTACATTATATATATTTTAAGCTATACATGAAAATAATCCTTTTTGATGAATGTATATAACTCTAAAGCATTACAAACGTATTATTTAGTAGTATGTATAGCATTTTTAACCATTTGTTATAGGCTAAATTATATAAATTAATTTGTTGAAGTGGGGGGGAAATTCATTTTAAATAGGTGCTAAATAATGCAGTATTTAATTCATGACCTCCATTATGATTGGTCAAATTTATATTGGGAAATATAAGCTTCATTCGTTTTTCTTGTTTTAAAACATTCTGATGTTCAAAAATAGGATCATTAAGCCCTACTGAATGATGAAAAACTACTTGGTTGTTAAGATGATTAAAATCATGAGCGTTTAATTCTTTAGGAAATACACCCGAAATAAAGATTAATCGATTACAATAATGTTTCCTTTTTGCTATCCAACGACTAGCTATACTAACACCTTGCGAATAACCTAAAACAATCAATTTGCATTTTGAAGGGATTAGTTCATGTTCTATTACTGCGTCAATATAATTTAATACATTTTCGGTATCAATTTGTGTATTTTCTTTAGTTAACCAACTGGCTCCAACTCTTCGATATTGATCATCTTTATAATATTTAGAAGGAGCTTGTGGGCAAATAATATAATTTTCTTTTGCGTTAAGCGATGAAAAATGTCTGATAAAAAATTGACTTAAGTATCCAATACCATGAAATACTATCCAAACATTTTTTGTTTGATTGGTAAGTTGATTAAGTGTATTGTATGTATTTGTTGCAGTGTAGGTAACTTGTTTTTGCATTATGATATTCCTGTAACAATTGGAGCTGCTGAAAAATCTTCGCCAGTAATGGGGTTACCATGTAAGCGACTTAGCATTGATAATTGACCTATGTGAGTTAAAATATCAGAAAAAGGCCCCTGAATTAAAGGCTTAGATTCATTAAAAGAAAGCTCTTTGTCTGCTAATAACGTATCGAGCTTGGCTAATTCACTTATAAATAAATTGGTTTTATCGGTAATATCTATAGCTTTTTTAATTGAAGGAGCTTCGTATTTATCGATGCTTATTAATGTTCTAGAATAACATAAAACATCGTACATATGATCAATAATATTGTTTGGAGTTCTGGCTTCGCCACCTACATTAAAAATTCCAAAACTGGTTTCGGTGGTACTTAATGATTTTTTAAACCTGTATAAAATTGTGGAAAGGGTATGTCTTAGAAATGGATTTTTCATTTTAAAAGTATTAGAGAATTGTTTAAATAAAAATAGCAATTTTCTTTTGGATTAAAGAAAATTGCTATTCTAACTTGTATTATCTACTTAGCTATTGTTTATAGATAATTAAAAATATTTTACATTAATTGTTTTTCAATAATATCAGGGATATGTAAAAGTTTTAAAATTTTATCAATATCCTCATCACTTATTTGATCATTAATTACATGAGTGCCTCCTAAAAAATCCATACCTAAATAATAGGCCGTTTTAGAAAAAGGAAGCCAAAATAATTCATTTAAATGATCTCCGTTTGAGGTAGTAACAACAGTCATATTTTTACCCTTAAGCTTTTGACCTATATCTTTTTTAATAGTAATTACATCTGTTAAGCGGTCAAAAAACACTTTCATAATTCCACTCATGGCATACCAATATACAGGTGTAGCAAATAAAAAAGTGTCATAATTATGAGTTATATTATTAATTATTTTTAAAAAATCATCATTTATATTTTTGTGTTCGTAATCGTAATAGCTTATATCATAATCATTTAGATTTATAATATCGATACAGGGATTTTGATTAATGATAGTATCAGTCAATAGTTTAGTATGTCCACAATTGTTGGAACTACCTAAAATAATAACAGTTTTCATATATTATGTTTATTAAAGAACGCATTGATTAAAATTTAGTTGCGTAGAAATAAAGAAAATTAGTGTTAAAATGAGTTAAAATACTAATTTTAAAAATGTAGGAATAAAGTTTTATAATGAGATTAATTTATTGATGAATGTGTATTTTTGATGTAAATTTTATGCCACATAAACTTTACTTAAAATGACTGAAGAACAAAAGCAACTCATATTAAAAACGTGTAATGCTGGATGCAAAAATACGCTTATGGAAACTTTAGAAATTTCATATATAGATGTAGGCGATGATTATTTGGTGGCAAAAATGCCTGTAAATTCGCGTGTACATCAACCCGATGGTGTATTGCATGGTGGAGCTATGGTTGCTTTGGCAGAATCAGTAGGGAGTGTAGCTGCATATGTTTTTGTAGATTATACTAAATTTACAATTAGAGGATTGGAAATAAGTGCCAATCATGTAAAAAGTGTACGAGAAGGATTTGTATATGGTAAAGCAACGGCCATACACAAGGGAAGAACTACTCAATTATGGCAAATAAGAATTACTAATGAAGCCGATGAATTAATTTCGATTATAAAATTAACAACTATTGCGCTTCCAAAAAAGTAGTATGCTATTAGAAGATTTTTTTGAAAAAGTAACCACTCATTGGAAAGCAGAACTTCCGTTTGCGATTTTTAAAAAACCTAGTGATGAAAATATATATGCCTACTTAAATGAGTCAAAAAAAATAAACTTTGGTAATGGTTTTGATGAGGAAGGTTTTGTGTTTAGCCCTTTTATAGAGTCTAATAAAAAAGCAATATGGTTTTCAAAGGCTTCGTCTACTATATTGGCTGCTCATTTATATACAGATATATTAGTTGATTCATTAGAGGAAAATTCAAATGTATTACACACTAATGTTAAAGATAAGCATATAAGCATTATTGAAACTGCGCTTGAAAAACTTGTTTTGGGGGAGCTACAAAAGGTTATTATTTCTAGAGTTGAAACGTTAACCATTGATAAGCAAACACCTATTAAATGGTTTAAAAATATGTGTAAATTGTACCCTAATACATTTTGCTATTGTTGGTATCATCCAAAAATAGGCATGTGGTTAGGGGCTAGTCCCGAAACTTTAATATCATTAAACAACAACTCTTTTGAAACTATTGCCTTGGCTGGTACTATGGCCTATCAAGGTACTACAAATGTACAATGGGGAGCAAAAGAAATAGAAGAACAACAAATGGTTGTAGACTCAATGCTAAATGCATTAAAACCTATTGTTTTACATATTGAAAAAGGGAAAACACTTACACAAAAAGCCGGTAGTTTATTACATTTAAAAACGTTAATTAAAGGAACTTTAAAATCAACAAGTCAATTAAGTAAATTAGTTGAAGTATTACATCCAACTTCTGCCGTATGTGGTTTGCCAAAAGTAAAAGCTCAGGCATTTATTTTAGACCATGAAGGTTATGATCGGAATTTTTATACGGGTTATTTAGGAGAGTATAAACCTATGGGCATTACACAATTGTATGTGAATTTACGTTGTATGGAAATTGAAGAAAAACAAGCGAAAATTTATGTGGGAGGAGGTATTACCCCAGCTTCTGATCCAGTTTTGGAATGGGAAGAAACGGTCAATAAATCAAAAATAATGAAAGCTATTTTATAAATTTTAAGCAAAAAGTAGCATTCTATTTTGTAGGATTGTATTTTTGAGCAATCCTAAATTATGAGTAAAAAAATAATTTCAACGATTCCTTTAGCTCAACAAATTATAACAATTTGCAAGTCTAAAAAACTTAGGCATATTGTTATTTCTCCTGGCTCTAGGAATGCACCACTAACCATTAGCTTTAGTAATGATCCTTTTTTTAAATGTTATAGCATAGTTGATGAACGATGTGCCGCTTTTTTTGCGTTAGGCATTGCTCAACAAACTACTGAAGCTGTGGCGTTAGTTTGTACATCGGGGAGTGCTTTGCTTAATTATTACCCTGCTATTGCCGAAGCGTTTTATAGTGATATTCCTTTGGTAATTTTAAGTGCCGATAGACCAAAAGAACATATAGATATTGGTGATGGACAAACGATTAGACAAGAAGGTGTGTTTAAAAATCATATTTTATGTGAATCCAATTTAACTAATAATAGTGAATATTCAGAGAATTTATTAAACACGAATTTCAGAAAAGTAATAGAAGCTATTGATGTTGCCGAAAATCAAAAAGGTCCTGTTCATATAAACATTCCTTTTTATGAGCCTTTGTACAATACAATTGAAGTTGATAATGAAGGTTTAAATGAATTTAAATTAACAAATAATGTTAATAGTAGTTATGAGTGTGATTTAGAAACACAATCTAGATGGAAAAAAGCGTCAAAAAAATTAGTTTTAGTTGGTGTATTTGCTCCTAATCAAATAAGTAACACATGCCTTGATCGTTTGCTTGAAGATCCTAGTGTATTGGTGTTAGCAGAAACTACTTCAAATTTACATCACGGTAAAATTATACCTAGTATTGATCAGTTAATAGCAGAGTTAACTAATGAAGAAATGAAGCAGTTACAGCCAGAGTTATTATTAACCTTTGGCGGGCTTATTGTTTCAAAAAAAATTAAAGCATTTCTACGAAAGTATACACCAAAAATACATTGGCATGTAAATACTAAAAAAGCTTATGATACTTATGGTTGTTTAACATCGCATATAAAAACAAGTCCTCAACTTTTTTTTGATTCACTACAGGGGAATAATCATGAAATTTCAGTTTCAAATTATCAAGAATTTTGGTTAGCTCAATATCGACAACGTTTAAAAGGACATGATAAATATATAAAGAGTATTCCTTATTCAGATTTGTCGGTTTTTAATCAAATTTTCATTCAGCTTCAGCAAGAAGTGCATTTGCAACTTAGTAATAGTTCAACTATTCGCTATGCACAATTATTTAGATTACCAAAAACGGTTGAAGTATTTTGTAATAGAGGGACTAGTGGTATCGATGGAAGTACGAGTACAGCCATTGGAGCAGCAACGATTAATGAAAAAGCACCTATTTTAATTACAGGTGATCTAAGTTTTTTTTACGATAGTAATGCATTATGGAATAATTATATCCCCGAAAATTTTAAAATTATAATTATAAATAATGATGGAGGAGGCATTTTTAGAATCTTACCCGGGAACAAAGAAGCTTCTTATTTTTCTACTTTTTTAGAGACAACACATCATTTAAAAGCTGATAAATTAGCAGCAATGTATAATTTTGAATATAGTTTCACAAATGGAAAAGATTTAACCTCTAAATTAAGTACTTTTTTTAAGGCAAAAGGGAAGCAGATTTTAGAGATTCATACGCCTCGTCTGATAAACGATGCAGTTCTTCTAAAATATTTCTCAAAAATCAGAGAATAATATTAGAATTTAATAATTTTCTTTTGATTCGCACCAATAAACGTTATATTTGAGTATAACACTAAGTATTTTAATTAAACCATTAAAAATGAGTAAAAGAGACGAATTAATCGAAAAGTACGCATCAGATATCAAGGAGAAATTAAATCAAACTCCAGATATGGATTTGCTAACTAAAGTAACTATTGGTTGTGGACCATCAATTTATAATAAAGATGCTTCAACTGTTTCTGGAAGTGATGAAACAGAAATAGCTACTGTTAAAAATAACTTTTTAATTAAAAAGCTAGGATTATCTGACGGACCTAAATTAGATGAAGCTATTGCATCTGTAATGGAAGCTTATGGTAAATCAAACAGATCTAAATATAGAGCGGTTGTTTATTACTTATTAACTAAGCATTTTGGAAAAGAATCTGTTTACGAAAAATAATTAATACCTGTTAATTTAAAAAGTCCTATAATATTTTATTGTAGGACTTTTTTATTTAACTCTCTTACGTTTTTATGTTACTAGGTGAGCTTAATTATAGAATATTTATGGATGTTATTACTTCATATAATTTACTAAAAGTGCAACAACATAATTATAACTTTTAATGCCTGCAGATTGATTGTTAACTTTTAAAAACTGATTATAAAAAGCTTTAAATAAAGGTTCGGTAGGGTTTTGATATTGTTTCCAAAAATCTCGAGTTTGTTGATAATTTTTACGTATACCCGGACGAACTTTTTCAATAGCGCAACTAAACTTTTGTTCATCACTTGCGTATAATTCATGTAAACAATAACGAAGCGCAAATGTATAACCCGAATATTGAAAATAAGGATCGGGACTATGCATGCTGGCCATAGCACCAATAAAATTAGCTTCATTTTCTTTTGCAAAACCTAATTGATGGGCTTCTTCGTGACAGCTTGTTGTAAACATTTTATAAGGAACAATTAGTTTATTTACCTGTGCTTCATTAGTAAAAGGATTTAAATAGCCACTAAAGCCCATATATGCTAGTGGTAGGCTTAAAAAAGACTTTTTAATACTTTTGGGAGTATATTCTAATTTAGGAAAAACCTGCTGTAAACCAATATATGCTTCACTAGTTTGTTCAAAAATCTCTTGTGTGTTGTAAGGAATTACTACAGCTAAACTATCGTTTTGTTCTAATTTTTTGTGTGCATTATTGGATTTTTCAATAAGTAGATAAGTTACTTTTTCCAACTCTTCGGTACTGTATTTATGTGCAATATCAAGCACTTTATGTAATGGTTGTCGGTAATAATTAAGTCCCCATAACGCATGGAATAAAAAATAAATAATTGAAGCCAATTTAAGTGTACTAATTATTATATTTTTCCAAGTAGTTCCTCGTTTGTATACCTTTTTCCATAAAAAAGCAAGTATGTTAATCGCGATTATAATGTAAATAATATCACCAATTGAGCTATCAAAATATCCAAAAATACTTCGTAAAAATTTAGATATTTTAGGGTAAATACCTAAGCTGTAATTGGTTTCAATCCATTCGGGGTAATTACTAATCCATTTAATAAACAGAATTTGAATGGGTAAGAGTAACGGTATGATCCATTTTTTTATTTGCATAAGGTTAAAAATAGTAAAATCACTTGATAAAAAAATAAGCGAATAGTTATATTTGAGAAAAAGACATACTTATGAATACTGCCATACGATCATTAGAACCTAAATCATTGTGGAATCATTTTGCCGATCTTAATGCGGTACCTCGTGCTTCAAAAAAAGAGGAAGAGGTAATTGCTTTTATGAAAGCTTTTGGTGCTTCACTTTCGTTAGAAGTAAAACAAGATACTGTTGGTAATGTGCTGATCATAAAACCAGCTTCTGCCGGAATGGAAGATCGTAGAACGGTTGTTTTACAGTCACATTTAGATATGGTGCATCAAAAAAATAATGATACCCAATTTGATTTTGTTACTCAAGGAATTGAAATGTGTATTGAAGGAGATTGGGTAAAAGCAAAAGGAACTACACTGGGTGCCGATAATGGAATTGGAGTAGCTACCATTATGGCAATTTTGGCGTCAAATGATATGCAACACCCTAAAATTGAAGCCTTGTTTACTGTTGATGAAGAAACAGGAATGACAGGTGCCATGAATTTGAGTAGCGATTTATTAACAGGAAGTATTCTTTTAAACTTAGATACCGAGGAAGATAACGAAATTGGTATCGGATGTGCAGGAGGAATAGATGTAACAGCTGAAAGAAGTTATATTGAAACAGATACCGATGCTACCAAAATGGGGTATCAGATAAGCGTAAAAGGACTTGAAGGCGGACATTCGGGTATTGAAATTCATAAAGGCTTAGGTAATGCTAATAAAATTATGAATCGATTACTTTTGGATGCTTATGAAAATTTTGGATTACAAATTTCAAGTATTACAGGAGGTAGTTTGCGTAATGCAATACCCAGAGAGAGCGAAGCCATTGTAGCCATTGATTCAATTAATGAAGATGTTTTTTTATTAGAAATCAATTTATTGATCACTGCAATAAAGGCAGAACAACAGCGCATGGATCCTAACCTAACTATCGAGCTTAAAAAAATAAGAACACCAAAAAAAGTAATGGATTTAGGAGTGCAAGAGGGCATTATAAAATCATTGCATACAGCGCATAATGGCGTTTTTAGGATGTCGCCAGAGGTAGAAGGTTTGGTTGAGGCGTCAAATAACATTGCAAAAGTGCAAATAGGAAGTGGAGCTTTAAAAATAGATTGTTTAACTAGAAGCAGTGTATTATCATCTCGTACCAATGTGGCAAACAGTTTGCGATCTGCCTTTGAGCTTTCAGGTTGCGAAGTAAACTTTGGCGGAGCATACCCTGGTTGGAAACCAAATAGAAATTCACCCATTTTAAAGGTATTAGATGATACTTATTATAAATTACATAATGAAAGAGCACACATAATGGCTTGTCATGCAGGTTTAGAATGTGGAATTATTGGAGAGCATTATCCTAACATGGATATGGTTTCTTTTGGACCTACCATTTTAGGAGCCCATTCACCCGATGAGCGTGTGTCTATAAGTTCAGTACAAAAGTATTGGAAATTAGTAGACGCTGTATTAAAAGAAATTCCTTTAAAATAATAGATGAGTTTTTTACCATTCTATTAATTGAATAATAGATTTATAAAATAGGCCACTTAATATAAAAGATTAGATGGCCTATTTTATAGTTTAGTTTTTTTAACTATTGAATAATTAATTTTATAGTACTGTAATTATTTTTAATAAAATAAATACCTGTAACTAAGTTTGAAGTATCCAGTTTATAATTTGATGAGGGTATAGAAATCGTTTTTAAAATATTACCCGCACTATCTATTAGTGAAATCGATTCCCCTTTAAGGTTGTTTATAGTTACTAGAGAAGTCATAGTAACGGGATTGGGGTAAATAGTAATTTTTTTATTTACATCTAAAAACTCTTCGGTTGATAGGTTAGCTTCACTTTCAAGAATGATAGGATAAAATGTATTTCCTAAAGGCGGAGTGTTTCTCAATAACCTTGGTTCCATAAACTGATCAAAAACAAATACTTTTTGATCGGTTGAAAAATTGACTGAGTTTCCTCGTCCGCTTGTATTATTATTAAAAATTATATTATTAATACCTGGTTTGTCATGTCCAAACCTAGTTGCTCCAGATGCAAATGCGCCCCATGATCTCCATCGCTCACTTTTAATGGTATTATTTTCTATTAAATTGAAGCCATCATCTCTATTGTGAAAGTTTACATCAACCTCTAAATTACATCCAATAACCACATTATATTTAGCTCCAAGTTGAATTGCAAAATGTCTGATTCGTCTAACTCTTTCATTAGTTATAAGATTATAGTCGCCTGTAATATCATAATAAGCATTACCGCCGCCGCCTCTATTAAAGGCACCATCAACAAAATTATTTCGAAAGGTGTTGTGGTTGGCCTTAATTTCAATAGGATCTGTACCCGAATTTTTGAAATTACAGTTTTCTACCCAACAATTTGTTGTAGCACCATTCATTTTTACAAATGAAACGTACATATTATTTATTCCTTCTGGATTGTTGTTGAAACAGCGGTCACCGCAAAATGTATTTCTTGGAACGTTAGTATCATCGTACAGCATTATAGGCTGTGGAGGCATATATTCAAAGGTTAAATCTTCTAATGCTGCTTTAGTGATATTGTTAAATGCAATTGAGGTAATTGTTCTATTACCATTTGAACGTATACTTACATTTAATTTTACCTCATTTTTATCTTCTCCTCTAAGAATAATATTAGATCTCATTCTAATCGGTTTGTCTATAGTATAAGTTCCTTTTTTAAGTAGAATTACGAATGGTTTGTTTTGTGTATTAGCATTATTAATAGCTTGTTGAATTCCATCTGAATTTGTTGGAGAAATAGAAGCTTTAGTTAAGTTACTAGAACGATTTGGAACTCCTCCTTCAACACCAGCATTTTGCCATTCGATCATAAAAGGATAATTAGGATCATTTTTAGTATTATCAAATTCTAATCCAGGATCACCAATTTGCTGAGCTTTTAAATGACAAATGCTATGGATAAATAAGGTTACAGATAAAAATAGTTTTATAGAATATGCTATTTTAATTAATCTTTTCATGATATAAATACTTATGCGTTTAACAGTAAATAGCGGGATAATTAAATAAGATAAAGCGGTAATACCAATTATAGTTAAATGAAGGGAATTAATTAATTACTATTTTTTTAATAGCTGTATCTCCATTTTCTAGTGTTAATTCAACGATGTATAGACCCGAAGGGAATTCACTAACATCAATAGTATTTAAATTTTCATTTTTTTTAATAAAAACGGTTTTTCCTGATACATCAATTAGGTTAACAGATACTATATCAAGGTTATTGAGATTTCCAAAATTTAAAAGGTTACTGGTTGGATTAGGAAAAGTTTCAATATTACTAACATTAGAAAAATCTTCAGTTGATAATGTAGTACTTATAGGGGTAGCTCTAAATTCAACTTCACCAATTAAATCAAAATTTCTATCAGGAATTGACCATGTTTCGGCTAAAATTAATCGATACTCACTATATCCTTGTCCCGAATTTCCTGTAGTATCTAGTTCTATAACTGTTGGCACCAAATCAGTAGCACTAGAATTATCTAAAAAGGTAAAATTTGAAATACTAACGGTTATCCATGGGTCTGATGAAGTTGGTCGTGCTTCAACTCTCCATACAGCCAATGTTGAAGCTTGGGCATAAAAAGTAATTTGATCTAAGCTTACGGGGTTTAAACCATCTTTTACAATAAAAGGAAACCAAGAATCACCTTCGTTAAGTATATCACCTCCAGTGTGTCTGGCGGCAAACACTTCAATGGTATTTCTAGTAATTCCCCCATCAAACCATCTTTGAAATGCAGTAGCTTCCATAGCAGCAGTTCCTCTTTGAAATACATTTTCAAAAACACTAACATTATTAGCATCTTCGTTTTGTAATATAGGACCTGGGGCTATTTCTGTTTGAGCAATTATAGTTGCCATCGATAATGTGGTTAAGAGTAAAGATAATTTTCTCATAGTTTAAAATTTAATGATAGTTTTATAAAAGTGTGATTATTAGTTATGTATTTTGATTCTTAATTCTTAATCAAAAACATTGCTTTTAAATAAAAAGCCTATTTAAAAAGTATAGGCATTTTTGTATGTATTAAAAGTATAATTGTAGTTGAAATTCTTTGAGGTATAATGAACTCTAAACAAAGGGGTAAATAAGTTTTTTTTAGAAAAAAACTACTTAAAAAAGAATATCAGTAATTATTAGTTTATGATTTCTTATTAATTTTTAGGTGAAATAACACAAATTGCAGAAGCTATATAAGATTTTAAATTCTTCATATAATACGTATAACTATATGGAGTATTCTGACTTATTAACTAATTTAAATTACATATAGTTTATAAGGTTAAATATTATTATAAGATGAATTTACTATTATAGTTAAAATCATTGAAATACATTCAAGTATTTGATTTTTAATTGATTATTAAAATAATGATTTCAATTTTTTTGATTAAAAAACTATTTACCCCCATAAAATGAAGTGCTAACCCCTCCTGTTATTTTGTTAGATAAAATATTTTTATGAAAATAAATTTTATCCATATGAAATACACCAAACGTTACGCTTCTCATCCAGATGCTATTAAAAGATATACAACTGATGAACTTAGAAATGAATTTCTTGTTGATGATTTAATGAAAGAAGGACAAATTAATATGACCTACTCACATTATGATAGATATATAGTAGGATCAGCAGTTCCGATTACCCCATTGAAATTAAAAACAATTGATCCGTTAAAGTCAGATTTTTTTCTTGATAGAAGAGAATTGGGTATTATAAATGTAGGAGGTGAGGGAAGTGTTGTTGTTGATGGAGAAACATTTTCAATAAATTTTAAAGAAGCACTTTATATAGGAATGGGATGTAAAGAAGTTACTTTTAAAAGTAAAGATAAAAATACGCCAGCATTATTTTATATGAATTCTGCCCCAGCTCATCAAAAGTTTCCAACTCAGAAGGTAAATAAAGAAAGAGCTAATCAATTAGAAATTGGAAGTTTAGAAACTGCTAATCATAGAGTTGTCAATCAAATGATAGTTGGTAAAGTTATTCCATCATGTCAACTACAAATGGGAATTACAGAACTAAAAGTGGGTAGTACGTGGAATACGATGCCTGCTCATGTACATGATAGGCGTATGGAAGCTTACTTTTATTTTGATGTTCCTAAGGATCATGCCGTTTGTCATTTTATGGGGCAACCAAATGAAACTAGAAATATTTGGATGCATAATCACCAAGCTGTTATTTCGCCACCATGGTCTATTCATTCTGGATCAGGTACTTCTAATTACAGTTTTGTTTGGGGTATGGCAGGAGAAAACTTGGATTATAATGACATGGATGTTGCAAAAATTACTGATCTCAAATAATAGTAAATAAAGGTGCCCTAAATTTTCATAATCATCATGGAAAATAGTTTAGTTATAGTTAATTTATTTGCTAGGGCACTTTTATTATAGTCAATATTAAAATCATATAACATGAAATTTTAAAAAATAAAACCTTCCATAAATGAACATTAAATTTTTATTTAAACTATTAGTAATTATTTTATTTACAAATTGTAGTGAAATAAAAAAAGAATGTACTGTAACCATTAAAAATAATTTAGACAATCCTAGATCATTTGAAACTGTTGAAATTATTGTTGACTCCTTAAATTTAAGAAAATCATTATCTAATAATGAAGTTTTGAAAGTATTAGATATTTCTAATGGAAAAGAAGTACTGTCGCAGAATGTTGATATAGATAAAGATGGTATTACAGATATTGTTTTGATTCAGCCAACCTTAAAAAGTAATGCATCAAAGGAATTTAAAATAGTAAAAGATACAGTTCATTCGTTGGTTACACAATGGTGTTATTCTAAGTTTGTTCCAGAAAGAATAGATGATTATGCATGGGAAAATGATAAAGTTGCTTTTAGAACATTTGGTCCCAAAGCTCAATTTATGGCCGAAAATAATATTGAAGGAGGTACTTTGTCCAGTGGAATTGACGCTTGGCTTAAGCGTGTAAATTATCCTATTATAAATAAATGGTATTACAAAGAGCTAAAAACTAAAGGAACTTATCATGAAGATACAGGTGAAGGTTTAGATAATTTTCATGTTGGAGTGAGTAGAGGTGTAGGCGGAATAGCCAAGAAATATAAAGGGAAATATATTTATTCTAAAAACTTTAAAAACTGGAAGTTACTTTATAATGGACCTATAAGAACATCCTTTATACTTGAATACGAAGCATGGGGACCAGAAAAAAATATAAAAGAGCGTAAATTGATTTCACTAGATAAAGGGAATTATTTATCTCGATATGAAATTGAATTATCGAATACAGATACCATTTCGGTAGGTTTAACATTGCATGAAAATGATGGGAAAACTCATTTTGATCTAAAAAATGGATTTATGAGTTATTGGCAACCACATGGCGATTCAGAATTAGGAACAGCTGTGGTTACAGGTTCTTTAAAAATAGTAGGGAATAAAAAATATATTACAGATCAAAAGGATGAAAGTAATCTGTATTTACAATTGTTAGTTGATAAAGCTAGCATAGTTTATTATAGTGGATACGGATGGAAAAAAAATGATCTTTTTTCTAACGACCAAGAATGGTTAAGGTATTTAAAAAAGTTTTCAAAAACATTAAAAAATCCTTTAGTAATACGTTATAAAAATTAAATAAGACTAATAAATCTCAGTTCTAATTATTATTAAATGATTAAATAAATTTAATTAAATAGTTGACATTTAGTCTTTTGTATTGAAATTAGGATGTCTAAAAGTTATTATTCCATAATAACTGATTTCTATTGCGTGGTTTTTTATAGGAACCAAATTATAGCTCTCATTTTATATTAATTATAATTTTTACACAAATATATTTTTTATCACAAAAATATTATTTTCTATTTTCTATTTTTTATTAAAAAAATTAAAAAATAGTTATTTTTTTGTAATTATTGTGTGATTTTAACTACAATATTGAGAATTTAATATGTTTTTATGTAATATTAAAAACTAACTATTTTGCTATGTTAAAAAAAATGCCAGTATTTATTACATTGATTTTACTGAGTTTTATTTTGAAAATTAATGCACAAGTTTCTAATGTAAATTTTAGGCATTATTCAACAAATGAAGGATTATCACAACGTTCCGTTATTAAAATAATTCAAGATGATTATGGGTATTTATGGTTTGGAACACGTTATGGGCTAAATAGGTTTGATGGGCATAATTTTAAAAATTACTATTATAATGCCAATAATGAGAATAGTTTAAGTGATAGTTGGATAACATCTTTACTAAAAGATAGTAAAGGTAACTTGTGGGTAGGTACAAGCAATGGGTTTTGTAAATATGTATATGAAAATGATAATTTTATAAGAATCCAAGAAAAAGGAAAGTACTTTAAAGGACAAATTTTTGACCTTATAGAAGATGAAGAAAATAATGATATTTGGATTTCATCTGATAATGGTTTTTGGCAATTTAATAAAACCAATAATTCGTTTAAAAAAGTTGTAAGTAACAACCATTTTTCAAAGATAGTTTTATCAACTATTAAATTATCGCAAGATTCCTTTTTGATTTGTACAGATAGTTATATTGATTTATATAATAAAAAGACAAATTCTTTAAAGCATTTTAAATACCCCAATGGCCATTCTCCTATTAAAATTAAAAATAACAATGTAACCTTATATTTAGACAGTAATAAAAAAATTTGGTTAGGATATAATGGTGGATTAGCTTTTTTTGATCCTGATAAAGATGAATTTGTAGACTACCTAAACACTAATGGTGATAAAGTAATTAATTCATCGGTTAGAAGTATTCATGAAGGTCAAAATAATGATCTTTGGGTAGGAACTTATAATGGTTTATATCACCTTTATTTAAAATCAGAAAAAGTAACACTACATCAACATGATGTAAATGACATACAAAGTATAAGTCAAAATAGTGTTTACGATATTTATGCAGATACTAGAGGAGATCTTTGGATTGCAACTTGGGCCGGAGGGATCAATTTTTTAGACACAAGCGATCGTATGTTCTCAAGTTTTTCTGAAGGCACAAATAAACAAAACCTTAATTATAGAGTGGTCAGTTCTATTGTTGAAGATAAAAATCAAAATTTATGGATAGGTACTGAAGGAGGAGGGTTAAATTTTTATGATAAAAATAGTAACGAGTTTACCTATTATAAAAATAGTAAAGGAACTACTGATTGTATTAGTGATAATAATATAAAAGCATTATTAAAAGATATTAATGGTGATTTATGGATTGGAACTCATAATAAAGGAGTAGATCATATCACATTTGATGAGAACGGAAATATCAATTTTGAAAATATAGAATTAACCATAAACAGTAGTGGACTTTCAAGTAATAGAGTAACAGCATTAGTACAAGATAAAAAAGGCAATATTTGGATTGGAACAGATAATGGTGGTATTAATATTTATGATATTTCAGAAAAAAAAATAAAAAAAATTGAAGGTCAAGGTATATTAGGAACATCTATATATACCATATCTAATTTAGATGAAAATACCATTCTTGTTGGTAATAATAAAGGGCTTTGTAAAATAGATATTAATACTAAAATTTTAGAAAGATTAGCTTATAAACAAAACTATTCCACTTCATATAATGTCGAAAAAGTGATTAGTATAAATGTGATTTCATCTTCAGAAATTTGGATAGGTACAGAAGGGGATGGACTTTTTCTTTATGATTATAAAAATTCAAAAACAAAACGTTTTGGTATTGAAGAAGGATTGCCAGATGAAGTGGTTTATGGTATTGTTTCCGACGAAAAAAAAAATATCTGGATAAGTACTAACAAAGGTATTTCAAAATTAAATGTTAAAGTATCTCATTTTAAAAGTTACGATATATCTGATGGAATACAAGGTAAAGAATTTAATTATGGAGCTTATTACAAAAGTGTTACAGGCGATATAGTTTTTGGAGGGGTTAATGGACTAACCATTTTTAATCCAAATAAAGTAAATCAAGATAATTTTGAACCTCCATTAGTTATCGAGTCTTTAACCATAAGAAATAAAGGAGTTTTAGGATTTATAGATGACTCAAGTGATTTAACACTTAAATACAATCAAAATGATATTATCATTGATTACATAACTTTAAATTTTTCAAGACCTAATAAAAATCAATATGCTTATAAGTTAGAAGGTTTTGATAACGATTGGAATTATGTAGGTACTACAAGAACTGCTAGGTATACAAATTTAGACCCAGGTAACTATAGATTTGTAGTTAAAGCGACAAATAATGATGGAGTTTGGTCGGAAAAACAAGAGTATGTAAATTTTTATATAGCAAAGCCTTTATGGAAAACTTGGTGGGCATATTTGATATACCTAATACTACTATCTAGTGGAGTATTAATTATAAGAAAATATAGTATTTTAAGAATTAGGCAAAAAGCCGAATTAGAACAAGAACGTATAAATAGAGAAGAAGCAGAAGAGGTTAATAAACTGAAATTGCAACTTTTTACGAATATATCACATGATTTTAGAACTCCACTAACTTTAATTATTGGTCCACTTAAACAATTAATTAATGAGGGCATCGGAAATGAAGCTTTGCATAAACGATTAGTTGGAATGTATAAAAATGCTAGTGTAATGTTACAATTAATCAATCAGTTACTTGACTTTAGAAAAAGCGAAGCTGGTAGATTAAAATTAAAACCTAGACAAGAAAAAATTATTCCATTTTTAAATAACATATTTTCTCTTTTTGATGAATTAGCAGAGTTTAAAGAGATTCATTATTTATTTGAAACTGACTTAGAAAATGATTTAGAAGTATGGTTTGATGAAGTTGAAATGAAGAAAGTAATTATTAACGTGTTATCAAATGCGTTTAAATTTACATCAAACAGAGGGCAAATTGTGATGAAGACTTTTATTAAATCTTATGACTCAAATAAAAAGTTAAATATTATTATTTCTGACACTGGTAAAGGCATTAAGACAGAAGATATACCTTATATTTTTGATCGATATTTTCAATTAGGTCAAAAAAAAGAAGCACAATCTGGCACAGGTGTAGGTTTAGCTTTAGCTAAGGATATAGTTGAGCTTCATAATGGAGAAATTTTTGCTAAAAGTGATTATGGTAAAGGCACTAGCTTTACTATTGAACTTCCGTTAAAAGTTGATTACAATGAAACTCTAGATAATGTAAGGAATAATGTAGTTTATCAAGAAGAATTGTATAAAAAAAGTATCAATCCAATTCCTGTAGTTAAAATTAATGACAATTATGACAAAGAAATATTTCAAGAAACGATTAATGAAAGTTTAAAAACACTTTTAATAGTTGAAGATAATTATGAACTGAGAGCTTTTATAAAAAATATTTTTAAGGAAACATATAATGTTTTAGAATCCAAAAATGGGTTTGAAGGCTTAGAAGTAGCAAAAGCATATCCAGTAGATATTATTATTAGTGATATCATGATGCCAGAAATGAATGGCATGGAGTTTTGCGAAAAAATTAAATTAAATTTAAACACTAGTCACATAATCGTAATACTATTAACGGCCCGAACTTCAATAAAAAGTCAAAAAGAAGGATATAAAAATGGAGCTGATGCTTATTTAACAAAACCTTTTGATGTAGATATTTTAAAAGATCAAGTGCATAACTTATTGGTGTCTAGAACAAAATTTATAGAAAAATACCGAAAAGAATTTATCTTAAAGCCCAAGGAATTAAATTTAATATCACCAGATGAAATTTTCTTAAATAAACTAGTCGAAATAATTGAAGAAAATTTTCTTAATTCTAATTTTAATGCTGCTTTCCTCGTAAGTAAAATGAATATGAGTCAATCAGTAGTGTATCGAAAAATAAAATTACTTACCAATCAATCTATTTCAGGATTTATAAGAATAACTAAACTAAAAAGAGCTGCCCAGTTACTAAAAGAAACAAATATGAATGTTTCTAATATAGTTTTTGAAGTAGGATTTAATGACTTAAAATATTTCCGAAAATGTTTTAGGGATTATTTTAATGAAAACCCTTCTGATTTTAGAAAAAAACACCATACAATATAAGAATACCTTATTATAAAGGCTATTTGAATGTTTTCCCCCTCTTATTTGCACGCTCTATTACTCACAAAAAACAGTTTGGAAAGTAATTTAGCATCAATATAACGATTAAGTAGCGCAACCATAGTTATAAAAACAGGTATGCTAGAATTAGCTAAAGTATAAAAAGCTTTAGGTATAGTATGCTTCAAACTAACAAAACCGATTTTAATTATGAAAAAGTACATACTCTTTTATTTGCTCTCGGGTTTCATTTTACTTTTTATATCATGCAATAATGATGAGTTTAATGATGGAGTGTCATCTGGAAGTTTTTCAAAACCAGTTGATCTTACCTATCCAACTATTTCTAATGCAAATGAATTTGGAGCATTTAGAACAAGTCCTGCAACAGTTGATACCAATGGTTTTATACCTTTTTTTGAAATAGTATCTATAAGAAATGCAGAAGGAGAAATACTTGATGCTTCATTTTTGGAGGATGTAAGTATTAGTAATCCAATACAGGAGTTATTACCACTAGACGAAGATGAAATATTTGAAGTAAACGGAGAAACCATAACAAATGCTACTGTGTTTGATACATCCCAAGCTGGTGTTGTAACATTTACAGCCAATAATAATTTTGGTTTTGATCAATACTTTTTTACGATAAAAGTTTCTATAGAAAATGAAGGAGAAACAATTTCGAATACATTTGAAGATGTATTACAAGTTAATTTCGACCCAGAGTTAGTAAGTGTGTTAAGGTATTTACCATTAGGTCAAAATTTAATACCTGGTAGTATAACTGAATCTTCGGTACCTAGTGTAATTAAAGGAAATTCTGATATAACTTATTCATTGGGTAACAATACAGATAAGCTAAACATAGATTCCAATACAGGAGTAATTTCATTAAAGCCAGATTTTACAGTTACAGAAAATGAAACACTATTGCCAATTGTAATTGTTACTAATAATACACTTAATGAATCTATAGAATTTGGTGGGAGTAATTTTCTATCATTAGTAGTTTCTAATAATCCAGTAGCAATTCCACCAGGAGAAATATACTTTTTTCAACCCACATTTGAAAGTCGTAGTGCTGAATTTGGCTATAGTGTAGATGTTATACGTGCTGGTGGAGTGCCAGATAACAGAGCGTGGATAACTGTTGGGCCATCCCCTTTAGCAGATTTGGATGAAAACTTACCAGAAATAGATAATAAAGCGATAGAAGTAAATGCAGTGGTAGGCGGAATGTCATTACCCCATGAGTCAGATGCTATATTAACTACGCAAAATTTAGATAATTTTAGCGCTGGCTTTGATTTAAAATTTGTCTTCTATTATCAGAATAGATTTGTTGAGTATTTAAGCGATGGCAGAACACCAACAGAGTTAGAAGTTTTTTACGCAACAGATTTTAATGGTACCAATAATAGTACGGCTACTTGGAATAAAATTAATGATATTCTTTCATGTCAAATTAATAGTTTGGATGCTACTCCATTTATCGGTATGCCTTATCCAGGGGATCAACGTGGTAATGATCCTGATAACAGGAAAGATGAAACTCGAAATGCTGATGGTCGTTGGGTGCGTTGCGAATTAGATTTAACCCCTTTCAAAAACGAAGAAAATTTCACCATTAAATTTAAATACAATTCATTTTTTGAAGGGTCAATATCTGGACCTACCGGAAGAGCAGGAAGATACTTGGTTTCTGATGCTTATTTCCAAGCAATAGAAAACTAAAAAAACTAACTAACTAATTACATGTTACGTATGAAAAAATATATAACGCTAGTATTATTTCTTATGTGTCTATCGACATTTATGTCGGCATTCAGTCAAGATTTAATTACTGTAAAAGGAAAAATAACCGATAATGATGGTTTTGGACTACCAGGAGCAACCATTATAATAGAAAATACAAATACAGGGGCTATTTCAGATTTTGATGGAATTTTCACTCTAGAAAAAGTACAGAGCGAAGCAACATTATTAATTAAATATACAGGTTATCAAGATCAAAAAGTTGCGATAAATAATAGATCTTTCATAGATATTCAATTAAAAGTATCTGAAAGTCAATTAAACGAAGTTGTTATTATCGGTTATGCCGAAGAGAGTCGTCGAAATGTTACTGGAGTGGTAGAAAAAATTGAAGCGAAAGAATTAGTAAAAACTCCAACCACAAATTTTGACCAAGCCTTAGCAGGAAGAATATCGGGAGTTCAAGTAAATTCAATTGATGGACAGCCTGGAGAATCTTTAAATATCGTTATTCGTGGAGGGAATTCTATAACAGGAGATAATTCACCACTTTATGTGGTTGACGGTATTCCTTTAGATGATTTTGACCCTGCATCTATAAGTACAAAAGATATCAAAGATTTTCAAGTATTAAAAGATGCTTCTGAATCTGCAATTTATGGATCAAGGGGTGCTAATGGAGTAATTATTATTAACACTAAAGATGGAGGTAGAAATAATAAAACAACAGTAGAATTTGGAACAAGACAAAATTTTCAATGGATACCAAACACGTTACCAGTTTTAGATCCATTTCAATATGTTACTTATCAAAGAAACATAGCGCTTGCTAATGATAATTATAATCCAGGTCAGGCATTGGAACAATTTAATAGATTTTGGGGTGATCCCGAATTTTATAGAGATATTGAAAGAACAAATTGGCAAAATGAAATCTTTCAGTTAGGCACGACCAATCAATACAACTTAAGTATTAGTGGAGGTACAAAAAAATCAAGTATATACTTTTCTTCTGAATTTTTAGATCAAGAAGGAACTTTAATAAATACGGGATTTAAAAAGTTTACAAATAATTTTAAAATAAATCATTCATTAAATGACAAAACACGTTTTAGAGGTCAATTATCGTATAATTCAAATACACGGTCTGGTTTAGCTGTATCTGCTGGAACTAGAAGGGTAAGCGTTATACGTGATGCTATACGGTTTAGACCCGTTGAACCTTTGAATGACGATGGACTTCTAGCAGGGGGCATTGACCCAAATAACCCTAATCAACGCTTTATTTTTGACCCAGTAAAGAATTTAAATAATACAGATCGCCAAAATAGACGAGATGTTATTAGAGGTGGTATAGGTGTTCAACACAATTTTAATGAAAGTTGGACTTTAAAGTTAGATGGTAATTATCAAATAGACAGTAGGAGCGAAAGTACTTTCTTCGGAAGAGAAACACAACAAGGGACTAATGGAAATGATGGTATAAATGGTAATATAAGATTTAGAAGATTTCAAACAATTGGAGGGACAGGTACTCTTAACTACAGAAAATGGTTTGGGAAAAACAATATAAACTTTCTTGTAGGTTCAGAATTTCAAGATCGTAGAGTTGAAGATGCCAGGCTTCAAAATAACAGAATACCAACAGATATTTTTGGTATAAATAATTTGGGTATCGGTACCACACCTTCAATTCCTACATCAGGGTTAACAGCATCTACATTAGTGTCATATTTTGGTAGATTTAAATATAACCTTAATCGTAAATATATTTTTACAGCTACCTTTAGAGCCGATGGATCATCACGTTTTCAGGGAGATAATAAATTTGGATATTTCCCATCATTATCCGGAGCTTGGCATATAGGTGAAGAAAAATTTATAAGTAATATTGATGCTATTTCTTATTTAAAATTGCGTGCAGGCTGGGGGTTAGCAGGAAACAATAGAATAGGTGATTTTGATTCATTAACACAACTCTCTATAAATTCCGATAGTGGAGCCGTTTTTGGAGAGGGACAAGAGTTTACTCCTGGTGCAGTTTTAACAAATTTAGGTTTAGATAACCTTAAATGGGAAACAACGGAACAAATTGATATAGGTTTAGAACTCGGCTTATTTGATAATAGAATTAATTTAACTTCTGATGTTTATCGTAAACGAACCACAGATCTGCTTTTAAATGCTGAAGTTGCCCAACATACTGGTCTTAGTAGAATTCAACAAAATATAGGCGAAACTGAAAATAAGGGGTTGGAATTTAGTGTTGATGCCAAAATTATAGATAATAAAAAATTTAAATGGAATTCTTCATTTAATATAGCCTTTAATAGAACAAAAGTAATTGCATTAAACAGAGGGCAAGAACAAATATTAACCGATCCACTTTGGAGTCGTGATGCCCCAGAAAATCAATACATAACTAGAGTAGGGCAACCCGTTGGTCAAATTTATGGATTACAGTTTGATGGAATTTATCAAATAGATGATTTTAATTTTGATGCAAATACACAAGTATTTAGTCTTAAGGATGGAATTCCAGATAATGGAGCTTTACCAGTAGCCCCAGGGAGTGTTCGTTTTGTTGATCAAAATGGAGATGGAACAGTAAATAATGAGGATAGAATAATTATAGGAAATCCTCAACCGAAACATATTGGTGGATGGAATAATTCTTTTCAAATAGGAGCATTTGATATTTCTGCTTTGTTGCAATGGTCATATGACTTTGATATTTTAAATGCAAATAGAGCTGCTTTTGCTGTTCCCAATACTACAAATAATAATGGTTTTGTTGAATTAGCAGATGCTTACAGCCCCACTAATACCAATACTAATATTAATACAACACGTTTTCAAAATGTATTTGGGGCACCACCAGTTGGTAACAATATTGATGATCGCTATGTCGAAGACGGTTCCTTTTTAAGGTTGAGTACTGTAACATTGGGGTTCACATTTCCTAAACAGTTGTTAGAAAAATTGAAGATGGAAAATATGCGCATTTATTTTTCAGGTCAAAACTTGGCTTTATGGACAGATTATTCTGGATATGACCCAGATGTATCTGTAGGACCATTTGGGGCTTTAACACCTAATCTAGATTACGCAGCCTATCCAGCAAGTAGAACCGTTTCTTTTGGTTTGGATGTTACATTCTAAGAATTTAAAATAATTACAATGAAAAAAAATATAAAACATATCATAGTAGGTATTCTAGGGTGCTTTACGATTATAAGTTGTGAAGATTTTCTAGAAGTTACTCCCGAATCAACATTAGGAGTAGATAGTTTTTACAGAAATACAAGTGAAGCCGAAATAGCGCTATCTGGTATTTATTCCATATTAGCAGATGACGATGTTTACGGTGAAGTTTTAGGGATAATTATGGATACGGGTACTGATGAAGCTTATTATAACAGGCGATTTAATGAAGCTTGGACCGTTGGTTTGTATAGGCATACCACAGCAGATAGATTTATAGAGCGTCTTTGGACTGGTTTATATGAAGCAATTAATTTATGTAATCTTTTTATTGAGCAGTTAGATGAGAGCTCTTTTGAAAGTGAAGAATTCAATCGCTTACTCGCCGAAGCACGTTTTTTAAGAGCACATTCGTACCAAATTTTAGCTAGTAGGTACGAAGAAGTACCGATGCCACTATCGTCAACAAAAAATCTTTCGTCTAATGATTTAGCAGTTTCCTCATTAGAAACGATATATGATCAAATTGAATCAGATTTTTTGTTTGCAGCAACTCATTTGTATAATGTTAATGATCAAGGTTATATTGAAGGCAGGGCTAATGCTATGGCTGCAAGAGGTTTATTAGCCAGAGTTTATCTTAAAATGGCTGGTTTTCCTCTAAAAGATGTTACTAAATATGAAAAAGCAAAAGAACAATGTCAAATAATTATGGAAAGCAATATCCATAGTTTAGTTCCTTCAACTTTTGAAGCCGTAGTTGTAAATGAAGAAGAAGCTCGTGTCGCTACTGAAGATGGTTACAGAAACCTTTTTCTTAACTATATTCAAAATACATATGATACCAGAGAATCTATTTTCGAAATTTCATTTCGATACTTACGTGATCAAGGACTTTTTACTGATGGACGTTTTGGTGCTATCAACGGAATTCCATTTGGGTTTGGTGGTGGAGGGCCAGGTTTTCCATTTTCATTTGCATTGGTTAATACTACACCTACATTAAGAGATGCGTTTAAAGATAATGATGTACGTAAAGCCTGGAATATTGCGAACTTTTTTTACAACAATAGAGGAGACGCATTAAGACCAAGGAATGCTTTAGTAAGAGATTTTACTCCAGGTAAATACCGAAGATGGGAACCTGTAAATTTTGATGACTTAGATTTTAATCCATCTAATTTTAATGCAGGTGTTACTATAAATCCAGAAACAGAACAGCCATATACTCAAGAAGAGATTGATAGATTGTTACCAGAGCCTTTTATTTTACTGGAAGATAATAGTAACCCAAGTAGAAATTTTACGGGTATTAATTTTCCTGTTTTAAGGTATTCTGATGTTTTGTTAATGTTTGCCGAAGCTGATAATAAAATTAACGGCGGACCAACAGCATCAGCAATTGATGCCTTAAACCAAGTGAGAGAAAGAGCAGGTTTATTACCAATTGCAGATGATACAGATGCAGCTATAGCATTAGAATCTGAGCAAACTTTTTTTGATGAAATAGTTGAAGAAAGGTTTAGAGAGCTTTGTTTTGAAGGGCTTAGGTTACATGATTTAATTCGTTGGGAGTTACTTGATGAAAGGCTTAAAAAATTACAAAATGATATTATTAATGATGATGCTTTTTCACCAACTAATGCAGATCATCAAGCTTTTCAACGCTCTCAGATAAATTTTGACATTACAAGGCATTTGTCACTTCCTTATCCTTTACAAGAAGTTAATTTAAATGCTGAACTAGACCAAAAAGAAGAATGGCAATAATAAATCTAAGATATTATTAGAATATAATTTATTTAAAATGAATAAAAACAGAAGTAGATTTTTAATATTTTGTGGAATTTTTATAGTGATATTATATTCCTGTAAGCATAAACCCCAGATAAAAGAATTAAAAAATAAGCAAACATTAAATGTTCCATTACTATTAAGCCATGCTCAAAAGCAATTGAGTTTACAGGCTGCGGAAGCTTTAAAAAATAAAAGAATACCCCGAACTTTAACCAAAAATGGAGAAATCCACTGGACTAATCCTAAATTTGATTGGACTGAAGGTTTTTTTCCAGGAAGTTTATGGTATTTGTATCGATATTCCGATGATAAAAAATGGATGGAATTAGCCGATTCATTTCAAACTCATTTTGAAACTCATAAACTAAATACAACGAATCATGACTTGGGTTTTGTTTTTAATTGTTCTTACGGAAATGGTTATGAGCTAACTAAAAAAGACAAGTATAAACAAGTGCTAATTACTGCTGCAAATTCGTTAGTATCTAGATTTGATGAAAAAACAGGCTGTATAAAAAGTTGGGATACTCATTTAGGTTGGCAAGCTAAGCGGGGTTGGGAATATCCTGTGATTATTGATAATATGATGAATTTAGAATTACTTTTTAAAGTTTCTGAATTAACAAATGATCCTAAATATAAAAAGATTGCAATAGCACATGCAGATACAACACTTAAAAACCATTTTAGATCTGACTACAGTTCATATCATGTTATTGATTATGATCCAGAAACTGGAAAAGTAAGAAAAAGACAAACAGCTCAGGGTTTTTCCGATGAAAGTGCTTGGGCTAGAGGGCAAGCTTGGGGATTATATGGCTATACAGTGTGTTTTCGTTACACAAAGGATAAGAAGTATTTAAATCAAGCCAATAAAATAGCAAATTTTATAATTGATAATGCAAAGAAAACCAATAGCTATATTCCATATTGGGATTATAATGTAAATAATATTCATGCTCCTAAAGATGTTTCTGCTGCCACCATTACAGTTTCAGCTCTTATAGAACTTGACGGATATACAAACAACTCATATAAAGAGTTTATTGATCACTTTTTGATTGATTTATCTTCAGAAAAAAATTTAGCTAAAGTTGGAACTAATAAGAATTTTCTTTTAAAGCATAGTGTAGGTAGTATTCCACATGATAATGAAATAGATGTGCCATTAAATTATGCAGATTATTATTACATAGAAGCTTTATGGAGGTACAACCAAAAATATACTAAATCATGATTTATTTGAAGAAATTAGGATTAATACTTTTTATGTTGCTAGCTTCAAATAGTATAGGTCAGACCAGTAGTCTATGGGAAGATTTTAAAAAAGCAAGTAAGCATGGAAGTGAGCCTATATTGCCAGATTTTTCATATGCAGGTTATAAGCATAGCGAAGTACCAATACCAGATGTTGATTTTAAAATTTTTAATGTAATCGATTTTGGAGCAAAACCGAATGATAAAAAATCTGATAAAAAAGCAATAATAAAAGCGATCCGTAAAGCTAAGGCTAATGGTAATGGAGTTATTTATTTCCCTAGTGGGAAGTATATTATTAATGGTAAAAAAGATGATTTAGAAACATTTTATATTTCGGGGTCTAATATTGTTTTTAGAGGAGCAAAAGACCAAAGTTCTACATTGTTTTTTGAAAAAGACCTTCCTCCTAAAAATCCAAAACAATTTTGGTCTTGTCCTTATGCAATACAAACAAAGCCTAAAGGAAACGATAAATACCTTACCGATGTGGTTTCAATGGTAAGAAGAGAAACCAAAAAAATAGCGATAAAAAATAGCAGCGGTATTAAAGCCGGAGATTGGATTGTTCTTTCATTATTGAACAATGATCCTGAATTAATAAAATATGAAATTCAACCTTTAAAGTTAGAACAGAAATGGACAAGTTTGATTGAAAAAGGAGTGCATTTATCTTTAAAGCATCAGGTAGAAAGTGTAGCTGGTAATAACATTATATTAAAAGAACCCATACACTATGATATTAATCCAAAACATGGATGGAAAGTATTTTCATTTAATCATTTAGAACATATTGGTTTTGAAAATTTAGTATTTGAAGGGAATTGGACAAAAGAATTTAAGCATCATGAATCTGCTCAAGGCGATGGTGGTTGGAGTATTCTTAAGTTATCAGGTGTGGTTAACTCTTGGGTCAGAAATTGCGTTTTTATAAATGTAAATAGAGCTTTAAGTATTCCATCATCGGCAGCGACTACTGTTTTAAATGTATCTGTTGAGGGTAATAAAGGACATAATTGCATTCAAGCAGGACATAAATCCACAGGTATATTATTGGCTAAAGTTGATAACAAGGCCGGAATGCATCATAGCACTGGTGTTGAAGGAAATGCTACTGGAACTGTAATATGGAGATCTAAGCATACACCTAATACTTCATTTGAATCTCATGCATCTCAACCACGTTGTACATTATTTGATAATATCAAAGGAGGGTTTCAAGCCGGTAGAGCAGGAGGAGCAAAAAAGAACCTACCAAATCATGGAAGGTATTTGGTACTCTGGAATTATGAAGAAACAGGTGAACTTGAAGAAAATTTTGATTTTGTTTCTAAAAATAATGAATGGATGAGAATTGTACCTCCTATAATTGTAGGTTTCCATGGAGTGGGTACTACATTTAATACAGATGAGGTTCAGGTTTTGGAAAGTTTAGGAACACCTGTTAACCCCGAATCTTTATTTGAAGAACAATTAAAATTAAGATTAGGAAAATTACCCAGTTGGATCAAAGAAGAAAAATCAAAATAGATACATCTAGAATGAAAATACAATTTACGATCTGTTTTGGCTTACTAACCTTACTATTTGGATGTAATACCAGTAATAGAATAAGAACACTGAAAATTGCACATGGATTAGATACCAATCATTCTGTACATCTTGCTATTAAAGAAATGGGAAGGATGTTAGAAGAAATTTCTAATGGTAAAATGACAATAGAAGTTTATCCAAACCAACAACTAGGTTCAGAAAGGCAATGTTTAGAATTACTTCAATTGAATGCACTTGACATGACCAAAGTTTCTGTTGGAGTTTTAGAAAATTTTGCTCCTAAAACTAAAATACTGAGTTTGCCTTTTATGTTTCGTGATCGTGAACATGCATTTAAAGTATTAGATGGTGAAATTGGTAAAGATCTATTAAAAAGCACCGAAGATTATTGGCTTAAAGGTCTAGGTTTTTATGATGCAGGAAGTAGAAGTTTTTATACAAAATCAAAAGAGATTAACACACCAGATGATTTAAATGGAATGAAAATTAGAGTAATGGAAAGTGTTACAGCTATGGATATGGTTAGAAAACTTGGTGGTTCTCCAACCCCAATATCATCGGGAGAAATCTATACAGCATTACAACAAGGTGTTGTTGATGGGGCTGAAAATAACCCTCCCACTTTTTATGCATCTAGACATTATGAAATATGTAAGTTTTATTCGCTTGATGAACATACGATTATTCCAGATGTACTATTAATTAACACAAATAAATGGGATCAATTGTTAACAGAAGAGAAAAAATGGTTAGAAATAGCAGCCAAGCATTCTATTGTATATCAAAGGAAATTATGGTTAGCATCCGAAAAAGAAGCTTTAGCAGCTGTTGCTAAGGCAGGTGTTAAAATTGTAAAACCTAAAAAGGAACTTTTTTCTAAAAAATTGAGTACTCTATATGATTCATTTAAAGAGAATAAAGAAGTATCTGAATTAATACAAAAAATTCAAAATGATTATTGATTTATGAAGTTTAGACATCAATTAAATAGAACTCTTAAAACGCTTATTGTTTTAATAATGGCAGTTATGGTTTTAAACGTGTTATGGCAAGTTTTTAGTAGGTATTTATTAAATCAACCTAGCTCGTTTACAGATGAGTTATCAAGATATCTTATGATATGGTTAGGAGTATTAGGTGCATCTTATGTTTCTGGTCAAAATAAACATGTTGCTATTGATGTTTTTCCCAAAAAGCTTAATATGAAAACACAAATTATTATTAATAAAGTAGTTACGATTTTAATTATTCTAACAAGTCTTGGTGTTTTTGTAATTGGTGGAGGAAGGCTAGTATATGTAACATTTCACTTAAATCAATTATCTCCAGCATTACAATTGCCATTGGCTTTTGTTTACTTGGTGTTACCCCTAAGCGGATTAATTATTATGTATTATAAGTTAAATGATTTATTGAAAAAATAATTATGGATTTATTACCTGTTATAGTATTAATAGTAAGTTTTGTAGTGTTGTTATTAGCAGCAGTACCAGTAGCATGGAGCATTATTATTTCGGCTATACTAACATTATTAATTGATGTTACTCCATTAAGTGCTTCAGCTGTTATAGCCCAACGTTTAGGTGCAGGCTTAGATAGTTTTGCCCTTTTGGCCATACCTTTTTTTATTCTTTCAGGAGAATTAATGAATAAAGGTGGCATTGCTAATCGATTAATTGCTTTTGCCAAAACCCTTGTAGGTGCATTGCCCGGAGGCTTGGCTTTAATCAATGTTTTTTCGGCAATGCTGATGGGAGCTATAGCTGGATCTGCAATGGCATCTGCATCAGCTATGGGGAGTATTTTAGGGCCAGAAATGAAAAAACAAGGTTACTCAAATGAATTTGGAGCTGCAGTAAATATTACTTCTGCAACAACAGGTTTATTAATTCCGCCAAGTAATGTTCTTATCGTTTACTCTTTAGCTAGTGGAGGAGTTTCAATTGCTGCGTTGTTTTTAGCAGGGTACATTCCGGGTATTTTAACTGGTTTTTTTCTAATGGTTGTTGCTGCTATATGGGCTAAAAGTAAAGGATATCAAAAAGCTAAACGAAGTAGTTTAAATGAGGTTTTTAAAACTTTTATTGAAGCACTACCTAGTCTATTTATGTTATTTATTGTTATAGGGGGCATTATATCGGGTGTTTTTACTGCTACAGAAGCTTCTGCCATAGCCGTATTGTACAGTTTAATTTTAGGTTTTGTTTATAAAGAAATTAAATTTAAGAATCTATCAGAAATTTTATTTGATTCATCAAAAATTACAGCAGTTGTAATGCTTTTAATTGGAGCATCAATGGGAATGTCATGGGTATTATCATTTGAAAATTTACCTCAAAATCTAAGCCAAGCTATTTTAAGTATTAGTGATAGTAAAGTTGTTGTAATACTGCTAATTAATGCCATATTATTATTTGTGGGGATTTTTATGGATATGACTCCAGCAGTATTAATATTTACTCCCATTTTTCTACCAATTGTAAAAACATTAGGAGTAGACCCTGTGCATTTTGGAATTATTATGATATTAAATTTATGTATTGGCTTATGTACACCACCTGTTGGTTCAGTTCTTTTTGTTGGCGTAGGTGTTGCTAACACAACTATCGAAAAAGTAATCAAACCCCTGTTACCTTTATTTTTAGCAATGGTTTTAGCGTTGATTTTAATCAGTGTTTTCCCGCAGATAAGTTTATGGTTGCCAAGTTTATTTGATGTGTAAATAAAAAATGACCAAGTAATTTGAAATTTTAAGTTTAGTTGTTTAAAAAATAAAGAACAATGATGAGGTTACTTATACTAAAGTAGTTAGGAGTATTAAAGCTTCCTTTAGTCAAAATAAAAAAATGATATAATTAAAAATAAAATTAGCTATATAATGAAAAAAAATAAAATTTTAATTTTTAGTGCATTAACTGTTTTTTGTAGCGTATTTAGTCAAAATAAAAAGATTACGTATCCATATACTTGGACAACAGAGCAAAACCCTATTGTAAAACACGCCTATTTGTGCGATCCATCAGCCAAAGTTTATAAAGACGGTACAGTATGGGTATTTGCATCTCATGATTCTGATACTGCTGTTGATTATAGTAGTATGGCTGATTATCATATTCTTTCTTCTAAAGATTTAAAAACGTGGACAGATCACGGAGTGGGTTTAAGTCTTGATAATATTTCTTGGGCTAATTCACATTTATGGGCACCAGATGGTATCGAACGGAATGGTAAATATTATTTATATGCTCCAGCAAATTTTAATATTGGTGTTTTTGTTAGTAATACTCCCGAAGGCCCTTATGTAGATGCTTTGGGGAAGCCTTTGGTTCCTATTGATAGAGCAATAGATCCAATGGTTTTTATAGATGATGATGATCAAGCTTATTTATATTTTTCTCGTAATGGAGAAGATTGTTATGTAGTTAAATTAAAAGATAACATGGTTGAAACAGATGGAATTATACATGAGCTTACAAACTGGTCAATACGAAATACAGTTGATGAAGATCCTAATTTTGTAGAAGGTCCATTTATACACAAATACAAAGGAACTTATTACATGACATATCCTGCAAAAAGATATAAACATGGAACCAGAAGAAATAAAGTAGGAGACGAGGTAATCTGTTATGCAACAAGTAATAGTCCAATAGGACCATTCGAATATAAAGGGGTATTAGCTACAGAAAGTGGAGTTCATACAATTCACCAATCTATTATAAATTTTAAAGGAGAGTATTATTTCTTTTATCATAATGGAGGTTTAGCAAAAAAGAATGGACATGAAGCACATAAAAAATATCGTAGAAGCATGTGTATAAATAAATTACATCATAATGAAGATGGAACTTTAAAGTTGATTGAGCAGACGAAAAATGTTTTTGATTAAAACATTTTGAAATGTAACTGCTACAGCAATAATAAATTTATTAATAGAAAACTAAAATCATGAAATTTTTAAAAAGCTTTTTAACACTAATGCTTATAATAGGTTTATCATCAATGACTACAATATTTGGGCAAAAACGAGTAGATACTAATGATAGTATAGCATATAATGGAACAGATAATAGTTATACAATAAATGCCAAAGGTCAGATTATAATCCCTTTTTCATATAATGCGAATAAAAATCGATTATTAAGTGCCTCATTGCATAATAGTAAAGGGGAGTGGCTTGCGGGTGGAACAGTAACAGTAAAAAAAGGAAAAGGAAACAGTGATATTGCTTTAGGGTATAGTAAAAAAGCGATTAGCCCTGGTGAAAATTACGAAATCAGATATCATATAAGAAAGCTTGGTGAAAAATACACTTGGCGAGATGCTATTCATAAAGGAATTGAAAAGGGAATAAATGTGAAGAAATAACAATAAAATGAAAAACTATATGCTTTACATAATTTTCTTCTCCATTTTATGCTGTGTTGCTACTGCGCAAAAGACTAATGGCAAAGTTGAATATTCAAAAGCGGGTTTTTTTGAAGTTCCAAATTCAGGGCGTAAAGTATTTGATTTTAATGTGGGTTGGCGTTTCTATAAAGGAAATAAGAAAAATGCGGAACTAAAAAATTATAAGGATTCGAATTGGGAAGTAATAAGTACTCCACATGGTTTAGAGTTGAATGCTATACAAGCAAGTGGGTCAAATAATTACCAAGGAGAAGCTTGGTACAGGAAACATTTTACAATTCCTAATAGCATAAAAAACAAAAGACTTATTATCCATTTTGAAGCTATTATGGGAAAATCCAAAATTTGGTTAAATGGAGAATTATTAACTACACACTTTGGAGGTTATCTTCCGTTTAGCGTAGATATAACTGATAAGGTTAAAAAAGATAAAGATAATGTAATTGCAGTTTGGGCAGATAATAGTGATGATCCTAATTACCCACCAGGCAAAGCTCAAAAAGTATTAGATTTTGCTTATTTCGGAGGTATTTATCGTGATGTCTGGTTGATTGCTACTAATAATATTTACATTACCAATTCAAATACGGTAGATAAAATTGCTGGAGGTGGAGTTTTTGTCCATTATGAAGATTTATCTGAAAATAGCGTAAAAATAATAGTGGCATCGGATATAGCTAATAAAACAGCTTTAAAAAAAGGCGTTAAAATTCAATATATTTTAAAAGACAAACAAAATAATATTGTAGCTATAAATGAAAAAATAAGTGAAATTTCTGCCTATAGTTATAAACAAATTAATACTACAATTCAACTGAATAGACCTCAGCTTTGGTCGCCTAAAAAACCTTATCAGTATAATTTAGAGATTCATATTTTAAATGATGATAATAAACTTATTGATGGTGTAAGACAAAAATTAGGAATAAGAAAAATTGAATTTAAAGGTAAAAAAGGTTTGTACTTAAATAACAAACCCTACGAAGGCAAATTGATGGGAGGGAACAGACATCAAGATTTTGCTTATGTTGGTAATGCGTTACCAAATTCAGGGCAGTGGAGAGATGCTATTATTTTAAAAAATGCAGGTTTTGAAATAATACGAGGAGCGCATTATCCTGCTGATCCAGCTTTTATGGATGCCTGTGACGCCCTTGGGTTATTTTTTATTGTAGCTACACCAGGATGGCAATTTTGGAATGATAAAAACCCTCAATTTGAAAAGCTAATATATAGTGACATTCGGCAAATGGTTCGGCGCGATAGAAATTACGCATCAGTATTACTGTGGGAGCCCGTATTAAATGAAACTGATTATCCTAGTTATTTTGCAGAAAGGGTACATAAAATGATTCATGAGGAGTATCCTTTTCAAGGTGTTTTTACGGCTTGTGATGCAAATAATCATGAAGGGTCAGAATTTTTTGATGTAGTTTATTGTCATCCACAATTTGATCGAAAAATTGAAAAAAGAAAATTTAATTCGAAAGAGAAAAAAATTATTCCGTCTCAATTTGATTATAGTCACGAAGATCGTAGTGTATTTACTAGAGAATGGGGTGATAATGTGGATGATTGGAATTCACATAATTCCACAAGTAGAGTAGCTAGAGGTTGGGGAGAGTCTGCTCAATTGATTCAGGCAAATCATTATGCAAATACAAAACATAGACTAACAAATTGGGAAACCATTTCGAGTACACCAAAACAACATGTAGGAGGTGCTTTGTGGCACTCGTTTGATCATCAAAGAGGCTATCATCCTGACCCTTTTTATGGAGGAATTACAGATGTTTTTCGTCAGCCAAAATATTCTTATTATTTGTTTAAAGCACAACAAAAGCCAATTAATAGCGACCCCATGGTTTTTATAGCTCACGAAATGTCTCCTTTTTCCAGTAAAAATGTTACTGTTTTTACAAACTGCGACGAAGTAAGGTTGATAGTGATGGAAAAAGATACATTAAGTATAAAAAAAGATAAAAAGGCTTTCAATATGCCTAGTCCAATTATGGTATTCAATGATGTTTTTGATTTTATGGATTTGAAAAAATTATATCGAAATGAAAGACATGCTGAAGCTACAATTATAGCCGAAGGTATTATTGATGGGAAGGTAGTTGTAACAACCAAAAAGAGACCTACTAATCGTAGAACAAAAATAAAATTAGAACTTGTAAATAATGATATAGATTTAGTAGCTAATGGTTCAGATTTTGTAACAATAATTGCTTCAATAGTTGATGATAATGGAAATGTTAAACGATTGTGTAATGACTATATTAAATTTGAGATAGAAGGTGAAGGACATATTATTGGTGATTCAAATATTATGGCAAATCCGAAACAAGTAGATTGGGGTACAGCTCCGGCTTTAATTCAGTCTACAACAAGAGCAGGTAAAATTACTGTTAATGCCTCTATTTTAAAAGAAGGAATACATACTCCAATTACAGGAGTGTTAACTTTTGAATCAGTTCCAGCGACCACTCCTTTATTATTTAATGATATCGTTAACAAAAAAAAGGAGGTTACTTTGGATAAAAAAATGGCTAAAACTTTAAATAATAAAGCAATAAAAACATTGAAGAGAAAAATTATTGACTTAGAAAAGGAGTTAAATAATTATAAACTCAAAGAAGTAGAAAAACAACAACAAATTTTTGAGGGAAATAATTAAAATAAAAACAAATAAATTTTAGTGATGCAAACTTCTTTTAAAGCCTATTCCTGTTTATTAATACTTTGTTTTTTCTGTATTTTTTATATAACTAAAACTAATGCTCAGACTTCAACTAAATTAGAAAAAAAAATAATTTATGGAGGTCAGTTTAAAGATTTGTTTCTTCCTATACCATTAGATCATGCATTAATTGATAAGCATATATGGGGTTCAGAAAATGTATTACCTCGCGATATTAAAAACGGAATTGAAGACAGTTTGTGGAGTTATTGGGGAGGAAACCCTATAAGAGGAACTGATGATAATTATCATATTGCAATTTGTCGTTGGAAAGAAGATACAGGACATTGGGGATGGCCAAAATCTGAAGTAGCTCATGCGATTTCAAAGGATCCTTTAGGTCCATATATAGTTACGGGTACGATTATTGAAAAAGGGCATAATCCAGAAATTATTTCGTTAAAAAATGGATCATTCATTTTACATACTAGTGGTGCTAAAGTATACACTTCAAAAAGTTTAGATAGTTTATGGACCTATCAAGGTGAATTAGCAATAGATACACAAGGATATAAGGGGTTATCGCATTTAAAAACCAATTTAACAGGGATAGAGCGAGAAGATGGAAGCTTTTTGTTTTTTACGAAAAGGGGAGACGTTATGATTTCGAACAAAGGTATTTTAGGTCCATTTAAAATAGTTTCTGCACATAATTATAATAGATATAGCGGTTACCCCGAAGATCCTGTTATTTGGAAGTCACGGCATCAATATCATGTTGTTTATAATCATGCTATCGAAAAAAAATCAATTCATATGCGCTCACTAGACGGCATTCATTGGATAGTTGAGCCTGGATTAGCTTATGATAAGACTATTTTTAAGTATTCAGATGGAACAAAAAATGAATGGGAAAAATTTGAACGCCCCAAAGTTATTCAAGATATATATGGACGAGCTACTCATATGTCTTTGGGGGTTATTGATGTTCAAAAAAAGTTTGACCTAGGAAAGGATAATCACAGTTCGAAAAATACAATCTTACCACTTGTTGTAGAAAAGCTTATAGAAATTGAAAATTCAAAATTGACAGGCGATCAAAATGGAAGTATAAAAATTAGAATAAAATCAGAACCTGATTTTAATGCAGTAAAAGAGGTGGATGTTAATTCACTATTATTAGGGACTTCGAACGATGTTAATTATGGTAAGGGAGTAAAACCAACAAAGTCATATCAAGATAATACAGATGTAATAATAGTTTTTAATAATAAAGGAATTAATATTCCGACAACACATTATGATTTAAAACTATTAGGTAAAACTAAAAAAGGAACACTATTTTTTGGGTATGCACTACTGCCTGAATTTAATAATGAACCAGCTTCGCTTGTAACGACTCCTATAGAAATAAAAAAAACAACTGATCAACAAACACTTTGTGTAACCGTTGAAAATGTAGGATTAAAACCTTCTGCTAAAAGCAAATTAAAAATTTTCACTCATAAACAATCAAGCTCAAAGCTATTAAAAACGTATAACATACCTCGGTTAGATTCCTATGAATCATATAAAATTGAATTCCCCTTAAAATTAGAGTCTCATGTTGAATATGAAGCCACAATAGTTAATAAAGTATCGGAAACTAGTATGTGGAAAAAACTAGATAATACACATAAAAGCATTGTATTTAAAGGAGATTGGAGAGGGAATACTACAGGAGAAAACATTTTTATGGGAAGTGAAAATACGTCGCATCAGGTTGGAGCATCAGTAATTTTCAATTTTAAAGGAACTCAAGCGAAGTGTTATGGAAGTATTAGTAAAAAAATGGGAGCTTGTGATGTCTATTTGGATGGAAAATTTATAGAAGAAATTGATTGTTTTTTTGGAGCTGCTATATATAATACTGTAATTTATAAAACTCCAATTTTGGAGCATGGTCATCATAAACTAGAATTAAAAGTAAACGGAAAACACTTTCAAAAAAACGAGTTGGCACCAATATCAATAGATGCTTTTAGCTTTATGAATTAGGTTTAATGTCTATAAAATATTAAAATACCCAAAGTTTAATAGCCATTAAAATAACGGCAACAACCATAAAAATTTGAATAGCTTTATCTCCTTTTTTAACAGACCATCGGCTAGCAGTCCAACCACCAATAGCATTACCAACACCTAATAATAAACCATATTTATAGTTTATTTGGTCGTCCATAGCAAAAACGCTAATGGTTCCAATGGTAAAAATAAACACAATGATAGTTTTTAGGGCATTTGATTTTACAAGGCTTAAGTCATTTAAAACCGAAAGAGCTAGAATTAAGAGTAAACCAGTGCCTGCTTGTATAAATCCACCATAGATACCAATAAAAAAGAAGGTGATTAGCGTTAAAATATAAGCTAATTTTGGATTATCTTTTATTAATTGTGGTGGTTTAGGTTTTACTAATGTTAGTATTAAAACTCCAATCATTACTACCGATAAAATTTTTGTAAATAATTCATCTGGAATTTCTAAGGCAATTTTTGATCCAATAATAGCACCAATTAAGGCAATAATTCCGACCAAAATAGATTTCGAAAAACCAAAAACAAAAGGAGAAATACCTTTACTTTTAAACCCCCATGCCGAAAAAATAGTTTGAATAAAAATACCTATTCTATTTGTACCATTAGCTAATGTAGGAGGAAGTCCAAAATAAAGAATAAGTACTGGTAAAATAATAACAGAACCACCACCAGCAACAGTGTTTATAAAACCAGTAAGGGCACCAACAAAAATTAAAAATAAATCTTTTAACTCCATTATTTTTTTGAATTAGGTGCCTTATACTTTACTGTTTGATCCAAGGTTACTGCTTCTTCGATACAGTTAATAAGTTGTTCATAGGGTATTTTTTCTACTGAATCGATATAAATACTTTTAACCATTTTACGACCTTCAGTTTTAAGAATACTATGTTTTTCAGAAAGTTCATTCCCTCTAACAAAACAAATATGTATTCCATCAGTTTTTTTATCAGGATTTAGATAAGCAACCCAAGCTTTACCATAATAGGTGGGTATTTTCCACTTTATATTTGCTGATAATTCGTACTTATTAATAAAAAGGTCATGAAAAAAAGTTAGAATTTGTTGCTTTTTTTCATTTTGTTCGTAAATATAGGTTTCAACAGGATTCATAAAAATAGCTTCTAACGTAAGTGAAATTAAAAGGAATTCATTTTTTAAAATCTCTTATCTATACTATGTCTAATGTTTATACAAATAAATCAGACGATAAATAGCGATCTCCTCGATCACAAATAATGGCAACAATAACTCCACTTTTTATAGTATCGGCAAGTTTTAATGCAGCACAAACTGAACCACCACTACTCATACCCGCAAAAACGCCTTCTTCTTTAGCTAAGCGTTTGGCCATAATGGTTGCCTCTTCTTGACTTACTTCAATAACTTGATCTACTTTTTCAGCATTAAAAATACTTGGTAAGTATTCTTTAGGCCATTTTCTAATTCCAGGAATACTAGAGCCATCAGTTGGTTGTGCTCCTACAATTTGTATATCTGCATTTTGCTCTTTTAAAAAAGTAGAAGTTCCCATGATGGTACCTGTAGTTCCCATAGCAGAAACAAAATGGGTGACTTTTTTATCAGTGTCTCTCCAAATTTCAGGTCCTGTTGTTTTATAATGTGCTTTCCAATTATCGTCATTACCAAATTGGTTTAACATTACAAAACCTTCATTTTTTACTTTAGCTTCCGCGTAATCCCTAGCACCTTCTATACCAACATCTTTTGAAGTTAGTGTTACAGTTGCTCCATAAGCTCGCATAGTCTGCACACGTTCTTTAGTAGCATTTTCGGGCATTACTAATTCGATGTTTAAATTAAATAAGCCAGCAATCATGGCTAAAGCAATTCCAGTATTTCCGCTGGTAGCTTCAATAAGTTGGGTGTTTTTATCAATATCACCACGATCTAATGCCGATTTTATCATATTGTAAGCGGCACGATCCTTTACACTTCCCCCAGGGTTATTTCCTTCAAGTTTAAGTAATAGCGTAATATTGGGGTTTTTTATAACATTTTTAGCTTGTACTAAAGGGGTATTTCCTATAAGACTCAAAATACTATTTGTCATAATCACTCGCAGTTTTAATTTTTACTTCTTTTGTGTTTGATATTACTGAGTTTTCAGGAACAGATTTGGTTAACCAAACATTTCCGCCAATAATACTATTGGCTCCAATTACAGTGTCGCCTCCTAAAATGGTAGCATTGGCATAAATGATTACATTATCTTCAACGGTAGGGTGTCGTTTTAAGCCTTTTAAATCACGCGTAACATATTTTGCGCCAAGGGTAACTCCTTGATAGATTTTTACGTTATTTTTTATAATGACTGTTTCTCCAATAATAGTACCTGTGGCATGATCAATAAAAAAAGAATCTCCAATTTGAGCACCCGCATTGATTTCAGTTCCTGTCAACCTGTGAGCATATTCGGTCATTAAACGAGGTACTAAAGGGAGCCCCATTATATATAATTCATGACTAAATCGATATACAGCAATAGCAAAAAATCCAGGATAAGCTAAGTAAACTTCTTCAATAGAATTAGCTGCTGGGTCACTATCCAAAAAAGCTTTAGCGTCTAGTTGTAATTTATTTAAAATACTTGGAAAAGTACCTAAGTAATCCATCCAAATTTCACCACAAGATTTATCGTGTTTCCAGCAGGCTAAATCGACTAATTCATCAAAGGTTTCTGCTAATTTATCAATATTGGTTTCGACTGATGCTTCAGTGTCAAAAAGTGTTTCAAAAAGTAATGAAGTAAAGTATTCAGTACGTTCCTTTAAACGAATGGGTAGATTTAAATCTTTTTTTTGAGATTCAATTTGCTTTATTACAGCGGTTTTTAATGGATTCATTAGTTTGGTAATCTTATGAGGGTAAATATACTTATTTAATCACTTATAGGAGAAGCATTTTTTCTAGGACTTGCATAAAATCAAAAAAAATGATTCTTGTTTTTTAAGGTTTAATTAAACTCCGATTATACGTTATAACTTCGTTATGAGTATGTGATATACAATAAATACTAGTTTTTTTTTAATTTAAGTATAGCATCCTATGGTTAAATTAAAAAATACAGTTTAACGTTAGTATTTGCAGTAGGGCATAGATGAAGTAGATTTTTTAATGCATAATCTTTGTTAAATAAACTTGTCATGTTTAGATGCTTTTAATCATTTTTAAAATTGTAGTTTTAACTCATTAAAACTAGATGAGAGTAGACGTTCTTTTGTAGTAATACTTTCATATTAAAAGATAGGACATGGCAGGAGTAGCTATAGATTTACTTAATTTTTTAAATGAGCTTAAAGAAAATAATAACCGTGAGTGGTTTGAGGTTAATAAGCCCACTTTTAAAAAGCTGGATAACGACTTTAAAAATTTGTTTGGAGCAGAAATTTTGGAAGGGTTAAATAAAACGGATCATATCGAAAAAATGAAGGTTTTTCGTATTTATAAAGATATTCGTTTTAGTAAGGATAAAACACCTTTTAAAACTAATCGATCAATTAGTTTTAGTAGGGAAGGGGCTGCACTACGTGGAGGCTATTTTTTACATGTTGAACCAGGGAATACATATTTAGGTGGTGGTTTTTTTGGGCCTAATCCAGCCGATTTATTACGTATTCGGAAAGAATTTGAAATGGATGATCAGGAAATTAGAGCCATTATGACTGATCAAGATTTTTCAAAGGTTTATGGATCTGAATTTGTACCGTATTCTCAAGTTAAAACTGCTCCAAAAGGATTTTCGAAAGAGCATCATGCTATTGATTTAATTAAAAATAAGTCCTTCTTTTTTGAAAAAAAATTTACTGATAAAGAAATAATAGCTACCAATTTTTCATCCAAAGTAGTTAAATGCTTTGAATTATTACGCCCTTATTTTGATTATATGAGTGATGTGCTTACTACTGATTTAAATGGAGTTTCTTTATTGAAAGACTAGCAAAAAATTGAATGAATTTTACTAAAAAAACTTTTTTAATAGTACTCGCATTTTTTGCTATTTATGTTATTTGGGGATCAACTTACTTGTTAAACAAAATTGCTGTTTCGCAAATAGCACCATTTTATTTGGCTAGTATTCGTTTTATAATAGCGGGTGCTTTATTACTAATTATTTCGAGTTTTTTAGGATACACAAAAGGGATTCGTAAAAAGGAAATTTTAAACTCAATAATAGCCGGATTTTTGTTTATAACCTATGGAAATGGAGTATTTGTGTGGGCATTAAAATATGTAGATAGTGGTTTTGCCTCTTTACTAGTAGCCATACAACCTTTGGTGATATTACTTTTGATGAATGTGATGTACCAACAAAAAATTCAATTAAAATCTATTATTGGAATTAGTTTGGGTATTGTTGGAGTTACTATATTGGTTACCGAACAAGGTGTGAGTTATACCTCGGGGAGTTTGATTGGGATTTTAATGATTTTTACCTGTATTTTAAGCTGGAGTTTTGCGAGTATTTTTGTGTCTAAACGAAGTTTTCCTAAAAAATCATTGTTAGATACTGGAATACAAATGCTTACTGGAGGCTTATTTTTATTATTAGCTAGTTTTCTATTTGGGGAAACACATTTATCATTTTCGCAATGGACGCCACAAGTAAAGTTTTCAATGTATTTACTTACTTTTTTTGGTAGCATTGTCGCTTTTACTGCATTTAATTATTTATTACGAAGCGTTTCACCTGAAAAAGTTGCTACCTCAGGTTATGTAAATCCGGTTATTGCTCTTGTTTTAGGCTGGTATATATTGAATGAAGCTATTTCGTACCAATTACTGCTTGCTGCTTTTATATTATTGCTGGGGGTTTATTTTATTAATTCAAATAAATCAAGGGCTTAACAATTAAGTTTATTGAGAGTTGTGTACTATATTTTGGAATATTCAAGCCAATTTAAAGACGGTTCTAACTGTTTTGTGTTAAACTCTAAATGTATTACTCTTCTTTGTTTAAAATTGGTTGTTTTGTTTGAAGCGTGTATTGTAAGAGGTTTCATTATCATTAAACCTCCTTTATTAACTTCACAAACGTATTGGTTACTTGTATTCCAATCTTTTGATTCATTTCTAAGAATTCCATTTAAATGAGATTTTGGAATAACTTTTAATGCACCATTGTATTGATTTGTATCATCTAAATGAATTCTAAGAGTTACAGTATCTTCTAAAATAGCAATTGGAGGTTGTACTCCATATTGTTCTTTTTTATAAGTCCAATTTTTATAATTTTTTAAGGTTACTTTTTTATCAACAGAAATACTTAAATCTTGATGGAAGGCTACAAACCAATTAGATTCTTTTGGTTTATCAAAATAAATGGCTTTTGTTAAAAAATAATTTGTTTTAAATAATGTTGAAAGTAATATTTTAATAGGATTATTAAACAGGATTTTTTTTAATTCGGGAATATCATTAATCAATTGTCTAATGGCTATGACATCTTTGGTTTTAGTAAACCTACGATTATCATTATTAATTGAATGATTAATACAATTAATTAGTGCAGTTACTTCTTTATTATTATAAAAATGTTCTAAAATAGCATAACCATTTTTTGCTAATTCAGCTTTTTTTATTTCGAAACTCATGCTAAGGTAAATTAATCAAACAGGTTAAGCTGTAATAAAAAATACAATTAATGGAGTACATTTTCTTGCAATGCTTTATTTTCCGCGTAAGCGAAATAAATAGCTTTTTGATCCATAATGTCCTTGAATAACTAAATCATTATTGCTAATTGGCACTACTTTTCCCATTTCGAAATGAGAAAGACGGTGTTTGCCAACTTCATTTGCATTAAGTACAGGAAGCTTATCCACTTTACCAGTAAGGTCGTTAACACGATAAGCAGACATAAACATATAACCTTGTTTATTCATTACTAATTGTTGCGCAAAATCTCCTATAGACTTTCGAAGGTTTTTAAATTTATCCCAGCATAAAATGTAGTGATTACCATTAAAATATTGGTGGGCATATGACATGCTCTGTTTGCCTTTAAGACCCATTTGGTTTTTTGGCAATTGATTAAACCAGTTTAGATTTCCTGATCCATCAATTTTGCATCCATATGCATTACGATAGTAACTGGTGTAATAAATGTGATTTACTCCATTTATGTAACTAGATGATTGCAACACATAGCGTTGCTCTGCAAAAATAGCGTAGCTACCATCGGGATTAGCAATAATTTTATTTATATGAATTTTTTCTAAATCATATAAATCATCCTGGCCTCTTTTCCCTCTTGATATTTGGCTTTGTCTTCTGTTTTCGTATGTAACTAAAGTATCATTTGGAATGCGGTGTAAAACAGGTTTTATATTTTCCTTGCCATCAAGTTTAGCAACAAAAGCTCCTACAATCTGACCTTTAAAGTCTTCATCTCCAAAAAAGCCAATTGCGATAGGTTCATTTTTTCCTGAAGCGTATAACACAGCATCTTCAATAGGGTAGTCGGTATCTAATTGACTAATGGTCCATTCTTCATTATCTTTTGAAGCTTTAAACAATTCCATATGAAAATCGGTATCCAATTTATTTCGTTTACCTACAGATACTCTTTCTTTTTCAAATTTTGAGGCCAATACAAAGAAATTTCCATTATGGTCAACCATAAAGTCATCGGTGTTGACTTGTTTAAAAAAATAGGGGATTTCCATAACACGCTTCCAATCTAAACTCATGTCGGCATTGTATATTTGTATTTCAATCATATTTTTGGCCTTACCACTTTCATTAGATTTTTCTTTTTTTCGATGCAAAATCAAAAATTTAGATTCATCAACCGATTTTTTTATAGCAAAAGCATTAACTCTTCCTCCAGCTTCATAACCAAAACGTCCAGAAAATCCAAAGTCATCTGCAATATCATCTTCAGAATCAATAATAGTAACAGGTTTTTCAATTGTATTTTGACTAATACGAAGCTTTTGTGCTAGTAATTTATTTTTCTGTCTGTAATACACCCATACAGAGTCTTTTAATTGCATTACGCTTACAAAAGTACCTTTGTCTGTAAAGCTTGTGTTTTTAGGTTTTTTAGATAAGTCATTTAAATTGTAACGTTCTAAAATAAAGCCTTTTTTCAACTTTTTTAGTGATAATAATTTTTGATTATGGCTAAAGTGAAATTCATCAATTCCGGTTACTCGTTTGTATTTATTACCTACTGATAAACTAAAATCATCAGTAATAACTGGTTTTTGGGCAATAACAGCTAGTGCGTATAAACTAAAAACAAATAAAAAGTAGATTTTCATAAATTGGTTGTTTGGCTGCAAAATATAAAAACTATTGCATAATACAGAGAGAACTCATTTTGATTTTATCTATTATGTGTAAAATTTATATTTTATGGTACCATTTTCTTTTTTGGTTTGATGCAATTTGAAAAAAATAAATGGTACTTAACCAAGGAAGAGATGATTTATTTGAATCCTTTTTCTAGTTAATTATCACCTCTGATTGGTTTTTGGTATTTAAGATCTAATAAATATAGTGCCTTAAGTAGTAGTTTTTAAGCTTCATAAAAAAAACAGTAACTACATTTTGTTAATTTACAGGAGGTTAAAAAAAAAATAGAAAAAAAGTGTTTTTTTCTTCGTGTAATTCCAATAATAGATTAAATTTGCAACCGCTTCGCAAGAAGTGTTAACGTTCTTTATCAAGATAGATTTTTTTGGAGAGGTGCCAGAGTGGTAATGGAGCAGATTGCTAATCTGTCAGCGCGCAAGTGCTGCCGGGGTTCGAGTCCCCGTCTCTCCGCAATTTTTATTACTTTTGTATCCATATAAATTACACCTCGGGGTGTAGCGTAGCCCGGTCATCGCGCCTCGTTTGGGACGAGGAGGTCGCAGGTTCGAATCCTGCCACCCCGACACTGTTTTCGTAGAAACATAAAAACTACGGGCTCTTAGCTCAGCTGGATAGAGCACCTCCCTTCTAAGGAGGCGGTCGAAGGTTCGAATCCTTCAGGGCTCACTTTAAATCCTCACTATTTATTTAGTGGGGATTTTTTGTTTTATAGAAGCTTAAACTACACTATACAGAGAGCTTCATTATACCTTAATTATTATAATAGCACTTTACTTACATTTCTAGGCATCCTAAAAGTACCCCACTTTTTCAAAAAGTACCCCATTTTCTAAACTGGTCGTAAAAAAATAAGGAACCCTTGTTTTGAGTTCCTCATAATTGCAGATAAATGTCTTTTTATGATAAGTCCTCTGTAGAAGCTGAAGGAGCATTACTCTTTACAGATGCAATACCATTATCTCTTCCACTTGTACTTTCATACATCTCACTAGTACCTATAATTTGTCCATTACTAGCTTTCAAATTGAAATACGGCTTTCCATTAGACGATGTCTTTTTATCAAATTTAGAGTCATCCTGAGAGTTAGTTTTTACTGATGAAATACCATTTTCACAACCTGCTTTTGAAGAATATCCTTCACTAGTTAATATTACTTGACCATTATCAGCTTTTAGGTTAAACTGAAACTCTCCATTGGTTCTTTTAGAAATAACAAATTTCCCCATTCTATTAAAATTTAAGATTAATAAAACTAAAAGTAGAGAAAATCTATAAACACCTATAAAAAGGTTTTCATTTTTCATTAACAATCAAACAGATAGATCAATGATATCATATAAATTACATATTCTATTTTATATAGATAAAGTCAAAATAAATCAAAAAGGAAAATGTCCTATGAAGTGTAGAATCACATATAATAAAAAAAGAAAACAATTTTCTACAGGGATATTTATAAACCCAAATATTTGGAAAAGCAAAGAACAAAAAGCTAAACCCCCAAACAAGGAAAATAACATCATCAATAGCCAACTGAGCCTTATTAGTCAAAAGATTAATGAGGCTTTTTTAATGCTTCAAATCCTACCTAATGAATTTGATGTAGATGATATTTACAGAAAATTTAAAGGAGAAGATTCTAAAGAGGAAATTACGCTTTTGGGAGCTTATGATTTACATAACGAAAAGACTAAAAAGCTAATTGGTGTAGATTTTAATGAACTCTCTTGGAGTAGATATATTGAAAGTAGAAGAAAAGTAGCTGAGTTCATCAAACATAATTACAATAGGTCTGATATTAAGCTAAAACAACTTGATTTAAAGTTTATAAAGGACTTGGAATATTATTGGAAAACTGAAAAAAAGTTAAGACAAGCTACTATTTACAGGAGTATGCAAAGGCTTAAGAAAATCATTCAGTTTTCAATAGCTGAAAATTATTTGCAACGAGACCCTTTTAACCTGTATAAAAATAAGAAGCATAAAACTAAGATTGTTTACTTATCAACTCAAGAACTAAAACTACTTGAAAACCATAATTTCAGTCAAAAAAGGCTTCAAAAAGTGAAAGACTTATTTGTGTTTTGCTGTTATACTGGCTTAGCCTATACTGAAATGTCAAATTTGCAAGCCAACCATTTAGTCAAGGAGTTTGATGGTAATACTTGGATTAAAATGACTAGGCAAAAGACAAATGAGCTTATTTCAGTTCCTCTACTCCCTCAAGCAAAAGCTATATTAGATAAGTACAGAACTGAGGAAGCTCTATTACCTAAAATCTCAAATCAAAAGTTTAATTCTTATATGAAAGAAATTGCTGAGGTTTTAGGCATTAACAAGAAGCTAACTCATCATATTGCTAGAAAGACATTTGCTACTACTGTATTACTTTATAATGATGTTCCTATGGAAATTGTCTCTAAACTGTTAGGACATTCTAAAATGAGTGTAACACAGGATAGTTATGGGGAGGTTGTTCAGAAGAAAGTCAGCATTCAAATGCAAAAGCTAAAATCTAAACTGAAATGATTTTAATGCCTAAGTTGTATTGTATATTGTTATTTTACAATACAGCTAAGGTTATTATTTATGGAACTAAAGATTGATAAAGACATTTTTAAGGACTACCCAATTGAATTTAAAGAAGTTAATCCTGAAGATTTTACTACTAAAATTGATAAATATGGAAAGACTATTAAATCAGATGAATTTGTAATAGATAATAATGGTGCTAAAATAATTATTGAACCTAATAATAAGGGTTATATAAACGATGCTCTACAAAAAGAAATTCAACTCAAAGTAAAAAATACAGTAGTTATTAATGCTGCTGTAGGTCAAGGTAAAAGTTACTCCATTATTAATACCATAAGTAGGTTTATTGAAGATAGAAATACATCTGAAAACGAATATTTAATAATTGTAGCTTCTCCATTTACAAGTTTAGTAAAACAATACTTTGATGATATTAACTATGTTGAAAACTGCTCAGGGAGTGTTTTTAATTATAATACCTTAAAAGAAGACGACTTTAGTTTTTTATATAAACCCATACATGTAATGACAGTAAACTGTCTTTTGGAAAATCCTGGAGAAAGTTCTTTTTTAAGTTCTGAATTAAAAAGAAATTATATTACAAAACTCATAAATTACTGTAAAGAAAATGGAACTAAAGTAGTTTTTGTTTTTGACGAGATACATGATTCATATCATAATTTTAAGCAGGAGTTTATATATAATTTATGGAAATGGGAAGTAACCGTCCGAGCAACTACGTTTTAGATTTTTACTAATACCCAGGTAATAGTTCTTCAAGTTTTAGTATGCTATGA
>CANLCT010000025.1 GCA_947489195.1 uncultured Aquimarina sp. | reverse complement strand
TTGACTGGTGTAACTGGATTGACTGGTGTTACTGGATTAACTGGCGTAACAGGATTGACTGGCGTTACTGGACTTACAGGGGTAACTGGATTGACTGGTGTAACTGGATTGACTGGTGTTAATGGACTTACTGGTGTAACAGGATTAACAGGCGTTACTGGATTAACTGGTGTTACTGGATTTACTGGTGTAACAGGATTGACAGGGGTTACTGGATTAACTGGTGTTACTGGACTTACTGGGGTAACTGGATTAACAGGTGTCACTGGACTTACAGGTGTTACTGGATTAACTGGTGTTACTGGATTAACAGGGGTAACTGGACTTACAGGGGTAACTGGACTTACAGGGGTAACTGGACTTACAGGAGTCACTGGATTGACTGGTGTTACTGGACTTACAGGTGTAACAGGATTAACAGGTGTTACTGGATTAACTGGTGTTACTGGAGTCACTGGATTGACTGGTGTTACTGGATTAACAGGCGTAACTGGACTTACTGGTGTAACAGGATTGACAGGTGTAACTGGACTTACTGGGGTAACTGGATTGACTGGCGTTACTGGATTAACAGGTGTCACTGGACTTACAGGTGTAACTGGACTTACAGGGGTAACTGGATTGACTGGTGTTACTGGACTTACAGGAGTCACTGGATTGACTGGTGTTACTGGACTTACAGGTGTAACAGGATTAACAGGTGTTACTGGATTAACTGGTGTTACTGGAGTCACTGGATTGACTGGTGTTACTGGATTAACAGGCGTAACTGGACTTACTGGTGTAACAGGATTGACAGGTGTAACTGGACTTACTGGGGTAACTGGATTGACTGGCGTTACTGGATTAACAGGTGTCACTGGACTTACAGGTGTAACTGGACTTACAGGGGTAACTGGATTGACTGGTGTTACTGGACTTACAGGAGTCACTGGATTGACTGGTGTTACTGGACTTACAGGTGTAACAGGATTAACAGGTGTTACTGGATTAACTGGTGTTACTGGACTTACTGGAGTCACTGGATTGACTGGTGTTACTGGATTATCAGGCGTAACTGGACTTACTGGTGTAACAGGATTAACAGGCGTTACTGGATTAACTGGTGTAACTGGACTTACAGGGGTCACTGGATTAACTGGCGTTACTGGACTTACAGGTGTAACAGGATTAACTGGCGTAACAGGATTGACTGGCGTTACTGGACTTACAGGTGTAACAGGATTGACAGGGGTCACTGGATTGACTGGTGTAACTGGACTTACAGGTGTTACTGGATTGACAGGTGTCACTGGACTTACAGGTGTAACAGGATTAACTGGCGTTACTGGGGTAACTGGACTTACAGGTGTTACTGGATTAACTGGCGTAACAGGATTGACTGGCGTTACTGGACTTACAGGGGTAACAGGATTGACTGGTGTCACTGGATTAACAGGTGTCACTGGACTTACTGGTGTAACTGGACTTACAGGGGTCACTGGACTTACTGGTGTAACTGGACTTACAGGGGTCACTGGACTTACTGGTGTAACAGGATTGACAGGTGTAACTGGATTGACTGGCGTTACTGGACTTACAGGCGCAACTGGTCCTACTGGAGCTAGTGGTATTGATGGTGACTTAGAAACTGTTACTGACCTAGATCAAAATAATATTACAGGAGTAATTACTTACACTAATGAAGACTCAATTGCTCAAACAGCAAATGTAGTTAGTGCAGATACTGAAAATAAAATTACTGTAGGTTCCGATGGAGGTGCATTTTTAAATATCCCAGTTGTTTGTGCTTTAGGTAGAGTAAATGGTGATGGAACTCCAATTACAATATATGGTGCTACAGTCGAAAAAGTTTCTACTGATCCAAATTCAACTGGTGACTATCAGATCACCTTTGATACTTCAATACCATCGAGCAACTACATAGTACAATTAACACCTATGGACTGTGGAGGAAATTGTCCACCTGTAGGTGGATCAAATTATGATGATCCAGGAATCAGCTATTACGATATTCAAGATGGAGGATTTAAAGTAAATATAGGTGACAGCGATAATGGTACTAATCCAAAAACAGATATTGATTTAGAGTTTATGTTTACAGTAACTAAACTTCCTCAAATGTCAATACCAGCTGTTCCTACTACTCCAACAGGAACACCTACTTCTAGTTTTGTTGTAGACAACTTCCAAGACGGTAATGGAAATGCTCCTTTTAGTTTAATTTTCAGAAATACAGGTGCTTCTGATACAAATTATGAAATTTCAATTAGTGATGTTCCATATGGCACTATTCCTAGTCTAAATTTAGGAGATCATACTTTAGTAGGTACGACAGATAATGGTGATGGAACATTTGACTATCTATTTAGAAGTACGAGTCCATTAACTGCTGGTTCTGGAAGATCAATTACTGGAGGGACTCCTAGCCCATCTGGTACAGGTGACAACTCTCAGCTAAGCTTTTTCATCACTCCATAATACCTCGAATAATGAGCTTATCAAAATATATAGTATGTATTGCATTAATCTACTCTAGTTTTTTATATAGTCAAGTAGATGCTAATTCTTTAATGGGTTTACCCACAGTAACTAATCTTACTGATATAACAGGTACCCCTAATGAAGGGAATATTGTTTATGTTACCTCTGATGATCGTATTTACAGATATGATGGTGCAACATGGATTGCAGATACTGGAACAGATAATCAACAGCTTGATGCTACAAATACTTCATTCAACACAACAAACAATCAATTAACAATTGCTTTAGAAAATGGAGGAACAGTTACTGAAGATTTATCATCATTATCGGATGATGATTGGTATCAAGAAAATACCACTACCCCACCTACTTCTATTAATAATAGTATTTACACACTTGGTGATGTAGGTATTGGTTTAAATAATCCTGAAAGAGCTTTACATATAGCAGGTGACAATTCTGTGGTTAGAGTATCTAGATCTGGAAATACAAGTTCCTTTATTTTTGATAGATATACGGGTACAGTTAATAATACGCTAAAATCTTTCCTTTTTGGATTAAATGCATCTGCTGTTGGTACTGGGGAATTTTTTATTGCTGATTATAATGAAAATGTAGGAGGTGGTGGATTTGATAAAATTATATCTTTTACTGATGCGGATAACCCTATAAAATTCGATCAATATACTAATACTGCTCCCGCCACATTCAATAATAATTCTACACCAAAATTATTAGGCGTTTCAAATGCTGGCGATGTAGTTATGGTAGCTAACAATGCACCAAGAGTATTTTACCCTCCCTCTGTTCAAATAGATGCATCAGTCAACGGGACTTTTACCTTAAACTTATATGATGAATATGTAGCACAATATACTGGAACTGGTATTATACGATCTACTAGTGGTGGAGTTGCTGCTCCTGATATTCCCATTTACACTGTAGATCAATTGTACTATTACGTTACCTTTGCTGATCCTGCAGTTTTTTCAAATATTAGTATTGATGGAGATACAGGAATAATGACTTACACTATTGTTGGACAACCTACCGATTTTAATTCTTTAATTAATGTCGTATTTGTTGTAAAATAGCATATGTTTAAAATAAATAAATATCAACAATTACCACCAAGAGTAACAATTTTATTGCTCTTATTTTTCTTTTTATCTTTTTTTAAACTCCTATCACAAACAGCCACCGTTACTATTGAGGTAACTTGGCCTAACTTTGCAGAAGAGAATGCTGTTCAAATAAGAAATACTACTAACACCGCTATTCTATATCAAGACTGTACCCCTAATTGCTTTGCAGCAGATGGCTCAAACATTTCGTATACAAATACAGGAACTGTTGAATTACCCTATGGTGGGTATAGCTTTCTGTTATTTGATGCGTTTAATAATGGATGGGCAGGAGCTTCAAGCGTACGCGTATTTATTGACGGTATTTTGGAAGTAGACGAGGATTTGCTAAACGGAGAAAGTGTAAAGTTTGTTGGATTTTCTGTTTATGACACTTCTATACCTCAAAATGTTCCGCTTACTTTATTCGATCAATTTAATGGGTATTTTGATTATGCATTAACTGGTGGAACATTAAGAACAAATGATGATGCTACTGATCCATGCGCAGTAACCACCTCATCATCAAATACATTAACTACTCCCATTATTCCTGGAGCAGTTATTGAAAGAGCTTACCTATTTTGGGCGCACTCTGGATTTGTAAGTGATGAGCAAGTTACTTTTGAGGGACAAACAGTAAATTCTACCCTGACAAAACAATTTCATGACCAACAAATTTCCTTTTTTGGAATGGTTGCTGATGTTACATCAATCATTCAAGGAATTGCTGATCCCTCAACTAATGTATACGATTTTAGTGATTTAACCATTGATAATGATAATATTGATTCCTTTTTTTGTGGATCAACAACCCTTGGTGGTTGGGCCTTAAAAATCTTTTATACTGAACCGTCGTTACCCGCTGTTAGGATTAACCTGTATGATGGCTTTAGTGGTGAACAAAATTCCTTTTCGGATTATACATTAGATGGTTTTTTTGCAATTAATACTACTGGTGCTAAAACCTCCGTATTAAGTTGGGAAGGTGACGAGGGTATCTTTGGAGGAGAATCACTCACATTAACTACAAGTGTAAATACATTTGAGTTGAAAGGAGACGGCTCAAACGTTGGCGCAACCGATAATCCTTTTAATTCAACATTATTTGACAATACTGCTCCCACTACAGTTAATGACACTGATAATTATGGAGTTGATTTTGACACTTATGATATTTCATCTTTTATTAATGTAGGTGAAACTACAGCAACGACTCGAGTAACTGCAGGTGGCGATATTGTTCTCCTCAATACCGTTGTATTGAAAGTTCCTAGTAATTTAATAACTGGCTTTGTTTTTGAAGATATTAATTATCCAGGTGGAACAGGTAGAGATTTACCAACCTCATCAGGTGTTGGCTTACTTGGCGCTACTGTTGAATTATACGACGACTCAAACACATTAATTGATAGCGTAATTACTGATAACACTGGCGAATATGTATTTGCTGGTATGGCTAATGGAGATTATTCTGTAAGGGTAGTTCCAAATTCTGTACGATCTTCCAGAAATGGAGGTATTAACTGTACAACTTGTTTACCAGTACAAACGTTTCGAAAAAACTATTTAGGAAGCATACTAATTGATATTCCAAACGAAATAGGTGGAAACGATCCTAGTTTTCCTAGTAGCGAAACTACAGGCTCCATAGTAAATGCATCAACTATTTCCTCTATCAATATTATCAATGAAGGTATTGTTGGTTTAAACTTTGGTTTTAATTTCAACACCATTGTAAACACCAATGAAAATGGTCAAGGATCACTCGCTCAATTCATAATAAATTCAAATGAATTAGGTGAAACAGGTTTAGACATTGAAGCACATCCAAACGATGCTTCTATCAATCCTAATGCAGGTGAGGATACTTCTATTTTTATGATCCCTCCTACTACAGATCCATTAAACAGACCTGCTGATTCAAATTATACTACAAATGGATATTTTGATATTATTATTTCAGACAGTACCGATTTACCCATTATAACTGGAACCAATACACATATTGATGGAAGAACTCAAACTGCTTATTCTGGAAACTCTAATACAGGAACTGTAGGTGCTAGCGGGGCACCAGTAGGTCGTTTAGCAGCATTACTTCCAAACTATAATTTACCTGAGATTCAAGTACATCAAAATAATGGTGATGTATTTAGATCACAAGGTACTGGTGTAGTCATTCGTAATTTAGCTATTTATGCCGATAACAATAGTGGTGTTATGCCCCTTTCGGGAGAAATTACCATAACAGAGAATCTCATAGGTGTTAATGCTCTAGGTAATAATGCAGGAAATATAAATCGTGGTATTGAAATAGAAGGAGTTAACACTAATACTATAATTACCAATAATTATATTGCTACTAATATAAACAGAGGAGTTTTTATTAATGGTGGAAATTCCACTTTAGTTCAGAACAATCATATAACCGAAAATGGCAATGCAAGTTGTTTTGATAATATACGAATCCAAGGCAGCTCATCTGGAGTAATTATTCAAAACAACCTTATCGAAAATTCTGCCGCTTTAGGAATTGATGCTACTGGATTAACTGCTGGAAATATAACCATTGAACAAAATACCATTAGAGAATCTGGTCAAAATGGAGGTATTTGTAATGGAGTAGTTGAAAATGCGGGTATTGTATTAAGTGGAAGTAATTCTATAATTCGTAATAATATTATAAATAATAATGGAGGTGCTGGTATTGTATTAGGTGGTGCTAACACATCAGGCAATTTAATTAGTCTAAACTCTATTTTTGCTAATGGAACCAGCGGACAAGCACTAGGAATTGATCTAGATGCTAATACAGGTAGAACAGGTGACAGTGTTAGCATTAATGATAACGGTGATAGCGACAATGGACCTAATGGGCTTTTAAATTTTCCTGTATTTGAAACGGCAACTATTAGTGGTAATATTTTAAAAATTACAGGTTGGTCTAGACCAGGATCGATATTGGAAATTTTCTTAACGGATGTTCAACTTGGAACAGCCACTCAAGGAGACAATCAACTCCCTGGCTTTTCTGATGATTATGGAGAAGGACAACTATTTTTAACGGCTGTTACCGAAGGCGGTCCTTTTGATACAGATACAAGTGTATCTAATTATATAGATGCCGATGGTAATACTGATACAACGAACAGATTTAATATTACTGTAACTTTAAGTGCAAACCTTCCTGTTACAGGAAATTTAATTACTGCTACAGCTACTTTAGGAAATTCTACTTCAGAATTTTCCAGAAAAAAAGTACTAGCTGCGGCGTCTGTAATCACAAACAGAAGAATTACATATAGAGTTAAACCTAACTAAAAAATAGTAAATTACACATATACAATGAATTAAATATCAACTATTAAAATCAGATCAATTGTGAAGCGCTGTATAATTATTTTATTTATGTTTTTAAGTAATTTACTATTGGGACAAACTGTTACAAGAAATGATTTAATGAGATTGCCTGTAGGGTCAACAACTAGTATAAATAATCTGCCTATGACAACGGCCGATGAAGGTCAAATTATATTTGATAGTACATTAAAAAAAGTATTTGAATATAATGGTACCGAATGGAAACAATTACTTGAAGATAGATTAACTCCTGTAGTTGTTCCACTTACAGCAAGTTATACTTTAATTAATAGCAATAATACAAATGTATTAACATTTGATAGTGCAACCGATATCACTTTAACCATTCCTACAGGTTTACCTATAGGCTATAATATAAGTATATATCAAATTGGCGATGGACAAGTAACCATAACTGGTGCTGGTGGTGTACAAGTTAAAAATAGGTTATCACGTTTTAAAACCGCAGGCAGAGATGCTGGAGTTGGTATTATATCTACGGCAACAAACATATTTCACATCACAGGTGATTTAAAATTATAAGTAATGAAATATTATGTACTTCTTACTCACTTACTATTCTATGCATTTGGTTTTTGCCAAATAGCACATTACAATCAGTTCCCTAGCTTAGCACCAAAACACCTCCTTGATGATAAACTAACCGACATTAGTTTTGCCTTTTCAATGCGTATATTGGAATCAGATTATAATGGCCCTTTAATACGCTTACGCAGAAATAGTGACAATCAAGAACAAGACTTTTTTTGTGCAAGTAATGATATTGTAGATATTACAGCCATTGATGCTTGGCGCGGAAGTGCCCAAGTATTTGTAGTGATCTGGTACGACCAAAGTGGTTTGGGAAGAAATGCTATTCAAAACACTCCTAATTTTCAACCAGAGTTTATTACTTCAGACCCTACCAGACCTTATTTTGTCGGTGATGGCGCAAATGATAGACTTGATGTTAATACAAGTATTCAAACATTAACCAATGCAGGTATTAATGGAACTGTATTTATTACCGCCTATGCCACCGATAATAATCAGTTTACCTTTGGAACACGACAACCTGCCAATAACCGTAACCGATGGTCTGTTCATTTAAATTGGACAGATGATTTTGTATACTTTGATTCTGGTATTTGCTGTGATGCTGTTAGGCGGGCTAGCAATACCAATAACGAATGGCAACAATTTTCATTTGTAAGAGCAACTATTGTACAATCAATTCGTAAAAATGGCATTATACTTGAGTCTGGTAATTATACAAACGGTAGATGCACAGCAACAAATAATTTCGGAATTTTATATTCCAACGGAAACAATCGAAATTTTGCTGACAATCGGATTACCGAACTGATCATGTATCGAATGGAAGTTACTGGTGATCAATTAACAGAAACAGAAGAGAATCAAATAAACTTCTGGAATATTTAAATTAATTAACTATGAAAACAATTTATTTTGCACCTTTGCTCATCCTGTTTTCTGCGTTAAGCGGAATAGCTCAAGTTACTTGTGATATTAAAAATCACGAAAACAGCTCTATACGTTCGCATTCAGATAGTCAAATAGGAATTTATGGCAACTTAATCAATGATGGCGAATTTTCTGAAAATGGTGACACAAGCGAAGTTGGATTTTATAATAATGATAATCAATTAACAATTTCAGGCGAAAATGCGCCAGAATTTGCAAATTTAATTGTTGATGTTAATCAAAATATTAATTTAGAAGTAAATGCAGTAGTAACCACAGGCGTATTTTTTGTTAATGGAAACGTAATTACACCTCGAAACTCTCCCGAAGTTTCTTTAGATTTAGTAGATACAGACCTTTATGTAAACGAAGGTGATGACACCCATGTTGACGGGTATACAAGCTATACCGGCAATGAACAATACCTGTTTCCTGTTGGAGATGCTTTTAGACTACGTCCAATTTCGGTACAAGCTACAGCTGCCGAAAACACATCAAAGGCCGCTTACTTTTTCGAAAATGCAGATGCTCCTTCAACTTTTTCAACAAATTTTGACCGCAATACAAAAGAAAATTCAATTGCTTTTGTAAGTCCTGTTGAATTTTGGGATTTAGATGGTGATAAAACAACTAGGGCTACATTAACCTGGGATCCATTAAGCAATATTAGTGATCTTGTAAATGAAAATGATATTTCGGAACTTATTGTAGTAGGCTGGAGTAAAGAAGAACAACAATGGGTTAATTTAGGAAATGCCAATGCCACTGGTGATATTTTAAATGGTGAAATTATTTCAGACTTTTTTAATCCCGATGATTTCGAAGTTTTAACAATTGCTGGAACCGAAATACTTGACTCTAATGAAGAGCTTATCTTTTTCAATGCCGTTTCTAGTGATGAAAATGGCGAGAACGACTACTTTAAAATTCAAGGAATTAATAGATTTCCAAACAACACATTAAAAATATTTAATCGTTGGGGTGTAGTTGTCTATTCTAAAGAAGGTTACACCGATCCTGATCCACAAGGCAATGGTACTGCCGATTTTGGAAGTTTTGATGTTTTTACAGGTAAATCAAATGGCCGAGCTACAATTAAACCTAACGAATTACTTCCTGTAGGTACTTATTTTTATGTCTTAAATTACGAAGCTAATGGACAGGGTAATAAATGTAAATCGGGGTACTTATATGTTAATAGGTAATTATTCTACATTAAAAAATACGCTTTCAATACTATTTCTTTTTTTTATAACAATAGTATTTAGTCAGCCGATGACATTTACCCACAATGAATTATCAGGAATTGATACACCTAAAAATTCAAACAATCCCTTTTCTCTTAGGGGAGAAGTTTTTATCGCTTTTAAAAAAATGCAAAACGCTGCTGCTTTAGAAGGGGTGCATATTAAAATAGTATCAAGTTTCCGTAGTTTTAAAAGGCAACAACAAATTTGGAACAGAAAATATACAAAATACACCAATCAAGAGCTTTCGCCAGAAGAAGCAATCAATAAAATAATTGAATATTCAACTTTACCAGGAACCTCTAGACATCATTGGGGAACAGACATTGATATTGTTTTAGATGTTGACTCCCCTCCCACTTCATTACTTGTGCCTTCTAATTTTGACAAAAATCAAGTTTTTTATCCCCTAAAAAAATGGATGGATGCTAATGCATATAAATATGGTTTTGAATTAGTATATACTAATACACCTAACAGAAAAGGCTTCAAATACGAACCATGGCATTATAGCTATATTCCTATAGCTAAATTAATGCTTTCTGAATATTTGATCTGTAAAACCATTCATAAATTAAATCAAAAAAATACGTCAGGAAGTGATTATTTATCGTTAAAATTCATTAATAGATATCTTAAATTAAATATTTTAGAGATAAATCCTACATTACTATCCAACTAAATTCATATATTGTAGCACCCAAAAAAAACCTACAATATGAATTTTTTAAAATCAATTTCCTTAGCGGGAATTTTAGTTACCAGCTTATGTATAATCTCTTGCGAAAAAGAAGAAATTTCGGATAAAAGTTTAGAACAAGTACTAAATGAAATACAAACAGAAACTGAAACAAATATTGGTACAAGTTTAGAGACTAACATTGAAGCTGAAACAGCAACTAATGCCACATCAGTTTCAGCTGAAAAAGGTGATTTGTTACTAAGTAAAGATGAAAAAAGTATTAGTGATCAAATTTTAGTTCTAGTAAACGAGTACCGAAATTCGAAAAATTTAGCCCCACTAAGTGATAACAATACCGCAAAAATAGAAGCTTTAAACCATACCGAGTATCAAATTAATTTAAATGATATAAACCATGATAATGGTAATGAACGTGCCAATGTTTTATTTAAAATTGAAAACGCTAGATTCTATGCTGAGAATGTCGCTTTTGGATTTCAAACAGCCAAAGCTGTTGTTGACGGATGGATTAATAGTGAAGGGCATCGCAAAAATTTAGAAGGAGATTTTACAAAATCTGGTATAGGTACAATTGCAAACAATCAAGGAGTTTTGTATTTTACACATATATTATTTAAATAAACTATCATGCGTAGAGGTGGGCTAAAGTTTAGATTACTTATTGGGGTTGTTATTGTTGCCTTTGCTTTTATTAAAAAATGCAGTAATAAAACAGTAAACCCATACACCAATAGAGTTCAAAATATAAGCATGGATCCACAACAAGAAATTGCTATTGGTATCCAGAGTGCTCCTCAAATGGCACAACAACATGGTGGTTTACATCCAGACACAAAACTACAATCTTTAATTGATGCTATAGGTAGTAAACTGGTTAATTCTAGTATGGCCAGAGATACTCCCTACAAATATGATTTTCATTTACTAAATGACGGTCAATCCATAAATGCGTTTGCCTTACCTGGCGGTCAAATTTTTATGACCTATGGTTTACTTTCGCGCTTAAAAAATGAAGATCAAATAGCTGGCGTGCTAGGGCATGAAATTGGACATGTTTTAGGGCGCCATTCAGCCGAACGCATTGCAGATAGTGAATTTTGGAAAACAGTTTCTGCAGGAGCCTCTGTTGGTGCCGATGCCGGAGGTTTAGTTAATCAATATGGACAAACTACACTTTTAAAAAACGGACGTGGAGATGAACTTGAGAGCGACAAATTAGGGGTTCTTTTTATGATCAATGCAGGCTATAACCCTGAAGAAATGATTGGTGTTATGAAAATTTTAAAAGCTGCTGCTGGTCCAAATCGTATTCCCGAATTTCAAAGCTCACATCCCGATCCCGAAAACCGTATTGAACACATCCGAGAAGCCATTGCTAAATACAGCAAACACTAGTCTTTTTTACTATTATAAAACTGCTTTGAATGTGATTTATCTCAAAAAAATCTGACTATTGGCTACACTCATTTGTATTTCTTTGTCTGTATTTCGAGATACTGAATAACCATTTAACATTTGATTATAATTATCCCCTAGCGATGTCAATTGCATTCTATTTTCTGGGATTTCTATACGACTTCTATTTCCTGTATAAGCAAAATTATAAGCTGATTTTGGCAGGGTAATACCTATATCACTATTTTTAGATAGTAACGAGAATTTTGAAAAGTTTTGATTTAACTTTAAAATATTCACCATCCCAAAAAGACTTTCAACAGTGCCTCTTCCATTTAAAGATTCTATTTGTACACGACTAGATTTAGCATATAAATTAATATCGTTTACATGGTTCAGTACCGATTTTTTTACATATCCTAAAGATAAATTTCCTTCTTCCCAATGATTAACTGATACCGGAGCAAATGAAATAGACAAATCAGTAGCTACACCTGTTACTCTTTCGGCATTAAAAGGGGTGTATTTCATTTCTGCTTTAGCATTGGCTAACTCATTTACAACACTTACATTTCCATAGCGTGTTTTAAATCTTAACTTCGTGTTAAGCGGTACAAAAATTTCTAATACTTTTTTTGAGGGCACCCCAACTGCCGTAGATGTTGTACTTATAGTTTGAGAAAATTGAATGTAATTAGACCTATTACTATTATTTGGATACAATACTTGTTTTGGTGTATTTGAACTACTTACTTGTTGTAAATTTGAAGTAGCATTTTTTGACCATTTACGAACCTCGGTTGCAGATTTAGCATCCAAATCTTTAACCAAATTATATTCCCAAATTTTAAGGTAAGTTTCGCCTAACTTATTGTAAGCATTAAAATCAAATTGTAATTGAGCTAAACTATTTTTTAATGATGCTGGTATTGGGTTATTTTGTACATTTTCAAGCACAGGCGCCATCATGGCTTGTATCAATTGTGCCAGATTTTGCTGCGATACATCACCCGAAATATTGTAAGCTGTCGTAGAAACTGTTCGTTTAGGTTTTCTAGAAGCATCGGATGTAATGACTAATAATGAATCATTTTCATTTATGTTAACTTCCCATAAATCTACTTGTTCTTTGAGTCCTTCTGTATCTTGTTGCTCTGCTTTCAAATAAGCATTAACATATATTTGATCTTTATTCCAACTTTTAAAAATTACATCTGTATATAATGCATTCAGTTCTAAAACAGCCGAAGGTTTTATAGTAAATTCTTTTTTAAATTTAGAAATTATTCCCTGTGCTAAAAAAACTTGAGCACTAAAAAGAAAGATAACCGCAACTACTAATTTATTAAGCTTGATGATTTTGGTATGTTGGGTTTTTAAATTCATGTAGGTTTTTAAGTTTTACCTTCAATTGCTGTAGCAATTCTAAACGCATTTGTAAGTTTTCTATTAAAGCTTCAAGCATTTGCGAATTTGTACCATCTTGCCTTAATTCTTTTTGTAGTGTTTTGTATTCCTCATCTAATTGTTTTAAATGTTTCATAAAACTATCTACAATACTTTTATTGTCATCATTAATCTTTAGCTGGGCTAATTCAATATTAATTGATGTTAAATAGTAATCTTCTACTTTTTTAAACTCGGGAGAAACATCTGCTAATGAAGGCAGTATTACATCATTAGCTACACTCATATTATAAACGTTTAAATCATTAGCCTGTTGCACTTTTGGTTCTGTTTGAAAACCTAAAATTACATAAGCACTTAAACTTAAAGTTACCACAACTGATGCTGCTACTGATAAGTACCATTTGTTATTTTCTTTCTTTTTTAAAACAATAACTTTATCATTAGACACTTCATCTTCTGGAAAAGCCTTATGAAGTTTATCTAAAAAACGAAGCTCGTGATTATCTTGTAAATCTGTGGAATCTTGATTTTTAAATAAGTCTGTCTGTAATAATTCTCTAATATCCTGTCCCATGTTTCAAGTGCTTTAATTGCTCTTGTAAGCGTTTTTTCCCTCTGTGCACTAATGTTCGTGATGATACTGGCGTGATGTCTAAAATTTCTGAAATTTCATTATGATCATAGCCTTCTAATAAAAACAAATGTATTGGATACTTGTATTTTTCAGGCAAATTTTCAATGGCTTTTTTAACCTCATCAGCTGTTGTTGTATCTTCAACCTCCCAATTTTCAAACTCATCTGGAGTACCCATAATTTGCTCGTTAAGGGCTGTTGTTTCCAACTTACGCGCCTTAAGCATATCGATACTTTTATTAATTACTATTCGCTTTAACCAAGCACCAAAAGTAACATCACCAGTAAACTGATCTAATTTTGAAAAGGCTTTTATAAATGATTCTTGCATGGCTTCTTCAGCCAAAAAAGAATCTTTAAAAAAACGATACGCCACAAAGTACATTCCACGCGAATATTTATTGTATAGCTCCATTTGGGCTTTACGATCCTTCTTGCGGCAGCGTGCTATTAATTTTTTATTATCCACAGTAGCTAGTATATACTTTTAATACGTTACAATTTAATGAATGTTGCAAAAAATAAAAAAAAACTTAGAAATAATATTCATAAAGTTTATAAAAACAAAAAACACCTGAATAAATCAATAATTCAGGTGTTTTTTTTTGTTTTAAGCTTTCTTTTAAATTATTCGTCAAGTAATAAGTTTAATGTAACATCGATATTATCTTCTGTTGCACGAGAATAAGGACAAACTTCGTGTGCTTCATTAATCAACTCTTCTCCTTCTTCAACAGAAACTCCAGGGATATAAGTGTCCAATATTACTGCTAGTTGAAAATCTCCTTCTTCGTTTTTTCCTAAAGAAACTTCTGCTGTTACAGAAAAATTTCCTAGATCGATTTTCTTTTGATCGGCTACGTGCTGTAATGCACTCCCGTAACATGATGAATACCCCATTGCAAATAATTGTTCTGGATTGGTTCCACTTGCTCCATCACCACCAAGCTCTTTTGGAACACTTAAATCTAATGACAGTTTACCATCGGCTGTAGAGGCTTTTCCTGCTCTGCCTCCAGCTGTAGTTGCTGCTGTTGTATACAATGTTTTCATTTTAAAATAATTTAATTATTTATTATAACGTTCAATTTCACGGTCATAAAATGTACTTGCTGCTTCAACAATAATTTGCGATTCTTGCAACAGTTCTTCTTCATCATTTTTGTCAAATTCTTCTAACCATTCTACTTCATCATCAGCAAGGTTTATGATACAACGAGGGAACTCGGTATGAATTACAAAAATGGCATCGGGATAATCGGTATTATCACCTAATAAAAACTTGGGAAATTCCATTATTACTATTGAAGTTTGTTAAATATACTAATTAAATAAGCTATATTATATTTTCTTTAAAACGATTTGTTCGTTTTCTTTTTCTACTATTAATTTGTAAAACTCTCTTAAACTATCACTTTCTTCACCTATTGTAAAAAAAGCTTTGTTTAATTTTTCTTTTACCCTTATACTAATAGTATTTCCGTTTACTCTTGTCTGAAAAGAGTAAATTCCGCTGTTATTTTGTAACACAAAACTTGTTTGTTCGGGTATTGAAACAATCTTGTAATCTTTTGGAATTGTTATTAAAATCATACTTGCTTTTAATTTAGGGAATACCCAATCTATGGGAAATTTACGATGTTCTTGCTTCAATGGGTTTGTCTCTTTTTTTAATGACAACATTGGGTAAAAATAAATTTCGTCATCAACTACAGTTGATTGATTGTCTATTTTAAAATCAAACGACTCACTTAATGATTTATTCAACTCTTTAACTGATTCATTTTTATAATTAGATATTTCAACTAACTCATAATGTTTTTTTATCTCCTCTTCATTTTTCTCATTAGTTTCTTTAATGAAGTATCTACGATTTAATGCTGAGTTTTTTCCTCTTTGCAATTTATACTTACCTGTAACCATACCCGATTCATCAATAGAATAATTTAAAATACCTTGCTCCTTTGATGGCTTTACTCTCAAATTAATATCAACTGCCACACTACTATCACTTAACAATTTTCCTATACCTTGAACCACTCTATTTGGCAATACATTTGGAGCACCTTTTTGATCTGTAGCATCTAAATAAATTTTATCATTACTTTTTGCTACCGCTTCAACAATCAAATAGTCAAAAGCGTTATAATTCGGAAAAATTGAATTCCGAGCTTGATCTGAAATCACAAAAACTGGTCTTGCTTTTATGTTAGCTTTTTGTAACATTGATAGTAATATAGCATTTATTTGACCACTACTTCCTACTCCATTTTTATAAGCTTTTTTAACACCTTGATATGGTAATGAAGTTCTATAATTATTCCATTTTATTGTTTTTTTAACATGATCAAAAATCATATTTATTTTCATTTTTTCATCAGATACCTTTGAAGTAATGGTCTCTAAATCTTCCTTGTAATAGTCACTTTTAGATATTTCATCTTTAAAAGTTGATTGCTCAGTCAATTTTTTTAGTACGGTATCCCATGTTTCTGCATAATTATACAGTTTGCCATAAGGGTATTTAATAGATTGTAAATAAAACTCTAACGTAGAAGCATAATTCCATATATTAGGAACAAAAGGTTCTTTAGTTAATGCTGGTACATCAGTAAGTAGTACTTTATATATATTTGAAGTAAAATCAATATTAGTTGTTTCAAAAGAGGTGCGTGTTGTAGAAAAACCTTGACTGTTACTCCTATGTTTTTCTCTATATTGTAAACTCCCTCTTTCAGATGATCGAGCTACATTGATTTGGTATTCCCCTCTGGTCTGTATGTTATAACTAAAATATTCTGGAATCCTTATATCTACATCCATTTTAACTACTGGTATTTCTTTCTCAAAAAAAATGGGGTCTATATAACCAAAAAAAGGAGAAACCTTAATGTAAGAATATTCTATAATACACCCTTCTTTTACTTTTGGCAAAGTTAGTTTTATACTATTCTTGTATTCAGAAACTTCTTCTTCAAACACACTTGATTTAGAAAGCTTTTCAATTTGAATTTCATCATTAACTAAATTATATGTTTTCCCTTTTATATTTATAAGCTTTTCTTTGGAACTATTATTTACAGTTAGATTAACTAAATGTGTCCCCCACCATAAAGCATCTTTATGATAAATTTTTATTTTTCTGTAAAATTGAGTTTGCACTGTAAATCCTTCATTTTGATTATATACATACCTAACCTTAACTTGCTCATCTAATATTGCCGCCTTTGCACTGTTATCTTTTTCATAAGCATCTTCTTTTAACTGAGCAATTGTTACCTCTTCCCCTTTATCCTTTAGTAAATAAGAAAGTGGATTAGAAAACAAACTACTTGATGATATTAATAATATTAAAAAGTTTAATTGTAATTTTATACTCATAGTTTATAATTATTAAATTTTGTTTAGTATAGCTTTAGAGTTGTCATTTGATTTTATTTCTTTTACAAACTCTTTATAATCTTCATATTTTTCTTTGTCAAACTTCCCTTCATTAATTATCAATTTTCTTGTCAATTTGATTTTTTGTTGATTTATTTTTTCAATAACATATGAATATGTTCCGAATTCGGTTTTCAATTCGCTAGATTTAGGTAGTTTATATAATTCATACTCTGGAGGTAATTCATATATATAATGATCAATATCAACAAAACCATGAGAAATTACTAAATCAAATTTTCTCTCTTTCGAAGATATAGATGGAGTGTATACATTAAAAAAATTAGGTTTAAAAATAAGCCTATTTCCTGCTTTATTCCCAAAAGATGCTATAGTAAAATCAAAAGCTTCATTATATTGAATAGCTTCTTTATCATCAGTTAAATTTACATTTTGAATATTTAAATTGTTTAAATGGTAAAACTCCGATTCTTTATAATATTTCACTTTATCTTTTGCTTGACTTATATTACGCTGCCAATTATATTGTATACCTGCTGCTTCACTTTTAAAACTACCCGAAACTGAATTATCCTTATTAAATTTTAATTTTATAGTTGTTTCTAAAATATTTTCTTGTGTTTTATAATGTGTGGTTTTCTTTATTTGCCCACCTTCGGGTGTAATCACTAAAGCATTTCTGTTATCCGTAAAACCTCCAATATATCCAAAAGGAACAGTTTGGCTAGTACATTCTAACCAAATATCGTTTCCTTTATTAGGAAGGTTTAAAATCACATGGTTTCCTTCAAGGGAAACAAAATCCTCATCTATATTAATAATTTCTTCGTTACCGTATATTACACTATAAAATGCAGGTATGTTTTGCGAATCTAGCAAGGCTTTAGTATAATTTGTTAAACCTTTGCAATCACTATAACCATAAGTATCTACATCAGATGCTTTCATTGGTCTCCACCCTCCAATACCTAACTGAATCCCAACATAACGTGTTTTATTTTGCACATAATTATATATTTTTTTAGCCTTTTCAATAGGGTCTATTTCTCCTTCTACTAGATTTGCAACTTCATTAAGTACCGTTTCAGACAATTCTCTCCTTCCTTTTAATAGGTTTTCATTTTGCCATTTCCCCATTGTTTTCCAATCTGTTACTTTTCCAGCAACATTAACTAATGTAAAATCTTCTAATGAAATTTTCACATAAGGAAATACTTCTTTATACGAAGGACCATTAATTTCTTTTTTAATCGATTTTAAGTTAGTAGCTTTAAAAAACAATTTATCACCTGAATCTTTTATTTTATGTATATCTAAATCTGAAAAATTTGCCTTTTTAAATCTTATCGGAATTTTAGTTGGATTAAAGATCTTATATTCTGCATATTCAACAGACTGATTATACTTATCATTAAAATAAAATGTAGGCATAAAACCTGTATTCGAAGTTTCAACCTCGTAATTAAAATCAATGGTATATGGAAAACCTTTACCTACATGATATAAATATTTATATCTAGAATCTGATGCTACTGTTGCATAATCAGTAACACTTCTATCTTGAAATTCGCTTTCTCTTATTTTAGTAGTTTTCACTCCATTTTTATCATATATAAAAGCTTCAATTTTTTTTATTTTTTGCGAAGTAGAATATTGTTGTCCAAGCCATAAATTCTGTTCTGCCTGTTTATTAAATACAGTTATTACTAATCTATTTTTAATATTCATCTTAGATGAATTATCAATATTTACTTCCATTTTATGTAAACGTACAATTGAAGTAGCATCAATCTTTAAAATTGAATCAATTGTAGAGATTTGAAAATTTGAGATTTCTTGAGAAAAAGTTTGAAAATTATAAATTATAAAAATTCCTAAAAGTAAATAAATTCGCATGTGTATTTTTTATGAGGTCAAAAATACGATTTGAAAAGAAATGATTTTAATAAAGTAGATAAAATTTAAACCCATTGAAAAAGAATTATTTACCAAAAAAAACGCACACTTAAATTCGGCGTAATTCCTAAAGCTTCATAGTTTAATGTTAAGAAATCTTTAGATATTCCTGGAGTTGACTTAAACTCTCTATTTATAATACTTTTTCTATTGTATAAGTTCAATACAGAAAACCCTATTTGAGTTTTTATTTTTTTCGAAAGATTAAAATTATATAAAACAGATGCGTCAAGTTTATGATACACAGGTAAATTTTCTTCGTTAATCTCTCCTATCTCTCCGCCATTATCAATAAATGATACAGAATCGGAATCTGTAGTTGTTTTTCCTGTATGCCATAACCAACTTAATGAAAATTGAAAGTTTTTAAGCTTGTAAAAATGCAACCATTTAAACGTATGATCTATATTAAGGTTACTTGTAAAAAACCTATTTTCATTTATTTCTTCAAATTTGTTTTTTTGTTTTGTGTAACTGTAACTCACCCATGAAGCATAATCTTTCCATTTTTTCTTTACAAAAACCTCTACCCCTTCAATACTACTCAACCCCGAATCTAGTGATTGACTCCCAGGGGCTAACAACCCTGTTGCTAATGAAGTAACATTTTTTGTTCTTTTCATGTAACTATCTATTTCAACAAACCAATTCTTTGTTTTATAAGTAGCCCCAAAAGAAACTTGTCTAGATTGCAATACATCTAATTCATTATCAGTTATACGCCAAAGTTGATTTTCTAAAGATAAACTACTTACTACAGATTCTTGAATTTGAGTAATTGCTTGACTTCGTAAAGTAAAAGATGTGTTTACACTTACATTAGGCAGCACTGGTGTTTGAAAATAAATACGTGGCTCAATAAATAAATCATTAGAAATAGAATATGAATTCCCTCTAATTCCTAATTGTAAAACTAAATCATCTTTTGTTTTTATTTCGTACTGAGAAAATATACTATGCGAATCTAATTCATTTTTTTCTTCATCTAATATTATTGAAATATTAGGGCTACGACTTTCCAAGGCAAATCTTATATCTGTTTTAGAATATTCATATCCAAATTGCAAATTTGATTGTTTATTTAATTTTAATACACCAAAGGTTTGCACTCCTATATCATTAATAAAATTTTGTTTGATATCCTTATCCTTTAATTCTGAACTATTAATATCATTAGTAGTAAATGAATAATCAAGAATGTAATTTGATAAATTTACTCTAGTATTTTGTGATAACTTATCATTATATTTTCGTTGCCATTGCAAACTATAACCTTCATTTTCTGTTACTAAATTATCTGAAAACATCTGGGTTCCTGTTTGGCTATCAAAGTTCAATTCATTTTTTGTGTATAGCGCATTTACTTGTATATCATCTTTTGATGATAGTTTTCCTTGGATACTAATACTATAATCTGTAAAGTAAAAATCATCTTTATTGCTTGAAGATCTTTCATTTATTTTTGTGTTTTGAAAAACACGTTCAGCCATTTGCTTGTATGCTGGTGATTCCCATATACTGTTATAAGATCTTCTGCCTGCTACTTCAATTGAAAGTTTATTTTTAATTATAGGAATTCTTGTATAAGCATCTGCATGTACTGAGTTAACTCCGAATCCACCTTCAAACTTATCGGCTACTTTTTGAGATGATTTTAAGTCAACAACGCCAGCTACTCGATCACCATATTGGGCATTTACACCTTTATTATAAAACTCTATCTCTTTTATTATATATGGATTAAAAGAAGATATTAAACCAAAAAAATGCCCTTGATTATAACTTTTAATACCATTCCACAAAATCAAATTTTGATCGGGTGTCCCTCCCCTTACAAATAATCTTGATGCGGTTTCAAAAGGATTTTGAACTCCAGGTATATGCTGTAAACTTTGCATTATATCGGGCTCTGTTAAACCAGCTAAAACAGTAAAATTTTTAGGCTTTAATACTGTTTTTTGAGCTATTTTATTTACTCCCTTTGTTAGGTATTGCCATAAATTAACTTCCTGTAAATCTAAATGGTATGTATTTAATTTTACATCAGAACAAGTACTCTTCAAAAGTTGTTTTACCTCTAATTTTCTTAAAATTTTATTATCATAACTAAAAACTAGGGAACTACCATATGGAACATTAATTTCAAAAAAGCCTTTATCATTACTATTAATCTGTGTTAAATTAAATACAGACTGAATATTTATATTAGCTTGTCTTTTTCCATCAAGTTTTGTGAAACCACATATACTAACAATATCATCATTCGTAAACGGACGGATTATAACATTTGAACCATCTGTAACTTCGAAACGTAAACTTGATTGTTTTTCTAAAAAAAGGAGAATATCTGTTATTTCTGTAATACCCGAAGCAGGGGTAATTTCTTGATCCACATAAGTATCTAAGTAACTAAATTTATAGTCATACTTTTGTTGCAATGATTGTATATATTCTTTTAATAATACTTTTTTTGAGTAATTATTTTGAGCAATAATACTCGTTTTACTAAAAAGTATAGTGCATAGGCACAATAATCCAATCTTTATATAATGCATTTATTCATTCTGTTGAATCTAAAATACGAATTTCTTTATCAGAAACAAATTCATATTTTAAACCTAATGTACTAAATACTGTATATAACGCATTATTGATATTATTATTTGAAAAACTTCCTGTAAAATTTAAATTTTCATCAATATTTTGATAATCAGCTATTTGAACATCAAACTGTCTTTGAAGTGCCTTTACAACAAGACCTACAGGCACACTATTAAATTGAGTTTTATTACTCGTAATCCAGCTTGGGGCATTACGCTCAAAGTTCCATTGTTTTATATTATTTTTATGCACTTGATAAGCTTTTCCTTGAGTTAAAGTAGCCACATCTTTACCTGTATCAACTTTAACAACACCCTCAAAACATTTTACGATAAGTAATTCTTTATTTAAGGTATTTACTGTAAACTCAGTACCAACAACTTGTATTACACCTAAAGTTGTTTTTACTTTAAATTTACTTCCTTTTTTAACCTTAAAATACCCTTCTCCTATTAAATTTACTTCTCTATTTTTATTCCAGTTAAATTTATTAACTTCAGCTGTAGCTTTTCCATTAAGGAGTACAGTTGAACCATCAGGTAATACTACATTTTTATGTTCGGCTATATTACTTGTATATACTGTATTTGAAAAAGTATACAAATAAACCCCTGCACCAAAAATCAAGCACGCTGCCGCAACTCCAATCCATTTATACAATGTAATTACTTTAGATTTTTTTACTGGCTTATTTACTTTTTCATTTAAGTTAGAAAAAGCTGCATCAATATCGTAGTCACTTAATGACATATTTTGAGTAGCTGTATTTATCTTTACATACTGCTCATAATGAGGATGCTTCTCAAAATCAGCTAATTCGCTCTGTGACAATTCACCCGATACCCATTTAGCCAAAAAAGTTTCTTCAAAGTTATTCTTTTCCATAATTATAAGCTCTACTCTATATTTAAACGCATAACTTTCAATTTACCCTACCCCCTTGTTAAAAAATATCTCATTTTTACCAATTTTTTTCCAATTCTACCTTTAAAATTTTGTTTTTTTTTATTAAATGTAAGTGCTGAATTATTTATTTCCAATTACGGATCTAATTTTTAACAATGCTTTATGCATCAATTTTTCAACGGCCTTTACCGTAACACCTAACATTTCTGCTATTTCTTTATATGTTTTTTTCTCAATTCTATTTAAAACAAAAACCTGTCTTTGCTTATCTGGTAATGAAGAAATAATTTTTTTTACTTTTTCATTAAATTCCATTTCTTCCATAATAAATTCAGGTGTTTCTCTATCTAGTGAATCTTTATTATGAATAATGATGTTTTGATAGTTAAACTTTACCTGATCATGCCTTTTGCTGCTAATTCCTAAATTAATAGCTACTTTAAACAAAAAGCTTTTGGCTGTATCTGGATCTACTTTACTACAATTTTCCCAAAGTTTTATAAATGCTTCTTGTACCAAATCTTCGGCTAGATCTTTTTCTCCAAATTTTATTATTAAAAAATTACGCAAAGATTTAGCATGTATTCTAAAAAAAGACTCATATACACTGCCATTACATAACGAAGTTTTTTTTGAATCTTGCATTTAACATTTTTTTAATAAATCAAAAGTAATTTTTTTTTATAAAACCTGTTTACAAAACAAATTTTAATGCTAAAAAATATTTTAAGTATATTTTAGTTATAAAAAGGGACTTTTTTTAACAAGTATATAACTTTTTTAATATTAACTCCAATGATTCATTTTATAATCATTACTTAATATTAAAGCTAACATAACAAAAACTAATATTCACAAACATTGGATAAATCAATTTATTATATATTGTTATTATTTTTTTTAGCTTCAGCTTGTGTTGAAGAAAATGATGTGTTTGAAAAAAATATTATACAAACTTCTGAATCTAATTTAGCCATTACAATGCTTGATTATGTTACAAATACTGATAGCGCTGATGTTTGTTTTAACTTAATTTATCCAATAATATTTACAACCAATAAAGAAAATAATGTTACTTATTTAAATCAAATTGCGCTTAACGAAGCTGTAACTTTTTTAAGTAATGACTTTTTTATTAATGCTGTTCTATTTCCTTTTGATGTAAAGCTAAGAAACGGACAACTTTTAACAATTGCTAACGACACTGATCTTTCAAATCTTTTACAAAATGAATGTGAAATACCATCATTCATATCTCGTGTTTTCCCTGATAACGACTGCTTGCAATATCGTTATCCTATTAGGATATTTGAAAATGAAAAAAGCATTATTGTAAATAGTTTGAACGAAATTCCTGATGCCCTTTCTAATTTAAATAACACTAATACTTTTATAAATTACCCAATAACAACAACTAATGGACTAGTTATCAATAATCAATTTGAACATCTGGTTCTTTTAAATATTTGCGAAAACAACGTTACTACTCCAATTATTCCTGAAAACCTATGTTCAGAAATGAATCTAAACATAAACACATCTAATGCATCTAACACATTATATAACTATACGTTAGAAAATCAAAATGGCACTATTGAATCCATAAAATGGTTTATTGATGGTATGCTTATCGAAAATCAAAACGATACAGTTTTTGATTTTCGAGTTGTTCAAAACGGTGTATATGAAATTTGTGCCGAAGCAACTCTTTTAAATTGCAACACCCCTATTAGGGTGTGTACAATAACTGCTGTAAGTGATATAATACAGGCATGTAGCCCAAATGTTGAATTATTAATTGATAAAAATGAGCTTGTACCAGGGAATTATAGATTTACAGCTTCTTACACATCGATTGATATTGAAGCTGTAAGATATACCTGGAATATTGACACTTTACCTAATGGAATGAGTGTTGATAACCCCTCTAACACATTTGATTTTACTTTTACCGAACCTGGAGATTTCACTGTTTGTGTAAGTATTAATGACATTAACTGCCCAACAAATAGTTTTTTTCTATTTGATTGTGAAAGTGTTATTGTTACTCCTGAAGACTTAAATCCCTAATATAATATTATTAGCATATCACCGTTAAAATAAATACTTATGAAAGTGTACTATTACCAGTTTGAATCTGTTATTTTTTAAGCTAATTTTGCACAACAAATTTTAATTTATATTTGCTGAACTGCTAGAATAAATACTTAAAACAAGTATATGCAGGATTTTTTGATATAGAAATCACTAAAAAACATAAGAAAAAAGATTTATGTACTGGAGTTCGTATACATTTTATGCAAGTCATAAACAAACAAAATAAAAAAACATGTTGAAATACTTGCATTACATATTTCTACTTCTTACCCTACTGCTCGTAAATTGTGTTTCTGAAGAAGATATTTTTTCAGAAGAAATAAGAACTCCTATAGAAACCTCAATAATATTATCAACATTTGATTATATAAAAAATACCACTGATCAATCTGAGAAATGTTTTGAATTCATTTTTCCAATATCAATTTTAGACAATAAGGAAAATAACATTACATTTTTTAATAAAGATGGTCTAGGTGAATTTAATGCATTACAAAGCAATAACTTTTTCCCTTGTTCAATTACTTTTCCTTTTAAAGTAAAACCTAAAGATGCTAATGAACTTTCTATTAATAACATTGATGAGTTTTCTAATTTGTTAGAAACTTGTAATATAACATCATTAAACAAGCGCATTTTTAATGAAACTAATTGCTTTGAATTTGAATATCCTATAGAAATAGTATCTGAAACAAATAAAAATAATAAACTTGTTATTGCTAACGAAGATCAATTAAATGAATTTGCTACTAACCCTACTTTTGAATATCCGATAACTACCTATCCTCTTAAATCAAATCAAGGAGCAATAATTACTAATAAATTCGAACATTTAACCGTATTGAACGATTGCGAAATTGCACTTGAAAATAAAGTCTGTCCAGATTTTATGATACAAACTATTGACTTTGGAACTGAATCTAGTATTTTAAACTTTATAATTAGACCCGAAAACGACAAGGTGCCAACAACAACAGAATGGTCTATTGATGGTGAAATAATTGAAGATGAAACCAGAGCATTTTTACAATATGATTTCTTTGAACTGATATTCTCATCTGAAATTGAAAATGAAAGATTTGAAGTTTGTGCTAAAACAAGTTTTGAAGATTGTACCATTGAAAAAGAAGTTTGTATTATAGCTAGTTTTGAAGAAGATATAGATGAAGCTTGTAAAAAAGATATTGATTTTATAGCCACAGAAGACCCTATAACTCCTGGTTTGTTTAATTTTGAAGCTTTATTTATCTCCGACGACCCCACTACCACAACTTATATTTGGTCAGTCAATGGTGAACCTACTGGCGATATTTTCAACGTTTCTTCATTTCAATTTACACAACCAGGCATTTTTGCTGTTTGTTTGGTTGCTAGAGAAATTGGTGCAGAATGTGCTACAGAAAATAGTAGTTTCCCCTCTGCATGTAAAATTATTACAATTAACGATGATTTGTCGGCATTTAATTGCAGACCATCGGTAAATTTATTTTCTGAAAAAGATACTACCACACCCGGTAAGTATAATTTTCAAGCTATTTACGAATCATTAGACTTAACAAAAATCACATATACATGGAGTTTAGATAATAGAATTGTTATTGGTAATGATACAAATGAATTTTCTTCAACATTTTTAAACTCAAATACTCACGAGGTTTGTGTTATTGTCAATAACCCTGAATGTCCTGAAGATACTTTGATTCGTCAATGTGAAATAATTACTGTAACCGATAATGATTAAACATTTACCTATTAGAAATAGTATCAATCACTTAACAAAAACTCTTTTGGATTCCATACTTCTTTAGCATACAGTCATGGGCTATCGTTTTTTGTTTTTCAAAAACTTTTTTGTGAGATAAGTGTATCTAAAATATAATAAACCACTTGAAACACTAAGTCCCACAAACAAACCAACCCAAATACCCACCGATCCTAAGTTTGTAGATTTTCCTAAATAAAAAGAAATAGGAAAACCGATACACCAGTAAGCAACAAACAAACACAATGTTGGTATATTAACGTCTTGCAATCCTCTAAGTGTTCCTAATAACACTACTTGAAAACCATCACTTATTTGAAAACAAGCAACTACTAACAATAAATAAGATGCTATATTAATTACGTTTAAATCGGCAATATAAAGCGTAGGCAAATAGTCTTTCAATAAAATTAGAATAATTGCAAAAACAAGTTCTATTAAAAATACCAATAATAAAATGGAACGTATTATTCGTATCAACGCTTTAAAATCTTTTTTTCCTAATTGATTACCAGTACGTATTGTAGCTGTAACTCCTAACCCAACGGCCACCATAAATGTTATTGAGGCTACATTTAAAGCTATTTGGTTTGCTGCCTGAGCTTCGGCACTTAATAAACCTGATAAAAAAATTGAGGAGATAAAAATTCCAAATTCAAAAAGCATTTGCAGTGCAGCTGGAAAACCTAATTTCAATAAATTTCTAACTGTTTTTAACTGTAAAATATTCGAGTAAATATTTTCTAAATACACTTTAAAACTTTGCTTATTATAAAATAATACCACCATAAACAATACCATTGACCACCTAGCAATCAAGGTTCCAATTGCTGCCCCTTCTAGTAACAGTTTTGGAAATCCCCATTTTCCATAAATAAGTACATAATTAAAAAAAACATTAAGCAAATTACCCACTACGGCTGCTATCATAGCATAACTCGTTACTGACAATCCATCAGAAAACTGTTTAGTTGCCTGAAATATAGCTAGAGGAATAATAGAATAAGCCAATATATTAATATAGGGATCCGCCAAAATAACTACTTCTTCGGGCTGATCCAACAACTTTAAAAAAGGCTGTAATAATTTAATAACAACATATAAACTAAAGCCTATTAAAGTACATAATGCAACCCCATTTTTTAAAAGCAAACTTATTTTTTTATGATCGTGTTGCCCATCTGCCTCTGCAACTAATGGGGTGATACTTAAAGAAAAACCAATAGCTAATGATAATGCTAAAAAAAACAAACCATTTCCTAAAGAAACCGCTGCAAGTGCAGATGCTCCTAACTCCCCAACCATTACATTATCAATAAAACCTACCATAACGTTTCCTAATTGACCTATCATTACTGGATAAGCTAAACGTAAATTTATTGGAAACTCTTTGATGTAATTTGAAAGCACTTTTTTTAGTGGCTAAGGTATTATTATTCCTGTAATATTTAGAACCATTATCATATTGAATAAACAAAAAAAGGGGTTGACTTACAATAAGTCAACCCCTTTAAACAAATAAACTACTATTTATTCTATAATAAGCTTTTCAGTACGTATTACATTTCCTTTAGTTTCTAAACGAACGATATACATTCCTGTAGCTAAGTTACTAACATCAATTGTTATTGATTTATCATCAACTAATTCTTGAGTTGTTATCACTCTTCCTACAAAATCTATTAAAGTTACTTGTAAAGCAACATCTTCTTCTGTTGGATAAGTTATAGTTACCGCTTCGGTTGCTGGATTAGGATATACTGTTAACTCTACATCCAATAACTTTGCGCCTGTTGTGTCTTCATCTTCACCAAAGAAGAATCCGTATTCAGCATTAGCTAAAGCCGTTTCCATTTGTGCCCAAGTTCTATGATATCTAGTCGTATAATCCTCACCAGCATCGTAAGCAGCTTTTAAAGCTGGAAACTCTGGATCATTTTGTAAATCAGAACGGATATCCAAGAAAGTAACTCCAGTTTTTATTTCATCACCATTAGCCATTGTTCCAGTATAACCTGTTGGTACATGAACAACTTCTTCAAACATACGTTTGTAATCACCACGTGATTCTGGAGATGAAACTCCTTTATCATCACGGTAAGTAACCCACATTCTGTCTAAGATTTCTTTTGCTAAATTTTTAGCTTCTTCATCTAATGTTGCATGCTTTTGAGTTGCTGCTGCATAATATGTAAGCGTTTTAGCTAATGAAGATGCAATACCCAAATCTTTATTAAAGTTGGTTACAGCTACACGTAAATCGGCATTAGCACCAGGGCTAGCTGCATTCCATGTATCTGGCTCTCCTGTCCACTCTAAAGTTGCTGGAATTTCGAAATCATCACTTCCTATTAAGTTCACATTAGGTTTTACCCATGCAACCCACTTATCCATAATTTCTTTAGCTAATGGGTCATTAGTAATGTAGTAATATTCTGCTACACGCTCTACTGACCAAGCTTGCCATCCGAACCAAGTACCACTACCTGGATCATGATATACTGGATTATCATCATAAGCCATATCATAGAAGGTAGATTTACCCGCTGGATATGTACTGTAATCTCCGTTCCAGCTATTTGTTGCTCCACCTGCAATAGCTCCATCTGCAGATTGTAAATATCTGTAGAATTCCATTTGTCGACCTAAACTTGTTGTCCAGTCTCTTTCTCCATTTGGTGTTTGAAGATCTAATTCATCTAACGTTGTTAATGCATAAGCTGCAATTGGGTTTTGGTATCCAAAATGACAGTGACTTGAACTAATACGGAATGCCCATGCCGAAGCTGGATCCGCAGATCCTCCCCATGACATATACCATGACATTAAGTAATGTGCACTATCGTATCCAGTACCAGCACTTCCTTGCTCGTCTTGAGAACCAATTTGTTTGAAATACTTATCAAACATAGCCAAACGCAAATAATCTCCCATTTTTTTAGTGTTATCTAAAAGTGTTTGATCAATTTCTCCTCCTTGTTCTTTAGCGTATTGAATTGCCCAATACATTGCTTGTACTGCACGCGCATCGGCATCTGGAGCACTTGTATACCTCCACTGCTTAGCATAATTAGCATCTAAAATAAACAATGGTAAGAATCCATTTTCAGAGTTTCCAAAATTGAATGATTCCCATGATGGATGCGGTATTGTTTCATAAACCGATTCTTGTTCTCCTCTTTGGAAAGTATTGATGTAAGATGGAGTACTTGTTCCATCTCCTCTATTACCATATCCATAAAAGTTATCATTATCTAATAACCAGTGCATTTGATACACTTCTGGTCCATAAGCTGCTGTCAACTCATCAGACACTGGGTCTTGACCAACCGCAGCATTAAAATCTAATGGCGCAGGGTATCCTGATGGTAATGGGAATTCAGCTGCATAAGCCGCAGGGCTAGATGAATTATAAGCTGCATTAGTTGGTTGATCTGCTTGAGTTGGAATAATCATTCTTTCCATTTCACTCCAAACTTTTGCTAATGGCTGCCAGTCTTTAGTAATACGACCTTGCATAGCTTCCATCATTAACCAATAAGAGTATAATTCTGAAGTTGATTCGTGCCCATGATCTGGTGCTTCAACTATAAGTGTTTCCACAGAGTGATGTGGTGAACCATCTGCACTAAAATATCCATTAGCTGGATCATATATTTCGTTTCTCATTTCTGTGAAACGTTCTATATATTTATTAGTAGTATCTGTACCTCCTGTAGGATCTGTTGGATCTACAATTACTGGAATATCTTTTCTGTCTACAGAAATTGAATTATCTGATACATCAAAAGCACCTGATGCTAAATCTGAATCTGTAATTGATTTTCCGCTAACAGCTAAAGTTCCTTCATACGAAATACCGTATACTAAACAAACACCAACAGAAGTTCCTTCAAAATCATGAGAATTTGATTCAACAACTAAAATATTACCTGAAGCATCAGTTATTAAATAATCATAATTAACTGTTGCTGTACTTGTTGTTGTAAAATTAATTAGATCAGCAACTCCATCGCCAGTAATAGTTTCTACGGCAACCGCACCAGTACTTGTTGCAACTGTAGCCCCATCTACTACAGTAGTTGTAGGTATTTCAACCGTTCTATCAACACGAATACTATTTGACAAATCAAAAGTACCTGATAAATTTCCAGCATTCTCATTTTGAGCAAGACCTGTTAATCCGTCTTCATAAGCAATGTGCCATATTAAACAAACACCTTCTCCTGCTCCATCAAAATCTACTGCTTCTGGTGTTGGTGGTAAACCTAAAATATTTAAATCTTCATCAGTAACTATCCAACCGAAATTAGATCCAACATTACCAGAAACACTTACACCAGATACGTTATCAGCTATACCATCACCTACAATAAATGAGAATGGTCCTCCAACTAAAGTACCTCCATCTACAATTATCGTAGGTACTTCAACTGTTCTATCTACACGAATACTATTTGATAAATCAAAAGTACCTGATAAGTTACTCGCATTTTCACCTGCTGTAAGTCCAGTAAGTCCGTCTTCATAAGCAATATGCCAAATTAAACAAACTCCTTCACCAGCTACATCAAAATCAACAGCTTCTGGTGTTGGTGGTAAGCCCAAAATATTTAAATCTTCATCAGTAACTATCCATCCAAAATTAGATCCTGTATTACCCGAAACACTTACACCTGATACATTGTCAGCTATCCCATCACCTACAGTAAATGCAAATGGACCTCCACTTAAAGTTCCTCCATCAACCGCTGGGTTAACAATTACATCTCCACAATCTGGCGCAGTAGATGAATTTGAAAAATAAAGACTATAATTAGCTGTTGTTGATACTAAAATAAGGTTATCCCCATCTTTAGCCGTATAATATGTACCATCTAAATTAGGTACTCCAGTACCTGTAAATGTTATACTTGGTTGACTTGATCCTAAATTATGTGTTGTTTTATCTCTTAAATCCACATAATAAGCAGGATTTCCATCTGTTGTTTGAATAGCAATACTCCATAATCCATTATTAGCTAGATCCCAATTAAATGAAAAACCAGATAAATTACCCATTGTTGGTGCATTATCACCAAAAGCAAACATATTTGTGTAATAACCATAAGTAGTTTCTAATGGTGTTGCAATTGGCGCTCCAAAAGTACAGTCGCCTGTTGGGTTTGGAGTTACAACTACAGTATTACGAATAACTTCTACTCGATTCGACGACAATTCAAAATCACCAGATAAACCAGAAATATTAGAATTAGCGGCTAAACCATTTAACGTTCCATTGTAACTTACATTATAAATAAAACATGTTCCAGCTCCTGCTCCGTCAAAATCTACTGCTTCTGGTGCAGGTGGTAAACCTAAAATTACTCCTGCGTCATCAGTAACTATCCACTGACTTGTTGCTCCACTATTCCCTGAAACTGTTACACCAGATACATTATCTGCTACTCCATCACCTACAGTAAATGTAAATGGACCTCCATTTAAAGTTCCTCCACTAACTGCAACAGGAGTAACAATTACAGCTGCATTACGAACAACTTCTACTCTGTTTGATGATAATTCAAAGTCACCAGATAAACCAGAAATATTTGCATTCGTTGTTAAACCTGTTAATGTTCCATTATAACTTACGTTATAAATAAAGCATGTTCCTGCTCCTGCTCCGTCAAAATCTACAACTTCTGGCGCTGGTGGTAATCCTAAAATTTGCCCAGCAGCATCAGTAACTATCCATTGACTTGTTGCTCCACTATTCCCTGAAATTGTTACACCTGATACATTATCTGCTATTCCATCACCTACAGTAAATGTAAATGGACCTCCACTTAAAGTTCCACCAGTAACTGGTGTAGGATTAACCACTTGATCAGTTACAGTAATTGTAATAGTTTCTTCCGTTGAATTTAACAAACCATCATTTACAATTAAACTTACTAAGTAAGCACCAGCAGTAGTATAGATTGTCGATGGGTTTTCATCCGTTGATGTTTCTCCGTTTCCAAAATCCCATAAATAAGTTAACGTATCATTTTCTGCATCAGAAGATCCACTAGCATCAAAAGTAACAGTTAATGGTGATTGACCCGAAAATTTATCAGCATTAATACTCGCTGTTGGCGCTGTATTTACTGGTATAACTGGTCCTGAAGTTCCATCTGGTTCTTCTCCAAAAACTAATACCCCATTATCATAAACTGGTATATTAACACTTTCAATTTCACTTCCTCCACCTAAACCAGCAGCTGATGGATCATTTGATGTATCATATGGCACTCCATTTGATACTCTGAAATTAATTTGAGTTTCATTTCTAAACGCAGGATCTCCAATAGGTGAAATTGAAGGAATATTACTTATTTCTGCATAATAAAGAGTTCCTCCTGCATTTTTAACAGTCATAGTTGCAGAACCACCAACTCCGTTTAATTGAATATCGTAGTCTGCTATAGTTTTACCTGCTGCTACACCTTCGGCAATATCAAAATAGTATCTGTAACTTAATTTATCCATTACTCTAGCTGGCCATGCAGATCTATTTTGAAGTAATATTTTAACCGTGCTTCCAAAAGCATTGTCACTATTAAATTTAGAATAACTTCTAACCTCAGCTCTATTAGGAGTTTCTTGTGGTGGGAAATTAGCTAATGTATTTCCTCCAAACTCACTAAACATACGAGCTAAAGCACCTGTAAAACAAGCATTATAATCACAAGCCACCTCATTTGCTATAAAATCTCCACGATCATCAACAAACTGGTCATCTGGAGAACTTGGCCCTCCTGCTAGTGCTCCAAAAAGTGTATGACTTGGTTTATCTGGTCTATTTTGTAGCGAATTTGCCCAAGCACCATGCGCTGCTCTATGGTGTGTATTATTTGCTGGATTGTTACCAAAACCAACCATAAAACTTCTATTTATCGGGTTATCTCCTAAAGCATAGTTAATCTGTCTAACTGCAAAATCATGATATTTTGACTTTTTTGTTGCAGAAATAGCAACTTTATCACTATAAATAAATGCTAGCAATGAAGTATTAGAAGAATGCCTTAATGATCCCCATTGAGTCAAATGTGCTTGCCCTCCTGGACTATATGGTACTCTATCTCCATTTACTCCATCTGTCCAATAATCTAAATGTCTTTCCGCATCAGCTTTGTACTTATCATCTCCAGTTAACTGAGACATTAATACATAAGAACCATAAGATTTATCATCCCATGCTAGTCCCCATTTATATGCTTTATCATTACTTTGACCTTCATTACCTAAATTATCATATTCAGATTCGGCTTTAGCTAAATAAGTAGCATCACTTGTAGCTCTATACAACCAAGCTGCTCCCCAAACTAATTCATCTTGAAAACCACTAAAAGATCTGTAAAAACCTGCAGCATCTGTAATTGCTTCAGAATATACACCTCTATAATCATCTGCAAACTTATATAATTGTTTTGCATGATCTAATAATGTAGCACTGTAAGCTGGATCAGAATCCTTAAATAAAATACTAGCTGCTGCCATTGCTGCTGCTGTTTCTGCTGCCAAATCAGATCCTGGTGCCGATGCGGTAATTTTATATGCCGGACGATCCATAATCATTACCTCAGATGAACCCCAATAGGCATGATCTAAACCTCCATTACCCACTTGTCCATATAATTCGGTTGGTCCAGTGTGGCATTTTAATAAATAATCGGTAGCAAATTTGATATTTCTTTTAATAATATCTAATTGCCCAGCATCTCTGTAAGCTTGCTCATATTCAATAGCTCCCCATGAAAGGGCAGTTACACTAAAAGCCATTGGAAAGTTAAATTTAACATGATCACCTGCATCATACCATCCGCCTGTTAAATCTACTCCAACATCGGCTCCATCATCAAGCGCAGAATCTCCACGCCATGTTACTCGATTCCACGAGGGCAGCTCCCCTGATTGCTGCACTTCATAGAAGAAAAGTGATTTTTGTAATGCTTCGCCGTAATTAAATTGGGATTGCGCAGTTCCCGCAATACCAACAAAAGCTAAAGCATACAAACTTAATTTCTTGAAAATCATAAGTTTAATTTTAAGTTATAGTTATTATTTCAGAAACAGTTTTATAAAAAACGATTTCGTCTATCTTAAAAGTAAATTCATTTTTATCGTATAAAGGTAACTTTATGTAAGAATAATACTACAGTTATTGAGTGTAATATTATTCTTACATAAAATATTGATTTTCAATACAATATGTGTTACGAAAATGTTTTCGTCACTTGTAAGGAAGATTAAAAAAATGTAAAAAATATCGAAATGCTTAAAAAAGGGTAAGTCTACTTTAAAAGCTTTATTTAATAAGCTATTATAAAAAAATGCATTTCATCGAATACAAAATGCAGATTTAACAAATAAGCACTAATAAAAATGATAAAAAAATAAGTTTAAACCACTTAAACTACTAAAATGTTAATGGATCATTTTTCGCTTTTTAACTGTTGTAGGTATTTTCTTAGATCATCAATTGTAGAATCCTCTAATTCAGGTTCTTGAATATCCTTGTAAGAACTTAAACTATCATATAAAGTTTTAGCAACTAAATAACGAGCAATAGGTTTATCATCTGCAGGTATAACATACCATGGAGCATGAGATGTTGATGTGTGTCTTATAGCCTCTTGATAACTTTTTTGGTAAGCATCCCATAATTTACGCTCTTTTAAATCTGCTGGAGAAAACTTCCAGTTTTTATCCTTTTTTTCTAATCTTCGGAGCAACCTATTTTTTTGTTCATCTTTTGATAAATGCAAAAAGAATTTAAAAATTAATGTGCCATTTTGAGTCAAGTGTTTCTCAAAATTATTGATTTGTTCAAATCGTTGTTTCCAAAACTGATCATCAATATCGTCAACAGTATTAATATTCGGTATATTTTCTCCTAAAATATATTCTGGGTGTACCCTGGTTACCAATACATTTTCATAATGCGTTCTATTAAATATCCCAAATTTACCCCTAGCTGGTAATGCAATATAATGCCTCCATAAGTAATCATGATTTCGTTCTAGTGTACTAGGTACTTTAAAACTATGTACTACTATACCACTTGTATTAAAATTTTTAAACACTTCTCTAATTAAACTATCTTTACCCGCAGTATCCATGCCTTGTAAACAAACAAGTACGGCATACTTGCCATGGGCATAAAGGGTCTCTTGTAGCTCTCCTAATTTTTTTCGAACACTTTTTAATTCATCTTTTACTTCATTAGCTGACAAGCCAATATCTACACTTGTTTTAGATTCAGAAATTTTAAAATGATTGTTTGCTTTTACAGCTTCCATATTAATAACCTTTTAGAGGGAACTCATAAATTAACCCCAAATTTACAGTAGAAAAATCTCCTCCTACTGTTTTAAAATTAAAATCGGTGCTCATTTGCCACCACTTATTCAATGAAATTAAAGTTCTTAATTTTAATAATACTCCTAAACTATTGTTACCATTAGAAAATGAAAAAATAGCATCATCCTGCTCTTTTTTTGTTAATTCAGCACTATTAGCTACAAATCCCATTCCTCCAGTAATCATCCAACTTTGAAAATTGAACATGATAGAATTAATAGTTATTCCAAATTCAGGCACAATATCATCTTTTGTATTTAGTATTCCTACTTCAGCTATATACGATGAATAGCAATTAGGAGCATAATGTACTTGAAAATTACCTCCTACATCCTTTATTTTACTAACACGTGTCATCAACTGTCCTCCAATAACCCAAGCTCCTGGCTCATGTTGAGCTATAACAAAATTAGTAGTCAAAAAAAATAACACCTTTATAAATAGCTTCATTATTTTGTTGCAAATAGTTTTACGTCGTTTTCACTAATTTCTTTTTCCCCTAAAATTAGTAAACGCTCAACTACATTACGTAACTCTCTAATATTCCCTGTCCAGTCATATTTTTGTAACAATTTAATGGCTGTTTCAGAAAAATCTTTAGGCACCGTACCTTGACTAGCTGCTATTTTTTTAGAAAAATGATTAATCAAATCAGGTATATCATCTCTACGATCATTTAAAGCAGGTACTTTAATTAAAATAACGGCTAAACGATGATACAAATCTTCACGGAATTTTTTATTCTCTATTTCTTTTTTTAAATTTTTATTTGTGGCAGCTACCACACGTACATTCACTTTAATATCTTTATCACTCCCAACTCTTTGCACTTTACTTTCTTGCAATGCACGTAAAACTTTTGCTTGCGCAGAAAGACTCATATCTCCAATTTCATCTAAAAAAATTGTTCCTCCATTGGCGGCTTCAAATTTACCTGCTCTGTCTTTATTGGCTGAAGTAAACGCTCCTTTCACGTGTCCAAAAAGCTCACTTTCAATTAATTCTGAAGGAATTGCGGCACAATTCACTTCAATAAAAGGCCCTTTTGAACGTTCACTCTTTTCGTGTAACCAATGTGCTACTAGCTCTTTACCTGTACCATTAGGTCCGGTAACTAAAACACGTGCTTCTGTTGGTGCTACCTTTTCTATAATTTCTTTTATTTCGGAAATAGCTTTCGAGCTTCCGATCATTTCATAATTTTTAGAGACCTTTTTCTTTAAACGTTTATTCTCAACAACCAATTCCTTTCGATCTAAGGCATTTCGCACGGTGTTTAGAAGCCTATTTAAATCTGGTGGTTTTGATATGTAATCAAAGGCTCCTAATCGCATTGTATTAACAGCGGTTTCTAAATCTCCATGTCCCGAAATCATAACTACCGGAATTTCTGGCTTAATTTTATTTATAGCTTCTAATACTTCAATACCATCCATTTTAGGCATTTTAATATCGCAAAGTACCAAATCAAAATCTTCTTTTTTTATAATTTCAATTCCCGCTAACCCATCATTGGCTTCAAACACTTTATAGGTGTCATTTTCCTCCGACAGTATTTTTACTAATACTCGTCTAATAGCTGCTTCATCTTCGATAATTAAAATTTTCGACATACTCTTATTTTTTTATTTCTTACTATTATCTTCCAAAACATGAATTTCTCGTTGAGGAAAAGGAATTTGAATATTATATTCTCTAAACAAACGTGTAATAGCAAAGCGTATTTCACTTCTAGGAATGGCTCCCATAAAGCTATCACTAATTGTATACACAACTTTAAACTCTAAAGCACTATCTCCAAAATCTTCAAAAAATACAATAGGCTCTGGGATACTTAAAACTTTACTATTTTCTTTAACAACTTTTAACAATAGTTTTTTAACCAGATCAACATCACTATCATAAGCTACACCAACTGTAACTGAATCACGTGTGTTTTTTCCATTTTGTGTCCAATTATACAAACTATTTGTTAAATATTGATGATTAGGTATGACCAATACTTTATTATCAATAGTTACTGCCCTTGTAGTTCTCAGTTTTATTTCTTCAACGCGTCCTATTTTACCATCTAACTCTATAATATCCCCTACAATTACCGTTCGATCAATTAAAATAAAAACACCCGATAAAATATCTTGAAACAATGTTTGCAAAGCAAGCCCAACACCTACTAATAATGCCGCTGAAGCAGCTAATATTGGAGTAAGATTAATACCTAAAGCTTGAAAAATTATTATGCCAACAAAAGCATATATAAAATATTTTAAAAAACTAAAAAGAGACTGAAATTTAGGAACATTATCTTTTTCTAATCTTCCGGTAACTATTTTTGTTACAAAACTTAAAATATACTTAGTTAGTATAAATGTAACAATTACAATGATTAGGGAAAGGATACTAATTTTAAACGATCCGATTTCTAATTTTAAAGCAAGTACTTCTTGTATTTTTTGCCACACATTTTTATCTAATGTGTTCACAACCTTTTCGGCTATTTGTTGTTGTAAAAATACCATAAATACCATATCAATAAATGTAGCTTTTTTAAGCCTTTAATATTCATTTAAATCTAACTCAAAAAACACAAAGTATCAATATAATAATTAAATAAAAAAAATTGTAAGGTTATTATAAAGTCATAGACTAAATTAAAAAATTGGAATGAAATAGCATTAAAAACAAAACCCACCCTATTAGCTAAAACAGGATGGGAAAAAAATTGCTATGAAAAAGAAAATCACTCGTTTTAACAAGTGCTTTTTCAAATATAGACAAAAATTTAGAACTAATACATTTTTAAGAAAACATATCCTTCACTTTTTCAAAAAAAGATTTGTCTGAGCGTTCGGGGTTTGGTGAAAAATGTTCATCATCTTTCATTTTTTCAAAAAACTGCTTCTGTTCTTTAGTTAAAGTTTTTGGTGTCCAAACATTTACATGTACTAACAAGTCCCCTTTACCATAACCATTTAAATTAGGTATCCCTTTTCCGCGTAAGCGTAAAATTTTACCACTTTGAACTCCCTCATCGATTTTTATACGCACTTTTCCAGATACCGTATCAATCTCTTTTGATCCTCCTAAAACAGCTTCAGAAAAACTTATGTACAAATCATAATGTAAATTATCTCCTTCACGTTGCAGCGTTTCGTGAGCTAACTCTTCAATGGCAACTAACAAATCACCAGAAAAACCATTACCAGGAGCTTCATTTCCTTTACCCGAAACCTTCAATTGCATTCCATCTTGTACTCCTGCAGGTATTTTAATACTTACCGTTTCTTCATTTACAATTAAACCTTGAGCATCAGATCCACTTGGTTTTTTATCTATTTGCTGACCACTTCCACTACATGCATTACAAGGTGCTGCTGTTTGCATACGACCTAATATAGTATTAGTTACACGAACTACTTGCCCACTACCGTTACAAGTACTACATGTTTTATAGGTAGTGCCTTTTGCTTGTGTTTTTCGCTTTACTTTTACCTTTTTTTCTACACCGTTGGCTATTTCTTCTAATGTAAGCTTAACACGAATACGTAAATTACTTCCTTTAGTTCTACGTTGGCCTCCGCCACCGCCGCTAAAGCCTCCGAAACCACCACCTCCGCCAAAGATATCTCCAAATTGGCTAAAAATGTCATCCATATTCATACCACCGAAGCCTCCGCCTCCGTTCTCAAAGGCTTGATGTCCATATTGGTCGTATCGTGCTTTTTTGTCTGGATCGCTTAATATTTCATAAGCTTCAGCTGCCTTTTTAAAGTTTTCTTCAGCTTCTGTATCTCCTGGGTTTTTATCAGGGTGAAATTGTACCGCTTTTTTACGATACGCTTTTTTTATTTCGGCAGCACTAGCTCCTTTACTAATACCGAGTATGTCGTAGAAATCTTCTTTCATTATTTACTAATTATTTAGTTTCCCGTAACCACTTTAGGGTAACGAATAATTTTATCACCAAGTTTATACCCTTTTTCAACTACATCAATTATTTTCCCTTTTAAATCATCACTTGGTGCCGGAATTTGTGTAATTGCTTCATGTATATCTGCATCAAAAACATCGGCAGTATTTACCTCAACTTGCTCTAATCCTTTTGATTTTAAAATATCTGTTAGCTTATTTTGAATAAGTGTGATTCCTTGTTTTAAAGCTTCATCTTCTGATTTTTCAATTTCTTTTCCTGCTCTATCAAAATCATCCAATACAGGTAATAGCGCTTGTAAAACTTCTTGCCCAGCTGTTTTAAACAACTCAATACGCTCTTTAGATGTTCTTTTTTTATAATTTTCGAACTCTGCAAACAAACGTAAAAACTTATCTTTTTCAACAGCAACTGCTTCTTGAGCAAGTGTTAGCTCATCTTTTTCTTCTACTGATTCTGTTTCTTTCTGCTCCACCTGAGTTTTTTCAGCTGTATCTTGAATTACTTCATCCTCTATATCTTTAGCTTTGTTTTTTGTACTCATGTTACTATAGTTCTTTATTTTTCTATTTTTTGTTGTCAAAAACTAATGTGCAAAAGTACTGCCAATTCAATTGATATGCCAACATGTCATTAAATGTTTTTTGTAAGAATTTGTGAACCACAAATAAGCGTAATGACTTTAATACCACTAAAAAAGAAACCATCTAATAATCAACAACAAACAAGTTAATTTTGTGAAAAAATACTTCAAAAAACAAATGACATATTAAGAATTTAATAATTTATTAAGATTTAACAATCATAAAACTTATACTTTTGATTATTGAAAATTTTAACAAAAACTTATTAAAATGAAAAAACAGATTCTGAATATTCTGGTCGCAACGGCATTAACTGCTAGTTTTATTTCGTGTAAAAAAACTAAAGAAGTAGAAACTACAGAAGCCAAAACTGTTGAACAAGTAGCAGTTGCCGAAAAATACAAGGTAAACCCTGCGCAAACAATGATCAAATGGGATGCTCATAAATTAGTAGGTGGACATCAAGGTACTATTAATGCTTCGGCAGGTGCCGTTGAAACTAAAGGCGATGCTTTGGTTGGCGGAAATTTTATTTTTGATATTAATACTATTAAATGTACTGATCTTCCTGCTGGAGAAAATTACGATAAATTAATTGGGCATTTAAAAAATGAAGACTTTTTTGATGTAGCGAAACATCCTAATGCTGCTTTTCAAATTACAAGTGTTACTCCAAAAGATGGAAAATCCATTATTGCAGGAAACTTAACTATTAAAGGAATTAAAAAGAATATTGAATTCCCTGCCAATGTTTCTATAAATGGAAACTCGATAAGTATTAGTAGTGATGAATTTGAAATTGATCGTACCGAATGGGATGTAAAATACAACTCAGGTAAATTTGCTGACCCAGCTAAACTTGGTGACTACCTTATTAAAGATAATGTAGGTATTAAAATTGCTGTTACGGCATCGAAATAATATATTATTTGACAGTATCCATTATTTCATACAAACTAATTAAAAAGATAAAAAAGCTGAACAATCGTACGATTGTTCAGCTTTTTGAATTATAAACTTAATTCTTAATTAGTTTATACCATTTTCCAAATGAATTTACTCTATTTACCTTGAATAATTAGGTGCTTCCTTTGTAATTGTTACATCATGTGGGTGACTTTCGTTAATACCACTTGCTGTAATTTTAACAAAACGTCCATTCTCTTTCAATGTCTCAATATCAGCTGCTCCACAATACCCCATACCAGCACGCAAGCCTCCTACAAATTGATGAATGCTTTCATTTAATTCTCCTTTATACGCTACTCTACCAACTATTCCTTCGGGCACTAATTTTTTAATATCATCTTCTACATCTTGGAAATAACGATCTTTTGAACCTTTTTTCATTGCTTCAACGGATCCCATACCGCGGTAAGATTTAAATTTACGTCCTTCGTATATAATTGTTTCTCCTGGAGATTCTTTAGTACCTGCTAATAATGATCCTAACATAACACAATCTGCACCTGCAGCAATAGCTTTAGGAATATCACCTGTATAACGAATTCCTCCATCGGCAATTACCGGAACTCCAGAGCCTTTAATAGCTGCTGCCACTTCCAACACTGCTGAAAACTGAGGAAAACCAACACCAGCCACAACACGTGTTGTACAAATTGACCCTGGTCCAATTCCAACTTTTACGGCATCAGCGCCGGCTTCAACCAAATATTTTGCAGCCTCGCCAGTCGCTATATTTCCTACGATTACTTCTAAATCTGCAAAAGCGGCTTTTACTTTTTTCAAAACATCTACAACTCCTTTGGTGTGTCCATGAGCTGTATCTATAATAACCGCATCAACCCCCACATTAACCAAAGCGCTTGCTCTTTCAACCGCGTCAGCTGTAACACCTAATGCTGCTGCAACACGTAAACGACCGTATTTATCTTTATTTGCATTGGGTTTTTGAGTTAATTTTGTAATATCTCTAAATGTAATTAAACCAACAAGTTTGTTATCCTCATTAACTACAGGAAGTTTTTCAATTTTATTTTGCTGTAAAATAACTTCCGCATCTTTAAGATTAGTCCCTTCTGAAACTGTAACTAAATTCTCACTAGTCATAACTTCAGTTAAAGGGCGTTCTATATCTTTTTCAAAGCGTAAATCTCTATTAGTTACAATACCCGCCAATTTACCTTCATTATCAACTATCGGTATTCCGCCTATTCTATGTTCGCGCATGTGAGCTTTGGCATCACCAACTACAGCTGTTAAGGGCAAAGTAACAGGATCAATTATCATCCCGCTTTCAGCTCTTTTTACTTTTCTAACCTCTCTTGCTTGTTGCTCGATTGTCATATTTTTATGCAACACACCAATTCCACCTTCACGTGCCATAGCAATTGCCATGCTCGATTCCGTAACAGTGTCCATTGCTGCCGATATAATCGGAACATTGATTGTTATATTTTTAGTGAATTTTGTTTGAATATTAACTTCGCGTGGAAGTATTTCTGAAAATGCTGGAACTAATAAGACATCATCGTAGGTTAAACCTTCTCCAACAATTTTTGATTCGTGTGCTATCATGGCAATTAAGAATTTAATTGCATGCAAATATAATTGTTTTTGATCAGATTGAACTATTTTAGTTAATTATTATCACTCACTTAACAAAATGCTCTCACAACAAACAAAATACTGACTATAAACATTTTAAAATAAATAAAGTTCTAAAATTACTAATCAATAAGAATTATTGAAGATCTTAGCACTTATAAAGTTTGTAATTAAGCTTTATTTTAAATTTTAACACCTTTAGCTTAAAATCTTATTCTGTAAAATCAATTCAAATCTTATTACTTTAATAATGGATTCCCAAATTGTTTTAAGTAGCGCTCACCTATTAATCGTGCTCCACTAGTATTTAAATGATTACTGTTCCGATATACTATATTTCCATCAATTTCATAATTACAAAACTCCCCTTTACATAATACCGTATTTAAATCAATGATTTTTATGCTTGGTAATTTTCTTTTAAATTCATAAACAATATAATCCTCTGGTCGCTTATAAAAAGGAACTAAAATATCTTTTTTCTTAATTTTAGCAATATTTCTTGCTTTAAACACTTTCATTTTATGAAGATCATTAGGCGTTGTTTCTCGAATTGGATCAATAACAAATATTTTTTTTCCTGTAGCCACTAAGTCTTTTACTGTTTTAAATACTAATTGATAATTTTTTGAATCCTTATTGGTAAAACGCTCCCAATTTGCAGCCAAAATAATATAGTCAAATTTTTTAGCCAACGCCAATCTTTTCAATCCAAACTCTGGTTCAAATTCAGGCTCTCCTGTTGTATCATTAACATCGCCTAATACTGGATATCCCCCACCTGCACTATCATGAAAATACATATTTGCATCATAAGCTAATACTTCCAAAAATGAAGCAGAATGATTAGCAAATGAATCTCCGATTAGCATTCCATCTGGCTTCTCTTTAGGTGTACCCAAACCACATTCATCAAAATTGCCTAAGCGAAGTTTTCGATAACAATTACGACGTAACTTACTGGGAAAATTTGCATCCTTATCAAACTCACTCAACTGTGTAAAACGATTTGGAAAACCATTAAAGTGATCTATCACTCCATATAGTATTCCACAAATAAGCATACTTGGCAAAAGCACTTTTAATAGTGTATTTTTAAAATCAAAGGTATAAGTATATCTAAAAGGCTGTTCTACAAATTTCCACGATAAAAAAGACAACATTATTGTTAAAATAATTATACTAACGGCTATAGATTTTGTTAATTCAAAACCTAAATACTTAACAAAAACCAACAAAGGCCAATGCCACAAATACATGGAATAAGAAATTAATCCGATAAAAACAAAAACACGTATTTGTAATAATTTATTGAACACTCCCTTATTTATTTCTTCTTTACCAGAAACAATAAACAAGCACGCTCCTAAACAGGGCCATAATGCGTTAATTCCAGGAAAACTATTTGTGTGAGTTAATAATAAGGCTGGCATTAACATCATAAAAAAACCTAGTGTTGATATGAAGTGATTAATTGTGCTAGAAAATTGAGGTAATTTATTCCAAAAAACAGCTAAAACTGCTCCTAATAACATTTCAAACAATCGAGCTGGTAATAAAAAATAAGCCATTTGCATGTTTGCATCTGTTAAATACACCGATAATAAAAAGCTTAAAAAAAGTAATAACGTTACTCCAATTAATCTATTTTTTAAATTAAGTTTTTTATGTAATAGCAACAATAGCGGAGGCCATACAATATAAAACTGTTCTTCAACAGATAATGACCAAGTATGTAGTAAAGGTATTAACTCCGTACTTTCGGCAAAATAGTCACTACTTTTAATCCATAAATGAAAGTTATTCGTACTTAAAATAGTATGAATAATAGTTCTAGAATAATTTTCGAAATCATCAGAAAACAATATAAAATAAGCCGGTATTGTTACCATAATAATGATAAACACCAACACTGGAATGATTCGTCTTATCCTTTTTAAATAAAAATTTTGGAACGAAAAAGTTCCTTGAATCATTTGTTTGTTTATTGAACTTGTAATTAAAAAACCCGATATCACAAAAAAGATATCTACTCCCACAAATCCTCCACTAATACTGGTAAAACCAGCATGAAATAAAATAACCAGCATTACTGCCACAGCTCTTAATCCATCAATATCTGGTCTATAAAAATGTTTGCTACTCATTACTTTGGATGTTTATGTGGCAAAAGCGACAAAATTACATTAATTATAATACTATGTCAAACATAAATGGGTTGAGTAGTTAATGACAATTAATTCCAATCCCATAACAAAATATTCCATTCATCGGTCGTGTCTGTAAATCTAAAAATAGTTTTGAAACCTACTTTTTCATGTGCTTTTATAGAAGGAATATTACTTGATGATACTTCGGTAACACAATAATCAAAGTGTTTGGAGTAAACCTCTTTATGTTTTGAATATAGTTTTTGAAAAAGACCTTTACGCTTATAACCTTCGGCTATGCATATTTGCCCCATGATATAGTAATTTAATTCACTTAAATTACTTCCTTTATATTGAATGTTTTCAAAAAGATTAAACATAGGTACTAGTATAGGAATCAAATTTTTAAACTCTTTTAGCATTACCAAAGCATAACCTACAAGCTTATCTTTATCCATAACTATAATTTGAGAAGCTTTTGCATTTAATTTTTGAATAGATTCAAAATCATGTTTAACCGTAACAAAACCTTTATTTTTTTGATCTTCTATGGATAAACTTTCAAAATGATTTTCCTTTTGTACAGCCAGTATTCCGTATAATTCAGCATCATTGTCAACTAGTTTTACTTTCATTATTTTAAAAACTTATATCATTTTAAATAATTATTGAAATTTAATCGCTTTTATTGGCGCTATTTTAGTGATTACATATGAGGGAATCCAAAGTACCAAAACACATAATAATAATGTACCCATATTTAACGCTAAAATTTGCTGAATGGTAATATGTACTGGCGCATATTTGACATAATAATCCGCTGGATTTAAAGTAATCACTTTAAAAAAATATTGAATTCCAATTAAAGAAAGCCCTATGAAATTACCCCAAAAAAGTCCTTTTAAAATAATATAAGTGGCGTTATACATAAAAATCTTACGAATGCTCACATTAGAGCTTCCCATTGCTTTTAGCATGCCTATTAACTGTGTACGTTCTAAAATAAGTACTAAAATTGCAGTAATCATATTTATGCCTGCGACCAAAATCATAATACCTATAATTCCAGCAATATTGAAATCAAACATATCCAACCACTGAAAAATGTTCCCGTATTTTTGAGAAATGGATGTACTATCTAAATTTGATGGAATACTTTTATAAACGGCTGCATTAATATTATTTACAGCATCAAAATCAGTCACAAAAACTTCAAAAGCACCCACCTCATCTTTTTTCCATTTATTAAGGCGTTGAATATGTCTAATATCTGTTATTATAAAAGCTTTATCAAATTCTTCATAACCCGAATTGTAAATTCCTGTAACCACAAAAGAGCGTAAATTGGTACGCGCTTTATCTTTTTTTAAAAAATAAGTTACCACCTTATCTCCTAATTTATAACCTAATCTATTAGCTAAGTAACTAGATATAAGAATTTCTTCATTAAGTTTTTTATTATAATTAGGCAACCTTCCTTGTTCCAAATAAGTTTCGAACACATCCCATTTATAATCGGCACCAACTCCTTTTATTAACACGCCTTCAAAATCTGTTTCTGTACGAACAATTCCTGCTTTAGTGGCTACTCCTTGTATATGAGTGACCTCTGTCACTTCTGAAAAATTTGGATAAAAAGTTTGTTTAGTAGTAATTGGCTTTATAGAAACTTGACTTGAATTATTATCAAAATTAGAAATTTCGATATGCCCGTTAAAAAGTGCTATTTTTTCACGAATTTTACGTTGTAAACCAACACCTGTAGCAATAGCTATTAGCATCATTACGATGCCTAAGGCAATAGCAATGATGGCTATTTTTACAATAGGTGACGATATATTTTTGGCAAATGCCTTTTCTTTAATCAGCCTTTGGGCTATAAAATACTCAAAATTCAATGTATTACAATCAGTTTAATCTTCGAAAAAGATATTTTTCATGGTTAATGACCTTTTTCAAAAATACATTATTAATACTAGTCTTTCCCTTATTTTCTTGCGGAAAACCAAATTCAACAAAAAACACTACTCATAAAATTAATAATGAAACCATTTCTTCTGTAAAAGAAGAAAAGAAAAAACCAATAATACAAACAGGTGCACAACAGACAACTACTTACTTAAAACTTCTTAAAAACAAAAATATAGCTATAGTTGCTAACCCAACCAGTATTATTTTCAATACTAAAAAACAACCTATACATTTAGTAGATTCTTTAATAAGCAATGGTATTAATTTAAAAAAAGTTTTTGCTCCCGAACACGGCTTTAGAGGTACAGCAGATGCTGGCGAAGTAATAAAAAATGGCAAAGATATAGTTACTGGATTACCTATTTTTTCTCTTTACGGAAAGCATAAAAAACCTAGTATAGAAATGTTATCAAAAATTGATATCGTATTATTTGACATTCAAGATGTTGGTGCCCGTTTTTACACTTACATTTCAACTCTACACTATATTATGGAAGCTTGCGCCGAAGCTAACATTCCAGTTATTGTACTTGATAGACCCAATCCAAATGGACATTATGTTGATGGCCCCATCCGTAAATCTGAATTTAAAAGTTTTGTTGGCTTACACCCTATACCTATTGTACATGGTATGACTATTGGCGAATATGCAAAAATGATCAATGGTGAGCATTGGCTAGCGAATAATATAACTTGTGAACTCACCGTAATTCCTTTAAAAAATTACACTCATAATACCGCATATTCTCTGCCTATAAAACCTTCGCCAAACTTGCCAAATGATCAATCTATTAATTTATATCCAAGTTTGTGTTTGTTTGAAGGTACTAAAGTTAGTGTAGGTCGAGGTACTGATTTACAGTTCCAATTATATGGGGCTCCAAACTTACCAAAAACCGATTTCAGCTTTACTCCAACGCCAAAACCAGGGGCTAAACACCCTAAATTTGAAGCTAAATTATGCTATGGAGAAAATTTACAACAGTATAAAAAACTGAATCAATTACATTTAAATTGGTTAATTAAAGCTTATAAACAAAGTCCTAATAAAAATGAATTTTTTACTTCGTTTTTTAAAAAACTAGCTGGAACAGATCAATTACAACATCAAATTGAAACAGGAATGACTGAAAAAGAAATTAAAGCTACTTGGCAAAAAGATTTAGATCATTTTAAATTAATTAGAAAAAAGTATTTATTATATCCATAATAATTTACGGTAATTTACCTTTGTCAAAAAAAACACAATATGCTTCAAAAATTTAGAATCCTTGCCTTACTCGAAGGAATTTCGTTTTTAATTATCCTTTTTGTAACCATGCCATTAAAATATTTATTTGAAAATCCTATGCCTAATAAAGTTATAGGCATGGTACATGGTTTTTTATTTTTAGCCTATGTAGTATTTGCCATTTTACTCAAGGTAGAATTAAAATGGTCAAATAAGCAAACTGCTATTATTCTTTTATGTTCTATTATTCCTTTTGGTACTTTTTGGGCTGATAAAAAATACCTAAAAAATTAACGCTGCTTTTCCTTTTTATTTAACACTCCCAACTGTGCTTTAAGTTTTTCTACCATTCTTAATGTGGCCGGACAAATGGATGTATTTGCTAAAGTTATCTGATTTAATTGATGGAAACGTTTTCTGTTTGTATGCGGGTATTCTGAACAAGCCTTTGGACGCACATCATAAATTAAGCAATAGTTATCATGAGCTAAAAATTCGCAAGGAGTGGTTTTTAAAACCTGATCCCCATCAATATCAACAGTTAAGTACTTTTGTTCAAAATCAATTGCCTTCATTTTTAAATGCTTGGCAATACGCTGCGTATCACGATCTGTTACAATAGGCGCTGTTGTTTTACAACAATTGGCACATTCTAAACAATCTATTTGATCAAATGTTTTTTTATGCAAATCTTGCATAATAATATCCAATTTTTTTGGAGGCTTTTGACGTAAGCGCTCTAAAAACTTCTTGTTTTCTTTAAATTGTTCTTTAGCTTCTTTTGGTAGTCTATCAATTTCCTCTTGCATACAGCAAATGTAAAACATAACTTTACACCCACCATGGAAAATGATATTTTTGGCGCTGCCATTACTGACTACTTCGAAACAGGGATTCCTAATTCAATTATTGTAAGGTCTAATGAATTTGATGATGACGAAATTCCTATTCCTTACTTATTTAGGACTTTTCCTAAAATGCCTAAAATTGAGCAAAAAGCACTAGATCTATCTTTCGGAAAAGTACTCGATGTTGGCTGTGGAGCGGGAAGTCATTCATTATACCTTCAAAATGAAAAAAAATTAGATGTAACTGCTATTGATACTTCCGCAGGAGCGGTAAACATTTGTAAAAAAAGAGGAGTTATTACTGTTTCCAATATAGATTTTTACAATCATAAAGGTAAATATGATACCATCTTACTTTTAATGAACGGCAGTGGTATTATAGGAACCTTAAATAATTTTGCTTCTTTTTTTGACAAATTAAAAAGCTTACTTACCTCAAATGGACAAGTACTTATTGACTCTTCTGACCTTATCTATTTATTTGAAGATGAAAATGGGGAATATTGGGTTGACGCAGCTCAAGGATATTATGGCGAAATGCAATATCAACTAGATTACAAAAACAAAACCAGCCAAAAATTTGACTGGTTATATGTTGATTACAATACGCTACAACGTGCAGCTGTATTTAATGATTTTAATTGTGAATTAATTACCGAAGGTGATCATTATGATTACCTGGCTAAATTAACATTATAAATCGTACCCTTGTTCTGCTAATTTAGAGGTCATCGATTTATATAAACCACGACTCCAATTTTCGCTAATTTCACTTACAGATTGATTTAATGCATCACTTTCTTGTAAAATCTTTTGTCCTGTTGCTGAATTATAAAAGAAAGCCATTTTATCACGATCGTTTTGTGTTAACTTGGTTTGATCTTTTATCATTTGCTGACCAGTTGGAGTTTTATAAAATTTAATCATATCATTAATTTCTATCTGATCAAAATGTGTACGATAAGTAGAAACTAACATAGCTTTAATTTGATTAATAGCTGTAGGTTTTTGCTTACTTAGCTCTTCCCAAACTTCTTCTGGAACATTTTTTGATGCATATTGTTGTTTTAGCATAACCAACAATGAACTTACTGCGTGCTCATATTGCTCAGTAGTTCCATTAATATTTAAATATTGAGTTACAGACTCTGTTAATGTTGTTTCTTGTGCTATTGATTGTAAGGATAAAACTAAAAATAGTACTAAACTTAAACATTTGTATTTCATAGGTAAGTGTTTTTTTGTGTTACGCAAATGTAATAAATTCAAAATAATGATGTCAATTAAAACTTTTTTTAAAATAATTGCACTTACTATATTTATTATTGCTTGTAATAGTGATGATTCATCTAAAAATCAAAATCCAAGAATTCTTAACTTACAAAGAACCGGTGATGCTGCCAATGAGCTATTGAGTGCCACAACTCATAAAAGTATAATTTTAGAATTGGTTTCAGTAAATGGTTTTGAGCCAAAACAAGAAGCAATTGATAACTTAACAGAATTTATTCAAAGAAGAACCTTTAACCCTGAAGGGATAGAAGTAATAAAACGAAGTATCCAAAGTTCTAATAAACAAGGATTAACTATAAGACAAATTGATAGTATTGAACAAGAAAACAGGACACAATTGAGTACTCCAAGCCAACATGCTATATTCATTTATTTTAGTGATGCCGATGCTAAATCGGAAGGTCCTTCAAATGAAAATATTAATGATTTTTTACCTATGACTAGTTTGGTTTTAGGTTCTGCCTACCGCAATACATCTATGGTTATATATGAAAATACATTAAGACAAATAGTTGTTAGAAGTGGATTTGAAAACCCCGATGAAGTGTTAACAAGAGTTGAAACCTTTACATTACAACATGAGTTTTGTCATTTATTAGGCTTAGTAAACTTAGGAACACCTTTACAATCCGCTCATGAAGATGTAGATGATGAAGGCAACCCCAACAAACATTGTAATGTTAGAGGTTGCCTTATGCAAGCTAATGCTCTTTTTGAAAGTAACTTAATGGGGAGTAACATAAACACCTTAGAGCTTGATCCTTTATGTATAAAAGATTTGCAAGCTAATGGTGGTCGTTAATTATATTGCTTAGAGTAAGTATCAGAAATTAAAATTGATATTTAGCCCCTACTAATACTTGAAGCCCTTGTACTGGGTAATCCAACCAACGCTCATAATTTTGCCCTGTTAAATTATTGACTAATGCAAAAGCTGAAAATTGTTTATTGATTTTATAATCTGCTCTCAAATTAATATCTACGTAACCATCTAATTCAACAAATGAATTATTAAATCGATCAATATCTTCTCTTGTACCTACATAAAACAAACTCACACCAACTTTCCATGTCGAACTCACTATATAGTTCGCTTTAATCGTACTTGTAAAAGATGGTATATTTAAAGGCTGTCGAGGTGTTTCGTTAAATGTAGCAAAAGCGGCTTGAAGAAAAAGATTATACCTTCCCTCTTGTTCATAACCAACTTCAGCTGTAATCTTTCCTGCTTTATAGTCTTGATAGAAATAACCGAAGGAGTTATTAAACCCATAATTTAAAGATTCTGTAGATGAATTAAATACTGAGTTTTTAATAAATGCTGCATAATCTTCAACAAACTCGACCTCTCCTTTTAATTTATAAGTAAAATTTTGTTTCCACTGGCCTTGTATACCTCCAAAAACATTAAATAACTGATTTGTTGGCGCAATGGCTATACCCGGAGCCACAAAAGGATTATTTTGAGCAGCAGTATGATATGTATTCTGTTTTAAACCACCAGTAGCACCCCCAAAAACATTTAAATTATATGCTTCTAAATTATAATTGGCGGTTAAATTAGGATAAAGTGCTAGTTTAGATTCGCTATTTTCTGAATCATTACTAAAAAAACCTGAGATTCCTAATTTAACATCAATATCCCTAATAGTTAATGCCACTGAAGGATGCAGTCCTAAAATTAGGTAGCTGTATTTTGAGCCTTCAAAAATTTCATTATCAGCAAATTCACCACTTAAAAAATCGACCTCAACGGGTATTGATATTGAATTATATCCCAAAGGAACTGTAAATTTAGGGTTTAATTTTAGGTTGTTTTCCGTACTTTCAAAATCATCTCTAAAATGTCTAAATCTAATATTAGCGGCATTAAATATTTCGTTATCTAATTGTAAACTCCCACCTAAATTAACATCAACAAAACTATGCGAAGGATCAATTGCGTTAAACTGTTCATCTGTAATTTCTAAATTATCAGACAAACCATACCAGTTATACAATTGATGCTGTAACTCTACATCTATTAACCACTGGCTACGCTTCTGTTGCTTACCAAATGTTAATTGCAAACCCGTATCATAATAAAAATCATCGAGCCTAATATCTTTTATTCCACCTTGCGATGACTGATGCTCCAACAAAGCCGTAAATTGACTTTCTCTATTTATATCAATACTACTAAACGCTTCTGCTAAAACGTTCCCAAAATTACCGATACCTAATAACGCATAATTTTTATATGAAACTTCGGGTTTTTCTTTTTTTACAGCCACAGGCTTTGTTTTTTCTGGCACAAAAGTACTTGCTACTGGGACAGAATTAATTTTAAAACTAAATGGAGCCTTTGGCTCTGCTTTTCCCTCATCAAAATTAGGCTTTGGATGAATTTTGAATGCATCATTAATTGTTGGGTTGAACGTTTTAACAATAACAACTTTTTCGGTACTTAATGTATCATTCTCTTGTTTTTTGGTTTGAGAAAATCCAAAAAATCCAATAAAAAAAACGAACACTACTATACTTTTATTCTTAAAAAATAAACTCATAAATATTCTCTTATTCTTTAATTGATGAATTTGTTTTAGCTTCTTCTGCTTTAATTTTTTGAAGTAAAACTTTGGCTTCACTTACCACTTCTGGATAAGTTGTAAATTCTTTAATGATAGACTCTAATAAATATGTAGCTTGATAGGCGTCGCCCAAACCATAAAAATTCTTCGCCATTAACACTAAGCCTTTTGCTCCAAATTTTTTGTATGCCGAAAAATCTTTTGCCAAACGCTGAATGTAATTATTAGAAATTTCAAAGTCTTTATTTTGATTACTAAAATTGGCTAAATTATATACTGCTTCGGCTCCTAATTTTCCTGTAGCTATTTTAGCCACTTCGGCATAAGCTTTTTTAGCAATATCCTTTTTTTGAAGAGCCAATGCCGCTCTTGCTTTATATATTTGCGCATCGGCTTTAATCGCAGTTTCAATTGTTGTATTTGCTAATACTTTTTCTGAATAAATTAATACTTCTTCTTGCTGATTTTGCTCATAGTATGACTTCATCAAATTAGATTGCGCAAAAATACTGTTCTGTTCAAAATCGGCAATTTCTTCTAATTCTTTCAAATAAGGAATGGCTTTTTCATAAGACTTTCTTTCCAAATAGGTTTGCGAAATTTTATAAATAGCCGTTTCTGTATATTCATTTTTATCCATTTCAGCCACCGCTAAATAATTAGAAAGTGCTTTTTCTTTATTTCCTTTTTTATCATATAATTGACCCAAATAAAAATGACTATTTAATTTATGAAGTCCTTTAGGAAATTGCTTTAAGTATTTTTCAAAACCTGCAATTGCTTTACTTGTATTATTTTCCTGATAAGGTTTCTCTGCTGCTTCATAAGTAGTATTATCTAAATCCTCGTTAGAAATATCAACAAAATCTAATGTTTTAACCCAATCGGCATACGCATCTGTTTTTCCTAAATCAATATAAACCAAACGAGCAGTTTTTACTGCCTGTAAAGCCTCGGCAGTATTTGGATGTTTTGCTACTAAAAACTTAAATTTATCTAATGCTTTTTTTGATTGATTCTCATTATAAAAAATTAAACCTTCTTTTAATAATGCTTTAGAAACAAATGCACTATTTGGAAGTTCTTCTCTAAGTTTTGTATAATTTTCTAACCCCTTGTTGATTTTATTTTTAGCCACATATGCATTAGCCAGTGCATAATATGCATCATCTCTAAAACCTGAATTCGGAAAATTAACTAAAAAGGCTTTTAAATCTTCAATTTTTCGATCATGTTTATTTACATAACCATAACTAATCGCTTTTTGAAAATGTGCATAATCCGATCGTTTATGCTTTTGTGCAATCGCTTTATTATACGTTTCCATCGCAGGCCAATAATTTGCTGAAACAAAATAGCTATCCGCTAAACGTAAAGTCGCATCTTGTAAATAAAACTGTTCTGGTGTTAATGCTATAAAGTTTTTAAAATGATTTATTGCTTTATCATATGCCTTAATTTTAAAATTACTATAGCCTAATTGATATTCTTTCAATTTTAATTCTTTCCACAAATTGCTTGAATCAATTTTCACTAATTTATAATTTGAAATAGCAATAACGAATTCTTCCAAGGCATAATAGCTTTCTGCTTTCCAAAACAGCGAGCGTTGTGTAAAATCTGAAAGGGCATTTGTTGAAATGGCTCTATTAAAAAGAATAATTGCCTCCTTATATTCTTTTTCCATAAACAATTCTAAACCTCTATAGAATAAAACTTTTTGAAATACTTTTTTATTTTCTGTTCCTTTTCCCGAATCTAAAACAGCTAAAGCCTCTTTGTAATTTTTAGAAGATAAATAGGAATCTATTAACAATGCAGCAATTTCTTCCTTATATGGAGATTCAGGGTATTTTAATAAAAATGTTTTTAATACTAAAGGTACACTTTCAAAAGAATTTCCTATCTCATAACTCAATTTAGCATAATTATAAGTGGCATCCTCTTTAATTAATGCCTCAAACTTCATTTCAGAAGCATTTTTAAAGGCATTTAATGCTTGTTGTTTCTGTTCAGATTTTAAATAAGCATCTGCTAAATGGTAATATGCATTTTGTGATACTGCATTTTTTCCTTCAATAATTTTATTGAATTGAGAAACTGCTTTACTATATTCTCCTATTTTGTAATAAGAATAACCTAACAAATAGTAATCTGTATTACTCCATTTGCCTTTGTTTCCGTTATAGGCCTCTAGATAAGGAATGGCATTTTGATAATCTTTAAGATTAAAATAACTCTCCCCTATAATTTTACTCAATTGCGATTTATCTTTAGGTTTAGCTTTATCCAATTGAGGTAAGGCACTTTCAATAGCTTTTTGAAATTCTCCTTTTTTAAAATTACGATCAGCTTTGTAATAAGATAAATTCTTATTGTCATCTCCAGATTCGCTTACATCATTGAAAAAAGTATCTGCTTCATCATAATCATTTGAATTATAAGCTATAAAACCTAAATAATATTTTGCTTGATCTCCATATTTTTCAGAACGCACTACTTTTTCTAAAGACTTTTTAGCATCATCGTACCTTTTAGAATGATAAAGTGCATAGCCTTTATTAAAATAATAAGTCTCAAGCCCTTCAGCACTTAGTCGTTGTTTATCAACATCTTGATACCATTTACGTGTTTGGGCATACTTCCCTATATTAAAATAATAGTTCCCAACTCCAAAGAAAGCATTATTACGCTTAGGATGTGTCGGGTAATCTGTGACAAAATTTGTCATTATTACATCGGCTCCTGGTTGTTGCATGCGTATTGCCGATTGCGCTATGTAGTATGAGGTATTTGCTTTTACACTTTGATCTGTGGCAGCTGTTTGTACTTTTCTAAAAAAACTTTGAGCTGCTGCATATTCTTTATTATTGTATAAGCTAAGTGCCTTTTGATATAACACATTAGTATTTGTAGTATAAATTTCTGTCTGTTGTGCTTTAATTAGTACCGACACCAGCACTAAAAAGCAGGTAATAATTGAATTTTTCTTCATTAAATTAAAAATAAAACCTATTCCAAATATATTAAGATACTCCCGTAATGAAAGAATTAATTTACACTTATTAATTGATAAATAAATATTAAAATTTTGAAAGAATTTTATCAATCAAAAATCGATTTACCTTTCTGTTTTTGAGGTATATTTTTCAAAAAAAAATGACTTTAAAAATGTTCTTTCTAAAAACACATCTTCTAAAACTGCTTGATACTAGACAATTCGTTACATTTAAAACACTAAAAGCGCTGCTTTATTTTGCAAACTGATTTAGTTTTATAATTTTACCATTATAATTTATAAACGTTTTATGAAAGAATCGGTGTTAAAGTTAACTAATGTAACTATTTTTCAACGTGAAAAAGCAGTATTATCTGACGTTTCATTACAGATCTTAAAAGGTGATTTTGTGTATCTTATCGGAAAAACAGGCTCTGGAAAAAGTAGTTTTTTGAAAACACTTTATGGAGACTTAGCACTTGTTCAAGGTGAAGGGGAAATTGTGAATTTTAAGTTAAACGGACTACAAGAAAAAGAAATTCCTTTTTTAAGAAGAAAACTTGGTGTTGTTTTTCAAGATTTTAAATTGCTTAATGACCGTACTGTTAATAATAATTTAGCTTTTGTTTTAAAAGCCACTGGCTGGAAAGAAAAAGATAAAATAGAAAATCGCATAAAAGAAGTACTTACAAAGGTAGGCATGGAATCAAAAGGCACTATTTACCCCTATCAACTTTCGGGTGGTGAACAACAACGTATAGCTATTGCCCGGGCTCTTTTAAATGATCCTGAACTTATTTTAGCCGATGAACCAACAGGAAACCTAGATCCTCAAACTTCATTAGAAGTAATGGCTTTACTAAAAGAAATTAATGCCAATGGCAATACTATTCTAATGGCTACACATGATTATGCCTTACTTTTAAAATACCCTTCGAAAACTCTAAAATGTGAAAATCATAAGATTTTTGAAGTGGTACAAAGGAAAAATTGATTTTTTTAATCTTTAGTGTCTATTAAATAGGATGATATTTTGCTAATTAAATTTGAAGATTTATAATTTTCCAAAACACTTACTCTTTCATTCGAAAGTTTATATTCTGTTTTAAAAACTTTCAATATTATTTTTTTTAATTCATTTTTTGTGTTAGCAACAAAGCATAGTTTTAATATATTATTGTCATCAACTATATTAGAATTAACAATGCAATGCTTTCCTTTATATAATGCATTAAACACCTTTAACTTAGTTCCCGATTCTTGCATTGATACTAATATATTAACATGTGCCTTTGCCAATAAATCTTCTAAAAGACTTTCTTCTAATATATTTATAAATTCTATATTAGAATGCTTCTCTATAATTTTTTTTATTCGTTTTGGAAAAACCGAACTAGCTATAATTAATTTTTGTTTTAACTCATAAAAAAGCGAGCAAATAAAAATGGCAGACTCAATATTATCTGAAATGGAAAGATCACCATGATAAAGGGCAAATTTACTGCTAGTAACAATAGTTTTTTCAATCTTTTTATTCCCATGAAACACGGGTAAAAATAAAGATTTACCTTTAAAAAGTGAATTAAAATAATTCGTGTCTTTTTCTGAAAGTGTTAATATTACGTCTGCCTTTTGTAATATAGATTGATAATATTTCAATTTCCAACCTTCAATATATAAAATAAGCTTTTTAATAAAAAAAGATTCACTTCGTGCTATACCAAAATAATATTCATGTTCAATATTATGTGTTCTCACTAGAATTTTATTATTGAGATTATATTTTTTTAAAACATACGTAGTTTGAATACTCTCGAAAAGCACAGGAACATCAAGCGCCTTTGTTAATCTATCAAATAATTCTTTAGAATTTCTAGATTTTACACTAAAAGGTATTAAAGTGAAAAAATTATAAAAAGATTTATTTCTCTTATATAAATACACCTCTTCACATAATTCTTTTAAAACAGCAATATCTTCTCTGTCTTCATAAAAAACATGTAAATACACCTTATAACCAATTGCCTTTAATGCTTCTATTTTATAAAAAACATCAATTACTCCTCCATAATTTACTGGGTAAGGATTATTAAATGCTACTATTTGAATTTTTTTTGATACCAAAATTTAAATCTTATTTAAAAACAAATATTAGTAATTTTCTTTGTCTAGAAAAAATTACTAATATTTGTTTACCTATTTTTTATTCTTTATGACACCACTTTTCTCTGTAGTAATTCCTTTATATAATAAAGAAGAATTTATAAAAAACACCATAAACTCGGCTTTAAAGCAAGATTTCACTAATTATGAAATAGTTATTGTGGATGATGGATCTACAGATCAAAGTTTGTCAATAGTTGAAAATATAAATGACAAAAAAATTAAAGTCTATTCTCAAAAAAACAGTGGTGTTTCAACGGCCCGTAATAACGGTATAAAATTCGCGAAAGGTAAATATATAGCTTTTTTGGATGCCGATGATTATTGGTTTCCTAATCACCTTACAGAACTAAATAGATCTATAACTGCTTATCCTAAGCATAAAATTTTCTGTAATAATTATAAAATAGAAACAAAAAAAAACATCTATAAAAAAAATAATTTTAGCTATTTACCTAATTCAAAAGTAGCAGATATTTATGTTATTGAAAACTATTTTAAAAGTAGTTTAATTGCTGATATAGCTTGGACATCTGCAGTTTGTATAGAAAAAAAATTAATAATTGATGAGAATTTCTTTTTTGACCCCGATATTATATCCATTCAAGATATAGATTTATGGACAAGATTGGGAATAAAACATTCATTTATATTTAACAAAAGAGAAACAACAATTTATGCCTTATTTATTTTTAACTCTTTGTCCGATTCAAAAAACATTGATAATAAAGTTCTTTTAATTTCAAAAAACGAAAATTATGAAGCTAACACACCTTATCTAAAATCTTATTTAGATCAAAATAGATTTGCAATTGCTATTCAATATAAAATTTTAGGAAAAAAAATAAAATTCAAAAAGCTCAAAACACAAATAAATCTAAAAAACCTTTCTTTAAAAAGATTATTCATTTTGCATTTACCACAATGCTTATTAAAAATTCTATTAAAGCTTAGGTAATTTTAATCTTAAAAAGTTATAAAGGCTTCTAAACTAATCTTCTTCAAAAGAAACTTCAGAGGCTAGTACTAAACATTCCACATCTCAATTAAGAGATAGCTTTTTTTCTTCACTTGCTGTGAGTGACTTTTTATAGGGTTTGTTTAATTCTGTTTACTTTTCAGTTAGCAAAAAGCGGTAATTTTCTAACTCTCCAGGATTTACAACTAAACCTGAAATTACAGGGTTATTATGTATGTAATTTAACTTTTGTTTGATAACCGATGGTGTCCATAGTTCTATCGGTTTATTGTGATGTTGCCAAAATTGATATTTTGATACATTTCCTTTTGGACTACCTAGTAAATTTGGTATAAATTACTAAGCGACTTTTATATAGTTATTAATTTTAATTTCTAATTCTTTT
>CANLCT010000024.1 GCA_947489195.1 uncultured Aquimarina sp. | reverse complement strand
TTCTTGACAAAAAGCCTGGTATTAAAATTCAAGATTTTTTACCTAATATCGGTATAAGTTAAATCGAACTCACGTTAATTATCTAAAAAAACAAATTCAGTTGGCTATACTTAAGTTCTAAAATTCAGATAATCCTATTTTTTAAGTTTATTCCAGCCTTGAACATGCGAAATTATTTTCAAACTGTAAAAAATTTTCTAAATATTGATACCCTTTAGTAAACTGTCCTTTTTTTAAAACACAAGCTCTCTTTAAAATGGGATGTTGAGGATTATTAATAAGTAATGGAAAAATTTTAGTTGCAAATTGATTTCCAAACTCAGTGCTACTAAATTCGGGCAGTTCACAAGGCAAATTATCAATAGCCATTATAGCTATACTATTAGGGTTTTTATAATCAATTTCATTACCTGTTAATTTATCACACCCATAAATAGGGTTTTTAGGGGTTGATGTTCTTATTGTTGTTGGTATAGGCTGATTAAGATCACATGAAATATCAGCAATCGTATTTATTTTAAAATCATTTTGAACAATTTGATTTTGGGTAAAAAACATTGGCATGTCTTTGACATAATAATGGCCCGCCACAAATAAATCTGCACATTTAGCAAATTTCAAAAAAGTACTATTATACTTATATGGGTGTTTTACAAAGTCATCTTTGCAAAATTCCTTTGTTACTGCATGTTCTATATAGTTAGATGTATGCAATTGGGCAAAAATAGGATAGGAATATTCCCTATTGAGAAAATCGACTGAGCTTACTTGACGAATACCCACACTCTTAAAAAAATTAGCCGCAGCATTACCTACATTACCTGTGCCCGTTATTACTATTTTTATATTTGGAATAACAAGTTTAGTAATCTCGTTTTTAAGTTGCTCAATATTTGAAAAACAATGTGGCCTAGCTATGTTAAACAAATCATTTTTTAAACCATAAGTACGCAATGCATGATACGCTCCTATATTACCCGCACTGGCTCCAAAAGCTACCAAACGCTTGTTATTGTTATCTATTAATTTTTCATAATCATAAAATGTAATTTTCTTTTCGCGTAAATACTGTAAGTATTTTTTATTAAGAGGTTGCATTTTAGTGGTATGCGAAAAAAAGAAATAGGTTTTATAAGGCTGCAAAGCATGTAAAGGAATTTCTTTAATCCCAAAAAAAACATCGGCATCATTAATATTTTTATCCACCCTAAAACCTTGTTTTATGTAAGCTGCATCGGAGAAACATCGAGTTACAGAACTTTCAACAATAAATTGATGTTGTGGGTAATAATCTGCAATTTTTCGTAATTGTAAAGGAGAAAATAACACACGTTTTTCATGTATTGATTTTTGTTCCTTAATAAGGGCAAATTTCAAAATGGTATAATTTTTGTAAAAATTTTACGTGAGCAAAGATATTACAATTATATTTGCAACCCGAATTTGATTACGCTGACAAAAAGAAGTTTAATAAAAGTATACACTTATAATTACTTAGTTAAATATTTTTTGTCAATATTAAAAAAATGGGGTCGACTGGTTTTGACAGCGAGATCAATTGAATTGTAAGCACGTCGAGCTATGATGTTCATGCTCGTAAATATCGATATCACTTTTTTAAACGGCGAGAATAACTACGCCCTAGCTGCATAATCTGAATCACAGTAGGATAATGCCTCGGTCTACTAGGTAGACAAGCAGGATACTCTTCAAAAGCCTTGGTTTACGGCGTTTGGTTTTTGAGTATCGTAAAAGTAAACATAGAAATAGTAGGGTCTTGATATTATTTTGAAGCTAAATTAAGAATAAGGGATGCGTTGGTTGTTTTTGACCGGCAACTCCACGAAAATCTAAACAAAAACTAAGCGTGTAGAAAGCAGTTATAATTGCTTGTTTGGACGAGGGTTCGAATCCCTCCGACTCCACAATAAACTCCCGAGTCGATAATGATTACGGGAGTTTGTGTTTTAAGTCGACAATTTTATCGTTTCACCATAGAACTGATACATTTATATTATATATAAAACTCTAGACGTATCAATAGATACATTCCTCCCTTTGTGGTCGACTAGATCTGCTAGCAAATATTTAAAAACATACCTCTAAATTATACCATTTTTAAATTAGGCTGTTTTTGTTTATATATTCTTTTGTACAAAGTTGTTTCCTTTTCATTTCGCTATCATCTTTTATATATAACAGCACTATAAAAAGAAAAAAAAATGAAAAATAACAAGAATAAACCTAGGTATACCCATTTTAACTTACAATTGGTGTTATATTCAAATCACTTAAAAAATACTATTTTCCTACAAAAAACTTATTTACACCTAAAAATCAACATCTCAATCCTTAAAAAAATTTATTATTCACAGTCTTTGTAAAGAATTAAGACAACCCAAATAATAATCGTACTTTTGCAGCTTATTTAAAATATTATATGAGTACATTTAAAACATTAGGGTTAGGAGAAGCATTGCTACAGGCTATAGATGCCATGGGCTTCGTAGAACCCAGTGAAGTTCAAGCAAAAGCAATCCCGATTCTTTTAGAGAAGGATACCGATATTGTGGCATTAGCCCAAACAGGTACCGGAAAAACCGCAGCATTTGGTTTTCCTCTAATTGAAAAAATTGACCCTGATAGTAAAAAAACTCAAGGTTTAATTTTATCACCTACACGCGAATTGTGTTTACAAATTGCACAAGAAATTAAAAACTACAGTAAGTTTATTCCTAAATTAAATTCTGTAGCAGTATATGGTGGTGCTAGTATACACGATCAAGCTCGTGATATTAAACGTGGCGCTCAAATTATTGTAGCCACTCCTGGCCGTATGCAAGATATGATTAACCGTGGGCTAGTTGACATTTCACAAATCGGGTACTGCGTACTCGATGAGGCTGATGAAATGTTAAACATGGGGTTTTATGAAGATATTACTAAAATTTTATCGCATACACCTGACGAAAAATCAACATGGTTATTTTCGGCGACCATGCCTAGAGAAGTAGCTACAATAGCTAAAAAATTTATGAGCAACCCAGTTGAAATTACTGTAGGCTCAAAAAATTCTTCTAATAAAAATGTGACGCATGAATACTATGTGGTTAGTGCTCGTGATCGCTACCCTGCTTTAAAACGTTTAGCAGATGCTAACCCTTCTATATTTTCGGTAATTTTTTGTAGAACCAAAAGAGATACACAATCCATTGCTGAAAAATTAATAGAAGATGGCTACAGTGCAGCTGCATTACACGGTGATTTAAGTCAAAATCAGCGTGATTTGGTAATGAAAAGTTTCCGTAACCGTCAAATACAAATGTTAGTAGCTACCGATGTTGCTGCTCGTGGTATTGATGTAAATGATATTACACACGTAATTAATTATCAATTACCTGACGAAAATGAAACTTATAATCACCGAAGTGGTCGTACAGGTCGAGCTGGTAAAGAAGGGGTATCTATTGTAATTACTACAAAAAGTGATGTGCGTAAAATTAAAAGTCTTGAACGCACTTTACAGACTACATTTGAGCAAAAAACAGTTCCTACAGGTAAAGAAATTTGTAAGATTCAATTATTTAACCTTGCGGAGAAAATTGAAACTACAGAGATCAATGATGAAATTGAAGAATATTTACCAGAAATCAACTCTCATTTAGAGCATCTTTCTAAAGAAGAATTGATAAAAAAACTGGTAACTGTTGAATTTACTCGTTTCCATAATTACTACAAAAAGTCTAGAGATATTCAAGCTATTGATGCGAACAGCAAAGGTGGTGATTATGACGATAATGGAAAAAGTACACGTTTCTTTATTAACATAGGGGAAAAAGACGGATACAACTGGATGAATTTAAAAGATTTCTTAAAAGAGACTTTAAATTTAGGAAAGGATTCTGTGAGTCGTGTAGATGTTAAAGAAAAATTCTCTTTCTTCAATACCGATAATGATCAAAAAGAAGCTGTTTTAGCAGCTTTTGAAAATATTATTGTTGATGGCAGAAAAGTAAATATTGAAATTTCTGAAGGTCGTGGCGGCGGCAGAGGTCGTGGTGACCGAAGAGGCGGCGGCGGACGCAGAAACGGCGGTGGTGGCCGTGGTGGATTCCGTGGAGATCGCAGAAATGGTGGCGAACGCAAAGACAACTATAAAGGTAACCGAGATAAAGGAGACCGTAAAGATAGAAATGAAAGTGGCGGAAACGGAAGAGATCGTAGAAAACGTAAAGATAGATATTAACACTATTTTTCAAATATAGCTAGTAAACGGTATCAATTAAATTGGTACCGTTTTTGCTTTACTTTATTATACGGTTTATTAACAAAAATTTCGCATATATGCTGTTTCTTTTTTACGATTCTGGCGTTAAAAAAAACAACCGCAGCTATGGCTATGCTTGATTTTTTTGCCTTAGACTAGCAAAAAATAATTCAACATATTTATACGAAATCATTATCAGTAAATCGTATTAAACTCACTTTATGCTTTAGAAAATCTACGCTGTCCGTAATCTACTGCAAATACTATCGTAAACTGTATTTATTGTATACCTCAGCCGAATAACGAAGCGCTAATACATAAAGTAAGTTAAAAAACAACAAAAATACTATTGTCACAATTCATTAATAAAAACGTTTATCATAAGAATAGCTAAATTTTAATAGAACTATTTCTTTTTTTTGAAAACTATTTATAGATAGTTTTTTACTTTTGACCGACTTATTCATTGTATGAAATACTATTTACTTTTACTATTTACTTTTAGCTTGTGTATAACCACATTGAGCGCTCAAGAAAAAGCAATTTCTATAAAAGGAAGTGTTTTAAATGCAGCTGATGACAAAATTCTTGAAAACGTTCACATCATTAATTTGAATAGTATTAAAGGTACAATAACCAACCCAAAGGGAGAATTTACTATAGATGCACAAGTAAATGACACTTTATATTTTTCTTATATCGGTTTTCAACCATTAAAAGCACGGGTAACTAATGATTGGATCAAATATGGTAATGTTAAAGTAAAACTAACCGAAGTAGGCGTAGCTTTACAAGAAGTTGTGGTATCTGCCCACAATTTAACTGGTTTTGTCGAAGTCGATTTTAAAAATATTCCTATTTATAACAATGCAAATCGTTATCAAATACCTGGTATAAGTTCTGGTTACGAAGGCGGATCAAAACGAAGCGCTACTGCCAGAATAGTAAATTCTATACTAAACCCTGTTAATTCGCTCTATAATATTTTCTCCCGTAAGGGCAAACAATTGCGTAATTTACGTAAAGTTAAAAAGGACGATGAAATTAGAAATCTACTTCAAACTAAATTTGATAGAGAAACCTTAACTACGCTTTTACAAGTTGACAAAGTAGATATTGACGAAATATTACTGCAATGCAAATATTCCAAACAATTTATTAAAACAGCTAATGACCTCCAGATTTTAGATGCCATTAGCGAATGTTATGAAGAATACAAAGTATTGAATAGAAAATAAATAATTACTTTTTCAAAACCTTAATAATATATTCTTTTCTTGATTTATTATTTAAATGACGCTCTCGCAACCAAGGATTTTCTTGCTTAAGCTCTTTATAAGTCATTCCGTATTTAATACCAAAATCAGCAAAATCAGTTACTGCGGTATCTACAGTTACTTCATAAGTTTCTGGTAATTTATACAAATGTTTATTCGTATAGTTAAATCCATATTTTTCTGTATTACACAAAATTTCTTTTATAGCAACTATACGGAACACATACCTGCCAGTTTCTTGACCCAAAAGTAAATCATAATAATTAGCAACTTTTTGCTCCTCTAAACGTCTTTTAATTCCGTTATTACCACCGTTATAACCTGCTGCTGCCAAGGTCCATGAACCTAATCTTTCTTTTGACTTTAACAAGTATTTACAGGCAGCTTCTGTTGCTTTTTCAATATGATAGCGTTCGTCTACATTTTTATTTACTTCCAAGCCCAACTCTCTACCTGTTCCTGCTAAAATTTGCCAAAAGCCTTTTGCTCCTGCTGGAGAAACAGCTTGTGTTAATCCACTCTCAATAACTGCTAAATATTTAAAATCATCTGGAATGCCATGATGTTTTAAAATAGGCTCTATAATTGGAAAATACTTTTGTGCACGTTTTATAAGCAATAATCCATTAGATTGCCAATAAGTATTTACCAGTAACTCACGATCCATGCGCTCATACACATCCGATTGATCAATAGGCACTGGTTCGCCTGCAAAATTTAAATTACTAGGCATATCCAAAGCATATACATTGTAATCATTTAAATTTTTGTTTTTTTGGCCCTCTGTATTTGGATACTGAGAAGCAAAAATAAGCAAACCACAAACGGCAATAACTCCAACCAAGGAAAGGATTCTTTGTACAAAATTCATTAAAAAATATTTATTTACAAGATACAATAAAGAAAAACCAATAAAAATTAGGTTTCTATTAATTTTGGTAAATTTAAGTTAAACCAACGGGCCCTACTCAATATAATTACATGTGATCCATTAGGTATTCTAATACAATCACTAATATTTTTTATAGGAAATACCACATCTTTTTCTCCATGAATGTGAATACAATCTTTAATAGGTTTTTCTTGTTGCCAACACAACACTTTTTCTATAGACCAATCCATGTACTGTTTATTGGTAACCGTTAAGTATTTCCTATATATAGTAGCTATTTTTTTTGAACCTTTTGTTCTAAAAAGTTTTTGCCAATCAAAATCTACTAATGATGTTGGTAATACTTTATATAATTTGCTTTTTCGAAGTGTTTTAAAACTTGCAGGTAATTCATGTTTGGTTTTTATGCTCGATACTATAATTAATTTTCTTAGCTTAAGAAAACGACTCATCTCTTGTACTATTAAACCTCCAAATGAAACACCTAACAATACGGCATTCGGTTCTGTTACCTCAGCGGCCATCCGTTTAGCATATACACTAATTTCTTCCTTTTTATTGGGCATTTTCCATGGAATTACATGAGTAATGTAGTGATCTGGTAATTTAATGGCTTCGAAAATAGTTTCGTTAGCCGACATACCAGGTACAAAATATATATGTATAGGCTTTTTATTCATTATCTATATTAAGATTTTTGGCTTCTATTTTTAGTAAATCCAATACAAAATTATTCAAACTTTAAACATCAATTTATAATCCTAAAATTAATCTTTAACAGTTTTATTTAAATTTCAAAATAATTAATTTTTGATTTACAAATCAATTCTTTTTTAGACAAAAGCTATACGTATTTATTTACATTTTATTTAATAAATAAACAGCTTATTAGCTAAAACCATCTATTTGTTCTTTGTAATTAAATGTTAAAAAATAACATACATATACTATAAATCAAAAAAATACGTTAAGTAACTAATTACTAAAAGAGTAACCTTATTTAAAAATCACATATAATGCAAATTATAAATTTATAAACTCTTACAAAATCCTCAAATTTACAAATCCCTCCTACACTTAACAGTACGCTCATTAATATTTTATAGCACATATAATAAAAATTTACATAATGGAAACAATAGTACTTGAAGTAAATGACAATGAATTTTTAAGACAATTTGAAACTACTATTGGAAATAAAAAAGCCGTAATAGAATATGCTACGCAACCACGTAGTGTTTTTTTAACTAAACTCATAATTGATGAATCGTTAATAAACGAAGGTTACGACGAGCTATTTATTAAAAATGTTTTTGAAATTATTGACCAACGCAATACCAGAATGGTGCCTACCTGTCCTAAAATTGCTAGTTATTTCAAAAAGAATAGAAGAAAATACAAAGCACTCCTACCTGTAGGCATGAGTCTTTAAATAAATTGCATAATTTTTATTTACTGATTTCCTTTTTTGCCCTTATTAAAAAGAGAAACTATTGCTTTTATAAACCTAATGCTTTTTTTATAGAAGCAGTTTCTTTTTTAAATGAATGAACAAAATCAACACTTACTAAACCGTCTTCAGTAATTTCAAGTAATTTCACTTGCTGCAATGTATTTACTAATTCTGGATTCCATGGGGCTTTTACTTTTACATAATTTTCAGTAAATCCAATAATATATCCTTCTTTGTTTTCTGCTTCAAATAACACACTGCGTTCACTTCCTAATTGCGATTCATAAAAAGCCCTTCGTTTTTTCACCGATAAGCCACGGAGCATTTTACTTCGCTTAGCGCGAATTTTGGCCGGTACTACTCCTTTCATAATAGCTGCTTCTGTATTTTCGCGCTCCGAATAGGTAAACACATGTAAATAAGAAATAGGCAATTCATTAAGAAAATTATATGTTTCCAAAAACAACTCATCAGTTTCACCAGGAAAACCCACAATAACATCTACTCCAATACAGGCATGCGGCATTATTGTTTTTATTTGCTCAACTCTATTTACATATACATTACTTAAATAACGACGCCTCATTAATTTTAATAAAGTATCTGACCCCGACTGTAATGGTATATGAAAATGAGGCACAAAGCTATTTGATTTCGAAACAAAATCAATAGTTTCGTTCTTTAACAAGTTTGGCTCAATTGATGAAATTCGCAAACGTTCAATCCCTTTAATTGCATCTAAAGCTTGCACTAATTCAAAAAAAGTATGCTCATGCTTTTTATTTCCAAATTCTCCTTTTCCATAATCACCAATATTAACTCCGGTTAACACAATTTCTTTAATACCTTTAGCGCTAATTTCTGCAGCATTTTTTAGCACATTTTCTAAGGTATCGCTACGCGAAATTCCGCGAGCTAATGGAATGGTACAGTAAGTACATTTATAATCACATCCATCTTGAACTTTTAAAAAAGCTCTAGTTCTATCACCTATAGAATATGATCCAACATAAAAATCAGCCTCTTCAATTTCGCAAGAATGTACTGCTCCTTCGTCCGTTTTTGTCAAATCATCAATATAATTTACAATATTAAATTTTTCTGTCGCTCCAAGCACCAAATCCACACCATCAACAGCAACCAATTCTTCTGGTTTTAATTGAGCATAACACCCCACAGCAGCAACAAAAGCATGTTCATTAGCCTTTAAAGCCTGTTTAACAATGGTTTTAAAACGCTTATCTGCATTTTCTGTAACCGAACAAGTATTTATTACATATAAATCTGCTGGATCAGAAAAATCTACCCGTTCAAAACCTTTGCTCGATATATTTCGAGCAATTGTTGATGTTTCTGAAAAATTCAATTTACACCCCAAGGTATAAAATGCTACTTTTTTGGGCTGAGCCATAAATATTTAGTCCTATCTATTATCTTTACTACTTATTAGTAATATTGTTTCCTTTTTTAGGACTGCAAATATACCAACAATAATCCTTTTAAAAAATTGAAAACTACGCTGTTCCCTCTACTCTTTTTATTTTTTAGTGCACTATTATGTATCAATTGTGTAAATCCACCAACTAAAAATCGAGATCACCTAGTTTTTAGATACAACGAAAGCGCCAATATAACAACCTTAGACCCTGCTTTTGCCAGAAACAAAGAAAATATTTGGGGCACAAATCAACTATACAACAGCTTAGTTCAACTAGATGAACAGTTAAAAATTGTACCTGATATTGCCAAAAGTTGGACAATTTCTGAAGATTTAAAAACCTATACATTTACATTACGTAATGATGTTTATTTTCATAAACACTTTCAATTTAACACAAAAGATAGCACCAGAACAGTAATTGCAAGTGATTTTACTTATAGTTTTGATCGCCTAAAAGATCCCAAAGTAGCTTCACCCGGAAGTTGGGTTTTAGACAAAGTTGAAAATTACGAAGCTATTAATGATACCCTTTTCCAAATTAACTTGAAGCAAGCTTTCCCTGCCTATTTAGGTTTATTAAGTATGCGTTATTGTTCTGTATTACCTAAAGAAATTGTTGCTTATTATGGAAACGAATTTAGAAGAAACCCCGTAGGCACAGGACCCTTCCAATTTAAAGCCTGGGAAGAAAACACAAAACTTGTATTTAGAAAAAACCCCTTATACTTTGAAAAAGACAAAAACGGAGTACAACTCCCCTATTTAGAAGCTGTTGCTATTACTTTTTTACCCGATAAACAAAGTGAATTCCTTCAATTTATTCAAGGGAATTTAGATTTAATGAATGACATTGACAGCTCTTTTAAAGATGATTTATTAACACAAACTGGGAAACTACAACCCAATTATAGGGATCGCATCATTTTAGATAAAAGTCCTTTTTTAAATTCTGTATACATTGGCTTTTATCTTGAAAAAAAACAAGCACCAATACAAAATATCAATTTGCGCAAAGCTATTAATTATGGATTTGACCGCAAAGCTATGATTACGTATCTTAGAAATGGCATTGGCACCCCTGCCCTCGGCGGTTTTATTCCTATGGGTATCGAAGGTTACAATGGCGAAAAAGGCTTTCATTACAATCAAGATTTGGCTAAAAAATATTTAAAAAAATACATTCAGGAAACCAATGATACTCGTCCTAGTATTCGGTTAGCAACAGTTTCTGACTATGTAAGTTTATGCGAATTTATTCAGCGTGAATTACAAAAAATAGGTGTCGTAGTTAAGGTTGATGTAATGCCTGCACCTACACTAAGAAAACAGAAACATTCTGGAAAACTTGAACTTTTTAGAGCCAGTTGGATTGCCGATTACCCAGATGCAGAAAATTTTATGCTTCCATACTACAGCCAAAATTTTACTCCTAATGGCCCTAATTACACTCATTTTAAAAACAAAACTTTCGATAAATTGTATGAGGATAGTTTTATGATTCCCAATCTAGACGAACGTAAACTGTTATACCAAAAAATGGATTCCATACTAATAGCAGAGGCTCCAATTATTCCTTTATATTATGATGAATTTGTTCGTTTTACTCAAAATAATGTTTCCGGTATTCCTAAAAATCCTCAAAATTTTCTATTCTTAAAAACAGCTCGAAAAACTATTAGAAAATAGATTTTAGATTTTTTTTGAATTCTTCAAAAAAATCTCACAACCAACAACTTAAAACTAACGATGCATATACAGATAGCCTGTTTTAGTTTGTGTATTTCCATTAGCTATAGTATAATTAATTTCATAAAAATAAGTGCCTTTTGGTAATTCTTCATTATCGGCATACGTGAGTGCATTTTTAGCTAGGCCACTAAAAGACCTACTTGAATCTGTTTGAGAATTTTCTGGTATATCACCTTTATAATTAGATTCTTTGTACACTACCTCACCTCTACTATTAAAAATCATTACATTATTTGATGGAAAATCTTCTAAACTAGTAATATCTTCAATAATAAAATAATCATTATATCCATCACCATTAGGAGAAACAGCATTATAAACAACTAATTTTTTTGCCTTTTCAATGGTAATCTCTATAGTTGCTGTAGCACAAACTTGAGGGTTATTAGCGGTATTACACACTTCATAAACTATGGTAACCACACCTATTTCTCCTTCTACTGGAGTATAATTTACCTCCCCTTTATTTGACACAAAAATAACCTCACCTTTAGCTGTTCCAATTTCTGTATTATAAATACTTATATTTTGACCTGGTAAAAAATCATCATTATCTAAAATATTAAAAGTTTCAATTCTAGTTCCTTCTTTAATTTCTATAAAATCATTTTCTGCCACCGGCTTTTCTGGATTTGGATCATTCTTATTTATGTTCCCATCACCATCTTGATCACAATTTACTCCCAACTTAAGGGGATCGCAAATATCATTAGGATTACTTTTAACAGTTGTAATAAAAGGGGTATATTCATTATCAACACCCAACACCTCTTCTCCATCACTCAATCCATCATTATCAGTATCTAAATTAATTGGGTCAGTTTGCAAAACAATTTCTTCTATAGTTTTCAACTGATCATTATCATCATCAAAATCTCTATAATTTGGCTCATCAGTGCCATCAGTATTTTTTAAATCTTTTACTGGATTTAATTGTACTTGCGCTCCATTTGGGTAATTAAAACTCCCGATTTCTAGATCAAAAAAGTCATCCAAACCATCTAGATCCGAATCTCCAATTAACATTGATAAAATCTGACTATTCTCAAAATAAAACCCTTCAACCAAATCTTCTAAACCATCTTGATCCGAATCTTTATTTAAAAAGTCTGGTAGGGTACTACTTACTGTATTTACAACTTTAATTCCTTCGGGATAGCTATCATCAATACCGTCATTATTTACATCCATATTACTTGGCAACAAGTAAGTATCGCTTAATTGTCCTTCTATATTATCAGGAATACCATCATTATCTGCATCTAAATCAAGGTGATTAGGTAATCCATCAGCATCAAAATCAAAAATATCTGGTATATTATCAAAATTAACATCAGTATAATTGGTTTTAGATTGATCACCAAAATCACCATTATCTAAAACATCTTGAAAATTTTGTATTCCATCACCATCTTCATCTCCAAAAGGAGCCATGTCAAACGGAGCGTACTCTGTTATGTCTAAAATACCATCATTATCATCATCTGGATCAATACAATCGGGTAAATTATCTCCATCTTTATTAGTATTTGGAGGAATAACTATAGCTATTTTAACACTTCCTGATGCTTGAAAAACACCATTATTTCGTGATTCAAAATGAACTGTAAGTGTATCTGTTGAAAAAATTGAGTTTGTTCCTGCTTTATAACTTAATTCAAAATTATAAGCATCAACTTTTAAAACATCTACATTACTTACTGATTGTTCAGTTGTTACAGAAGTTATCACGCCTTCTCCACATGAAAGATCCAAGGTCAATGGAATATTTATACTCGCTTCCCTCATATTACATTCTGCTTTTATTTGATAAGTATCAGTAGGCAACTTTGTATTTGGCTCGAGTGCTGTTATTGTTTTTTCAAAACCAGATAACATACCATAAGTTCCCGAACCAGGAGAAGCCACTAACAAACCTAAATGAAAAAAAGAAGTTGGAGATATTGCTATATTAGACTTTTTTATTTCTTCATCAGGAATTGTAACAATTGACCAACCTATTTTTCCTGGTATTTCTTTTGGAGTAACATGTAATTCTTCTATTTTTTTTCCATTAAATGAGAAGTCTGAAATTCCACTATTTTCTATAATTACTGAAGCAATATTTTTTCCTGACTCAAACTTTAAGAAATTGATTCGTTTACTCCCTGTACACCCTACAGTTGGCAGCAATGCCATTCCAACTTCATCTGATAATAAACCAGAAACATGAAATACATACACAGGCTTATTCGTACTTATGTAATGTGGAGCACCTAAAAGGCTAAAGCCTTTTCGCCTTGTCGATTCAGAATAATCAACCTCTAAATAATCGCCAGAATTTAAAATTTTCATTTCTTGATGTTCTCCATCCAAATAAACACTAGTATTAGGTTCTGTTGCTACTACTATAGCATAGTCTAGAGCAGTTCCACCTCTGGTTAAAATATATTCTGTCCCTAAAACTTTAACCGGCACTAATTGGTCCACTCCGCCTTCGGCTGCACCTCCAATTCCTTTATTCTGCCTAACATGTTGCCCTCCAGATATTACTGCTATATTTTTTGATGCTTTAATATGCGCCCCTGTTATATTATTCGAAATATTAGTTCCCGCTTCATTTTTAACTAAATAAGTTTCATTTGCATCAAGATTTATTGTAATCGAGTTCCCTATACCCTCCAGCTCTTTTCCATCTGGCATCTGTATTGTTACATTAGTATCATTTTCTGTAGCCATTACTGAAATAAAATGAGTTTCATCTTTTCGATACTGCTCTGCCAGTACATTTATTTGCGAAGCTGCATAAAAATTTTTCCCTAAGGCGCTTTTCCCTTTTAAAACTGTATACGTTTTATTATGGTCAGAATCATTAACATGAACAATCTGTACTGGGCGAGTTGCAGTAATGAATAAACCTTTAGTATTTTCAATTTCATTAAAAATATTTGTATTCCCTAAAATAACTGATAAGTCAATGGTTAAAGGTTGATCTTCAGTCACTGTAAAGATGCCACTAAAAACCAAACCTTGAGCATTTTTAATAGTAACCTCACTTTCTGAAAAAGTGGTACTAATCAATAATTTTGTAGGTGTATTGGTCAATGAATTATTGGTTGACCACAAAGGTGGTAAATAATACTCTGTATCAAATTGAGCAAAAGCTTCGATACCTACAAAAAGTAAAAACAAAACAAAAAAAGAAATCTTTTTCTTACTAATTAAATTTACAAAGTAATTTTTTATCATAGCATTTGGGGGACTATATTATCATTAAAATGGAAAAAAAATGCTCTAATTATATTAACATTTACATAATGCAAAAAAACAAAAAGCTCATTTTTATCGCAAATTACTAATTTTCAGTGTTTTAATACAATTACTAATGTTAAATGTAATTAAAAATATGTATTTTATCTATAATAAATGCATTTTATCTATTATTTTTCATCTTAATTGTAAGCCTATTTAATAATAAACTTGTATAAAAATTAAAAAAAATTACAATATAAATTTGTAAAGACTATTCAATAAAATATTATTTAACTGAAAAATTACTAAATGAAACAAAACATTTAAACGAATTTTAAATACATTTAAACGAAATCTTGAATTTGATAATGACAAAAAAAATCGAGAATAAAATCTCGATTTTTTTTAATGTATATACTGCTAGAAGACTAAAAACTAATTATACAAGTTAGACAACCTAAGAATTCGAATTTAAATTATTTTATACTACATTAAGCGAAGAGAATACAATAACAACACCTCAACTAATTTAAGAAAAAGTACTAGTACTCTATTTTTAATCTATATCAAAGCGAAGACCAATAGATATATTATTTTGATCTACATCTTGATTTTTAAAAATGGGAGACAAATCATATTTAGCATACAGTGATGCCCCTCCCAATGACACATAACTACTTAATCCATAGACCAATTTTGTTCTATTAAAATCTCTTTTTTGTCGCTCTCTCACCCTTTCTCCATCTTGCTTAAACTTTAATTTTTGCCTTGTTCCTATATTGAACCCAGCATAACCTCCTAAACCAATTTTAAATTTACTTTTTGTTGAATATTTTATAAAGGTTTCTTTTTCTTCTTTCTTTGATGGACCAAACTCAAAATGTAAGGGCAACACTAAATTTGTCATCGTTAATTTAGATTTTTTAAGATCACTTGGAAATTCTTGCAATACTGTTTCATTTCCTTGCTGCACAAAGAACTTATTATCATCAGGTTTTAATCTATTTATTTGCATTGATACTCCATAGCGAAACCTCATAAAATTAGTATGTTCAAAAACCCTTGCTTTCCAAGCCCAACCAATTTCAAAAAAACGGGACCCCGCAAACTTATAAGGCGAATCCCCTAAATCAATGCCATCAATAAGCGCATTATTAAAACCAAAAGCTAATACTAAACCACTTTTAATACGTTTATCCTTCTCTTTTTCTTCTTGATCACCAGATTCACAATCGATATTATTAAAAACCCCTTTCAACGAATCTTCTATAATTAGCCCCTTATAATTAACATCTTTTTGATTCCGATCAATAAGTGAAATTTTATTTTCTATTATCGCTATTCTATTATCAATATTAAGAGCTCTCTTTTTTGCCGCTTCCATTTTTAGTGCCGCGGCTTGTTCTTTAGTTATTTCTTTTTTACTAAACAATTCATCTATAGCAGCTACTTCTTGCTTTAAAAATTCACGCTCTTGTTTTTTTATTTCATCTTTTAAAATTTTCGATTTATTTATTTTTAATTGATTTTCAACACTCTGAATAGTGTCTTGACCATGCATTAATTGCATATTTATGCTCAATACTAATACAATACATTTTGTAATTACATTCATGACTCTTCCTTTGAATTAATTATTTTATGACAATAGTTTACACCCTCAAGTTTTTTTTACCGAGCTAACTATTTTTTTTGATTAAATTTTTAAACGAAATAGGGAGGAATTTGACATTTCCCTTAATGACTTTAGCGTAAATTATTACTCTTTACGCTGTACTATGGCAGTTTTAACTTTTGAATAATTTTCTTTTAAGGCTACCAACACTTTGTTTCTAAAGGACACATCTAAATCCTTTTCTGCACTTTTTAACAACAAACTGGCATTTACAGTTTCTTGGTTAGTAGTATTTGACTTTTCTATATCAATTTCCATTTGCGCTTTTAACAATAAGTCATCAATAACAGCATCTGAAACCTCTACTTTTGATTCCTTTAAAACATAAACTTTATCTAAAATCTCTTTTATTTTTTGTTTTTCAAGTGTCTCTTTTTTTGACACGTCATCTTTCTGACTTAGATCCGTTATTTCAGAAAGCACTACTTTTTCTTTTGAAGCAACATTACTCAGCATATTCTTATTATGATGGTTTTTCTTTTCTTTATTTTCTATGTTCACCAACTTGGCCTTCTGTATAGTTTTTTTATTTGCTTTATTAGATACCTTTTGTTTTCCTAAAACCTTAGCAGTTGGAATATTAAGCAATTCTTTTTCAGTTTTTTTATCCTCATCATTATTTACTAATTCTATCTTATTAGTATCAATTGATTTGGATATTGAATCGTTATAAAAAAAATGTTGTGCAATAAACAGCACCCCCACCAAACTAGCTGCTACACCCAACCACCAATATTTTTGCTTATACTGCTGTTTGCTTTTCTGATTATCTAAACGCTCTGACAATCTATCCCAAGACCCTGTCGAAGGTTGAATTAACCTAGCTTCCAACTTTCCTTTACTCTCCTTTTCAAACTCATTTTGCAGCATAGCCTGTCATATTTAATTCGTTAACTTTTTTTTGCAATAATTTACGTGCTTTAAATAATTGCGATTTTGATGTCCCTTCTGATATATGCAATATTTTTGAAATTTCACTATGCTTATAGCCTTCTATAGCATACATCACAAATATTACTTTATACCCATCAGGAAGCGCATCAATACAATGTTGTATTTGAGCTACTTCAATCGTTGAGTCAATATTATTTTCATATTCATTTTCTAACACTACGTTTTCCGTTACAAATTCAATTTTCTTTTGACCCCTTAGGTAAGAAATTGCTTCTCTCACCATAATTTTTCGAATCCAACCTTCAAAACTTCCTTCTTTTTTAAATTTTTTTACATTTTGAAATACTTTAAAAAAACCATTTAACATCACTTCTTCCGCATGCTGTAAATCTTTAATATAATATCTACAAACACTTAACATTTTTGGCGCATACAATTCATAAAGCTGACGTTGTGCACCTCTATTATTTTTTAACACCTGCCTTAGTAGTGCTTCTTCATTTTTATAAAGTGATATTACTTTCAATAGTGATTTCATTTAGTCCTCTACTTATAAAGACGCTTTTTTTTAAGTTATGGTTGCCCACCTATTAAAATAAAAAACAAAAAAAGAGCTTTTTCATAGTGATAAAAGCTCTTTTTTTAGTTAATCAATTAACTCATGTATACCTGCAATTATTACTCTTTTCGCCAGCTAGCCGTTTCTTCAAAAATATGCTCCATAATAGCTTTCTCCTGTACTGTAAAATCAATTTTTCGACGTTGCATTACTTTTTCTGCTACTTCAAAAGCTTTATTTGTCCTATAAGTTACAAAACCAGCGCTTCCGCCCCAGCTAAAACTTGGAATAAAATTACGCGGAAATCCGCCTCCGTAAATATTAGCACTAACACCTACCACTGTTCCTGTATTAAACATGGTATTGATACCACTTTTTGAATGATCTCCCATCATTAAACCACAAAACTGCAGACCTGTTTTTGCAAAACCACTTGTTTCGTAACTCCATAAACGCACCTCGGCATAATTATTTTTCAAATTAGAAGTATTGGTATCTGCACCTAAATTACACCATTCGCCTAAAACAGAATTCCCTAAATACCCATCATGCCCTTTATTTGAATAGCCAAAAATTACTGAATTCCCAACTTCTCCTCCTACTTTACTATGCGGACCTACTGTTGTACCTTCATAAATTTTAGCTCCCATTTTTATAGTTGCATGTTCGCACAATGCAAAAGGCCCTCTTATAATTGCCCCTTCCATAACTGTAGCATCTTTACCTATATATATAGAGCCTTTTGTAGTATTGAAAATGGCACATTCTACCGACGCTCCTTCTTCAATGAAAACCTTACCTGCTCCTACCACCTTATTTGTATCTGACAAATTTTGACTTATCTTATCTACTGTTAACAACTCAAAATCCGCCTCAATAGCTTCCTCATTTAAACTAAATATATCCCATGTCTGCTTTAGTTCTGCGAAAGCATCATTAAATTGTATTACTTTATAAGATACCAAATCTGGATCTTCTCCCTCTGGCACACAAAAAGCAATTAATTCTTCATTTTCAGAATACAAAACTTGTTTCACCTCTAATGCTTTTATTGCTTTTACTAGTGCTTTAGTAGGCAAAATACCACCACAAATAAATGTATTTGATTCCAATTCAACCATTGGCCATTTTTCAGCCAAATAATCCTCGGTAACTGTCGAAGTTGTACTACCCAAATACTGTTCCCATTTTTCGCGTATAGTTAATATCCCAATACGGATATCTGCCACAGGGCGAGTATATGTAAAAGGTAATAATGCCTGCCGTTGTGGCCCATCGAATAAAATATAGTTCATATAGCTAAATTTATACTTACGAAAATACTAATGTAAACATCAAGAAAAAATAAAAAACTCAAATGAATTAACGCATTCATCAATAAAAAGTGCATTAGCACGAATATCACATTCAATTTTATTTATTTTTATAGTAAATACAGTATTTATCTTTTAAATTTACTTACAGTTATGGAATAATATTTGCACAAAATAAATATCAAAAAAATACTAATTAACACTTTTTAAAATGATAACAAGAAATTTTTTTTCAGTACTAAGTATTGCTTTAGGCGTTTTAGCTACAACATCATGTTCCGATGACGACACACCTGCTGATCCACCTGCACCAAGAGCTGACCTTACTTTTAACATAATTGGATTACAAGAGCTAACCAATGGCGCTACTTACGAAGGTTGGATTATTGTTGATGGAGAACCAATCTCAACTGGACGATTTGATAAATTAGAAATTGGACAAAAATTTTCTGTCGAAAAAGCCAAACTAGACGAAGCTTCTGATTTTACAATTACCATAGAAAGCCCTGATGACAATGACAATTTACCCTCTGATACAAAAATACTTAGTGGGTCGTTTGCCAATAACGTTGCTGTTTTAGAAATTGATTCTGTTATTGCTGACTTTAATGGATCAAGTGGGAAATTTGTTATGGCTACCCCTACAGATAACCCAGGAACTCCTGATAATGATCAATTCGGCTTATGGTTTATGGATCCAAACGGAGGTAGCCCTATTGCAGGATTAGATTTACCTGAATTACCAAAAGGTTGGAAATACGAAGGTTGGTTAGTTACAAATGACACCCCTGTTACTACGGGTACTTTTTCTTCTGTTGATGGGAAAGATGATAGTTCGCCATATAGTGGAAATGAAGATGCACCCGATTTTCCTGGTGAAGACTTTCTTAACACTGCGCCTGCTGGTCTAACATTTCCTCAAGATGGAGACGTTAGAGGAAAGCAAGTAGTGATATCAATTGAACCTTTTCCTGATTATGATCAAGCAAAGCCTTTTTATATCAAACCACTAAGTGGTACAGCAGGAACTGAGCTTTTTCCTACTACTAATAATTTAGCTTTGGATATTAGAGACTTCCCATCTGGAAGAGTTCTTAAATAACATTCAAATTATTATTAACAACGTAAAAAACTCTTAAATACTAGATTGTATTCAAGAGTTTTTTTATGCCCAAATTTTATTAATAATAGCCTGCCTAATCAAAGTATTAATGAGATAACTAATTAATTAGCTATTCTATTTATACTTACATAAATCCTTTATGTAAGCCATACGAGGTTTGTTCAAATTCTAATTTGCTTGATAAAAACCAATCCTCTACATACAATAGTAAGCATAAGGAAATTTAGTCTAAGAGATTAAAAAATGAAGCATAAAAAAAGCCTTCTAAAATAGAAGGCTTTACATATAAGATAATAGCAGAATTACTTTTTGAATTTTGCGTATTTGTTTTTGAATTTATCAATACGTCCAGCTGTATCGATAAGCTTAGACTTCCCAGTATAAAATGGGTGAGATGTTCTTGAAATTTCCAGTTTGATAACTGGATACTCAACACCATCAATTTCGATAGTTTCTTTTGTATTTGCTGCTGACTTAGTAATAAAAACATCATCATTAGACATGTCCTTAAAAGCTACTAATCTATAATTCTCTGGGTGAATACCTTGTTTCATTGCTAAAAATCTTTTCGTTTTCGGATGGCAAAAATACGCATTTTTTATAATTATACAACAAGTAAATTAAAAAAAGTGAATTTATTTTATCACATTACTCAACTGAAACATTGGCAAATACATTGAAATTAAAATAACACCTACTAAAACACCTACAATAATAGTTAGTAAAGGATTCAGTACGTTAGCAATAACTTGTGATTGGTGTTTTACCTGAGCACTATATTGATCTTTTAAACGATCAAAATATATTACACTAGTATCCTTATTAAAATTACAAAGTCTGTTTTTTTAAACAATTTTTAATTAATGTTTTTTGTAATATATTTTCTTAAAAAGAATTTTTTTTCTAAAACACTCCTTCTGCAATAGCTCTTACATTATCTGATTTTCCCATTGAATAATAATGTAAGCAAGGTACGCCGTAATCTAACAATTCTTTAGATTGTTGAATTCCGAATTCTATTCCTATTTGGCGTACTGCCTTATTATCTTTAGCTTGTTCTATTTCTGTAATTAAAGTCTGTGGCATATCTAACCAAAAGACTTGTGGTAATATTTGCAGGTGCCTTTTTACTGCTACAGGTTTAATCCCTGGAATAATTGGCACAGTAATTCCTATTTTTCGGGCAGCCTCTACAAATTTAAAGTAACGTTGGTTATCAAAAAACATTTGTGTCACCACATAGTCCGCACCAGCATCTACTTTTTCTTTTAAACGCTTTAAATCTGCTCCCATACTTGGAGCTTCGATATGCTTTTCGGGGTAACCTGCTACACCTACACAAAAATCTGGTTTCTTTTTCATTTCTGCATTTCCATGTAAAAATTGACCTTCATTCATTTGCTTAATTTGTTTTACCAAATCAATAGCATATTTATTTCCGCCTTTGGTAGGTACAAAATATTTTTCTCCTTTCATGGGATCACCACGCAAGGCTACTAAATTATCTATACCTAAATAATGACAATCGACCAATAAATACTCCGTTTCTTCTTTAGTAAAACCTCCACATAATACATGCGGAATAGCATCTACTCCATATTTGTACTGTAATGAAGCGCAAATACCTACAGTCCCTGGACGCATTCGTGTAATTTTTCGATCAAACAATCCGTCTTTCTCAATATAAACATACTCCTCACGAGATGTCGTTACATCAATAAATGGAGGTTTAAACTCCATTAGCGGATCTATATTTGCATATAAATCATTTATATTGCTTCCCTTTTGTGGTGGTACTATTTCGAAGGAAAACAATGTTTTACCTACTGCTTTCTCTATATGTTCAGTTACTTTCATGTATACTTTTAATCGAACACAAAAATAACTTGAAGAGTTGAACATTGCTAATAATTAGCCTAAGAAATTACTTTACTTATGTACTTTTCTTTAAACAACAAGAAAATATAATGCAGATCAATCAAAAAGATAACTACACCTACATAAAGCACAACAGGGTGACTTCCCCCCAAACTATTTACTCCAACTAAACCTACTAATAAACTTGCTGCTCCAGTACCTAAACATTTATTTATAGCAATACTCAATGATTGCCCATAACCACCTTTTCTATTGTAAAACATTTTTATAAATAATATTGACATTATTATTCCCATAAAGGAACTAGAATAAACAGCACCAGTAATTAAACCAAATTGTAATGCAAAACCATACTGAAAAGTAAAACCTATGAACAGTAAACTTAAAATTTTTATATAAAAGCGCAGACTAGATACGGTTTCTTTTTTAGTGTAAACTAGATAAATATAAAGTATTACACAATCCAACAAAAGCCAAACGGCATCAAACAATGTTGAAATATGTGTCCACCCAGCTAACAATGCCCCTTGATATGTATTAAAAGCTTCCCAAGTAATATTTAACACCAAAGCCCAAAAAGGCATGGTATGTATTTTATATTTAAAACCAATACGAATACATTCAACATATGTTATGGTCCAGCAGATACCACAAAATAATGTTAAAAATAATTTCAAACTCATTCAAATGATTGTTAATAAACAATGAAAACACAAATATATCAAGCTATAATATAATATCAATATACAAGCATTATATCTTATTCATATAAATAATGAATAAAACTAAAAATTCCATATTTTTTTAACTTTTTTCGTAAATTTATAACAATAACTAACTTATTTACAAGAATATGAATCTTATCCAGAATCTCTCTGATAGCTTAAAAACTCAACATTATGAAAATCTTAAAAAAAATTATCGTTCTAGTAGCTATATTAATAGCCCTTCCACTTATTGGAGCTCTTTTTATTAAAAAGGATTATAAAGTTCAAAAATCAATAACTATTAATAAACCCAAGCAAGAAGTTTTTAACTACATCAAACATTTAAAAAATATGGACAACTACAGTCCATGGGCCAAAATTGACCCCGATATGAAAAAATCATATCGAGGTACTGATGGCACCGAAGGTTTTGTTTCGGCTTGGTCTAGTACTAATAAAGATGTAGGCGTTGGAGAACAAGAAATTGAAAAAATTGTAGATGGTGAAAGTATTGATTTCAAGCTTCGCTTTTTTGAACCCTTTGAAGCTAATGATCACGGTTATCTTTTAACAAATGCCATTTCGGCTAACCAAACTAAAGTAACTTGGGGATTTGATGGACATATGGATTATCCATCAAACATTTTAATTCCGCTTATGAATTTTGAAAAAATGATTGGTGATGATTTTTCTGAAGGTTTAAACAATTTAAAACATTTACTAGAAAATTAACACTATTTACTTAATTAATGTGAGTTTGAAATAAGAAAAAGATGCCAATTCGAGTGAAACTCGGCAAGAATCTTATATCGAGAATCCTTATCAGTAAATAATTTTAGATACAATTTTCTATTGAAAATTACTTGAACTGATAATTTTGACTTTTAATAAAATTAAGTTGAACTCACGTTAATTAAAACGAATTCTGTTTTTATGATTTTTATTTTATTCAGGTACATTTATTCCAAAAGGCATCTGAATAAAATACTTCTGATTACAATTTATTTTAATTACAAAACATTCTAAAAAATTAATAAAGTTTTATTTTAAATTCAATTTCATATACTTTTACAAGCATGAATACACTACAACTAAACAAAGCCTACGACGCCTTTGACCATGCGAACTCAAAAGACCCTAATATTGAAATTGTTAATGGGTCATCAACCCCAAAGGAATTGATTTATGGTCAACGCATGACTAAGGTGTTATCAAGTTTTGCTCCAAATGCGCCTGTAGCTTTGCAACTAGCCGCTAGATGTCAACATATTTGTAGGTGGGAAATTCCCAGAAGTAATTATGAAATGAATCGTGTTGGCTACCTAACTTGGCGTACCGAATTAAAAAAATTTCATGCAAAAACTGCTTCGGATATTTTAAATCGTTTAAACTTTGATCAAGACATCATTGAACGTGTCGCTTTTCTATTAGAAAAAAAGCGTTTAAAAAAAGATGCCGGTACACAAACTTTAGAAGATGTAATTTGTTTGGTTTTTTTAGAATATTACTATGAAGAATTTAGGCAAAAACATACCGACGAAAAAGTGATTGACATTGTACAAAAAACCTGGAAAAAAATGTCTGACTCTGGTCATGAAGCAGCACTAAAATTATCTTATAGTGAAAAAGGCTTATCTCTAATTAAAAAAGCCTTAGCTTAATGAATACCAAAGAATCATTAGATGCTAAAACCTTTAGCACCTTAAGCAAAGTATATATGATTGCATTAGGCTTTATTGCTTTTTTGGTCATTATAACTCAAATATTTATACAAGGTGCTTTGTCAAATAATGATTTTGATGCACAAATTATTAATATAGCTGGTAAACAGCGTATGTTAAGTCAAAAAATTAGCAAAACAATTTTACTTTGGAATTCACCACTTCAAATAACCAGAGATAATAACAAAGAATTAAATAGCGCATTAAATGAATGGGCCGACGCTCACTCGTTATTAAAAAACAATTTAGAAAACCTTCCTAAATCTTCAAGAAAAGTTAATCTGAAAAAAATCTTTTTTGAAGTAAATTTAGAAATCAATGAATTGCTTACTATTAGTAAAAAAATTCAAAATTCAATTCATACTAATCAAGCCGAATCTAATAAATGGATCACTGCATTTATAAAAAAAGAGCCTGCTTTTTTAGTTAAAATGAATGAGTATGTATATACTTATGAGGATTATGCTTCGTGGAAAATAAATAGTATTAAAAAAATTGAATACTTTGCCTTTGTGCTTTTATTACTTTTATTATTGGCTGAATTCTTTTTATTATTTAAACCTGTAACCAGCAAAATAAGAAGTACAATTTCTGAGCTTATATTAGCTAAAGACAATGCTGTTAAAATGGCAGATAAAGCAAATACAGCTGTAAAACAAAAAAATGAAACCTTAGAGGAACTACAAATACTTCAAAAGGCCATAAATCAAAATTTATTTTTTGCCCGTATAGATCAAGATGGAACAATAATTTCTAGTGGAAAAAGAATTAAAGAAATCATTAGTAAAGAAAAAAACAACCTAAAACACATCATATACGAAAATTTAGGGCTCAACATAGCGCAACAACAGGAGCTAAAAGGCCTTATTAATGCTCGAAAAGGAACCATTTTAAATCATGAATTTCAAGTATCATTCAAGCATACACCTATTGAATGGATGGATATCTCAATTTTTCCTATTATAAAAAACAAAGGTGTTGTCGAATATTTGATCGTATGCTTAGATATTTCTAAACGAAAAAAAGCACAAGAAAAAATTGATAGTTTACGTGAAGACAAGTTAAAAACCGAGTCGGCTATTCAAAAATCAAAAGCGAGTTTAATTGTTGAAGCTCAAGAAGAAGAGCGTAAACGTATTGCAAAGGACATTCATGATAGCATAGGTCAAATGTTAACCGCTCTAAAATTTAACATCGAATCTTTAGATGCATCTCAAAGTGAAAAATTTATTGATAAAGTTGATGTACTAAAAGAGCAAACTAAAAATATTATTTTGGGTGTGCGCATGGCTACATTTAATTTAACTCCACCTGAATTGTTAGATTATGGGGTAATTACAGCCATTCAAAAAATGACTAATCAATTAAATAAGTTTACTAAAACTGAAATTATTTTTGAAAACAATGTTCGAGATAATCTTAGGTTTGAAACTTTGGTAGAAACTAATTTATATAGGGTTACACAAGAATCTATAAATAACGCCATTAAATATGCCGAAGCTACTTATATTTTAGTAGCCATGAAAAAGACAGATCAACTACTCAGCATTTCTATTACAGATAATGGTAAAGGCTTTGATCCTTCTAAAATGCCAAAAGCTCCTAAGGATAGTTCAGAAGGTGGTATGGGCTTATTTTTTATGAAAGAACGTATGGAATATATTAATGGTCGTGTGTTCTTAAACTCTACTCCAAGTAATGGTACCAGAGTAGTCATTAATTATCCTATTGCCGATAATACACTTTAAAAAAGGGACAAAATAACCCCCTTAAAATCAATATAATCCCTTTATTTTTTTAGCAAAAAAAACTCAACTTAAGCCTACTTTAGACGATTGAGTCCGTATATTCTTACACTATTTTTAACATTAAGTTAACATTTCAAGCTTTTCTAGCCTCCTCCCTATAATAACCCAAAATGTAATTTTTAATAATTGTACATAAAACTTAATAAATTGTTAAAAACAACAATCAAAAAAACGATTTCATTGAGATCAAACTTTACCCCTTTTTAAGAAATCTTTAAAAACGCATATACAAGCTCAATTTATTAGTAATTGGTTTATTAAAAAAAACATAAAAAGTAGTTTTATATAACCCCGAAATAACTGAAAACGAACTATAAACAAACCATTAAACTAATAAACCACCTATTAAAATGAAAACGCTATTCACACATTCAAAAAAAGGCCTATCAAAAAAAATTACCATTTTAGCACTACTTGTTTCCTGTATGAATACTTTATACAGTCAAGGCTGTGCAGTAAAAACCACTGATAAAGATTTCCAAAATGCATTAACCATTAATCGTTTAATGGCTTCGGAAAAAACGAATCGAAGGGCCTTATTAACCACCAGAAATGCCGTTACTAGAAAAAAAATTATTATCCCATACATATCGCATATTATAACAAGGGCAGACGGTACTGGTGGAATTTCAATACAGAAAATAAATGAAGGAATACAATATGCAAATGATTTTTTTAAGAATCTTAATATTGAATTTAAAGAATATCAAAGCCCTAATTATATAAATTCTGATCGTTTTTATGACTTCATTATGTCTGAAGAGTATTTGATAACTGATACTCATGAAGTAGATCAGGTTTTAAATTTATACTTTGCTAATAGTATATCCAACTCAAATGGAGGTACCTATTGTGGTTATGCTTATTTTCCTGATCCAAATAATTTAGAAAATGATCTAGATCGTATTTTTATGGATACACATTGTATGGGGGGCTTTCCTGAAACAACTTTTGTACATGAAATTGGACACTATTTAGACTTATTTCATACCCATGAAAACTATCGCGGTAATGAATATGTTAATGGTTCTAACTGCTCTACTGCGGGTGACTTAATTTGTGACACCCCTGCAGATCCTCAATTGTCTTATTCAAAAGTTGACTTTGACTGTAATTATACTGCTGCTGAAACTGATGTTAATGGTGATTATTACACTCCAAATACCAATAATGTAATGAGTTATTCAAGACATCATTGCCGAACAGAATTGACACCTATGCAATTAGAAAAAGCGCGGTTTACTGCTGAAAATTACAGAATTGATTTAAAAGAGATTCCAACAATTAATCAATCTCCTTACAACGGGATAGCTCAAGTAGTTCCTGGTACTGTTGAAATGGAATTTTATGACCTAGGAGGTCAAGGTGTATCCTATAATGATAAAGATACGGGGAACAATGGAAACTATTTAAGAACAGATGATGTAGATATGTACAACGGCATTGTGGCTTGGATACAAAAGGATGAATGGATTGAATACACTATTAATATTCAACAAACAGGTTTATACACATTAACCGCAAATGTCGCCTCAATTACAAATAACAATAGCTTTTCACTTAGCGTAGATGGAAATACTATAGGACAATTATTTAATGTTCCGAATACTAATGATTGGGGAGATTTTGAAGAAATTTCGCAATCAAATATCTCTTTAACAGCAGGGACCAATGTTTTACGATTTGAAACTACCACAGGAAGGTTTAACATCGATAAAATTTCCTTTAACCTAACCCCTTCTACTACATCTCAATCCCCTTACAACGGAATAGCTCAAGCGGTTCCTGGTACTGTTGAAATGGAATTTTATGACCTAGGAGGTCAAGGTGTAGCCTATAATGATAAAGATACGGGGAACAATGGAAACTATTTAAGAACAGATGATGTAGATATGTACAACGGCATTGTGGCTTGGATACAAAAGGATGAATGGATTGAATACACTATTAATATTCAACAAACAGGTTTATACACATTAACCGCAAATGTCGCCTCAATTACAAATAACAATAGCTTTTCACTTAGCGTAGATGGAAATACTATAGGACAATCATTTAATGTTCCGAATACTAATGATTGGGGAGATTTTGAAGAAATTTCGCAATCAAATATCTCTTTAACAGCAGGGACCAATGTTTTACGATTTGAAACTACCACAGGAAGGTTTAACATCGATAAAATTTCCTTTAACCTAACCCCTTCTACTACACCTCAATCCCCTTACAACGGGATAGCTCAAGTTGTTCCTGGTACTGTTGAAATGGAATTTTATGATTTAGGAGGTCAAGGTGTAGCCTATAATGATAAAGATACGGGGAACAATGGAAACTATTTAAGAACAGATGATGTAGATATGTATAGCGGTATTGTAGCTTGGATACAAAAAGATGAATGGATTGAATACACTATTGATATTCAACAAACAGGATTATATAATTTTAGTGCATTAGCTTCATCTATTTTTGACAACAAAACCTTTCAGTTATCCATTGATGGAATTCCTTTAGGTCAAGATTTCACAGTACCAAATACATCCAGCTGGGAAAATTTTCAATTTATTAATCAAAATACTATTTCTTTAACTGCAGGTCAAAAAATACTCCGCCTAACCTCATTAAGTGGTGGGTTTAACATTGACAAAGTAACTATTACAGCAGCAAACACATCTTCAACAGCAACCTCTGATTTAAGTTTGTTGTATACTAAAAGCAATATACAAACGGTATCGACATACCCGAATCCAGTAGATAGCAATGTAACTGTTAATGCTCCAGATTATATATCCAAAATAATCTTACATAACTCTACAGGTAACTTTGTCGCTAGCTTTAATGGTACTAGTAATACGTCGTATTTAAGCATAAATTTAAACACATTAAAGAAAGGCACTTATATTGCCACTATTTTTACTGAAAAAGAAGTTTACAAATCGAACATAGTAAAAGACTAATCTTTAATCTTTCACTTCAAATACACATAATATAATCATAAAAGCCACCTTTATTTGGGTGGCTTTTATGATTATACTTTTGAAAGTTTCAAATTGTTATAAATAAAAAAAGTACCCTCTATTATATAGAAAAGTACTTGTAATATTATTATAGTATTTTAATTATTCTTTATGCTAGAATTTCATTACGGTAGTAATCAATAATACCTTCAATAGGGCGTCTTACAATATTTCCCATAGTTAAATGATAAGGTAACAAGGCATCCTTAATAATATCTTGACTAAAATGCGCTATTGATCCTATAAAATGGATAGGTACATTTTGAGCTTCAGGAAAACACATTACTCTATTTTCTATAAATTTCTTAATCCCTTCGGTAATCAATAAATAAAAATAACCATTACGTTCTTCACTAGTAAAAATAAATTCTGCAAAGTTTGCTAAGTAAGTATTAGGATTATCGTTGCGATAAACATTCTCTTTTATAGTATCTGGAGATAGATCGTATCGTTTTTCAAATTCATCGGCAATTACTTTTGGCATACGTTTGTAATAGTAATCACGTAATAATCGTTTTCCAAAATAATTCCCGCTAGCCTCATCCATAAGCACATAGCCTAAAGATTCCACTTCCATTTGAATATTGTCACCATCAAAATAACAGCTATTTGATCCTGTTCCTAAAATACAAACAATTCCTGGTTCAGTAGTTGCAGCAAAAACTGCAGCAACCATATCTTCTTTAACCATGATTTCTGCATCAACAAAATATTTTTTTAATATATCTTCTAAAATTTTTGTTGGCTCAGGGGTACCACAACCAGCTCCATAAAAATGAACACTTTTAACTTGGCTTTTGTAATCTTTCAAATCTTCATTAGCATAAAGTCTAGTTTCAAGCACATCTGATTTAAAGACAGCAGGATTCAATCCTTTTGTTCTAGTTTTGAGTACTTGTTCACCATTATGATCTAAAAGAATCCAGTCACATTTAGTTGATCCTCCATCGGCAAGTAAAATCATAGAGTATATTTTATGAGTTAATGATTCGTAATGTTAAAATACAAAAAGCCCCGTAATTTTCATACAGGGCTTTGTAATATATTACAAGTTTCCAATTTTAGTTGCAAGGTCTACTAATTTAGTAGAATATCCATATTCATTGTCGTACCATGATATTAACTTAAAGAAGTTATCATTTAATGCAATACCTGCACCTGCATCAAAAGTAGATGTATGACTTTCACCTACAAAATCCTGAGATACTACAGCATCTTCAGTATACTGAAGTACTCCTTTCATTGGTCCATCTGCAGCGGCTTTCATAGCAGCTTTGATATCTTCATAAGTAGCTGTTTTTTTAGTTTTTACTGTTAAATCAACTACAGAAACATCGGCAGTAGGAACACGAAAAGCCATACCCGTTAATAATCCATTTAATTCTGGAATTACTTTACCAACAGCTTTTGCTGCTCCAGTAGATGATGGAATAATGTTATTCAAGGCAGAACGTCCACCTCTCCAGTCTTTTTTAGAAGGCGCATCAACCACTGCTTGAGTAGCCGTAGCTGCATGTACAGTAGTCATTAAACCTTCAGCAATACCAAAGTTATCTTCAATTACTTTAGCTATTGGAGCTAAACAGTTAGTAGTACATGATGCATTAGAAACAATAGTATGCTCTTTTGTTAATTTTTCATCATTTACTCCCATTACAAACATTGGAGCATCTGCCGAAGGAGCTGAAATAGCTACTTTTTTAGCACCTGCTTTAAGGTGAGCTTCTGCTTTATCTAATGTTGTAAAAATTCCAGTACAGTCAAGAACAACATCTACACCAGCTTCATCCCATTTTAAATCTTCTGGGTTACGCTCAGCAGTAATTCTTATTGATTTCCCATTTACAACTAGGTTCCCGTCTTTTACATCAACAGTACCATTAAATTTTCCATGAACTGAATCAAATTCTAGCATGTATGCTAAGTGATCTACGGCCAAAAGGTCATTAATTGCAACAATCTCCACATCTTCACGCTCAGAAGCAATACGAAAAGCAATTCTACCGATACGTCCAAAACCGTTAATTCCTAGTTTTAAAGTACTCATATTTCAAATTTTAGTTTAATATTCAATTTTATTTATAAAACTATAGAGAAACAATATCTGCAACACGCAGTAGGTCTCTATCTAATTTTCTATTTTTATCTAAGGCTATATTTAAATCAACTGTTACTGCCTTACGATGACTAACCCCTATCATCACATTGGTTAAACCTTGCATTAGAGCATCAACAGCTCCTACACCAAGCTTACTTGCTAAAACTCTATCTGTACAACTAGGAGCTCCTCCCCTTTGAACATGTCCTAGAACAGAAACTCGCACATCATATTCTGGTCTATGCTTGTGCACGTAATCACGCATTTCCAAAATATTCATTCCCTTTTTCCCTTCTGCAACAATTATTATACTTGATGTTTTTCCCGTTTTTCTACTGTGCTCTAAAGATTCCATCAAGCGATCAATACTAAAATCATCCTTTTCCGGAATCAAAATTTCTTCTGCTCCACCGCCAATCCCAGCACTAATGGCTATATCACCTGCATCACGCCCCATAACCTCAACTAAAAACAGTCTATTATGTGAACTAGCTGTATCACGTATTTTATCAATAGCATCTACAACCGTATTTAAAGCCGTATCATAACCTATAGTGTAATCTGTTCCATTAATATCATTATCAATAGTTCCTGGAATACCTACTACAGGGAAATTAAATTCATTATTTAATTTTAAAGCTCCAGTAAAACTACCATCACCACCTATAACTACTAATGCATCAATACCTAATTTTATTAAATTAGCATGGGCAATTTCTCTTCCTTCTGGCTGAATAAACTCTAAGCAGCGAGCCGATCTTAAAAAAGTACCTCCTCTATTAATAGTATTAGCTACTGATCGGGCATCTAGCTCCACCGTATTATTTTCAATAAGACCTTTATAACCTTCGTATATACCAATGCATTTTATATGGTAATGTGCGCATGCACGTACTACTGCTCTAATTGCAGCATTCATTCCTGGTGCATCACCACCCGATGTTAAAACACCTATTTTTGTAATCTTTTTAGTCATTGAGTCCAAAAGTATTTTAAATGAATATAATAACCTAATCCTAGAAAAAACTAAAACGTTTTCGGCTGATAAATTGCGTATATTTTAATAAATTAAGCTTTTTGTTAAAATAAACACAACAAATATCCAAATAGCAGCAACGTATTTTTTCGTATTACTATTGTATTCTAAAATGATTAAAAATATTAGATAAGTTTTTTACAATTCCTTTTTATTTATTCCTTCTTTTAACCAATTATGATATTTTTTAATATCGGGTGTATACCCTATAGGATTCTGCAATAAATTATATGCACTATCCATTAATACATAATAAGGCTGCGAATTATTTAAAAAATTAATTGTTTGGAATGTTGCCCATTTATCTCCAATTGTTTTTATCTTTTTTAATTTACTAGAATTAGGGAATTGATATGTAAACTGTGCTGACTTATCTAATTCTTTTCTATCATCAACATATAATGAAATCAACACCACCTCTTCTAATATTTTTTTTACACTTGGATCACTCCATACTTGTTCCTCCATTTTTCGGCAGTTAACACAAGCCCACCCTGTAAAATCAATTAAAATAGGTTTACTCATTTTTTTTGCTACAGCAAGCCCTTCTTCAAAGTCTGTGTATACATATTTTCCAAAAGTATGCAAATTGGAGGCGGATGTGTTGTACAAACTATAAAATGTTGGCGGCGGAAATCCACTTAACCATTTCAAATTAGGTTCTTTTGTAGGCAACACGCCTGGTACTAAATAACCTGCAAAAACAAGAGCTATTACTCCCAGTATTTTTTTAGGTGCACCTATTTTTTGATTAGGCGCATCATGCGGAAAACGAAATAAGCCGAATAAATAAGCTGCCAAAGCTAGTGATATTAAAATCCATAAACCTACAAAAACTTCGCGTTTCAACAGCCCCCAATGCTCAACTAAATCTGCATTTGATAAAAACTTTAAAGCAAAGGCTAATTCTACAAAACCTAAAACAACCTTTACGGTAGTCATCCATCCTCCACTTTTAGGTAATTTTTTTAGTAGATTGGGAAATAGAGCAAAAAAAGCAAAAGGTAATGCCAATGCTAATCCAAAACCCGCCATACCATAAGTAAGCTGTATTGCTCCTCCATCATTTGACAACGAACCACCTAACAAAGAGCCTAATATTGGCCCAGTGCATGAAAAGGAAACTAAAGTTAGAGTTAAAGCCATAAAAAAAACACCTAAAACCCCTCCAAGTTTAGTTGCTTTAGAATCCATCGCATTACTCCATTTAGAAGGTAACGTAATTTCAAAATATCCAAAAAAGGAAATTGCAAATACTACAAAAACAATAAAGAATAATAGATTTAACCATGTATTTGTTGATACATTATTAAGCATGTCTGGATTTACAGAATCCATGACATGAAAAGGAACACTAACCAAAATGTAAATTGCTAAAATAAACAATCCATATAACAGCGCTTTCATTATTCCTTCGCTTGAACTATTAGAACTATGTGAAAAAAAAGATACTGTTAAGGGTATCATTGGAAAAACACAAGGTGTTAGTAAAGCAATTAGTCCCCCTAAAAAACCAAGAAAAAACAGCTTCCATAAGCCTTTTTTTTCTGTTGAAGATAATAAGAACGTTCCATTTGTTTGTATTGGCAAACGTAGTTGTTCAGATAGTAACTTATCCTTTTTTGTAATAGATGAATTTAAGGCTCCTGTTTCAGATTTAGAAGATTTCAAATTGATCAAAAACTCCTTTTCTTCGGGCGGTAAACATCGTTCATCATCGCATACCATAAATAATACCGAGGCTTTAATAGGATCTTGATACCCGTCAAGCAACTTTAATTTTTGCGTAAAAACTGCCGAATTTTCAAAATACTTGATATTGATTTCAAAAGTTTTATCAAAACCTTCAATACCTTTAGGTTCTATAACTCCTCCGTTAAGACTTATGTTTTTTGCACTTACTGTAAATTCTGTAGGCAAAGGACCTTCATCTCCTTTTAAATGCTGACTATATATGTGCCACCCTTTTTCAATACTCGCTTTAAATTGGATTTCATATTCATTATTACCTAAATCTTTCGAAGAAGTTATCCATTTAACAGGTTCAAAAACTTGTGCCTGGACATTGTTAATAATAAAAAAAAGAAATAGAAATTTAATTAAGACTTTTATGTTCACCTTCATTTATTACACTATTAAATTGTATTAATTGACATTTTTATCATTCAAAAATCACCTTTTAAATGCCAATATTATTTTGTTCTGAGTTGATTCAGAAACTGCAAAACGCCTATCTGCTCTTTTACCCACTACCCAAACTATTTCATTTTCAGAACATAATAACCAAACTTGATCTTTTTCAAAAATAGACAGCTTTTCATCTTTAAAATATTTATTTAATTTTTTTTTACCCTGCATGCCCGATGGATAAAAATAGTCGCCTTCTTGTCTTTTTCTTACAACTAAAGGGAACTTAATTTTTGCCGCATCCACTTCAATACTGTCTTCAAAATTTTGATTTAATACCGTCTCTTTTACTAAAAAGCTACCGTAAGAAGTATTCAATTGATCGCCCAATTTATTTAAATAATACTTTTCAAGAATTTCATTATCATTCTTTACTTCATACAATAGTAAATGATCTCTGTTTTTTAACAAAACATGTGTTTTAGAAAATACTTTTGATCCCGATTGGCTATTGAGTAAATTTTTAATATCAATCCAAGCAGTAAATTTATATTCTTTTAACAACTCAAATAAGACCAAATCTAATTGAGCTTCGTTTAATAAAATAGTTATATCTATTTTTATCTCTCCTGTCACTTCATCTTTAGAAAATACATTAGCTTTCAATTCATTGACATAAGCAGCTATCAAAGCTTGACTTTGTTTTAAATAATCTATAGTCTGCGTTACATTGGAAAGCAAGTTCGGATTCGTGTTTTTAAAATTCGGAATCACTAAATGTCGTAATTGATTTCTTAAATATTTAGTATCCGAATTACTTGAATCCTCTCTCCAATGCAAATTTTCTTGTTTTGCAAAAGCCACCAATTCATTTTTTGAAAATGGCAATAGCGGGCGTATAAATTGATTGTTTTTTTCGGGTATACCTGTTAACCCCTCTAAACCAGTGCCTCGAGAAAGATTAATTAAAAAAGTTTCTAAATTATCATCGGCATGATGCGCCGTGGCTATACTGCCTAAATGATACAATTTTGCCATTTTTTTAAACCATTGATATCGCAACGTTCTTGCCGCTATTTGAATTGAAGTTTTCTGTACTTCCGCGTAAGCAAAAGTATTAAATTCAGTAGTTATAAAAGGTACGTTCCATTGATCGGCTAAACGTTTAACAAAAGCCTGATCTCCATTACTTGCAATTCCTCTTAACAAAAAATTACAGTGTAACAAAGCAATATCAACTCCCGATTGTTTAAGCAAAAATGCCAATACTACACTATCAACCCCTCCACTAATGGCTACTCCAATAGTGTTTTTAGATTGTTCCTCAAAATGAGTATTAAAATGTAATATAAATTGATCGAGCATAACAGCTCAAATATACTAAGATCACTAACCAAATACTAACCTTGGAACGAAGATAATAATTTAATATACTGCATAGGCTTCATCCGTTTATATCCCGCTATTCCTAATACCTCTGCCTCCTTATCCATTACTATTATACGTGGCAGCTTTCTGGATGGGTTATACTTTTTTGTTAATATTTGGTTATATGCTACTTGATTTTCCGACAATTGGTTTGCTTCTTTTTTAGGAAAGTCCACTTTTACCATAACATAATTACGATCGGCATGTGCTTTAAACTCTTTTGAATTTAAAATATTCGAATTCAACCTTTTACAAGGCGGACACCAATCGGAACCCATAAAAACCATTATAATTTTTTTATTTTCTTGTGCCGCTATTTTTTTTGCTTGTTCCAAATCAGTCAGCCACTTTTGAGCAAAACTAAAAGTAAAGCTAAACAAAAATAATAGTAGTAAAAATGTCTTTTTCATAAGTTAATAAGTAGGCATCACTCACTAAACGTATAGTAATAGCAAATGATTTTAAATATATTAACGTTGTTTTCTTTCAGAAATTTTATTGATTCTTAATTCATTTTTTCAGAAGGCTAAATACATATTTTAATTCTGTAGCAATTTGTATACTACGCTCTTCATACTTTTCAGCTTGTTGTGGGGTATTATCAAAAGCCTTAGGGTCTTCGAACGTCATAGGAATTCTTTTTTCTGCTCCAGCAATAAAAGGACAACCTTTATCGGCACTTGAACAAGTCATTACAGCTGCAAAACCAGATTGAGGATTAAAAGCATCGTCAAAAGTTTTTGAAAAACCTATAATTGGATGCTTGTCATTGTTATATTTAATACTCTGTACTGGGTTTGTACCTTCGGTAATTTGAGTAATCATAAAACCTTGATTAACTAAAGTTTTTGCTGCCATATGAAACATTGCTGTTGCTTCGGTTCCACCAGAATAGCAAAACACATTATCAATATTGTAATAATGTGCCATAGCTTGAGCCCATACTTGTGATAAATGACTACGACGTGAATTATGTGTACATATAAAATTCAACCTAATTTCTTTACTATCTGTTATTTTTCCTTGTATATATTTGGATAAGGTCTGTAATAACTGTTTTCTTTCTTCTGAAATTGAATTTACTGATAATGAATCTATCAAATCCTTTATTTGTGTAATCATTGCTTAAATCTAATTATACTTTTTTTATTTCTCTAACACGTGTCGCATGGCTTTCGCCTTTAGTAAACATTCTTCATATTCTGCATCAATATCTGATTTGGCTGTAATGGCACTTCCTACAGAATAGGAAATATATTTTTTTTGTTCATTATACAAAATACTTCTAATAACTACATTAAAATCAAAATCTCCATTAGGTGTAAAATAGCCTATACTTCCACTATATAAACCCCGCTTAGTTACTTCTAAATTTTCGATAATTTGCATTGCCGAAACCTTGGGCGCTCCTGTCATACTACCCATAGGGAATGTAGTACGTAAAGCATCCACTGGGGTACATTCTGCTCTCATTGTACTTTTTATTGTTGAAATCATTTGATGCACTTGCGAAAACGAATAAACTTCGCATAATTCTGGTACGTGTACACTCCCCTTTTCGGCTGTTTTAGACAAGTCATTACGCACTAAATCCACAATCATTATATTTTCGGCACGTTCTTTTTCACTTTCCTTCAATTCTTTAACCAACAAAGCATCTTTGATACTATCTGAGGAACGCTTAGCGGTACCTTTTATTGGTTGCGATATTAATTGTTTACCTTTTTTTAATATATAACGCTCTGGTGAGGCACATAAAGCATACTGATCTTCAAGCTTCATAAAAGCGGCAAATGGAGCATGAGAAATATCATTTAGTGCTTCATAAGTAACCAACGGATCAATAATCGTTTCTTCTGCAAAAAATTCCTGACAAAAATTAGCTTCATAAATATCTCCTCGAATAATATGCTGCTTCATTTTCCCTACTCTTTCTCGGTATTGATCATGAGTAAGCTTTACTCGTATTTTAACCCTTTTTGCTTTTGAAGCCTTTTGCTTTTCTGTGGTAATTTTTAAAATTTCATTAAAATCCCAGTCAATTTCATCATCTACCATTCGCAAATAATGAAATTCAAGTGTGTTCCCTTTTAATATAATGATCTTTTTTGGCTGAAAAAAAGACATATCAGCAAAAGCTAAACCATCACTGTTTTGAGAAATTAAATTTTCTGTAGCATTTTTTACATCATAAGTTAAATACCCAAATATCCAATCATTGGTTTCTTGCTGATATTCATTTAGTTTTTTAAAAGCATTTACAAAATCCGTTTTAATGCTTGTAAAAGCCTCAACAGCAAGTAATGCATCATAATTTCCATACTTTTGATGATGCCCGTTAGAATCTAACCAAACTACTTCATCAAACTGCTGCGCCCAATGTAATAATTGAGACTTTATACTCTTAATAATATCAATAGTAAATGTTTGGGTAATACGCACTAAAAAAGCTCTTCGGTTTAGTTTACAAATATAGTTTTTTAGTTGAGTTCTTTAACTAAAGCTTAAGGCTAAAAGCATAAAGATTTTAACTGACTTTATCAATTCTGAAAATTAAAATGCATCTATCATAACGCACTTTTTATTCATTTACAAACACCAAGTAACAAAGCTTTAAACCTCTGTACAAAAAACGTACCTTTGCTCTAAATTTTTTATACTGTGAAGTTTACCGATCTTAACCTAAATACCCCCCTCACAAATGCCTTAACTGACTTAGGCTTTGACACTCCCACTCCAATACAAGCACAATCATTTCCAGTAATTATGTCTGGTAAGGATATGGTAGGTATTGCTCAAACCGGAACGGGTAAAACGCTAGCTTACTTATTACCTATTTTAAGGGTATTGCCTTTTAGTAAACAACTGAATCCAAGAGTACTTATTTTAGTCCCCACACGTGAATTAGTTGTTCAGGTAGTTGGCGAACTAGAAAAATTGAGCGCTTACATAAACAATCGTATTCTTGGTATTTATGGAGGCACAAATATCAACACTCAAAAAAAGGCTGTTGCCGAAGGTGCTGATATTATTGTGGCTACTCCCGGACGCTTATATGATTTAGCTTTAGCCAGAGCCATTGCCCTAAAATCGATCCAAAAAGTAGTTATTGATGAGGTAGATGTAATGTTGGATTTAGGTTTTAAATTTCAGATCGAAAATATCATTGAATTACTTCCTCGTCAACGCCAAGGCATTCTTTTTTCGGCTACAATGACCGATAAGGTTACCAAAATTATTGATGATTCTTTTGTAAACCCAACAACAATTTCGGTAGCTGTAAGTGGAACTCCTTTAGAAAACATAACACAAACACGTTATAATGTTCCTAATTTTTACACCAAACTTAATTTATTAAGTCGTTTATTGGATGATTATGAAACCTTTCATAAAACCATCATTTTTGCCCGGAATAAACGTATGGCCGATCGCATCTATGATTTTTTAGAAGAAAACTTTGCTGGAGAATCTTGTGTAATTCACTCCAACAAAACTCAAAATTACCGTTTACGTAGTATTCGCCAATTTGAAGAAGGTGATAATCGAATCCTTATTGCAACAGATGTAATGGCCCGTGGTATTGACATCGATAGTGTATCGCAGGTAGTTAGTTTAGATACTCCCGATTATCCTGAAAATTATATCCATCGTATTGGCCGAACCGGTCGTGCTGAAAAAAAGGGAAGTGCTATTTTAATGACCACTCCTAAGGAGCTAGATTATTTAGAAAAAATTGAAACCTTAATGAAAATTAAGATTGAAATACTCAATTTACCTGATCAAGTTGAAATTTCTACGGAACTTACTCCCGAAGAACGACCAAAAGTGGTAGAAATTGACACGACCAAAAGACGTAAAAATCAAGAAGCTGAAGAACGCGGACCTGCTTTTCATGAAAAAAGTGAAAAAAATAGCAAAGTCAATCAAGGTGGATCGTACCGCAGAGAAATCGCTAAAAAATATAAAAAACCTAAAACTAAGGGAGATAAAAATTACAATCTCAGAAATAAAAAGAAATAGATGTCTGATGCCTGATGCCTGATGCCTGATGCCTGATGCCTGATATAGCACAACTAATTTGTTAATATCCTATTGTTATTTTATAACTTCTTTTCGAACTGATTCTAAAAAAATGTATAAATTTATTTCTACAATTAACTCTTAAAGTACTACCAAAACTTACAACGATTAAAGGATGATCAGCATAGAAAACGAACACCTAAAAATTGCAATTAAAACTACTGGGGCAGAATTAAATAGTTTATTCAATAAAAAAACAAACACCGAATTACTTTGGAAAGGCGATACAACTTTTTGGAGTGGTCAAGCACCTATTTTATTCCCTATTGTTGGGGGACTAAAAGACAATACTCACATTTTTAATGGAGTAGCTTACCAACTGAATAGACATGGATTTGCTCGCCGTAGTAATGATTGGAAAATTATACAATTAGATCAAAACAATATTCAATGCACATTACACGCTAACAAAGCAACACTTGACGTTTATCCTTTTGATTTTTCATTAGTTGTTACCTATACTATAAGTGAAAACACACTAAACATTAAACACAGTATTACCAATAATGGACAAAAAAATATGCCATTTTCTATTGGTGGGCATCCTGCTTTTAATTGTGTTTTAGATAAAGACACCAATTACAATGATTATTCATTACAATTTGAAAAAACAGAAACTGCCGAAAGGCATTTTTTAAATGAAGAAGGACTTTTAAATGGTGAAACTGAAATTGTTCTCAATAAAACTGATGCACTTCAATTAAATAAAGATTTATTTAAAAACGATGCTTTGATATTTAAAAATTTAACGTCCAAGCAAATCTCGTTGTTTAAAGGTTCCATAAAATTACTGAGCCTAACTTTTAAAGATTTTCCTTTTTTAGGAATATGGGCCGCTCCCAAAGCACCATTTGTATGTATCGAACCTTGGATTGGACATGCTGATCATATGAATACTAATCAAGATTTATTTTCAAAAGATGGAAGTAAGTCTTTATCACCAAATGAAACCTTTAATGTAGCTTATCAAATCGACATTGCATGAAAAAACAGAAAGTAAACCTCCGTACCGCATTTAAAACCATTATTTGGCCACGTCGAAAGCTGGTATTTATAGGTTTATTTTTAATTGTTTTAAGTAGATTGGCTGGTTTAGTACTACCTATGGCAAGTAAGTATCTAATTGACGATGTTATTGCTAACAAAGATAAAGAAATGCTTAAATGGTTAGTTATAGTTGTTATTACAGCTATTATTATTCAAGCAAGTATGTCCTTTTTACTCACTCGTATTTTAAGTGTTCAAGCCCAATTTTTAATTTCTGAGCTCCGTATACAGGTACAAAAAAAGGTGCTTTCATTACCTATTTCATTTTTTGACAATCAAAAATCTGGAGGATTAGTATCACGTATTATGAGTGATGTCGAAGGAGTTCGTAATTTAATTGGAACAGGTTTAGTACAATTAATTGGCGGATCATTTACCGCTATAATTTCATTGATTCTTTTATTGCGAATTAGTGTGCCGTTAACTCTTTTTGTACTTGTTCCCATTTCAATTTTTGGAATCATTGCTTTAAAAGCCTTTAAATATATTAGACCTATTTTTAAAAATAGAGCCAAAATTAATGCTGAAGTTAAAGGCAGACTTACCGAAACATTAGCAGGTGTTCGAGTTATTAAAGGTTTTAATGCCGAAGACCAAGAAAACACAACTTTTGAAAAAGGAGCACACCGCATTTTTGATAATGTGAAACGTAGTTTAACGGCAACTGCCTTTATGAGTAGTTCGGCTACTTTTTTACTTGGTATTGCAACCACAGGTATTATGGGATTTAGTGGTAACGCTATTATTGATGGTGATTTAACCACTGGTGATTTTTTATCCTTTACACTATTGCTTGGTTTTATGGTAGCCCCGATTATTCAAATGAGCAATATTGGAAGTCAAATAACCGAAGCCTTAGCTGGTTTAGATCGCACCGAAGAATTAATGAACATGACTGCCGAAGATGATCTTCCTGGCCGTTCCATTGAATTAAATACTATTAATGGAGATATTAAATTCAACAAGGTTTCATTTGCTTATGAAGAAAAAAAAGAAGTACTCCATAATATTTCATTCTCAGCTCAAAAAGGAAGCGTAACCGCTTTGGTAGGCAGTTCGGGATCTGGCAAATCTACTATTGCGGGTTTAGCAGCCTCTTTTTTAAACCCGTCAAGCGGAGAAGTTACCATTGATGGTACTGATTTAAGTAAAGCCATTTTAAGTTCATACCGAAAAAATTTAGGTGTGGTTTTACAAGATGAGTTTTTATTTGAAGGTACAATTAGAGAAAATATCTTGTTTGCTAAACCCGATGCCAAAGAAAAAGAAATTCAAGAAGCCATTAAAGCCGCATATGTAAATGAATTTACCGATCGTTTTGAAGATGGTTTAGAAACACTTATCGGAGAACGTGGTGTAAAACTATCTGGCGGACAACGCCAACGCATTGCGATTGCACGTGCTATTTTAGCTAATCCTAAAATTTTAATTTTAGACGAAGCTACTTCAAATTTAGATACCGAAAGTGAAGCTTTAATTCAAAAAAGTTTAGAAAACCTAATGGACGGTCGTACCACATTAGTTATTGCCCACCGATTAAGCACTATTAAAAAAGCTGATCAGATTTTAGTTATCGAGCACGGTCATATTGCCGAACAAGGAAATCATGATCAACTTATTGCCAAACAAGGTCGCTATTTTGATTTATATACCTATCAGGCAAAAATTTAAATCGTGCAACTATTTTTTAAATTACCACTAAAAAGGCACTATTAGCTTTCCTTAAATTCACTATAATGTTATAGTGAATTCACTAAAACTCCAAAAAAAATAAATAAACTCGTTCTTCCCTATTTAAACAAGTGCTTTTTACAATAAATACTTGGGCAAAATCTATTATTATACGATCAACTACCAATTAGGTATAAAAACCGTACGAAAACAAGTTTAAGTTTCAATTACATATTGACATAACATAGATTTGAAAAAAACAATAACCAATATATAGCTCAAAAAAATGTATCCATTTGATCTCAAAGACTTCTTAATCACAAATCAATTTATCTAAACTAGAAGTTCAATTTTAATATGGTATCTAGGCCTAATATCATATTAAAATAAAAATCAATTTTCATTATTGCTCTATATTTAAAACAAAACTATGAAATTAAACCTCACAACTACATTAGGTAGTTCAACATACTTTCGAAAATTCCAAAAACAGCTGATGCTAATTTCGCTATTATTTGGATTCTTTTTCGCCAACGCTCAAACTATTGATTTTGATGCCAGGTACCAAAATAATGGTGACCTTTTCCAAAAAATCCAACAAGCACTAGAAGAGGCCCCAGCTGGAGCTACATTACTTTTTAAAAGTAACAACTATTTTATTGATAATGTACTTCCTTTAAAGATAAACAAACCGATCACTATCCAAGGAAGAAACCCTGGAGGTGATTTTAAAAGTGGAAATAGAGGGGCATCTGGAATTAAAACAATAATTAATACCATATCTAATATTACCATACAGTCTAGCAATGTGAAATTTAAAAACATTGAATTTACTCGTAAAAATTTAGGACAAAGTGTATATGATATTTTGATTGACGCTAGACATCCATCGTATAATGTTGAAGAGCCATATAATGTTCGACAAATACAATATACTGGACTTGAATTTAATAATGTTAAATTAAATGGAACTGCATATCCTTTTCATGCTGGAAATGGTATAGAAGCAGAATTTTCAAATGTTTCTATAATAAACTATAGAAGAATTGGATTTTGGACAGATCGAAAAGGACGATTAAATAAATCAAAAAAAATAACATTTGATAAATGCTACTTTAAACCAGAAAGTATTGTTGAATTTGATGATAGAGCTATATCATTAGATGCTGGTAATACTGAATATCCAACAGTTTGGGATTTAGAAAACACCACGGTTAGAAATTGTTCATTTAATGATGCTGGTATTGCTGTTTCTAGATGTAAAAACATGTTAATTACAGGATCTACTTTTAATGATACTGAAGGAAAAGTAGACATGGCACACATCGAAGAATTTTCTAGCAATATAAACATCACCAGAAATGTTTTTAATTGTAACAATGCCAGAACTAAAATTATTGTTCTTGATCGCGAATTACAAATTGTTAGTGATATCACTATAAATAACAATACGATTAATGGGGCTTATGCTTTTTTTATATCTGCATACGGACCTAACAATATAAAAGTTATTGGTAACAATTTCAGCAATGCTTTTTCAGGAAATACGGTACAACAAAACCCAGATTCAATTGATTTCACTTATTACGAAAACAGAGGTATTGAACCAATTCCTTTTGAAATTTTATCTAACAATGTTCAAATTTACAACAACAGAGGATTAGGCGAAACTAAAAACAGAAATGTTAGATTAAACTTACCTAAAACAGGGGCTGTTTATAGAATTGAAAATTACCTTCCTTCTCAAAAAGATATTCGTAGACTTGATATTCCACAACCACAAATTGCCAATGGTATTTATGAAATAGTAAATAAAGAAAATAACCAAAAGTTATATCCAAACGGAAACCTTTTAAGTACAAAAAATGGTTCTGGCGCTAATTTTCAATGGAAAATTACCTCAAATACACCTTATACTTATACCATTCAAAATATGGGTACAAATAAGTATTTAGAAACAGCTGTTGGTTATACTGAATTTAATATTTTTAACAATACTCCAGAAAACCTATCTCCATACACTATTGCCTATGGCGATAATGAAGCAAACAAACCTTATTGGACTTTCTTTAAAAGAAATGGAAATTATAACATTTTTGCTGGTGGAAATGAAAGACAATCTGCATTAGGTACCAATGGTAGCAATGTAAAGTTATTGTTTGGTAAAGTTGGTAATGCCGATGGCACTCGAAGCGTTGCAAACTTAGGAAACAATGCAAAATGGACCATCAAAAAAGTAAACGCACAACCTGTAGGTGATAACTCTAATAGTGTTACCAACAGAGCTAGAGCTATTTCTTTTGACAATAGAGATCTATTAATTAAAACAGGAAATACTGCACCTTCGGCTACATTTGGAGGAGTGTTACCTATTGAATTTACATACGCCACAGGTAGAACTAACAATGTAGTAGAGGATTTGAATTATGTTGCCGTTCAAATAAGACAAGTAAATGAAAATGGAGAAAAAGTAAATGATAGTGAGTTTCAGGCTGTTCTTTTTGATGAAGATGATAATCAAGGAACATCCTCATACAATTATGAAATTCCTAATACTTTCAGTAATGGAAATAAAATTCCTGCAACAGCTGAACTTCCTAATGGACATCAATTACAATTGTTACTGTTCATGTCAGTTGACGGTGATCAAGGGTTTGCCAATGCTAATGATACTATTATTTTAAATAATGGCAGCACTAACACGCCTCCTACTAATGAAGAAAATGATAGCACTCCTACAACTGTTGTAGAAAAAACCTCGGATATCTATTATTTACAAAACCGTTTTACAGGTAAAAGAGTTGGTGTAATTGATGATAACGAAGGAGCTTTGATAGTGCAAACTCCATCAAATACAGTAAACACTAAAAGTCAGTGGAAAAAAATTGATTTAAGTGACGGGTATTTTTATTTACAAAATGTATCCTCCGGATTAAACTTTGTGCCTTTTAATGAATTTTCTGGAAGTTGGTTAAAACAAGAAGCGAGCACAGCAGATATTGCTCAGTGGAAAATAGTAAATACTAATAGTGGTTTTTTCCACTTACAAAATAAAGAAAGTAACATGTACATTAGACCACGTAATCAAGACGATACAGCGGATACCACTGGTGATAACTACCAAATTCATCAAAGACCAACGTCGTACAATGGTTTATGGACACAGTGGGCATTAATTCCTGTAAACTCAGGCGCTAAAAATGTTATTGACGAAACTGCTCTTTCTGTAGTTGTATATCCAAACCCTGCTACTGAGTTTATATCGGTACAATTAAGTGATCTTTTTACGTATACTAACGCTACAATTTCATTAATTGATGTTAATGGAGCCGTGGTTACTACTCAAAATTTCACTAAATCTACTGAAGAATTTGATGTTTCAAATGCAGCACCAGGTATTTACTTTATAGTAATAAAAACTAATGAAAGATTAATTAGCAAAAAATTAATTATTGAATAATAAGTTTTTAATAACAAATAACATCTAGTGCTCTAGTGCTATTTGTCAATTCATATAAAGACCATCTAAATTAAATTTAGATGGTCTTTTTGTATGATAACAATTACGGAAAAATTATCCCATTACAACGTGAGTTTGATATAACCTACTTTATTTCTACATTCAAATTTTCTTGTATTTATAAAATTAAAATCCTAGATACCATTCAGGTTATTTGCCCGAATTTTAATTGTTTCATTGAAATCTACAGGTTATAAAATTTCTTCTTCCTACTAAACAAACCTAGAAGAATTAAGACCTCAAAGATTAAAAAACCAATCATAAACATTGTTTGTTAATCTTTTATTAAAGTATTTTTTCAACATTTATATTAACCTCTAATGTTAGATTTCTTACATATATCTCACCATAAACACAAATACATAAAAATCAAAGTAAACTATAAATTAAGCACTTAATAACACTGCTTTTCTTAAAAAACATTTAATCTGTAGAGTTCATAAAAAACGTAAGTTAAATATTACTTCATACTCAAAAAATCTTCACTAAAACGTTTTAAAAAAATAAAGGTGTTTTTTTAACTGTTTATTGGCACTATTTAGTTTTCAAAGGAATTCTCATGTACTAATGTTACTACCTAGGTATACTTAAAATCTTGAATTTTCTATTCTATCTTCGATCCTGTTAAAAGAAAAAAATTTTAACAAGAACTCAACATATAATATATTTTTTTATGAAAAAAAGACTTTTAGCAAGCTCATTAATTGGCTTAGTTAGTCTGGTAATGAATGGTCAAGATTGGTCCTCCACTCCTATCCCTGCTTATCCAGGACCTGGAAAAGTTTGGAAATTACAAGATCAACACTCAGACGATTTTAATTACCAAGGTAAAAATCAAAAATTCTACAAAAACTGGAATGATCATTATTTTAATGCTTGGTCTGGTCCAGGGCTTAGTAACTTTACTAGTGCGAACTCGCATGTAGCTGATGGAAACTTAATCATTAAAGCCTCTCCAAACGGAAACAGAAGAGTGTACTGTGGTGTAGTTACTTCTAAAACTAAAGTTAAGTTTCCCATTTACATGGAAGCTAGATTACAAACCATGAATCAAACATTGTCTTCAAACTTTTGGATGCTTAGTCAAAATGACCGCCAAGAGCTAGATGCTGTTGAAAGCTATGGTAGTGACCGTTCAGGTTTTGGCGATGTGCATGTGTTTGATTCTAGACACATGAATTCTAATTACCACATTTTTGATCGAAATGCCAATGACAACACTATTATTAATGATAATACATGGCAAAGAGATCACTATGTAACCGATCACCAACCTTTAAAAAACAGACCTGCTTTAAGAAATGGATTTCACAACTATGCTATTCACTGGATTGATGAATGGAATGTAGATTGGTATCTTGATGGTAAGTTAGTTCGAAGAATTGCTCCAGGAACTCATGATGTTATTAAAGATCCACTTCAAAATAAGGGAATTTATGAAGAAATGTTTTTAATTTTAGATGTCGAAGATCATTCATGGAGATCAGATGCTGGTTTAATCGCATCTGTTAAAGAACTTTCTGACGAGTCAAAAAACAAAATGTATGTAGATTGGGTACGTGTATACAAGCCTGTTACTGGTAAAGGAACCCCTGCTCCAAAAAACATATTTTCGAACACTAAAGTTCCTGTAAAAGGAATTACCGTTACACCTATTGAAATTAGTATGCTTACTGGCGAAACTAAATTTGTTGGTGGTGCAGTAATACCTGCATTTGCTACAGATCAAACAGTATCATTTACTTCGAGCAATCCATCTGTAGCTACAGTAAACAACGGAGGCGCTATTGTTGGTGTATCTGAAGGAGTAGCCACAATTTGGGGAAAAACTACCGATGGTGGTTATGTAGGGCAAACTGAAGTTAGAGTAACACAGTCTAATAAACCACAAGTTGCAGTAACAGGGGTTAACATTACTCCTGCTAATGTACAAATTGGTGTTGGTGGAACAAGACAATTAGCGGGTAGAGTTACTCCTGCTGAAGCCACTGACAAATCGGTTTATTTTGTGTCTCAAAATACAGCCATTGCTACTGTAAATCAGTTCGGAATTGTAACAGGTGTTGGACCTGGAAAAACAACAATTACTGTAACGGCTATTGATGGATTATTTACTGTTGCTGCCGATATTACTGTATCTGGAACAGCAGTTGTTGCTCCTCCAGTAGTTTCTACACCTAAGCCTGCCAATGCTGTTCCTGTAAAAGGAATAACATTAAGTCCTAAAAACCTAAGCATCCAAATTGGTTCAATGAAACAATTAGCTGGACGTGTTTCTCCTGCTAATGCTACAGATAAAACCATGACATTTACATCGAACAACCCTGCTGTTGCAAGCGTAAATCAATTAGGACAAGTACGTGCTTTAAAAAGAGGGGTGGTAACCATTACCGCTACTTCGACTGATGGTAATTTTAAAGATAGTGTTACTATTACTTCTGTTGTATTAGATACTACTACAAATACAAATCCTGCAACTGTTGTAAATACTAAAGCTACAGGTGTAGTATTAACTCCTAGCCAGTTAAGTATTGCGGTTAATCAAACCAAACAACTTGCCGGAATAGTACAACCTGCATCAGCTAAAGATAAAAGAGTATTTTTTACATCAAATAATACCGCTATTGCAAGTGTTAATCAACTTGGCGAGGTTACTGGTTTAAAAAATGGAACTGTAATAATAACGGCAACGTCAATGGATGGTAATTTTACCGATACAGCCACTATTACTGTAGGTAATACAACACCTAGTAATCAAGGAAACAATAACGTAACTCCAACAACTACACAAGCAACAAGCGGCAATATTTATTACTTACAAAACCGTTTTACGGGCAAAAGAGTTGGTGTAATTGATAATAGTAAAGGTGCACTGGTAGTACAAACTCCTTCAAATACTACAAACACTAAAAGTCAGTGGAAAAAGGTAGATTTAAGTAATGGGTATTTTTATTTACAAAATGTATCTTCTGGAAAGAATTTCATTCCTTTCAATGAATTTTCTGGAAGTTGGGTCAAGCAAGATGCAAACAATGGAGCTATAGCTCAATGGCAAATTGTAACATCTTCTGATGGCTTTTTCTATCTAAAAAATAAAGAAAGTAATATGTATATCAGACCACGTAATCAAGATGATACAGCGACCTCAACAGGTAGCAACTACCAAATTGAACAACGACCAACTTCATACAATGGATTTTGGACACAGTGGGCATTTATTCCTGTAAATTCTGGAGCTAAAAATGTTATTGATGAAACTGCACTTTCAGTAGTTTTATATCCAAACCCTGCTACTGAGTTTGTATCGGTACAATTAAGTGATCTTTTTACCTATACTAACGCTACTATTTCATTAATTGATATTAATGGAGGGGTGGTTACTACAAAAAATTTCACTGAAAAGGCTGATGAATTTGATATTTCAAATGTAGCTCCAGGTGTTTACTTTGTCCTAATTAAAACTAATGAAAGGGAAATTAGTAAAAAACTAATTATTGAATAAATACTTTAAAGTATATACTAATTATTTAAGCTCCTCAAAATAAATTTGAGGAGCTTTTTATTTTCCAAATGTCTAGTAATTAAAAAGTTATGTTTTTGTTTAAAAACTATTAAAGTATATTTACAAAAACTACTTAATCTTTACTTTATGAAAAAAACATATTTTTATGTATGCGCCTTTTTTTTTACACTTTATCTTTCTGCTCAAAGGAATCCCGATAAGGTACTGGAATTTGATCATAAGGTCAACGATTTAATCATTGTACCTTTCAATGGAATGGTCGCTATTTCCGATGGGGTAAGTTTACATGGCTATAATCCAAACGATAAAAAAATTGTATGGACAACTCCAATTCCAAAGGCAAGCTCATTATCAACGACTACAACTATTAACAGTACTTTTTCTAACGGAATAACTCCCGATGCTATTTTAAGCATGAGTAACAGTGGTAAAGGTTCTGGTTTTGATGCCATTCCCGATACCCCTTTTCTTCTAAAGTTTTTTGATAATAGACTTTACATTATTAATAGTTTTACTGGCGAATTTATTTTCGAATCTTCCGAAAAGAATATATTTTTCTATCAATCAGATTATTTATTTGACGAAAATGCCTTATTACTAAGAGGTATGGAAAATAATGCCTTAATTATTGCTAAATATGACTTAAAAAACAAAGAGTATCTCTGGAAAACAACAGTATCCGAAAAATTCGGTAGTACACTTTCTAAAATTTCATCTTTAGTGGGTGATGACCCAACTGTGGGTAGAGACCAAATGCAATCCATAGCAGATAAAGTTTTTGTATTGGCTAAGTCTAAATTTTATGCGCTTAACAAACAAAGTGGAAAATTACTTTGGAAAGCCGAAGATGTAAATTACAATAGTTTTTATGCCAATCAAGATGCTAGCAATGTATTACTAACAGAGAGTAAAGGTATTTTTGCGGGCAAAGAACTTTTATACTTAAAAAATGCAACTAATGGCGCCTCTTTATGGAAAGATCCTGTTAAAACGAAACGTTTAGTATTAGTCGAAGATTGGCAAAATAGAATGCTTATTGCTCATTACAAGGGCTTCAATTTTTATGATTATAAAACAGGAGAAAAAACATGGAAAAAAGATCCTAAAGGAAAAAATATAAAATCTGTAATACCACAGGATACCGATTTTTTATATGTATACGATGACGAAATGATGCTTATTGACAAGGATGGGCAAAAGAAATGGAAAAAAGATGTTAAAATTTGTGATGACGAGGATGATCCCATCTTCTTTTTAGAAAAAACAAAAAGTGGTAAAGTATTATATGTAACTGCTACATATGCAAATCTTGTAGACTACAATACTGGAAAAAAATTATGGAAAGGAAATTTAAAATTAAATGAAAAAAGACCCACTTTTGCTAAGTTTGATGATAACTCTGGTGATTTTGTAGTGTATAATGATGAAAAAATGTATCGTTTTAATGAAAATAGTGACGCCAAACCAAAGCCCTATGCCAAGCTAAAACTTAAGAATGAAAAAAGTATTGCCAGTATGGAAATCTTCAAAAATAATGTTTCTATTTCTGGACAAAGTGAGGTGGTTGGAATTAATGATGCGGGAGAGGTTGTTTTCCATAATAAATACAGTCAACCTGGTGAATTAGGGCGTAAGTTTTTAAAAGCAGGTTTGGCTGTCGGAACTTTTGCATCAGCTGTAGCCACTACCAAAATTGAAGTATACGCAGTACATCGTGATGCAAATGGAAATGAAGTTTCTCAAAAAATTGGCGAAATCGGTTTTGATGAAAAAACAAGACAAATTGGCGAAGCTGGGTATTTTGCTGGCTCTATCGGAAAAGCACTAGTTAAAAAACGTTTTAATGCCTTAAAACAAACCGACAAATATGCTATTATTTTTGCCAAAGGAGAAAACAGTGAAAAGCTTTTAGTACGTGTTGATAAAGAAACGGGGAAAGAATTAGACAAAATTACTGTTGAAAACAACAAACCTGTATATGATTATGATTCTGTTTCTAAAGATTTATTTTATAGTAAAGGAAAAACTGTAAAAATTTTCAAAGGAATTTAATTTACTAATCAAATAAATAGGGTTTTCTTAAAAAAGAAAACCCTATTTTTATATGAGTTACAGACAAGCAATTTGTATAAAGAGTTTGAATTATTTTGTATTATGTAAAGACATAAAATTAAAGAACAATATTGCTAGTATTAAATTCTATAACAAACATATATAACATGAGTTCAACAAATTATAGAACTCCCATTTATCAGTAATATCATTACTAACTCTTATTCATTGCTCCTTTAATTACTCCAATAATAGCCATTAAAATTCCTCCTCCTACTCCACCACCGGCTATACTACCTACTATTCCACCTAGGTCAAGACCCAGCATTCCTAACAATTGGCCTCCAAGACCACCTCCTAAAATTCCTATAACAGAATTCCAAAGTGTACCCATTGAAAATTTTTTTAATAATGCACCTGCTAAATTACCACCTACAGCACCTGTAAGTAAACTAATAATTAATTCCATAGTTAACGTTTAATTGGTTAAACAAAGCTTAAATTAATCATTTTAAACAATTTAAACAATTGAAATCCAAAATAATACAAATTTATAATTAGAACTCTACACTAAGCCTTGGATTAATTAGGTGTCAACTATAGTTAAAAAAACGAACTATATGCCTACATTTTATTAGGCACTTGTATAACTAATTATTTACCCAAAATACTAGCTATGTCTGGTCTAAAATAATTAGGCCCTTTGAGTACTTTACCATCTTCGCGATAAATAGGTTTACCATCGGCTCCCAGTTTACTCATATTACTGCGTTGGATTTCATTAAAAACTTCTTCTATTTTATGCTGCATCCCATGTTCTATAATAGTTCCACATAAAATATACAGCATATCACCAAGGGCATCTGCTACCTCAACTAAATCATTATTTTGAGCAGCTTCAAAATACTCTTCGTTCTCCTCTTTCATTAAATTAAATCGCAAGGTATTTTTTGCTATCCCTAAATTTGCAACAGGAGTTTCCTTATACCCAATTTTAAACGCTGTATGAAACTCTTTAACTGCATTAATTTTATCTTTCATGAAAATTGTTTTTGTAATTTTGTTAAATGTACAAATTGATATTGCTGCGTACGCACTTAATTTATCATAAAAAAACAATCCACCATGTTTAGTCAAAAACAATTCATTTTTGCCATCTGCTTTTTTATCGCATTTGTCATTTTTATGATATTTAGTTATCGAAAAGACATTAAAACTCATAAAAAATTTTACAAAGGAAGTGTATGGATTTTAGTGTTTTTTGTAGGTTTTATCTTATTTTTATTCGGACTTAAAACCTATTTAAACTTTTAAGCCTTTTAGCTATCTATTTTTTAGCTATCTATTTTTTAGCTGTTTTATTAAAAACTTAGTAGTCTAAATCACTAAATCACTCCTTATATGTTTAAATTTTTAAAAAGCTTATTTTATATTATTGCCTTATTATTCATAGGCAGCTGTGTGTATTTAGCAACCATACCTGCTACACGTACCCATGAGTATGATATCAGTTTTAATAATGTTCCTAAAAAAATGATTCAAAATCAATTGATTCATTTTGAAAATTGGATGAATTGGGCCATAACCGATACAAGCATTACACACATACAACAGAATGTAGATCCTTTATTGAGTAAATTAAAAGTTACTCCTGTTAAAGAAAACAGCTTTAAAATTGAAAACGAGCAAGTATTAGATTCGCTCATTTTACAAAAAGTATATACCAAAAAAGAGCGCAGCATACAATCATTACATTGGAATTTAGGAAAACAAAAAGTAGTCCATAACGTATCACTTACATTAAAAGAAGAGCTTAGTTTTAAAGATAAAATTTACGATATATTTAAATGGAAGAACAACAAACGTATTTGGTTACAACAATTACACACCCGTTTACCCCAATTACAGCAGCAATTAAACAAGCGAGCATCGGATTACAGCATTAGCTACAGCAACAAAAAAACTTTTGGTCCTTTACATTATGTTTACCTAAGTGCATCTGGCCATGTAGATAATATTACTAATGATACACAAAAGCATATAGCCCAACTAGAGCAGTACTTAGCCGAACACAATGTAAAAAGTGCCAGCAGTCCTATTACTATATATAATGACTACAATGAAATTACTGGCGATATACTATTTTCAACTGCTTTACCCATAGCCACACAAATTTTAATTCCGAGCGAATTACCCATCCGTTATGGGCATTTAGACAGCCTATCGGTATATCAAATGCATATAACCGGAAATCCGAAATCGACAAAAGTATTATGGGATACCTTTAAAAAAACAAAAAAAACTACCTTAACACCTATGGGTACGCAGCGTTTTGAAGTATACGAAATTGACCAAACACGTACAGATAATTACACAAAGTGGAAAAAACAACTGCTTTGGGGTATAAAAACTGAGGTAAATACAAAAACAGACTCCATTACCTATATATCTAAAAATAGTATTATTAACTAAGTAATTTCACTTAATTTTAACATTTAAAAATTGCCTTTTAGCTAACAATTTTTAACAATATCTGATGAAATACCAAATAAATCTACAAAATCACTCTAAAAAAAAGGATAATTTAGGTCATTTATTAAAATAATATCAAAAAAACTAATATTAAATACGTAATTCGCAAAAATTATGTTTTTTACAACATTTTTCTTGCCATCTCTCCAACTATAAATTATTTTTGACCTCGAATTAAGTAGCAATACTTATTTTATAACGAGTAAAAGTTTATTAACTATTTAACTATTATTATGAAAAAAAATTTCTTTAAAGGCGCAGCCGTAGCTGCATTATCTTTAGTAGGTTTTACTGCTATTGCTCAGGAAGAAGAAGCTGCAAAAGAATCTACTTTTGACTTAAGCGGATCTGTTGATACTTATTTTAGAACTAATATCGGTGGAAAAAATGCTAACAACACTGGAAATGGTGCTTTAATTGCTCCATCATCTTCTTTTGCTAATGCTGATGGATTTGCTATTGGTATGGTTAATTTAATAGCTAGCAAGCAAATAGGTAAAGTTGGGTTTGTGGCTGATTTAGCTTTTGGTCCAAGAGCAGTTGATGCAACTTTTAATTCTGGAAAATCTGTAGATGCAAATGGAGATTTAGTAGGAAGTGATTTAAACAATGCTGTTAATCAATTATATGTTACTTACGCAGCATCTGATGCAGTAACATTAACTTTTGGTAACTTTAATACTTTCTTAGGGTATGAAGTAATTTCTCCTGCAGGAAACTTCAACTACTCTACATCATACATGTTCTCTTATGGTCCATTTTCTCACACTGGATTAAAAGCTGATTTTACTTTAGATGATAATTGGTCAATAATGGCTGCCGTATTAAATGCTACAGATTTTACTGAATCTAATGCAGAAGGAAAATATACAGGTGGTTTACAAGTTGGATATTCAGCTGATGCTGGAAGTGCATATTTAAACTTTTTATATGGACGTCAACCAGGAAATACTGGAGAAACTTTTCAAGTTGATTTAACTACTGGATGGGATTTATCTGAAGATTTTTATTTAGGTGTAAATGCTACTTATAATAGTACTGCTCAAGATTCTCCTGCTGAAGATAATGGTTTTTATGGTGTAGCTTTATACCCTCAATATGCAATTTCTGAATCTTTTTCTTTAGGTTTAAGAGGTGAATTTTTTGCTGAGTTCGAAGGTGGTGTAGGTGCACTAAACACTGACAATGAAGGTGAAGGTTCTGTATTTGCTACAACATTAACTGGTTCTTATACAGCTGGAAACTTAACAATTAAGCCTGAATTACGTTTAGATTCAACTTCAGAAGATACTTTCTTAGAAGATTCTAATGGTGATGTTGGTAAATCTTTAGCTTCTTTCGTATTAGGTGCTATCTACTCTTTCTAGTCTAAATAATACATAGACTTTAACTTTAGAAAAGTTAAGATTATAATATAAAACAACACCCACGCTTTGCGTGGGTGTTGTTGTTTTATAGAGGTATGACTGACTCGAGTGTTTTCTCGTATCGATAGCGAAGAGAAAATGTATCGAGAACTACGTTGCTATAACTTAATAACCACTTCTCGATATTATTTGCTCCATTGCATTACGCAAATCACTCGAAGCAGTGCTAAGCTCGATACTAAACTTGAATACAACACGCTGATTGGTTCGAGTGTTTTCTCGTATCGATAGCGGAGGGAAAATGTATCGAGAATCCGTTGCTATAACTCAACAAACACTTCTCGATACTATTTGCTCCATTACATTACACAAATCACTCGAAGTAGTGCTAAGCTCGATACAATTTGCTTCATTCCATTACACAAATCACTCGAAGTAGTGCTGAGCTAGATACTAAACTTAAATAAAACACGCTGACCAGTTCGAGTGTTTTATCGTAGCGATAGCGGAGGAAAAATGTATCGAGAACTACGTTGCAGTAAATCAACAAACACTTCTCGATACAATTTGCTTCATTCCATTACACAAATCACTCGAAGCAGTGCTAAGCTCGATACTATTTGCTCCATTGCATTACGCAAATCACTCGAAGTAGTGCTGAGCTAGATATTATTTGCTCCATTCCATTTCGTAAATCACTCAAAGCGGTACTAAGCTCGATACTAAACTTAAATAAAACACGCTGATTGGTTCGAGTGTTTTATCGTAGCGATAGCGGAGGGAAAATGTATCGAGAACTACGTTGCTATAACTCAACAAACACTTCTCGATACTATTTACTCCATTGCATTGCACAAATCACTCGAAGCAGTGCTGAACTCGATACTATTTGCTCCATTACATTACACAAATCACTCGAAGTAGTGCTAAGCTCGATACAATTTGCTTCATTCCATTACACAAATCACTCGAAGCAGTGCTGAGCTAGATACTAAACTTGAATACAACACGCTGATTGGTTCGAGTGTTTTATCGTAGCCATAGCGGAGGGAAAATGTATCGAGAACTACGTTGCTATAACTCAACAAACACTTCTCGATACAATTTGCTCCATTGCATTGCACAAATCACTCGAAGCAGTGCTGAACTCGATATTATTTGCTCCATTGCATTTCGAAAATCACTCGAAGTAGTGCTGAACTCGATACTAAACTTAAATAAAACACGCTGATTGGTTCGAGTATTTTCATGTAGCGATAGCGGAGGGAAAATGTATCGAGAACTCGTTACTTAAATTGCTTCTTCGCTAAATTTGGTAATGTTTCATAAGCTCCATTAATTAAGGCTAACTTTTTAGCTTTTGACCACTTTTTAGCTTTTGACCACTTTTTAATTTGTCTTTCTTTTTCTAATGCTAAATTAATATCCGTAAACTCTGCATAAAAAACCAAGGCTACAGGTCTACGTGAAAAAGTATAACTTGTGGTATAAAAACCTGTTTTATGCTGAAACATTCTTCTTGTTAAATTTGAAGTTACTCCTGTATAAAAAGTTTGATCAGAGCATTTTAAAATATAGACATGGTATGTTTTCATTGTATTAAGATACTACTTCTCGATATTATTTGCTTCATTCCATTACACAAATCACTCGAAGCAGTGCTGAGCTAGACACTAAACTCAAATACAACACGCTGATTGGTTCGAGTGTTTTACCGCAGCGATAGCGAAGGGAAAATGTATCGAGAACCCATTACACAAATCACTCGAAGCTGTATAAAAAAAGAGCAACAACTTTCGTTATTGCTCTTTTTTGTTTTAAAAAACTCTTTTTACTCTAAAAAACTAGTCTTTAATTACTCTTTTTGAAATGAATTTACCCTCATCAACAATAGTAATTAAATAGGTTCCTGGAGGATATGTCGAAAAATCAATAGTTTCTTCATCAGACATTAGCGTATCATTAACTAAAATCGCTCCTGCGGCATCCGAAACAAGTATACTTGGTAAAGCATCACCTATTTTAGTATAGTTAATCACTAATTTATCAAATACTGGATTAGGATATAGGGTGAATCTACTTTTTAAATCTAATTTTTCAGCCTCGGTAATAGCTGTTAATTGTTTTCCTCCTGTACGATTAGGTGTACAATTACAGTCTTGAGGGCTATCATAAGCTACGCCATCTTTATAATAATTTAAATCTAACTCATTATTAGAAATTTGCCTCCATCTTCTTATTCTTCTTGTCCAATTTGCCCCTCTTTCAAATGGCTCAGCGGTAGTTGATTTTACTGCTGCACCTTCATCAATTATATACTCATTAGTCAATACTACATGGGTAGCACTCGGGTTATTTTTTTCTTTAAATGTAGCTATAATTTTAAGGCTTACCTCAGTTTCTTCGCGTACATCAAAAATTAAATCTCGAGCATTGGCAATATCCACATATTTGGTTCTGAATTTATACAATTCATTGACTTTACCATTCCCCAAATCTTCGCCACCACTTATCATTTGGTACCTCCCATCATTTAAAGCCTTTGAAGTTTTGTTGATCCAACGATTTTCCATTTTAAAATCACTTTCCACCAAACTAGGCTTTCCTTTTTTACGGCATTCACTATATTTTAAAGCACTTGAAAAATTTGATTCACCTTTAAACAAATCATATTCCACAGGTAATGGTTCATAGGTCTCAAATAAATCATAAGCTGGAGCTCTTTTATTGCCTATTGGTTTTATTTTACCTTGAAAAGAAACTATTGCTGAAACTAACTCTAATTCTGAAGCACTATTCACTGCTAAAGATATATTTTCTCTAAGCCTAATTGACTTATATTTCTCTTTACGTAATTTCGAATGCTTTTCCCATTTTAAGATATCTCTACTGTCAGCAAATGAACAATGAAGAGAATTTTTACGTTCATATCTATACGTAAAAAATATTTTTTCATTTGTCCTACGCGAAGGGATACGCCTCTTTTTCGTTTCTTCAGTCAGTGTTTGTTTACCTCTTTTCCATCTGTATTTATATATAATCTCATAATCTTTTAACAATGGTTTCTCTTCCTCCCAAGAACGCATATCAATTCGCAAATCATTCTCAATATTCATAACACCGATAGGGCATGTATAATAAGTTTGATTGGTTGGTTTTATCCCTGGCAAGTTCATCACAAAATTGGCATTTTGCGTACTTGTTTTAATAGTTCCCGATTGCGTTATGGTTCCCGTAGTTCTAAAAGGAGTAATTTGTACTGGTGAAGGTGTGTTAGAACCTTTACCAGAGAACCCAAACAAATCAGAAGCCACACCTACAATACTACCCACTACTCCCGCATTTTCAGCAATAGACTTTAGTACACGATTAGCTCTGGTTGGGCCTCCTGTTATACCAGCTAAACTGGTTGTCGCATCAGCCAAAGCACTCCAAGCATTACTTTCGTGCGAGTTCCTAATGGCTTTATCACGAATTTTGCGTATAGCTTTATCCGCTTCTTTGATATGCTTACTCCACTCTCCTGGCTCCAACTTTTCTACAGCTGTAGCGCCTGCAATAATCCAGTCTTTAGCAGACCTACTGGTTCCTTCTTCTTCTTCGGCTCCTTTTATTTGTACCGATTGTGATAATAAATCAATATCTCCTTGCAACTGAATGTCAGATTCTATTACATTAAACACTCTAAAATGTAAAAATGTACCACGCTGCGATGACTTTGTTTTTTGATCAAAGGCTACTTGAAATTCGGTAGTCCACCAAGCATTACGCTGGTTAGCAAATAAATCAATCACGTTGGTTACCATGTCTTGTTCACGTGCTGGATACTCAGTATTAGGTCGTGAAAACGCACTAGTATGTGTTAACAAAGAGGAACGATGGAGTGAACTCCCCCAATCTACGGCTAACAACCCATGTGAGCTACTTCCGCCTGATGTGTTGATAGACATTACACGAACGATACCTGTAAATTTGTTGTAAAAAATGACATGTGGCTGTTCTACTGGAATACTTGGACAGCCTAATTGCTTGTCTAGCACCACCCATCCATTTACTTTTTTTAAATCGTCGGCATCAATAATAGTTTTGATGTCTGCACTATTTAAATTTGTATACGGACTGAAGTTGAAAACACCATCGGGGTAATATACTTTCCATGCTTGCGGATTTTCCCAATTCCAATTGGGATCAAAACAACCCTGCGAATAGCCTATAAGGCTTACTAATAATACGGCTAATAATGTTAATTTTTTCATATTTAATTGGTTAAATTATTTGCCGAAAGTAAAGCGAATCAATCATTTAGAAAAACCAAAAAAAACCACTTAAACGTTATAGAAAAGACATTCTTACTATTAAAATACAAATAGCAATCAAGCATCGCTAAGCCGCCTTTTAAATCGATTACAACCAAATACTTAGCTTTTAGACTTATTGGTAATTAATAAATAATATTTATATATATAAGTAGTAAAAATTATGATTGCTATTTTTTTTAACACATAAATTATCAAAACCTTATTGAATATCCGTAATTATCCATAATTGTATAAAAAGCCTTATTTTAGAGTAAAAATCAGTTATGAATATCTTCA
>CANLCT010000023.1 GCA_947489195.1 uncultured Aquimarina sp. | reverse complement strand
TCTAATATTCGCATTTTTATCGCTCTTAAATTAGGTCTAATTTACGAAATTAGGTACTAATACGGATAAGCATATTTTTTTTAAGACTTAAAAAAATGCACACTTTAGCATAAGTAAGTATCTTTGCTTACGATTTACCACCCCAAAAAAATCGCGAGTTATGGCTTTTGAACTTACGAAAGAACTTACAGACGAAATAAAGGATCTCATTAACAATAAAAATGAGGTAAAATTAAGTGTCCTGTATAATGATTTACACTTTGCCGATCTTGCTGAAATTTTAGAAGCTTTAAATGTTCAAGAGGCTACTTATTTGATTAAAGTTTTAGAAACAGAAAAAACTTCTGAAGCTTTAATGGAAGTTGAAGAAGATTTTAGGGAAGATATTTTAAAAAAATTATCTGCAAAAGAAATTGCAGAAGAACTTGATGAATTAGACACCGATGATGCTGCCGATATTTTAAATGAACTTCCTGTTGAGCGAATTGAAAATGTAATTGCTGAAATTGAAGATGAAGACCATGCTGAAAATATTGTTGATCTTTTAAGGTATGAAGATGATACAGCTGGTGGACTTATGGCTAAAGAATTGGTTAAAGTCAACGAAAACTGGACGGTAACCCAATGTTTAAATGAAATTAGGTTACAAGCAGAAGGAGTAACTCGCGTACATTCCATTTATGTGGTTGACAATTCTAATAAATTAAAAGGGCGTTTGTCATTAAAGGATTTAATGGTTGCACCTGCAAGCTATAACATATCGCAAGTTTACATTCCTAAAGTTGATTTTGTAACCGTTACTACAGAAAATGAAGATGTTGCTCGTATAATGCAAAAATATGACCTTGAAGCCATTCCCGTAGTTGATGAAATCGGAAGACTCATGGGGCGTATTACCATTGATGATATTGTCGATTTTATTAAGGATGAAGCTGAAAAAGATTATCAATTAGCCGCAGGTATTTCTAGTGATGTTGAAGCTGATGATAATATTTTTGACCTTACCAAAGCACGTTTACCATGGTTAGTTTTAGGATTATTTGGCGGTTTAGGAAGTGTTTACATTATGAAAGGTTTTGAAACTGCTTTGGAAACTTTTCCCATACTTTTCTTTTTTACACCACTAATTGCCGCTATGGCCGGAAATGTTGGCGTACAATCAAGCGCAATTATTGTTCAAGGTTTGGCTAATGATAATGTAAAAGGAAGTTTATGGAACAGATTAATAAAAGAAGTTGGATTGAGTCTAATTAACGGTACCGCCCTTGGCTTACTCGTTATTTTATTTGGTTTTATTGTAGGTCAACAACCTTTAGTTAGTTTTACTATAGCAATTTCTATGCTTTCTGTTATCATTATTGCTTCATTAATAGGCACATTTGTACCTATTATATTAGACAAAAAAGGCATTGATCCTGCCATTGCAACAGGTCCTTTTATTACTACCAGCAATGATATTTTTGGAATATTTTTATTCTTCTACATTTCTAAAGTTATACTTGGTTTTTAATACATCAATCTTAAATAGCTCCTTTTAAGTGTAAGTTAAAATGAGCTGATCTAACTATTTACTTAGGTAAGCTAACACCTAAAAAAATCAAAATTACTAATCTATTTTACAGTAATTTTAATAGAAAACTATATACCTATACCTAGTTTTACTATCTATTTCGAATAATTCTTTTAAAAACTACACACTATAAACTTCATAAAAATAGCTTTACTAGTTTGAAGATATCATTAAATGCACCTCTATTTTCATGTGAAATTTTACTTTTTTATTTGTTTTAATATATTTTTAACATTTCCGAAATACAAAAATAAAAAAATCAACTCATTAAATAACAACTAGTTAACAAAAAACAATTATACCTACAGAAAAAAAGGCAAACGATTCACAAAATTATAGCTCTTATTTTTTAACAACCCGTTAGTTTTTAGCTTTAGTAATGACTAATTCACAATATCATTAAAAAAAACACACGAAAACATTTTCTCAAAAAAAACAATCAAAAAATTGTCTATGAAAAAACTTGAATTACTATCGCTTTTATTATTATCATTTACAATTCATTCAAATGCTCAACGAGATTGGGACAATGTACCTATTCCACCAGATCCTGGAACGGGAAGAATTTGGGAGTTACAAGAAGCTCCTTCTGATGATTTTAATTACACCTTTAATGCTACTGGAAACAGAGCCAATTTTGGACCAGCTGGCCAAGCGCCTAAATGGTACAACCAATACCATGATCAACCTGATGGCAGGCCAAACTTGTTTCCTGGTCCTGGACCAACTATTTGGACCAGAGATCACATTTCTGTAGGAGGGGGAACATTAAACATAATTGCATCACGAGTTCCTGGAGAAGCTAAAATAGATCTTAATGGCGTACAAACCTATGATTTTTCATCGCGAAGTGGCTGTATGACAAACTTAAACAGAGTAATTTACCCTGTGTATGTAGAAGCTAGAGTGCAAATAATGAATTCCATGTTAGCTTCTGATGTTTGGCTTTTAAGTCCCGATGACACTGAAGAAATTGATATTATTGAAGCTTACGGTGGTGCAGGTGATGATGGTCGTAATCAATTTTTTGCTGAACGCATACACTTGAGTCATCATGTATTTATACGTCAACCTTTCAGAGATTATCAGCCTAGAGATATTAATAGTTTTTGGAGAAGACGTGCTGTAAACCAATGGGGAGGAAGAACTGTAAATATTGGAGTATACTGGGTATCGCCAACAAGACTTGAATATTATATTGATGGTCAATTACAACGTATTGTGGATAACAATGCCGTAACATCTAGATTAATTGATGAGCAATTTCAAGCTACATATCCTGCAGGAGTAACCAGTACTGGAAGAACTGGCGAATTATTCTTTGATCCAAATTTACCTGGTTTTCAACAAATGAATGTAGCATCTAGTTTAGATGAGGCTCAAAACTTGTCCAATGTTAGTGTTATTGACCCTTTTGATCATTTACAAAATGGACGTCGTTTTTCAAGAGAAATGGATATCATTATCAATGTTGAAGATCAAAGTTTTCAGGCAGATGCTGGGCGTTCACCAAGTGATGTAGAAATAAATAGACCAGAGGATAATATAATGAGAGTAGATTGGATTCGTGTTTACAAGCCTGTGTCTGTAAATGGTCCACAAAACGCACCTGTAAATACTGATAGAGATCGTTCTTTAGTATTTTCAAACAGAAACTTATTTGCGCCAAGTGGTGCTATAGATCCCGAATTTGAAGCTGGAGAAGAAGTGAGTTTAAGTATGACATACGCTACAGGTAGTGAAGATGGTAACGAAGAAGCTATCAATTACATTGCTGTTTTAGTAAGAGAAATAGATGAAGATGGTGAAGAAGTAGCTTCTAGTCCTTTTACAGCAATTATTGATATTGACAGAACTCCAGATTTGGCTAACCAAGGGATTGCTAATTTTGCCTATACCATTCCAAGTACTTTTGATGAAGAAGGGAATAACCCTATTCCTTCATCGGATGAACTCGAAGATGGTCACCAGTTATTATTAATATTATTTATGTCTGTAGATAATGACGCTGCCTTTGCCGATGCTAGCACAACGATTACTTACATCAATAATGTAAGTCCAAACGCTCCTGCCGCACCAGTTTCGTCACCTTCACCATCTCCAGCACCGTCTCCTACTCCAGCACCGACTGTTAATAATACAAATCCAATAGTATCATTTTCTAACCCAAGTAATGGCACTAATTTTAATGTAGGAGCAAACTTAGGTGTTACAGTTAATGCAACTGATCCTAATGGCAATGTTACCAATGTACGTTTGTTTTTTGATGGAAATTTGGTTCGTCAAGAAAACATTACACCATATAATTGGGGAACTGATAACTCAAATAACGCTGATAACATTTTAAGAAATTTAAGTGTTGGAAGTCATACATTAGAAGCTATCGCTACTGATAATAATGGAAACAGCACTACTGAATCTATTACTATTAATGTAGTGTCTCCTAGTCCAAATCCAACACCAGCTCCAGCTCCTAGTCCTACACCAGCACCTGTTTCAAGTCCAGGAGGTTCTGGCATAAGCACAAACGTTGCTTTAAATAAAACGGCAACGCAATCAAGTACTCTTTTTGGTTTAGAGGCTAGTTTTGTTGTTGATGGTGATCGCAATAACTTTAATCATACTGATGAAGATGCCAACGCATGGATAGAAATTGATTTAGGAGGCAGATTTAATCTTAATCAAGTTAATATATGGAATAGAGAAGATTGTTGTGCAGAACGATTAAGTGAATATCAATTATTCGTTTCTGATCAAGCTTTTACATCGAAAGATATAGTTACTACTGCGAATCAACCTGGCGTTGGTGTATTCTTTCAAAATGATATTGCTGAAAGACCTACTAGTGTTGGTTTTAGCAGAATTGGAAGATATGTTAGAGTTCAATTAATTGGTGTTGGAATACTAAACATTGCCGAAATTGAAGTGTTTGGTACTCCAGTAAGTGCTGGCGCAAAATTATTGAATTCAGATGATTTTGATACGCAATCAAATGAATTGATTATGTATCCAAACCCAGTTTTACAAGGCGAAACAATAACTGTTGAAAATACGACTGTAACTGATGTAATTTCTATTTACGATATTTCAGGAAAATCAATAATGAGTATTGATGCTAATGATGAGCAAACACTCATTGATTTACCTAATTTATCAAGTGGAATTTATTTTATTCAAATGAATCAAAGAACAAAAAAATTAATAGTAAACTAATTTTTTCCAAATAAAATAAATTAGAAAAGGCTTCTCGAATTATCGAGAGGCCTTTTCTAATTACAACATAATCTTAAATAATAATTTTTTACCCCATTTGTTGTTTTGATATATATTCAATAAAAATTAAGTTAAAATATCAATAAAGTAACATCAAAAGACTATATAGTTTAATATATCATTGTTTTAAAGATTTAATTTAACGAAAACGATTTCTTAAAAAATTAAACACTTAAAACATGAAACATTTACAATTAACTTCGCTCTTATTATTATTTTGCTTATTTAACCTATATGCTCAACGAGATTGGGACAATGTACCTATTCCCCCGAACCCTGGTTCTGGAAATATTTGGCAACTTCAAGAAGCCCCTTCCGATGATTTTAACTATACATTCAACGCGAGTAATACTCGAGTAAACTTTGGCCCTCCGGGGCAAGCTGCCAAATGGTATAACACTTACCACGATCAACCCAATGGTGCTCCTAACAGTTTTCCTGGACCTGGTCCAACTATATGGACTCCAAATCAGATTTCGGTTCAAGGTGGTTTTTTGAACATTATCGCATCACGAGTACCAGGTGAAGTAAAAAGAGGTTTTAACGGTGAATTACTCTATAATTTTGCTACAAGATCTGGCTGTATGACAAACTTAAATAGAGTCAAATACCCCGTATTTATTGAAGCTAGAATACAAATAATGAATTCCATGCTTGCCTCAGATGTTTGGTTATTAAGCCCCGATGATACCGAGGAGATCGATATTATTGAAGCTTATGGAGGTACAGGTGACGATGGTAGAAATGCTTTTTTTGCCGAACGTATTCACTTAAGTCATCATGTTTTTATTCGCCAACCATTTACAGATTATCAACCTCGAGATTTTAATAGCTTTTGGAGAAGACAAGGCATTACTCAATGGGGAGGACGTACTGTTAACATAGGTGTATACTGGGTTTCGCCAACTAGACTAGAGTACTACATTGACGGGCAGTTACAGAGAATTGTTGATAATAACGCCTTACAAAGCAGACTTATAAATGGCCAATTTGAAGCAACATATCCTGCAGGAGTCACCAGCAATCAACCAGGTGGTCAGCTAGTATTTGAAACTGGAGCTAGAGCTGGTTTTCAGCAAATGATTACTGCTCCAAACTTACAAGCTGCTCAAGCAGCTTCGAATATTAGTGTTATTGATCCATTTAATCATTTAAATAATGGTCGTCAATTTTCAAAAGAAATGGACATCATTATTAATGTTGAAGATCAAAGTTTCCAAGCTGATGCTGGTCGATCGCCTACCGATACCGAAATAAGTAGAAGGGCTGACCATACTATGAGAGTAGATTGGATTCGAGTATATAAACCTGTAAGTTCAAATGGAGGTAATCCTCCTGTAAATACTACAAATAGAAATCGAAGCCTTACTTTTAATAATAGCCCTTCATTTGTATCGGCAGGAAACCCTTTACCTCAGTTTACCGCTGGACAAACAGCTACTCTTAATTTAAGCTATGCTACAGGTATAACTAATGGAAATGAAGAAGATTTAAATTATGTTGCTGTTCAAGTAAGGGAATTAGATGAAAACGGAAATGAAGTAGCCACTAGCCCATTTACTGTAGCTATTCCTGGAGATTCAGCTAATACTGGTACTACCAACTTTTCATATACTATCCCCACAAGTTTTGACGAGGCAGGGAATAACCCCATCCCTTCATCGTCTGATTTAGATCCTGGTCATCAGATTTTATTATTGGTATTTATGTCTGTTGATAATGATAGCGGTTTTGCAGATGACAACACTCCTATTTCTTTTAATACAACCAGCAATAATAATCCAACTCCAATTGGTAATCAACCCCCACAAATTTCATTCTCCAACCCTTTAAACGGAGCAAATTTTACCACGGGAAGCAATATTGGAGTTACTGTTAATGCAAATGATATAGATGGAAACATTTCTAATGTCCGATTATTTTTTGATGGTTCATTTATAAGACAGGAAAATATAGCGCCATACAATTGGGGAGCTGACAATGGTACTTCAAATGATACTTTATTGAATAATCTTACAGCTGGCCCGCACACTTTACAAGCTGTTGCCACAGATAATAATGGTGCTGTTACATCACAATCCATAACTATAAATGTAAATAACACAACTCCTCCTCCATCTGGCCCTAGAGCTAATGTGGCTCTCAATAAAACTGCCACTCAATCTAGTACCCTTTTTGGTTTAACCGCAAATTTTGCTATTGATGGCAACACTAATAATTTTTCGCATTCGGATGAGAATGGAAACACGTGGTTAGAAATTGACCTAGAAGGCAGATTCAATCTAGACCAAGTTAATATATGGAATAGACAAGATTGTTGCGCCGAACGTTTAAGTGATTATCAATTATTCATTTCTGATCAACCATTTACATCTACTGATATTGTAACTACAGCTAACCAACCTAATGTTGGTGTTTTTTTCCAGAGTGATATTGCCGAAAGACCTACAAGTGTTGGTGTAAATATTGTTGGACGCTATGTTAGAATTCAACTCATAGGAGTTGGTTTTTTGAATATTGCTGAAATTGAAGTTTTTGGAACTCCTATTGCTGGAGCTAAATTATTAGCCAATGAAATTAGCAACAGCTTAATTTTATACCCAAATCCGGTTTCTCAAGGAAATACAATTACTATAGAAAACACATTAGTCACTGATATTATTTCTATTTTAGATTTTACTGGTAAATCAATAATTACTACTACAGCTAAAAATGGACAAAGTGCTATTGATTTATCTAATATATCAAGTGGTCTTTATTTTGTAAAAATAAATAACAAAACAAAAAAACTAATTATTGATTAATTTTTTAAAATTATAAATAAATAACTCATAATTTTAATATGATTTATTATATACCTCCATATATACTTTTAATAAATGCAAAGTGATATGGAGGTTTATATTTAACCCAAATTATGCAACAGAAAATTTATTATACCATGAAACCACTTCAAAAATAAACACTTCATTACACTTTTCAATTTAACCATAGCGGTGCTATGCTGAAATTGAGAAAGCACTTGTTTTTATTGTGGTTGCATGTCTCATTACAAAGTTCTATTACATAATCTGGGTTTAATTAATCTCAATATTATTTTCAAATAGATCTCTAAATCTTTATACGGAATCTTTTTCTGACTATTATATTGGCTCTATTTTATTCCTTTTCTATAAAAGGTCCAATAAATTGACTCTTTATTACTCTTTCTACTCCTTCTGCTTTAAACTCTGCTCCTAAATACTTTCCTAAAAGTGCGGCTGTAGTTATGTATGTTTCCATATCTGCTCCTTCAATAGGTTTTGCATTTGTTCCTTCTCTATCATCTGCTATAATCCACTTAAAATCAGCCTCACCTTCAAAAAGTAAAAAAAGGAATGTGGTAAACTTATCACCTACTCTTAATAATGGAAGTGCAAATTTAAATTCATCATTAGAATTTACTCCTTGAATAGCCAAAGTGGGATCTACCTCTTTCCCATCTGCAGTAAACATTGCATTTTTTACTGTTACTTGTGGGCGTAATGACTTTATTGTGCTTATCGAAAGGGGTTCTGACTCTGTGTTATCATCTGAACTACATGAAATTCCTAAAAACACTATTGAAAATAATACTAATTTGGTTATTGTCTTTTTCATAGAAAAAAATTTATGATTTCTATTAAGACAACTAACTCCTAAAAAACCCTAATTTTTTTTCAAAAAGTTATTTCTACTACAATTAATGAATAGATACTTTTAAAAATGAAAGCGGAGTTTTGAGAAAATATAAACTTATCTTAGTTTTCTGACTAAATCCTCTAATCCATTTAGCTTTAATTCATACACACTTTCCATTTGTAAGCCCAATTTCCCTTTAGGAAAACCTTTATTTTTATACCACACAATATAATATTCGGGCAAATCAATTAAAAAACGATCTTTATACTTTCCAAAGGGCATTTTCGCCTTTGCTAGATCTAAAAGAAATTGTTTTTGGTCTATCACTAAGAATCTTTTTTTTTATTTATTTTGAGTAGGCTTTAAACTTTTCTAACAATTTAGCTATTTTTTCATCCCAAAATAATTGCTTCACCGTATTTTTTGAATGTTCGGTTTCATTATCATAAGTTTTTTGCATTTGGTTACGCTCAAATTCAATATCCCCATGTATTTTACTCATAGCTTTACGTATATTCCTTCCAAACTTATATTCACTTAATCTTTTCCTAAACATACGGGCATGCAATTCTGTTATATCAAAATGCAGTTGTTCGTGTGTTAATAATTCTGCATCCTTTTCTTTTTCAACAACCCATGAAAAATTAGGTTGTACATAACTAACCACTTCATATTGCAAATCAATTATACCCTGATCGGTTGCATAACTCCATTTGAAGCCAATCCCTGTATTTACACTAGCCGCGAATTCAGTATTACTTGGCTTTTCCCCTTTAAAAGAATTCCAGGTTAATTTTGGATGTTGGTTGTAATAGACTCTATTTTGCGAAACATCTCGCTTATTTTGCCCTATTACTTGCAGTGATATTAACAAACAAAAAATCAATAGTCTCATTACTCGACTACTTTAAATTCCAAGCCTTTTGCATAACGCATGATATAACAAGCCGCATTCGTATAACCTCCTTCAGGATTTATAACATATCCAAATTTATTTTCGTTATATTCAGTAGTGAAATTCTGGCTAGCTTGTTCGTAAATATCAAATGATGACCCTAATCGTAATAACAAATCATAAGTTAAATCATAACCACGTATTGCATAATGATTTGGTAATACGCCATACTTTGATTTATAAGTTTCATAAACTTTAGAACGTTCCTCAATACTTACTTCTTTTTGAACAGAAGGGTAATGGAATTTTAAATTTGAAAGATGCGTATTCAAAATAGATTCATTATCGTAAACATTTGATTTATCTGTTGTAAATAATGTAATTTTATGCGATTTTGCTCGGGCATTTAAAAAAGGAACCACATTACTAATTAATTGCATATTTGAGGTTTCTAAAAACACCCAAATTTCTTTATTATCATCAGCATCTCCAAGTGCTTCTATTAAATTTGCTTCTTTCAAAAAATTCTCTTCTTCTGGATCTAGCACTTTCGCTTCTGCAAAAGCACTTTTCAATTTCTGTTTTACTTTTTCACTCTTCTTATCAGCAATAATGATAATATCTTTATTTGAAGTATCCTTTTTAACGTAATTAATTATTTTATCTTCTAACACCGAAGCCGATGGTTTAGTTTGAAATACATTTTTATACTTCGCACTTACTGTATTTGAAATCGGAGACAATACTGGAGTATTGGATGATTTTAATAATGATGCTGCTTTTTCGACATTTTTTTTATACAAAGGCCCTATTACTGCATCGCTGGCTTCAATAGCTTCATTCTTTATTAATTTGGCAACAACAGCATCACTTTTTTGTGTGTCAAAAACATTTAAATCTACGCTAATCCCTTTCTCTTTTGCTGCTTCTACAGCTAACAATACTCCTGTATAAAAGTCAATTGTTAAACGCACCAACTTACTTTTTTTAATATGTTCTTTTAGTGTTTCTTCTTCGCTAAAATCGACTTTATCCATTCCAAAGGGAAGCATTACTGCTATTGTCTTTGTTTCTGGATAACTTATTCTATTTTCTAAATTCATTAACACACCGCTATCGATTGTTTCCAAACTATCTAAATTAGGCAAACGCAAAATCATTCCTGCCTTTAGCCCTTCTTTTACAGTTGGATTTAATATCGCTAATGAATCTGAACTAATTTCAAACCTTCGTGTTAAACTATAGATAGTTTCTTTTGGCATTACCTGATACAACTTAAATTTTTGATCTGTATTTGATGACTCATCCGAGACTAATGCAGGAACTAAAATTTGAATCCCGATAGGAAAGTCTTCACCCAAATTTGGATTCATATTTTCCAATTCTGGTATAGTAATTCCAAATTTACGGGCAATCCCATAACGAGTATCTTTAGGTTGTACCGTATAAATTTTTGTAGCTTTTGATGTATCCTTTTTTGAAATAGTTACATCTTCTTTTTTGCTACCCCCTAACTTACGTATCACTTTGTTTGTTTTGGGTGCAGGTAGTGGAATTTTTAATATATCCCCTTTACGTAATGGATCTTCATCTAAAAATGTGTTGTATTTTTTCACCTCATCAACCGTCACTTTGTACTTTCGGGCAATACTGTATAGTGTTTCCTTTTTCTTTGTTTTATGTTTTTTAAACACAATTCCTTCAACAAATGTTTCTGGTGGTGTTACAACATTTGGAAGTACAATAAAGGTATCAGGCTGTATACCTTGTTCTGCCATAGGATTTAAATTATAAATTGCCTCGGGAGTAGTTCCATAAAGTTTGGCAATTGAATATACATCTTCGCCTTTTTCTACCTTATGTTGCTTAAAATTAAACTGAGCTTGAGCAAGCTGAATACAACTAAAAAAAGCTACAATCAGCATCAAAATGTTTTTCATACACTTATAATTTATAAAACAATATACACTTAAATAATGAACTCATCTTAATTTTTTATTGACTTGGAAATTATCTTTTACCGCAATTAAAAACACTATGTAAGTTCAAACATAAAATTTAGTGCGTTGCATTCATTATTTTTTTTCAATAAGAACCAACGCACTAATTTTATTTATTATAAAGGAAACAACCTATTTCATTTATTCCCATTCAATAGTTGCTGGTGGTTTTGAACTAATATCATATACCACTCTATTAACTCCTTTTACTCTATTAATTATTGCATTCGATGTTTTTTGCAAAAACTCGTAAGGCAAATTTACCCAATCGGCTGTCATACCATCGGTACTTTCAACTGCACGTAAGGCTACACATTTTTCATAAGTACGTTCATCTCCCATTACTCCTACGCTATTTACCGGCAGTAAAATAGCTCCAGCTTGCCATACACTATTATACAGACCTTCTTCTTTTAATCCGTTAATAAAAATGGCATCCACCTCTTGTAAAATAGCCACCTTTTCGGCTGTAATATCTCCAAGTATACGAATCGCTAATCCAGGACCTGGAAAAGGGTGACGCCCTAATAGTTCTGGATCAATTCCAAGAGAGGCACCTACTCTACGCACCTCATCTTTAAATAAAGCGCGTAAAGGTTCCACTACTTTTAATTTCATATAATCGGGTAATCCACCTACATTATGATGTGATTTTATGGTTGCCGAAGGTCCTCCTGTTGCCGAAACCGACTCAATAACATCTGGATAAATAGTTCCTTGTGCCAACCATTTTGCATCATCAATCAATTTTGATTCATCATCAAACACATCTACAAAAGCTTTTCCAATAATCTTTCGTTTACCTTCTGGGTCACTTTCGCCAGCTAAGGCATCCAAAAAGCGTGCCGAAGCATCAACCCCTTTTACATTTAAGCCCATTCCATGGTATTGCTCCAATACACTTTCAAATTCATTTTTACGAAGCAAACCATTATTTACAAAAATACATTGTAAATGACTTCCAATAGCTTTGTGCAATAATACTGCTGCTACAGTAGAATCGACACCTCCACTTAATCCTAAAATTACTTTTTCGGATCCTATTTTTTCTTTTAGTTCTGCTACAGTAGTATCAACAAAAGAGTTTGGTGTCCACTCTTGAGCTACCCCAGCTATTTTTACTAAAAAGTTTTCTAATAATTGTTTCCCATCAGTTGAATGATATACTTCTGGATGGAATTGAATTGCATAGGTTTCTTCTCCTTCTATTTTATACGCCGCATTTTCAACATCATGTGTACTTGCTAAGCATACTCCACCTGCAGGCAATGATTTAATGGTATCACTATGACTCATCCATACTTGTGAACCTTCGTTGATTCCTTCAAAAAATGTTTCTCCATTTTTTACATAAGACAAGTTTGCTCTACCGTATTCTCTAGTATTTGATGGCGCCACTTCACCTCCATGGAAATGGGCCAAATATTGTGCTCCGTAACACACCCCTAAAAGGGGCTTTTTACCTCGTATTTCTGAAAGATCCACATGTGGAGCTTGATCACTTCGCACCGAAGATGGCGAACCCGAAAGTACAACTGCCTTAAAATCTAATAAGTTTTTAGGCACTTTATTAAACGGATGAATTTCACAATAAATATTGAGTTCTCTAACTCTGCGCGCAATTAACTGTGTGTATTGCGAACCAAAATCTAGGATAAGGACATTATTTTGCATGGGCAAAAATACTATTTAATTGAAACCTGTAAAATAGTGTATGCAAAAATTAATTCAACTTATTACAAATACATAGTTCATAACTGAGTTTTCATTTATAAAACGAATTAAATACATTACCTTAGAAAGTCGCTTTAACAAGTTTAACTTTATAATTATATGCCTACTCAACTTTTAACAACTATTTTTAAAGATTTAAGCACTGGTATAAAAACTGCTAAACACCCTTACCGATATGCCTGCTTGTCAAGTATATCTCAAAAAAAACCTACACAACGCATGGTGGTTGTTAGAGAAATTGAAGAAAACACCATCACGATTTACACAGACAGTCGCACTAAAAAAGTAGCTGATTTTAAGCAAAACCCCAATGCGTCTTTACTCTTTTTTGATTATATTCAAATGAAACAAATTCAACTTAACGGTATGATTTCAATTGACAATACTACCGATCCCAATGAATGGAATACTATTTCTGAAAAAGCACAAAGAGATTATACTACACATTTGGCTCCGGGTAGCCGTATAGATGACCCTAAAAATGTCACCTACCAAAAAGATACTATTTACTTTTGTAAATTACTTTTTACTTTTACTACTGTAGACTATTTAGAAATTAAAAAACCCCAACATATTAGAGCTACTTATTCTATTAAAAACAACAACTGGGAAGGAAACTATGTAGTCCCTTAATTTATTCCAAAATCAAATTTCACTAATAAGTAATTTAAAACAACTAAACAAGACTTTACCCTAAAACAAAACACTTCACAACATTGCCTTCTTTATTGTTTTACAATTCGCTGTGGCGGAATAGCCGGATTCGAATACTTCACAAAATAAACTCCGGTTGTATATTCAGAAAAATCAATAGTATTCACCGAAACACTTAATGCCTGTGATAATAATTGCTTTCCTTTAACATCATAAATTTTAACATGTAAATCGTAAACCAACTTACTATTTAAACCATTTACAGTTAACAAATTTGTAACAGGATTTGGTGTTACAAATACTTGCTCTTCATCTGGAAGATTTTCAAGAACTTCAACACTTAAAACTTCATCATTTTCAAATTCTCCAGCCCATTTTATTCCTTCTTCTACATGCTTTATAAAAGTGTTATTTTGTTTGTAATCATTGCCACTATGCCCTAAAGCAGTATAAAATGAGCGTCCGCCCATGTACTCTTTATACCATGACATTGGTCTTGACTCATCATAATCATTTTTTCTGCCATTAGGTCCAGTTGTTTGTCTTACTATTAATAAATTTTTATTTCCAGAAAACAATTGCCCACCATTATTTTTCCAGTAATAATATTCTTCAACTTTATCCCATGACTCATCAATAAAAGATATTGAAGGATGATTTTCATTTACTTTTACAACATCCATTACATTTGAATGATTCCCTCTAGTATGGTTTGGGTTGATTTGAATAATAGCCCCAACTAATTCATTATAAAAAGGCCATGATTTGTCGCGATATGTATCTGTTGCCGCATGAATACCTACAAAACCACCTCCAGATTTTATATAATTCTCAAATGCTATTTGTTGATCATTATTTAACAAGTTATTACCACTTGTATTGCACCAAACAACTACTTTATAATTTGCTAAATTTTCTTCAGTAAATACATTTGCATTATTAGTTTCATCTGTAGTCCACAAAGTATTTGCTTCCCCTAAATTTTTAATCATATCAATCCCATCGGCAATAGAACCGTGTCTAAATCCATTGGTTTTATGAAATACCAGCACTTTATTTTGACTAAAAATAAATTGAGAGCATACCATAAAAATAGCTAACAAATGTATTTTCATTTTAATACGTTTTGAATGTGTGTGTTTTTTAAATTACCTTATTATTAATACACAAAAAATGCAATTAATAACAGTGATAATTAAATTAACATACTTATCAAATAGCTATAAAAAAAATTTAGCTACTTAAAAAAATGTTAATCCATTCAAAAGTATTCTATTTACATTGTTGTTAATCCAGATTGTTCATAAAAAAATGAAAGAATATCCTTGCTTTAGTGGATTTAATTCATTTTTTAAATTTGGAATTAAATCAACACCATATTCTAAATAAAATTCAGAAAAATTAGACTTCCGCTCTTGTAAACTCTGCTGTGGAAATAACTCGTTATGTATCGAAGTAAGCCTTGACACATGATCAGATAATTTTAACCTCTGCGCTTTTAATAATCGTTTTTCCAAATTAACTAAGCCCTTTATTTGCTTTACTTTTTGAGCATTTACAGCTCCTAAAAAGCTTTTATCTGTTTTTTCTGCTAAAGCATTCAGTATTTCAAATTGCGTCTCTAATATCTTTTTTTGCTTTCTAAAATCAATTGGAATATCGGAAATTTGCCTCACTTTATAATTTATCAATTCAGAAAGATTCATAAACAACTCCTTAGGAGTAATTGATAATTTTGATAATTTTTTGTTTTGCTTATTAGAAATCAACAATGCAGAATTTCGCAATAAAATTACAGGAAATGGAACGTTAAAAGACAGAAACGATGATTTTAACTGAAGCCAATATGCCAATTCTCCTCCACCTCCAATATAGCATAGGTTTGGCAAAATTACTTCTTGGTATATTGGGCGCATTAACGCATTTGGGCTAAAACGCTCTGGATTTTTTGACACTTCGGCAAGAATTTCTTTTTGCGAAGTCCATTTAAACTCCTTATTAATCGTAGCATAATTTTCCTTATCAACTTGCACAATGCGTTCTCTAAATCCTTTTACTCCATAAAATAAATTAATTTCTCGAGGAGTCACCTGAGCCTTATAACCTTGTTCAATTAAGGCTTTTGTTGTTTTTGCAACTTCGTTAAAAGTTGTCTTTAATTTTAATTCTTGCTCAACTACAGGCACAAAAAGAGCTTTCAAAGCTGCATTATTACCATCAACAATAACTACCCCGTAACTTCCGAACAATTCATTTACTATATACCGCGTAGCATCTACTAAATTAGTATGTGCTAAATATCCTTTTTCAAATAATTGCTTTAAATAATCGGCATTTTTACCTCCCCCAAGCTCTTCTTTTAAAACTTCAAAAACCTCATCCAAGCCTTCGGTGTTGTATTCTCCTACATATCCGTTGGCATTTCCCAGACCTTCGGTTTTATTCCAAGCAATTTTTTTTCCGTGAAGCGTAAAGTAATTAATTTCTAAAAAATCATGATCTTCGGAAGCCATCCAATATACTGGCACAAAATTATATTCCGAATGTGTTTTTCCTAATTTTTCGGCAAGATTAATTGTTGAAATTATTTTATATAAAAAATACAAAGGACCCGTAAACAAATTTAACTGATGCCCTGTAGTAACCGTAAAAGTAGCTCTATTTGCTAATAATTCTATATTATTTTGGGTACGCTCGGTTAAAGTAGTTTTGCGGTATTGTTTTTTTAAACTTTCAACTAATACCAGTCTGTTTTTATCAGAAAAACTAGCTTGCTTTTCTTTAATTTGATCTTTAAAACTAGTTAAGCTTGGATAGCGCTCATAAAACGGCTCAAGTTTTTCCTTTTGATCTAAATAATCACAAATAAGGGAAGAAAAATATCCTGTCTCTTTAAATGAAATACAGTCTGAATCTGAAGGCATAATTTCTATTTTGAAATACTGTCGAAATTACGAATTTAGAATTACGAATTGTGTTATTTTTATCCAAAAAAAATCAATTCTGTTCCCTTAAAATTCGGCAACAAATATGCTAATTACACCTTTATACACATTTAAAAATTACACTGGCACTCCATACAAATCAAAATCTGCCGCATCGTACACCTCAATATTTACATATTCTCCCGTTTTTAAATAATGCTTTGATGCATCGATAAGCACTTCATTATCCACATCTGGCGAATCAAACTCTGTACGCCCAATAAAATACTCTCCTTCTTTTCGGTCAATAACACACTTAAATGTTTTACCTATTTTTTCTTGATTAAGCTCCCATGAAATTTGCGATTGTATATCCATAATTTCATTTACACGTGCTATTTTCACATCTTCGGGCACGTTATCTTCTAAATTAAAAGCATGAGTGTTTTCTTCATGACTATAGGTAAAACAACCTAAACGCTCAAAACGCATTTCCTGAACCCAATCGCGAAGTGTTTCAAAATCCTCCTGTGTTTCTCCTGGATAACCTACAATAAGTGTAGTTCTAATAGCCATTTCTGGAACTGCTACTCTAAAATCTTGTAAAAGCTTAGTTGTTTTAGCCTTGGTTGTCCCCCTACGCATCGACTTTAAAATAGGGTCAGCAATATGTTGTAAAGGAATGTCAATATAATTACAAATTTTAGGTTCATTTTTCATTACCTCCAACACTTCCATAGGAAAACCTGTTGGAAAGGCATAATGCAAACGAATCCACTCAATACCTTCTACTTTCACAAAAGCACGTAACAAATCTGCCAAACGGCGTTCTTTATATAAATCTAGACCATAATATGTTAAATCTTGTGCAATTAACACCAGTTCTTTAACACCATTTGCTGCTAATTTTTCTGCTTCCGTTACCAAATCTTCGATTGGTGTAGATTTGTGTTTACCTCGCATAATCGGAATAGCACAAAACGAACATGGTCGATCACAGCCTTCGGCTATTTTTAAATAAGCATAATTTTTAGGTGTTGTTGTTAAACGCTCACCTATTAATTCATGTTTATAATCTGCTTCTAATACTTTTAATAACTGTGGCAATTCAGTTGTTCCAAAATACTGATCTACATCCGGAATTTCTTTCTGTAAATCAGGCTTATAACGCTCAGAAAGACATCCTGTTACATAAACTTTATCTACATCTCCTTCTTCCTTTTTTTGAACGTACTCTAAAATTGTATTTATGGATTCTTCTTTAGCATTAGCTATAAAACCACACGTATTTATAACTACAATATTCCCTTCTTCTTCATGTACAACATCTTTATTATTAGCCTTTAACTGACCCATCAATACTTCAGAATCATACACGTTTTTTGAACATCCTAATGTAACTACATTGATCTTATTCTTTTTCAGGGATTTTGTTCTCATAATTGCTTTGTAAAAAGTGGTGCAAATTTACGATTTTATTAGCATTAACTTCTATTTTTAAAATCATAATAACAACAAACACAAAAAAGCCTCGATAATCCTATAACTATCGAGGCCTTATTTTATGTGATTTTAGTATTAAACAGCTTTTTCTTTTTTCTTTTTGCAACTTTTTTTACATGATTTCTTTTTTGCCCCTTCAACCTCTGCTCCCACTTTTGCAGCACAGCAAGCCTTTTTACAATTTTTTTTACACGATTTTTTTATATCGCCACCAATAACTGCTCCTTCATTTGAAGTACTAGTTGATGCTTCTCCTGTTTGTTTTATAGCACAACACGCTTTTTTACAATCTTTAGCACAATGCTTTTTCACACCACCAACACCATCTAATGTTAAGGTTTCTGAAAGTGGAGCTATTGCTGTTTTTTCTGTTACAGTTACCTCCTGGGCATTTGCTTGAATAGTCATAAGAAACACTCCTATACCTATTACTAATTTTGTTATCACTTTCATACGATTTCTCTTAAAATTCAACAAACCAATTAATTCAAAGATAATAAATTATACCATAACAGATTTATCCAATTCCTCTAAAAACTCCCTCAGCGCCACCCTAGCGTTTACTTACAAAAAGGCTTAAAAATAAAAAAAAAAAAAAAAAAAAAACTACCAATAACGGCGGAATCATTTTAATTTATTTTTAAAAAAGGTATATAAAATTTATTACCTTAATTTATAAATCAAAATAGCTAGACAAATGAATGCCTAGCTATTTCTAAATTTTAGTTTTTATTATTTCTAAAATAGAATACTATTCCTCTTCTGATTGTGATTCTGATTGAGAAATATCATCATCCTTTTTAGCTTCTGGATTTATATCACTATTAGAAGAAGCATCATTCAAATTCGTCTCATCTCCATCTTCTGTCAGTTCTTCGCTTTCTAATTCTTCTTCGTCATGCATTACTTTTGCCACAGCTGCTATTGAATCCTTTCCTTTCAAATTAATCAAACGAACCCCTTGAGTTGCTCGTCCCATTACTCTTAATTCTTCAACAGAAAGTCTGATAGCAATTCCCGATTTATTGATAATCATTAAATCATCTGTATCGGTAACATTCTTTATAGCTACTAATTCTCCAGTTTTATCTGTAACAGAAATAGTTTTAACCCCTTTACCGCCTCGATTGGTAATACGGTAATCCTCTAAACTCGATCGTTTTCCATAACCATTTTCAGAAACTACTAAAATATTACTTTCTGGATCGTTAACTGCAACCATTCCAATCACTTCATCCTTTTCATGAGCCAATGTTATACCGCGCACACCCGATGCCCCACGACCCATTGGACGTGTTTTAGCTTCTTCAAAACGAATAGATTTACCTGATTTTAAAGCTAACATTATCTGGCTTTCACCATTTGTCAATTTTGCTTCCAAAAGCTCATCACCTTCTTTAATTGTAATGGCATTAATTCCATTTACCCTTGGACGTGAATATTGCTCTAAAGATGTTTTTTTAACTTGACCTTTTTTAGTCGCCATAATCACATAATGATTATTTATGTAATCACTATCTTTAAGATCTTGCGTACAAATAAAAGCTTTTACTTTATCGTCTTGCTCTATATTAATTAAGTTCTGAATAGCCCTTCCTTTGGTTGTTTTTGCTCCTTCAGGGATTTCAAATACACGCATCCAGAAACACTTCCCTTTTTGCGTAAAAAACAACATGTATTGATGATTTGTACCAACGAATAAATGCTCAAGAAAATCTTCATTACGGGTAGTACTTCCTTTTTGACCTACACCACCTCTATTTTGAGTTTTGTATTCCGTTAGTGAAGTTCTTTTTATATACCCTGCATGAGAAATAGTAATGACTACTTTTTCATTAGGAATCATATCTTCGATACTAAAATCTCCTCCTGCATATTCTATTTGAGATCTTCTTCCATCATCATATTTCTCTTTAATTACAAGAAGCTCTTCTTTTATAATTTCCATTCGGCGCTCTTTTCTGGCCAAGATATCCTTCAAATCTTCAATAGTTTTCATGATATCTTCATACTCAGCACGCAATTTATCTTGCTCCAGACCTGTAAGTTGACGCAAACGCATTTCAACAATAGCTTTCGCTTGAATTTCTGAAAGTTTGAAACGCTCAATCAGTTTTTGCCTTGCTTCATCTGCATTATTTGATGCTCTTATCAAAGCAATAACTTCATCAATATTATCAGATGCTATAATTAAGCCTTCTAAAATATGAGCACGTTCTTCAGCTTTACGCAATTCATAAGTCGTTCTCCTTACCACTACTTCATGACGATGCTCCACAAAATAGTGAATCATATCTTTTACATTAAGTAATTGTGGACGCCCATTAACTAATGCAATATTATTTACACTAAATGATGTTTGCAATTGAGTATGCTTATAAAGCATATTTAATATAATATTTGGAATCGCATCACGCTTTAATACGTAAACAATACGCATCCCCTTTCTATCAGACTCATCTCTAATAGAAGATATTCCTTCAATTTTTTTATCATTAATGAGTTCGGCTGTCTTTTTTATCATTTCAGCTTTATTCACTTGATATGGAATTTCACTAACAATGATACACTCGCGACCTTTAACCTCTTCTATATTTGCTTTTGCTCGCATAACAATACGACCACGACCTGTTTTAAAAGCCTCGCGAACTCCATCATAGCCGTAAATGATCCCTCCAGTAGGAAAATCTGGAGCTTTAATATGTTGCATTAACTCATCGATCTCTATATCGTTATTGTCAATATACGCAACAGTACCATCAATAACTTCTCCTAAATTATGAGGAGGCATATTTGTTGCCATACCTACTGCAATACCAGAAGCTCCGTTAATTAACAAACCTGGCACACGTGTAGGAAGCACCGTAGGCTCCTTTAGGGTATCATCAAAGTTTAATGTATGATCAACTGTTTCTTTATCAATATCAGCAAGCATATCTTCTGATATTTTTCGCATTCTTGCCTCTGTATAACGCATTGCTGCAGGGCTATCTCCATCAACAGACCCAAAATTCCCCTGTCCATCAACAAGCATATAGCGCATACTCCATTCTTGAGCCATACGCACCATAGCATCATATACAGATGTATCTCCATGTGGATGATACTTACCTAATACTTCTCCGACAATTCTTGCCGATTTTTTATGAGCACTTGATGCTCTAACACCAAGTTCATGCATTCCAAATAACACTCTACGGTGTACAGGCTTTAATCCATCACGTACATCTGGCAATGCCCTAGAAACAATTACAGACATCGAATAATCAATGTATGCTGATTTCATTTCCTCTTCAATATTAATAGGAATCAGCTTTTCTCCGTCAGCCATATATCTAAAATTTTAATTTTTTTTATTTTAATTCTAACAAGCAAAATAGCGAATTCTACCAAGTATTCTTGTCAAATTTCAGCTTATTATTTACAATTTATTAACAATTAAATACCTTAGTACGATAATCACAAGAAAGCTTCGCAAAACCCACCAAAATACCTCCTATAGATTTTTACTAATTACAACTAAGCTTATTTAAATTCAATCTTAACATGCTTAGACTTATATTTAGTTGTAGTTAAAAACAATATTCACATTACTTACCTCAAAAACAAAAGATTACTTTTTTTGATAAACAACCATACATACATGAGTACAAAAAAAACACCTATTAAAGTAGCATTAGAACCAGGAAAAAAATATGCCTGGTGCACATGCAGCCATAGTGAAAACCAACCTTTTTGCGACGGATCACACAGAAAACATAATGCAACTCCCTCTTTAGCTTTTGAAGTTGAAGAAGCAAAAGAAGCTTCATTATGTACCTGCAAACTTACTAGTAACCCTCCTTATTGCGATGGATCGCATAGAAAATAACAGTAAAATTTTTTATTATTAAAATTAATTAGGGCAAAATAAAAAAGCCAGCGTTGGCAGACGCTGGCTTTTTCGCACAAATACTAGTTAAGTGTTTATCGCAACCTGTCCACAGATTTTACGAGTTGTTCATCCTTTTTGATAGCTTTATTAGCTAACACAATTAAAACGATAGATAACACTGGTATAAACTTCCCAATACCCTTCTCAGTAGCCACAGCTTCTCCAGATACAGTTAGTGTCAAATACACGAAAACGCCTAGTAAAATAACATTCAATAGTATATTTAATCGCCCCAAAACAAATTGAAGCTTTCTATTTTTATAAATAAAAATTATAACGAATGATAATAAAGCTGAAACTAAAAACGACTCATAATAAAACGGAGCGTTAATTTCCCCTACTTTATCAAACCCAGTAGGAAAAAAATATGAAACTATTCCCGAAACTAATGCTGCTAATAATAAATAAACGCTTTGAATACGTTGAATCATACTTTATACCTTTCGACAAACAAAAATAGTTGTTTCTTTTCAAACTTCAATAAATAAATAACAAAAAGAGTCTATTGATTTTAAAGTTTATACAAAACTATTCAATAAAAAAACTTAGCCTTTTAGTTTACAACTAATTAAACAAAGTGTTTTTCTAATAAAAATATTGTTGTATACTTGCAATAACAAACGGAATCAAAACCGTTTATCAATCTTCAGACTCAATACATACTTTCTAGTATTTATTTTCTATAAATAAAAAAGATAATTAACAATTCATGTTAGAAATTTCTGATTTAAAATCAAAAAAATTGCCCGAGCTTCAGGAAATGGCTAAGGCATTAAAAGTCCCTAAATTTCGTACGCTTAAAAAATTAGATCTAGTTTATCAAATCTTAGATCACCAAGCCGACGACCCAACAAAGGTAGCCAAAGTTGCTTCAGTACTAAAAGAAGAACCTACTGTTGACACCCCAGTAAAAACAGAGGAAAAAAAACCTATTACCAAGGAATCAAGTACTACTGCAGCACCTAATAAACCTAAGCGGGAACGAAAACAACGTGTTAACACTCCTAAGGAAGGAAGCAATAGCAACGCTATTGAAAAACCCATCCCTGAAGTAAAAGCAAAAATTAAAGAAAAAGTTGCTGCTCCAGAAAAAGAGACTATTAAGCACGAAAAAAGAGAGCCTAATAAGCCGCGTTTTGAAAAAAACGATCGCAATAACGGCACTCATAAAAATAAAAATCACAAAAACAATAACGGCAATACTCGTGACAACAAAGGAAATCGAGATCAAAGGAATCGCTATAAAGAGCCCGATTTTGAATTTGATGCCATTATAGAAAGTGAAGGGGTATTAGATATAATGCAAGATGGTTATGGTTTTTTACGCTCAAGTGATTATAATTATTTATCATCTCCAGATGATATTTATGTTTCGCAATCTCAAATTAGATTGTTTGGTTTAAAAACTGGCGATACTGTACTTGGACAAGTTAGACCTCCTAAAGAAGGTGAAAAATATTTCCCCTTAATAAAAGTAAATAAAATTAACGGCCTTAGCCCACAAGTGGTTCGTGATCGAGTATCATTCGAACACTTAACTCCTCTTTTTCCTCAAGAAAAATTTAATATCGCAGATAGACAAAGTACTATTTCGACTCGAATCATGGATTTGTTCTCTCCAATAGGTAAAGGACAAAGAGGAATGATTGTAGCACAACCAAAAACAGGTAAAACCATGTTACTAAAGGATGTTGCTAATGCTATAGCAGCAAACCATCCTGAGGTATACCAAATGATTTTATTAATTGACGAACGACCTGAAGAGGTTACAGACATGCAGCGTAATGTGCAAGGTGAAGTTATTGCTTCCACTTTTGACAAAGAAGCACATGAACACGTAAAAGTGGCTAATATAGTTTTAGAAAAAGCTAAGCGATTAGTCGAATGTGGTCATGATGTTGTTATTTTACTTGATTCAATTACGCGTTTAGCTCGTGCTTACAACACAGTACAGCCAGCAAGTGGTAAAATTTTAAGTGGAGGTGTTGATGCTAATGCTTTACACAAACCAAAACGTTTTTTTGGTGCTGCTCGTAATATTGAAGGTGGTGGCTCACTTACCATTATTGCTACCGCATTAACTGAAACTGGTTCAAAAATGGATGAAGTGATTTTTGAAGAATTTAAAGGAACCGGAAACATGGAATTACAATTAGATCGTAAAATATCTAACAGACGTATTTTCCCAGCTATCGACTTAGTTTCAAGTAGCACACGTAGAGATGACATTTTATTAGATGACACGACTATGCAACGTATGTGGGTATTACGTAAATTTTTAGCAGACATGAATCCTGTTGAAGCTATGGAATCAATAAACCAACGCGTTAAACAAACTAAAAATAATGACGAATTTTTAATATCTATGAACGGTTAAAGTTCATATTATATACTCATAAAGCCCTCTTCATTTTTATTGTTGAGGGCTTTTTTGTATCTTTAATAGAAAGTTTTGCTCCCCAAAGCAGACTATTACCTATATAAAAACCTACGGTCATGAAATCTTTAATTATTTTATCCCTTTTCGTTTTGGGCATTAATGCTTGCATCAACAATCCCAAAGGTCCTATTTCAAAAATTAACAATGAACCTGTACAAACGCAGCGTAACGATGGATTACAAAATGCGTATTTTGCAAGTGGTTGTTTTTGGTGTACCGAAGCTATTTTTGAAAGTATCAAAGGAGTCAAAGAAGTGGTTTCAGGATACTCTGGTGGCATTACAGAAAACCCAACTTACAAACAGGTAGGCTCTGGAAATTCGGGCCATTCAGAAACTATTGAAATACAATATGATCCTAATATCATTGATTTCAAAACACTTGTAAAGGCGTATTACGGATCTCAAGACCCTACTACGTATGGACAAGCACCAGATTTTGGCTCTGCCTATCGCTCTATCATTTTTTTCCAAAATGAAACTGAACGCCTTATTGCTTTTGAAGCAAGAAAGGAGGTGCAACAATCAATCTCTAAAAAAGTAAGAACTGAAATTATTCCTTTCGAAAAATTTTACAAAGCCGAAGCTTACCATCAAGATTACGAAAAACGCAACCCTAACTACCCATATATAGTAAGGGTTTCTATACCACGCTTAAATAAATTTAAAGCAAAATTCCCTGAGCTTATTAAAGATAACGAATAATCATTTTTATTTATTTGTATACGGCACACTACTTGAAAAGCATACCAATCCCTTTGCTCAATTATTAAAAGAAAATGCCGTCAAAATTTCAAAGGGATTTATTTATGCTAAAAAATATGATTTAGGCGAATTCCCTGGTATAAAAATAGACCATACCAAATCAAATAAAACTTATGGTGAATTATTTAAAATTTCATCAAATCAAGAATATGTAATTTCAGAACTTGATACCTATGAAGGTTTTGACCCTAATAAACAAACAGGCAATTTATTTACCCGTAGAATCACAACTGCTTACACTAAACATCAAATTTTTACCACTTTTGTTTATGAATATGATAAAGACATACAATAACAAACACCGTAGAGCACCTAAAAAGCACACAACTTATTTCTTTTAAATTCTCTTCTCAACCTCAAAGAGCTAACTGATTGATTCTTGAATCTAACTTGCCTATTTTACAATTGCCATAATTCATTACATAAATTTTTTACCTTAAAATAATCCTGATACTTAAAAATAATCAACTTCTCCTAAAAAAAGACATATAATTTACACTCTTTATTTTACACTTAAAAGAAAATAACATACTTTTTAACGTTTTTAGCATATTTTTTAACTTTTATTTTAGAAAATTAGACGTTTTGTAAGTAGATTCGCTCTGTAAAAATTTTAAGTTTTAACAAAAAAAACAATTGTTATTAACAATCATTTTCAATTATGAAACAAAACAACTTTCAAAAGTCAAGATTAAAACAACATAAAATAATCTTGTTGATTTTAATATCACTTTTTAGCTTCTCATTTTCTAGTTATGCTTCTGCCACGAATACAAAAAGTAGCAATTATCATAATTTTTCTATTGGGACTATTATAGCTTTAAAATCTAATAATAGCAGATATATTTCTTCTGAAAATGGAAGAAAATCAATTACTAGTAATCGAAATAGTGTTGGCGCTTGGGAAAAATTCAAAATAGTAAACGCCGGAAATGGAATGATTGCTTTAAAAGGAAGCAATGGACGTTATATTTCTTCAGAAAACGGAAATAGACCTATGACATGTAACCGAAAAAACATAGGTTGGTCTGAAAAATTCTATATTATAAAATTAAAAAGTGGTCATTATGCTTTAAAAGGCACTAATGGTAGATTTGTTTCTTCTGAAAATGGTAAAAAACCTTTAAACTGTAACAGAAGACACCTAGGTCCTTGGGAAAAATTTTTAATCCAAATTGTAGAAAAACCCAACATCTATTCTCCTGATGTAATAATTAACGCAGGAAAAATTAGTCACACACAAGCAAACTGTGGCGCTTTTCAACCAAAAAAACTTACTGGAACTGCTGCTAAAACTAAAAAAGGCGGTCTAGTAATATATCAATGGCAAGTAAAAAATAACACACAAGGAAAATGGCAAAATATTCAAGGTGCTAATGATATTCATTACCTCCCTGCCTTTGCTAATTTAGGTTCTAAATGGATTCGAAGAGCTTCAAAAGCTAAAAATAGTCAGAAATATCTTTATTCAAATGTTATTGATATTCATGCTAGAGAAATACCTGATGCAGAAGTTGTAGTTACAAATATTGATTGCCTTAATGAAAAAGGAAAAATAACTTTTAATTTTAAAGATTTTTCGAGTCGTTTATATCTTCAATTTTCAATTGATAACGGAACAAACTTTATTTGGGTATCTGACCAATTAGGCTCATATACTTTTGATAACTTAGCAGCTGGTGAATATAATGTAATTACAAAATGGGGAGATAATGATTGTCCTGTATCTTTAGGAACTCACATCATTACTGATGAAACAATTACACTCCAAACAATTGACTCTGAAAACAAAACTATATGTCTAGGCGATTCAATAAATCTAACAGCCATTAGCGAAGGAGATATTTTATGGTCCAATGGAGCTACTACTGCTTCTATTAGCGTAAGCCCTAATGAGACAACAACTTATAGTGTAACTGCTACAAAAGGAAATTGTTTACTAAGTGAAAAAGTTACTGTTAACGTCAGCAATCCTACTTTAACTATAGAAAATCAAGAAGTTTGCAAAGGTGATACCACTACTTTAACCGCTATTGGCGAAGGAAATATACTTTGGTCTACTGGCGAAACTACACAGTCAATTGAAGTAAGCCCTAACAAAACAACTAGTTATTCTGCTACGCTTACAAATGATCAAGGTTGTACCGCTACTACTGAAGCTACTGTAACTGTTAATGTAGCTGATGTAAAAATTGATGGACCTATCGATATTAATATCTGTTTAGGTGAAGAAGTAATAATTACCGCTACTCAAGCCGATACATATGCTTGGTCTACTGGCGAAACTACTCAGTCAATTACTGTTAGCCCGACTGAAGATGCTTGGATTTTCTTGAATGCAACTAAAAATGGTTGTAATGCGATTAGACAAGTTGTTGAAATTTTAGTAAGCGCCCCTACTGTAACTATAGAAAATCAAGAAGTTTGTAAAGGTGACACCACTACTTTAACCGCTATTGGTGAAGGAAATATACTTTGGTCTACTGGCGAAACTACACAGTCAATTGAAGTAAGCCCTAACAAAACAACTAATTATTCTGCTATGCTTACAAATGATCAAGGTTGTACCGCTACTGCTGAAGCTACCGTAACTGTTAATGTAGCTGATGTAAAAATTGATGGACCTATCGATATTAATATCTGTTTAGGTGAAGAAGTAGTTATTACTGCTACTCAAGCCGATACATATGCTTGGTCTACTGGCGAAACTACTCAGTCAATTACTGTTAGCCCTACCGAAGATGCTTGGATTTTCTTGAATGCAACTAAAAATGGTTGTAATGCGATTAGACAAGTTGTTGAAATTTTAGTAAGCGAGCCTACTGTAACTATAGAAAATCAAGAGATTTGTAAAGGAGATACTACTACTTTAACCGCTATTGGTGAAGGAAATGTGGTTTGGTCAACTGGAGAAACAACTCAATCTATTGAAGTTAGCCCTAACAAAACTACCAACTATTCTGTTACACTTACTAACGATCAAGGTTGTACTGCTATTGCAGAAGCTACTGTTACCGTAAATGTAGCCGATGTAACCATCGATGGACCTATCGATATTAATATCTGTTTAGGTGAAGAAGTGATCATTACTGCTACTCAAGCCGATACATATGCTTGGTCTACTGGCGAAACTACTCAGTCAATTACTGTTAGCCCGACTGAAGATGCTTGGATTTTCTTGAATGCAACTAAAAATGGTTGTAATGCGATTAGACAAGTTGTTGAAATTTTAGTAGAAGATTCTTTAAAAGATGTGACTATTAGCCCTGAAATAACTATCGAAAAAGGTGAGTCGACACAACTTGTTGTTACTGGAGGTGACACTTATTTATGGAGTAATGGAGATACTAATAGTATTAGAACAGTTACTCCTGCAGAAACAACTACTTATACTATTACAATTACTAATGGTAATTGTTCTGCAAATTACGATACTACGGTAAATGTAATTGAACCATTAGATCCTTGTACTAAAGAAGCATATAATGTTACTGCTTTTCCAAATCCAATATCTACTATTGGCGATTTAACCGTAAATATTTCTATACAAGAAACTCAAAACATTAGTTACGCATTTTACAATACGGACGGTAGCAAAATTGGCCCTTTAACAGAAGCTCTTCTAAATAAAGGATGTAATGAAATTTCAATTAACTTAAGTGCTCACTGTAATTTTAAACCTTCAGAAAACTATTTCTTAATTGTAAATGGTGCTGGTTGGACTAAAAATATTCAAATAGTTACATTACCTAACTAGAAAAATTAAATCTTTAATACTAAAAGGCTACCTCAAAAAGGTGGCCTTTTCTTTTTCACGGTAGTATCCTACCAAATGTGTAAAGTTTAAAATATCGGGGGTCATGACCCCCGATATTTTTTTATTAATTTTAAATTTTACACACTTATGAAGAAAGAAGATTTCCTAAACGACGAATTTCTAAAGCAATTCAAAACAGGCGAAGAATTAACCAATTTCCTTAAAACGATTCAAAAACGAGGAGTAGAAAAGATTTTAGAAGGTGAATTAGATGCTCATTTAGATTATGAAAAGCATCAAAAATCAACGAATCCCAATTCTCGGAATGGTTAAGATTAAAACTTCTTTGGGAGAGTCTCAAATCAAAGTTCCTAGAGATCGAGAAGCATCATTTAATCCTATGTTGGTTCCCAAGCGAAAAAATATGGTTGATGGTATCGAAAATGTTATTATTAGTCTTTATGCTAAGGGTATGAGCAATTCTGATATCGAAGAACAAATACGAGAAGTATATGATTTTGACATTTCGACATCTACCATATCTCGAATCACAGATCGTATTAGCAGTGATATTGTAGCTTGGCAAAACAGACCCTTAGAGCCTGTTTATTTGATTACTTGGATGGATGGTATTGTTTTTAAAGTGAGAGAGAATTCAAAAGTGATAAACAAAACTATGTATATCGCAGTTGGACTTCGAAGAGATGGAAAAAAAGAAGTACTAGGCTTATGGCTTGGCAAGAATGAGTCTGCTGCTTTTTGGATGAGTGTACTTACCGATATAAAAGCACGTGGTGTGGAAGATTTACTAATTACAGCAACCGATAATCTTAATGGATTTACACAAACTATTAGAAATGTATTCCCCGAATCGACTACTCAAATTTGTGTAGTACATCAGATAAGAAATGCTAGTAGATATGTGGTATGGAAAGACAAAAAAGAGTTCGCTGCTGATATGAAAGAAATCTATAATGCACCTACTAAAAGTGCCGCTGAGGCTGCTTTAGATGATTTTGCTAAAAAGTGGGAATCAAAGTATTCTTATGCCGTTAAAAGCTGGCGTGATAACTGGGATGAATTGACTGTTTTTTATGATTTTCCTGTAGAAATTAGAAAGATTATTTACACCACTAATCTGATCGAAAATCTAAATGGTAAAATTAGAAAATACACTAAAAATAAACTCTCATTCCCAACTGATAATGCTGTCATAAAATCCACTTTTTTAGCTTTAAGAGAGTCGACTAAAAAATGGACAATGCCCATTAGAAACTGGGGAATTATTTTAAATCAGTTTTTGACTATATTTGAACAAAGGGTTCAACTTTAAAAAAGTCAAACCCTCTATATTTTAAACTTACACATTTTAAGGGATAGTGTCTTTTTCACTTAATTTAAACAATAAAAAAGGCAGCAATTTTAAAAATTACTGCCTTTTAATAATATAATCGAGTAACTACTAATTTAAGATATCTCCTATTTTAGATTACTTATTTTTAGCTATACATTTTTTGTCTCATTTCCTTTATTTTTGGGTCATTCATATACTCATCAAAAGTAGCATAACGATCAATGACACCATTTGGTGTTAATTCCACTACTCTAGTTCCGACTGTTTGAGCAAATTCATGATCATGCGTGGTTAACAAAACCGTCCCTTTAAAATTCTTTAACGAGTTATTAAATGCTGTAATTGATTCTAAATCTAAGTGATTTGTAGGCTCATCCAACATTAATACATTTGCTCTTGTCATCATCATTCTAGAAAGCATACAACGAACTTTTTCACCTCCAGATAACACATTAGATGTTTTAAAAGCATCTTCGCCACTAAAAATCATTTTCCCAAGGAATCCACGAATATGAACTTCTTCTCGCTCTTCTTCTGTTTTTGCCCATTGACGTAGCCAATCTACAAGTGTTAATTCATTTTCAAAATATTCACCATTATCTAAGGGTAAATAAGCCTGATTAGTAGTCACTCCCCAAGCAAATTCACCTGCATCGGCTTTTAGTTTCCCATTTATAATTTCATAAAAAGCAGTAGCGGCTCTAGAATCTTTTGAATAAATAACCACTTTATCACCTTTAGCCAAGTTAAGATCTATATTTTTAAATAGCACGTCTCCATCTTGAGTTGCTGCTAAACCTTCAATATTTAAAATTTGATCTCCTGCTTCGCGTTCACGTTCAAAAATAATAGCAGGATACCTTCGACTCGAAGGTTTAATATCAGCTACATTTAATTTTTCAATCATTTTTTTACGCGAAGTAGCCTGTTTTGATTTTGCAACATTGGCACTAAAACGGGCTATAAACTCTTGTAATTCTTTCTTTTTCTCTTCAGCTTTTTTATTCTGTTGGGCACGTTGTTTAGCTGCTAATTGCGAAGATTCATACCAAAAAGTATAATTCCCACTATAGTGGTTTATTTTTCCAAAATCAATATCGGAAATATGTGTACAAACTGCGTCTAAAAAGTGACGATCGTGAGATACCACAATCACTGTATTTTCAAAATTTGCTAAAAAGTTTTCTAACCAAGTAATCGTTTCATAATCTAAATCATTGGTAGGCTCATCCATGATCAATACATCTGGATTTCCAAACAAACACTGCGCAATCAAAACACGTACACGTTGCTTACCATCTAAATCAGCCATTAAAGTATAATGAAAATCATCCTTTATTCCAAGGTTTGACAACATTTGAGCCGCATCACTATCGGCATTCCAACCATTCATTTCTTCAAATCGCACCTGTAACTCACCAATACGATCGGCGTTTTTATCATCATAATCTGCATAAAGCGCATCCATTTCCGATTTTACTTTATACAAATCTTTATTCCCCATTACTACAGTTTCCAAAACAGTATATTCATCATAGGCATAATGATTTTGCTCTAATACAGACATACGCTTACCAGGCTCTAAATGCACATGCCCAGATGTTGCTTCTAACTTACCTGTTAATATTTTTAAAAACGTAGATTTTCCTGCTCCATTGGCACCAATAATTCCATAACAATTCCCTTGCGAAAATTGTGTATTTACTTCATCAAACAACACGCGTTTTCCGAACTGTACGGATAAATTTGAAACTGATAACATAGGGTACTTTTTAAATTTGCTGCAAAAATAAACAAACGGGTGATAATTAGTGATATTTAATAAAACTAATATCTAAATTATTGCGATTACATTTAAATAAAAAAAAAGTGAAATTGTCTATTACAATTTCACTTTTTAAATTATTCCTATTTTTAGACTTAAAGCCTACTGCTTAATCAATTTATTCAACTTAGCATTCTGTTTTTTTAGGGCAACTTTAAGTTCTTCTATTTTCAACTCTTTCTTCTTAATTTTAAGATCTGAAAGTTTATGTTTTTGAGATTTCAATTGACTTTCGGTTTTCTTTAATTTTTGCTCCAACTTTTTAATTGAAGTTTCTTTGGCTGCAATATTTTTTGTTAATTTTTCTCTTTTTTTCTTAAGCCTCTCTGTTTTAACTATCTCTTTTGCCTTTTTCTTTTCGGCTAATTCTTCCTTCTTTTTTAAGTTTTCCTCTTGCTTGAGTCTCTTTTTTTCTAATTTTTCTATGCCTAGTTTCTCTTCCGCTAATCTTTCTTTTTCCTTTTCAACTGCTTCTAACTTTATATCCTTAACTTTTTCAAGTTGCTCAACTTTATTTTCTAATTTCACCTTAGTTTCTTCAGTAACTTTTTTATCTACTTTTAAAGGTATTTGCACCGAAGTTTCTACCGACTTAAGACTATCTAAAACTTTTTCTTCAATATTTTTTTCTTGAGCAAATGATATACCAACCGTAAATATTGTAGCTAAACTTAGTATTGTTTTTTTCATAATTATTAAAATTATTTAGTTTTTATGAACTGATTCACCAGTTCGAAGTTTATTTTCAAAAATTAGACCAAAACTACTATTATATCTTCCAAAAAAAACTATTTAATGCCAAAAAATAAATAAAAGACTAATAATTAGATGGTTAAAAACAGCTCTTTATTTCCTTTTACTCCTTCTGTTTTTAAAAAATCCCATATCTAAATAACACTAAATATGTTAAAAAAAACAAAAATATAGTACTTTGTTTTGCATAGTACCTTCTTTTAGATATATATTTGCATAAGAGAATAATAGGTTATACTATTTTCTCTTATCAAAAAAAACTAATATTGATCATAAAACCTTCATATGAAGATTGAAAACACAAAGGCGCAAATGCGTAAAGGAGTGTTGGAATACTGTATTTTATCCATCTTAAATAATAAGGATGCTTATGTTGCAGAAATTCTAAAAACACTAAAAGATGCAAAAATGTTGGTTGTAGAAGGTACCATATACCCACTACTTACTCGACTTAAAAATGCAGGATTGCTCAATTACCGTTGGGAAGAATCCACTTCGGGTCCACCCCGAAAATATTATGAACTTACCGAAACTGGTAAATTATTTTTAAACGAATTAAATTCCACCTGGAGCGAACTACAACAAGCTGTTAACCTAGTAACCAACACTACAAAAAACGACTAAAAATGAACAAGACTATAAACATCAATCTAGCTGGTATATTCTTTCATATTGACGAAGATGCTTATCTAAAACTTCAAAATTATTTGGAGGCTGTTAAGCGTTCTTTTGCCAGCGAACAAGGTAGTGACGAAATCCTATCGGATATTGAGGCTCGAATAGCGGAACTTTTTAATGAACGTATTCAAAACGAAAGACAAGTAATTGGTACTACCGAAGTAGATGAGATTATTGAAATTATGGGACAGCCCGAAGACTATAGTGTTGGAGAAGAACCCTATGAAGAAAACCACCAAACCTACACACAACAAAAAAGCGCAAAAAAGCTTTTTAGAGATCCCCTAAATGCTTATGCTGGTGGAGTATCTTCTGGTTTAGGATACTATTTTGGTATTGATCATATATGGATAAGACTTATATGGGTATTGTTAACTTTAGGTTCTAGTGGTACATTCATCTTAATTTATATTGCACTTTGGATTTTTGTACCAAAAGCCAATAGCACTGCTGATCAATTAGCCATGCGTGGCGAAGCTGTTAACATAAGTAATATTGAAAAAAAAATTAAAGAAGGATTTGAAAACGTATCCGATCATGTAAAAAATGCCGATTATAAAAAATATGGAAATAAAGTAAAATCTACTTCTTCAAATTTTTTTGAAGGCCTTTCTGAAATTTTAAGATTCTGTGTTAAACTCATTGGTAAAGGAGTCGGATTGTTTTTACTCTTTTTATCTGGCGTTGTTATCATCAGTTTATTTTTAGCACTTTTTGGATTAACTACGTTTAATATTTTTGATGCGCCTTGGATTGATTATGTGGATGTGGTAAACATCGGTGCTCCCTTTTGGTTAATTTCGTTATTAGCGCTATTTGCTGTTGGCATTCCTTTCTTTTTCCTATTTATCCTTGGGTTAAAAATACTAGTCAAAAACTTAAAATCAATTGGTAAACCTGCCAAAATAACCCTAGTTGCCTTATGGTTTATTTCGGTTGGAGGGCTTATTTTTTTAGGAGTAAAACAAGCCACCGAACGTGCTTTTGACGCTCGGGTAAATCGCACCGAAAATTTATACCTAAACAGTAATGACACCTTAACTGTAAAAATGCTTGGTGATGATCGATATGTTAACGAATTTGACCACTCCGATGGCTTTAGCATTCGCACCAATGACGACAATAAACAAGTGCTTGTTTTTCAAGATATTAAAATTAATATAAAGTCTACAAAAGAAAAAACTGCTAGCTTAAAAATCACAAAAAAAGCACAAGGAAATAGTTATGAAAATGCTAGACAACGTGCCGATAAACTTCAATATAATTATCAATTTTCGGGCAACACCTTATTTTTAGATTCTTTTGCCTTATCGGAAATAAAAAATCAGTTCAGAAATCAAAAAGTAAACATTACATTATTTCTACCAGTTGGAATAACCTTGTATGCCGACGGCAACACCTATGATTTTAACACTTGGAGTAGTCACAACAACATTATTCCCATTAAAAGTAAAGAAAATCAATATTTAAAAATTGACACAAATAAAGTAAACTGCATAAGTTGTAATGACCAACATTGGGGAGAAGAAGACTATGATGATGATCATAAAGAAGGAAGAATTGACATCAATTTTAATAGTGATGATGAGGAATTTAACCTACAAATTGATGAAAATGGAATTAGGATGAAGAGTAAAAATTAGACAAGTTACTTACCTAATTACGAGGAGGCCAGCATTTTTTGCTGGCTTTTTTTATATCATAAACTTCTGTTTATAAAAAAAACAAATAAATTCTCACTGATATTAACAAATGAATCATATACTTCAAAATGTGAGTTACACCTAAGAAAAAGATGTGAATCGAGTAAAATTCAGTAAGAATTTAATATCGAGAATCATCTTTTTTATATTCGCAAGTAGTATTCCATTAGCAACTACAAACAAAAAGACCGTCCTAAATTTGGACGGTCTTTTATATCTAAAACCAGAAACTGTATTTATATTAGTTTCCTTTAGCGTAATCTTCTAAAAATTTAGCTAAACCAATATCAGTTAATGGGTGCTTTAATAAACCTTTAATAGCACTTAATGGACCTGTCATTACATCTGATCCTAATTTAGCACAGTTTACAATATGCATTGTATTACGTACCGAAGCTGCTAAAATTTCAGTTCCAAAACCATAGTTATCATAAACTAATCTGATTTCGTCAATTAAATTCATTCCATCAGTTGAAATATCATCTAAACGACCTAAAAATGGAGACACATAAGTTGCTCCAGCTTTAGCTGCTAAAATAGCTTGTCCAACAGAAAATACTAATGTTACATTAGTCTTAATTCCTTTATCTGAAAAATATTTACAAGCCTTAATTCCATCTTCAATTATTGGCAATTTAACTACAATTTGAGGATTTAAAGCTGCAAGCACTTCTCCTTGCTTAACCATTCCTTCGTAATCTGTAGCAATTACTTCAGCAGAAACATCTCCATCAACAATCTCACAGATTTTTTTATAGTGATTCAAAATATTAGCCTCTCCAGTAATGCCTTCTTTAGCCATTAATGATGGGTTTGTTGTTACACCATCTAAAACTCCTAAATCTTGAGCTTCTTTAATTTGATCAAGATTTGCTGTATCAATAAAAAATTTCATTATTATCTATTTGAATGTTATTAATAAGGTAATTACTACACTTTCGCGAAGTGACACAAAATTACAATTTATAATGGTTTAGCAGTAATTTTTCATAGGTTTTATCTGGTAAAATTCGTTTTAAAAAAACCGAAAATTTCTGCATAAAAGCACCTACTTTGTAGTGTATACGTGGATTTGGTGTTAAAATAATTTTTTCGACTATCGAACCTACCGCTTTTGGATCTCCTCCATTATCCACATGTGCGTCCATTAAATCCAAAGATAACTGGTAATTTTTTTGATAGTCAGAACCTTTAATCACCGGTGCATGATACCTACCTCCTGCTATATTTGTAGCAAAATCTCCAGGTGCTAAATTGGTGATTTTGATTCCAAATGCTTTAGTTTCCATACGCATAGCTTCGGTAGTTACCTCCAAAGCTGACTTTGATGCGCTATACACCCCTCTGAAAGGCAAACCCATATAACCCGCAATTGATGTTATGTTGATAATTAGTCCCGATTGTTGCTTTCTCATTTGAGGCAATACCCCCTTCATCACTTTTATGGCTCCAAAATAATTGGTTTCAAAATGAGAAACAATCTCTTGATCTGGAATTTCTTCAACAGGACCTGTAATTCCGACTCCTGCATTATTTACTAGTACATCAATACCATCTTCTTTACTCAGTAATTCTTCAACAGCCTTTTGAATGGTGTCCGCTTTGGTTACATCCAATTCTAATAATGGAAAATGTGTGAAATCTGGATATTTTGACACATTACGTGTTGTACCATAAACAGTATATCCTTTTTTTGTTAAATGAATACCTATAGCTTTACCAATACCCGAAGAGCCTCCGGTAATTAAAATTACTTTTTTAGCCAATGACATATATAAAATTGAGTTAAACGAAAGATAAATTGATTTTTTCAATTTACAAACATTACACAAAAATGAAGTTAGATATTTTTCTGTGAAACCATTTTTTGAAAGTACTCAAAAAATACTTCTTTAATACATTCATAATTTTGTGAAATTGCCTTGTTTATTGTTGGTAAGAAAATTAAAAAAAAGACATAAAAAAAGGCAAGCTACCTACATCACACTGCTACGACCGTCTACCCTTGCTGCGTTCCCACCCTGGGGGATTCAACAGGAGCTAGTTGTGTAGGACTTGCCGGGTGCAAATATACGACGCTTTTTATATTTTAAAACTATTATTACAAAAAGTTTTACAGAATAATTTAATATACTCCTAACCAGCAAACCTAGTTTTAAAAGTTTTATCAATTTCTAATTTTTGATCATATTCAAATGTAAAATATTTGATTTTTAATTTAAGCATGTATTACAACTCCATTGCATAAAATAGTTTCACTTCTTTGTGATTAACTTTTACCTAGCCTCACTTAATTATTCCATAGTTATGTGAATTAAAATAAATATATTCGTTTGATATAAAATCGAACAAATGAACACTTTCAATATATTAAAAATTAGCTTATTAGGCCTATTTATCACTTCCTGCGGAAGCGACAAAAAAGCTAATACTCCTAAATTTTCATTAGAAGCCACTCAAAAAGGCACTTTTAAACTTGGTGAAACTCTAAAAGTAACTCCAAAAAGTAAAGCTAATGCTACTATTGATTCTGTAAAATACCAGTTCCAACAAAAAACAACTACTTTAAAAGGAAATACACCTTTTGAAACTAAATTGAACGCAGAGTTACTAGGAAATCATGCCGTTAATGCTACTTTTTATTCTAACGGAAGTGAAGAAAAACATATTCAAAAAGTAATTATTTTAAACGATAAAGCGCCCAAAATATATGGATACAAAATCATAAACACCTACCCTCACAATACAGAACATTACACTCAAGGTCTAGAATTTAAAGGGGATAGTTTATATGAAAGTGTGGGACATTACAAAAAATCTAAACTATTACAAAAAGACTTAAAAACTGGAAAAACGATAAAAGAACACACTTTAAAAGACAATTATTTTGCCGAAGGTTTAACTATTATTGACAACAAAATTCATCAATTAACTTGGCGTGAAGATATTGGATTTACTTACAATATTGACAGTTTTAAAGAATTGGGAACATTTGCTTATAACAAAAGTAAGCAAGGTTGGGGTTTATGTCACAGCGAAAAATATATTTATAAAAGCGACGGTACTACAAAAATTTGGAAACTAAATAAAGACACCTTAGCTGAGGAAGATTACATTGAGGTAGCAACAAATACTGCAATAAAGTCGCGCTTTAACGAATTAGAATGGATAAATGGTAAAATTTATGCAAACACCTACCAAAAGCCTAGCATTGCTATTATTAATCCAAAAAATGGAGCTATTGAAGGTATTATCAATTTAAAAGGCTTACTAAAAGAAGTTAATGTTGACCCCACTGATTCTGATTACGTATTAAACGGCATTGCCTATAAAGCTGCTACAAATCAACTGTATGTTACAGGTAAATTTTGGAAAAGTTTATTCGAAATTGAAGTTGTAGAATAATACTTTAAAAAGTAGTTAGTTTATATAAAGAAAACTCAAGATTTAACAAGTTTATGTCTTGGGTTTTCCTTTTTTTAGGCTATTTCTATTTTCAATGTCTCAATTTTAGAATCGACAAAATATGGCTATTCCATGTTCTTCTTGATTTTTTTCTAAATATAAACGGCTTTTTTGACTTTTTCTAAAAGCCCCAACAGAATTCACCTAGCAAACTCTCCTGTTTAAATTTAAATATCCTATATTATAGATAGTAAGTATAAAATCATTAAAAAATATCTACCTAAAACACATCATTAATATTTAAAATTCTTCCTATAAATTTCCTTCACCAAATCACTCAAACAACTCATAAGGAAATTGACACACTATTTCAAACTTGCTTTAAATCAATTTACTATGTAAAAAAGTAACCTAACTTAGGTTATTTCTAGACTCCTTTATCCTATACCCATCATTTTTTATCTACTGTAACACGAAATTCTTATCAGCAAATCGTATAAATCATTTAAAACTTGTATTAACAAATCTTTACAACACAACACAATCACAATTAACATACTGATAACTAATTATTTACTATCTAAAAGTATCTTCACCTAAACTTAAATCCATTTTAATAATTAAATCTTTATGAAAAATTTACTTTTATTTTCGAGCATAATACTATGCTTATTTACTACAGCAAATGCACAAATTATTGATTTCCCAGATCCTAATTTTAAAGCTGCACTATTAGAAATAACCTACAACGATAATGGCACATGGTACTCGTTAGATAGGAATAATGATGGACAAATTGAACCACAAGAAGCTAGCTATATAAAAAGGATCAATTTAAATTTAAAAAACTTAACCAGCGTTAAAGGAATAGAGAACTTTATTAATTTAGAAGAACTCTCTCTATTTAGTAATAATATTCAAGAAATTGACATTTCTAATAATAAGCTATTACAAAAATTTAATATAGGTAAAAACCCTATTACCAACTTAAACGTTAGTAAAAATATTAATTTAAAAGAATTAGTTATTTCTATAACTCAAATTTCTTCTATAGATATTACTAAAAATGTAAAATTAGAAGAACTGGCTGCACACGAAGCAAATTTGAGTGCTATTGATTTATCTAAAAACATTTTGTTGAAAAATCTATCTTTATTTGATAATAATTTTTCTCAAATAGATGTATCAAATAACTCAAAACTCGAAAGTTTATTTTTAAGCGATAATACTATTACTGAACTAGATGTTTTACAAAATCCAGAACTAAAAACGCTATACATTAGAAATAATCGATTGACTAACATTAATATTACAAACAATGCAAAGTTAGAGCTATTAAATATTGGAATCAACCAAATAACAGAACTAAACATAAACAACAATACTTTATTAGAACTTATATCCGCGGGACAAAACCAAATATCAACTATTAATGTTACTAATAACAAAGAACTAGTTTATTTATATCTTAATAACAACAAATTAAGTACTATTGATCTTTCAGAAAACACTAAAATTCAGTATCTACATTTAAATAGTAACTTATTAGAAACAATTGATGTACGCAAATGCCGACTTCTGAATTTTCATTTTGACTCTAACAGAAACTTAAAAAAAGTTTACATGACAGGACAACCTTTTCAATTTAGAGCAAATGGTGAAATTAATATCAGACTATATAATAATCGACAAAACTTAGAATTCATTTGCGCTGATCAACAATATTTAAGTGCTATATATGAGCTCTTAAAAGAAGCCAACCAAACGGATGTGTTATTATCAAACGATTGTGATACGCCTCACAATCGAATTTCTGGTAATGTCACTTACGATAATGAAAGTGATGGATGTGATAATCAAGATGTCCCTTTTACCGAAAGTGTTAGCTTTTCATTGGCTGGACCAGCTGGATTCTATACAGTTTTTCCTGATAAAGAAGGAGAATATACTTTTCACGTCCCTGATGGAAATAATTATTTAATGTTTAACAACATAGCTAATTCGACTTATTTTACTTTTTTTCCTACTATCATTTTTGATCCAATAAATGATGCCTTTAATATTCCTGAACAAATTGATTCTATTACTACTGATTTTTGTATTCAGCCCGTTGGTGTTTTTAATGATCTTGAAATTTCTATTATCCCACTTACAAGAGCTAGACCTGGTTTTAGTGCCACATATAAAGTAACCTATAAAAATATTGGTACAACAACACAGTCGGGAGAGGTAACTTTAGCATATCAAAATGACGTGTTAACCTACACAACAGCAAGTCCAACAATAGATAGTAATACCAATGGCTTATTAACTTGGAGTTTCACAAACCTTGCCCCTATGCAATCCAAAGAAATTATTGTTACTTATAGGTTAAATACTCCTACTGATAGTCCTGCTTTAAACAATGGAGATATCCTCAATTATACCGCTAAAGTAACAGCCTCTCCAGACGAAGAAACTCCGGAAAACAACATAGCAAAACTAACTCAAACTGTTGTTAACTCATACGATCCTAATGATAAAACTTGTCTTGAAGGTGTCATTTTAGACCCTGATGATGTAGGTGAGTATTTACATTATTTAATTCGTTTTGAAAACAAAGGAACTGCTGAAGCGGTTAACATTAGAGTTCAAGATGATATTGATACTACAAAACTTGACATTAAATCTTTTATCCCTTTAAATTCTAGTCATTTATTTACTACAACTGTGACTAATAATAAGGTTGTAAATTTCCATTTCAACAATATTAACCTCCCTTTTGATGATGCTAGCAATGATGGTTATGTGTTGTTTAAGATTAAATCAAAAAATAACTTGGTAGAAGGTGATCAAATTGTTAATGGAGCTGGAATTTATTTTGACTTTAATCCTCCTGTGATTACTGAAGATGAAATTGTAACTGTAAAAAGAGAAGTTATTGATGTCCCTACATTTTCTGATTACTTTTCTTTAACTCCTAACCCTACCACAGGCATAATAAACCTTAAGCTATTGGATACTAGTGTAAAACCAAATACAATTATTTTATATGATATTAATGGTAATATAGTAGGCTTTTTCCCAGGAATTATGCGTTTAATGAACATAAGCTATTTATTTCCTAATACCTATTTTATGAAAATTCAAACTAATAAAGGTGAGTTTACTACTCAGGTAATTAAACTTTAAAACTAGCTAAAAACATTAAAAAGAGGCCGTCTAAAAAGTATTTAGGCGGTCTTTTTATTTATAATAAACATACTACTAAAATAAGCCACCTTGGACTGGCCCTTTAGTTTTTCCTAAATGGGTATAGGCCAATTCAGTTACTTCACGTCCACGTGGTGTTCGCATAATAAATCCTTGCTGAATCAGAAAAGGTTCATAAACCTCTTCAATAGTTTCTGCACTTTCACTTACGGCAGTGGCTAAAGTTGTTATCCCTACTGGGCCACCTTTAAATTTGTCAATAAGTGTTGTTAAAATTTTATTATCCATTTCATCCAAACCATGCGCATCTACATTAAGTGCTTTTAAGGCAAATCTTGATATTTCAATATCGATTGCTCCATTACCCTTAATTTGAGCAAAATCACGCACTCTACGCAGTAATGCATTGGCAATTCTAGGTGTCCCTCTACTCCTGCCTGCAATTTCCAATGCCGCTCTTTCATCAATAGGGACATTTAATATAGAGGCGCTTCTTTCAACTATGCCTGCTAATAGTTCTGTAGTATAATATTGCAAACGAGACTGTATCCCAAAACGAGCACGCATAGGTGAGGTTAATAAACCTGAACGTGTGGTAGCTCCAATTAAAGTAAACTCATCTAAGTGAATTTGTACCGTTCGGGCATTGGGACCACTCTCTATCATGATATCTATCTTGAAATCTTCCATTGCCGAGTACAGATATTCTTCCACAACAGGGCTTAAACGATGAATTTCATCAATAAATAATACATCTCTAGGTTCCAAATTAGTAAGCAGACCAGCTAAATCACCAGGCTTATCTAATACAGGACCCGAAGTTATTTTTATCCCCACTCCAAGCTCATTTGCCAATATATGTGCCAAGGTTGTTTTTCCTAACCCAGGTGGTCCATGAAAAAGTGTATGATCTAAAGACTCCCCTCTCATATTTGCTGCTTGCACAAAAATTTCTAAATTTTCAAGCACTTGAGACTGTCCCGCAAAATCACCAAAACTCAACGGGCGTAAAGCCCTTTCTATATCATGATCTTGTGGAGTAAAATCCTCTCCTGTTGGGTCTAAATTAGTATTCAAAATAACTATATAAAATGTAGGTTATAAAAATAGGTAAACTTGATTAATATGGAATTACTAAAAACAAAAAAAGCCCTCTAAAGAGGGCTTTTAATATAGAATCATTTTCTAATGATGTAATTCTTCTTCATTTTCTTGTAAAGGCACTACTTGCGGTGCATAATCTTGTCCTGCAATTACATATTCACCATCGGCATTTGTTTTACTGTAATCATACGCCCAGCGGTAAACTGTTGGCAATTCACCTGGCCAGTTTCCATGTACATGCTCTACTGGAGTAGTCCATTCTAAAGTGTTTGATTTCCATGGATTCTGTGTTGCTTTTTTACCATAAAATATTGATGATATAAAGTTATATAAGAAAACTAATTGTGCTGCTGCAGTAATAATTGCAAAAACAGTAATTAACACATTCGTATCAGCTAAATCATCAAAGTAAGGGAAGTTAGTATACGTATAATACCTACGTGGCAAGCCTGCCATACCTACAAAATGCATTGGAAAGAAAACTCCATATGCTCCAATAGCCGTTACCCAAAAGTGAACATAACCTAAATTTTTATTCATCATACGACCGTACATTTTTGGGAACCAGTGATACACCCCAGCAAATAAACCATACAATGCAGATATACCCATTACCAAGTGGAAGTGCGCTACTACAAAATAAGTATCGTGTACGTTAATATCTAATGTACTATCTCCTAAAATAATTCCAGTTAATCCACCTGTAATAAATGTAGATACTAAACCTATTGAAAACAACATCCCTGGATTAAACTGTAAATTCCCTTTCCATAAAGTAGTAATGTAATTAAATGACTTTACTGCCGATGGAATTGCAATTAATAACGTTGTAAATGTAAATACCGAACCTAAAAATGGATTCATTCCAGATACGAACATGTGGTGACCCCATACTATTGTTGATAAGAACGCAATAGCAATAATTGATCCTACCATGGCACGGTATCCAAAAATTGGTTTACGTGAATTTGTCGCAATAATTTCAGATGTAATTCCTAAAGCTGGTAACAATACAATGTATACTTCTGGGTGACCCAAGAACCAAAATAAGTGTTCAAATAATACTGGCGAACCACCTTGATTATGCAATACTTCTCCTTTAATAAAAATATCACTTAAGTAGAATGAAGTACCAAAACCTCTATCCATAATTAACAACAACGCTGCTGATAATAATACTGGGAAAGAAACTATACCGATAATTGCTGTAACAAAGAATGCCCAAATTGTTAAAGGCATACGTGTCATAGACATTCCTTTAGTACGCAAGTTGATTACTGTTACTACATAATTTAAAGATCCTAACAATGAAGATGCAATAAAAATAGCCATAGAAACCAACCATAATGTCATTCCCATTCCAGATCCAGGCATCGCTTGTGGCAAAGCACTTAATGGAGGGTATATTGTCCAACCTGCTGCAGCTGGACCAGCTTCAACAAATAAAGAAAATACCATTATGATACTACTCAAAAAGAATAACCAATAAGATACCATATTTAAAAACCCAGAAGCCATATCACGTGCACCAATTTGCAATGGAATTAATAAGTTACTAAACGTACCACTTAATCCCGCTGTAAGTACAAAAAACACCATGATTGTACCGTGAATAGTTACTAAAGCTAAGTAAACATTAGGATCCATTACTCCATCAGGAGCCCATTTCCCTAACAATACTTCAAAAATTGCAAAAGATTCTTCAGGCCATGCAATTTGCATTCTGAATAATATCGACATTGCAATACCTATAATACCCATAAGCAAACCAGTAATTAAATACTGCTTTGAAATCATTTTATGGTCTTCACTAAAAATATACTTAGTGATGAATGTTTCTTTGTGATGTCCGTGTCCGTCTGCTGACATAATTTAAAACCTTTTGTATGTTTTCTATTATAAATATCTTATAAAATATCGATACTATATATCGAACAAATTATAAAATTATACTTCTTTTATTAAAATGCTTCTATACTTATTTAGAAACTACTTGTCGAAATGTTTTTTGTTCTGCTATCCAATTATTGTAGTCTTCTTCTGACTCCACAATAATCTTCATTTGCATATTAAAATGCGATGCACCACAAATTTTATTACATAATAAATAGTAATCAAATTCATAAGGCTCTAATGCTTCTTCACCTTTAGCTAACAAATCTTTACTTTTTGCTTTTCTAATAGTATTGATTGTTTCCACTTTATCCATCATAAAATCAGAAACTCTCATCTCTTCAGTTGTTTTAGTTGGTGTATATGAAAACTCTGTAATCATACCTGGCACCACATTCATTTGCGCTCTAAAGAAAGGCATATAAGCTGAATGTAATACATCTTGGGATCTCATTTTAAAAATCACTTTTTTACCAACTGGTAAATGTAATTCATTCACAATAATATCATCTTGTGCATAATTATCAGAAGCATCGACTCCTAAAATATTTGTACCTTCTATAAAACGCACATTTGCTTTACCTAATTCATTATCTGCACCAGCATAACGTGCCCTCCAGTCAAACTGGTAAGCATATAATTCAACTACTAATGCATCTTCATCGTCATCAATACTCATAATGTCTACCCATGTATACAATCCGTAGATAATTAAAGCTGCTAATGTTACAATAGGTATTGCTGTCCAAATAATCTCAAGTAAATTACTATCGGCAAAAAATGTTGCTTTATTTTCTTTTTTACCTCTGTATTTGTATGCAAAAAAGTGTAATAACCCTTGCGTTATTGTTTGAACAAACATGATTAATACGACTGAGATCATCATTAATCTATCATAGTCTGCTCCATGTTCAGAAGCTGCTTCTGGCAAAAAGTAACTATTATACTTTACAAAACACCATACAGTCAAAAAATATAAAAAACCAACAAACGCAAGCATCAGCTTACCTTGCATTGAATTGTCTTTATCATTAGCCACTTGTGAATTATCGGCTGATCCTTGGGACAATTCTAATATTTTAGAAAGTTGCCAAAAAGTGATACCCAACAGGGCTACTACTAGTAAGATTAAAAAAATCGTCATTGTAATCTATCTTAATTTAATGTCTTAATTCTATTAATAATGGAAATGTTTACTTTCACCAAGTAATGGATTCCCTTTAGGTACTAATGGTGCTTTTGTTAGTGCATTAAACACTACGTAAATGAAAATTCCTAAAAATAGTAATACAGCACTTATTTCTGAAATTCCAATAAACCATGATTTACCAACTGTTGCAGGCATTACCATATTAAATACATCAATATAGTGACCTAATAATATTACAATTCCTCCCATAACTACTAACCAATTGATTCTTTTGTAATCTGAATTGATTAAAAGCAATATTGGAAATAAGAAATTCATTATTAACATACCAAAAAATGGCAATTTAAAGTCATTAATACGTGTAATGAAATATGTCACCTCTTCAGGAATGTTAGAATACCAAATCAACATAAACTGTGAAAACCATAAGTACGTCCAGAATACACTAATACCGAACATAAATTTAGCTAAATCATGAATGTGACTGTCGTTAACTTGTTCTAAATACCCTTTAGACTTTAAGTAAATAGTAACTAAGGCAATTACTGTAATTCCACTTACAAATAAACTTGCAAATACATACCATCCAAATAATGTACTAAACCAGTGTGGATCAAAACTCATAATCCAATCCCATGACATCATTGATTCAGAGTATATAAAGAATACCAAAAATACAGCGGCTAACTTAAAACTCTTTTTGTACCAAACATTACCTTCTGGACTTTCATCTTGGTTACGAGAATACTTTACAGCAAAGTGACGGTATAAACTCCAAACTCCAATATAAATGGCTGCTCTTATTAAAAAGAAAGGCACATTCAACCATCCTGTCTTCCCTTGAATTAATTCATCATGTGCTACAACTTCTGGGTCCATCCATACAAATAAGTGATTCATATGAAGTCCAGATAATGCTAGAATAACAAATAATATAATACCACCTGGTAATAAGTAAGCTGTAATACCTTCCATAACTCTTAGCAACAATGGAGACCAACCTGCCTGTGCAGCAAATTGAATAGCATAAAATGCCAATACGCCTAATGCAATCATAAAGAAAAAGAAAGCTGCAACATATAATGCTGCCCAAGGTTTATTTTGCAATTGATGTAAAACATGTTCATAATGCTTATCGCTATCATGTGCATCGTGAGCGGTAGCAGCATGTGCTCCATGAGCATCAGCCGCTTTATGACTGTCATTAGCATGTCCATGTGCATCTTTTTCATGAGCACCATGGTCTGCAGCAGGTGCATGAGTGGCCCCATGAGCATCATGATGACTTGCCAATTGTTCTTTTACTTCCTCAATTGTACTTGGTGTAGTAGTAAAACCTATAGCTAACCCAATAGCTCCTACAACCATCAATATGATAGGAATTAATTTTAAATTTTTTGATAACGTATACATATCTTAAAAAAATCGTTAATCGTACTTAATTATTTTTTACCAGCTTCTTTGTGTGAATGATGTGATTTACCTCCTAATAGATCTTTCTTACTATGAGAAACTTTATCTTTTACATCTTCTTTAATATTCGAATGCTCATCAAATTCACCTTCAAACTCAACATCAGAACTATGATACCCCTTTGTATTTGCCATTAAAGCTTCAACAATTGAAACATTTGATTTATTACTTGAAACTTTATCAATTCTTGGCTTTTTACCTTCTAATGAAGCTTTTAACGACTCCACATATTGAGCAATTTGCCAACGCTCTTCAATACTTGTTTGAGCAGCGTAAGAACCCATTGAGTTAATACCATAATACATTACATGGTAAATACTACCCGCAGTTATATTACGTCCTGGATCATCGTAACTAGGTACACCAAGAATTTTTTCTCTTTTTACTAAAGTTCCTTTACCATTCCCTTTACCACCATGGCAAATAGCACAGTAAATATCGTATAATGCCTTCCCTTTAGCCGCATTATCCTCTGTATAAGGTAATGGGTTTTTTAAGTCTGCTTTGGCAGCAGCATATCCTGCAGGAGAATTTTTATAATCATAAGGCAACCAACCTCTCTTAACCGTACCTTCAACTGGCAATAAAGCTTCAGAATCATTATTCTCAGAAAATACTTTATGTGAACTATAAGCTTCATAGCCTACAGACTCATACATATTTGGAAAATACTGATAGTTTGGCTTTTTCTTACTATTACAAGAAGTAACCAATGCAACAGCTGCAAACGCAAATAGTGAATTAATTAATGTTCTCATAAAGCTACTCCTTATCTTTTAAATTAATTTCTACAGCACCAGTATCTTTCAAAAATGCTGTTAACTCATCAACATTAGTATGACTTGCATCAACCTCTACTAAAAAGTGATCATCAGTAGTACGCTCATCTGGATTTTCTGCTTTTTTAAATGGCCATAATTTACTTCTCATGTAAAATGTTATCACCATTAAGTGAGCTGCAAAAAATACTGTAAGCTCAAACATAATTGGAATAAATGAAGGCAAGTTTTCGATATAACTAAAACTAGGTTTTCCTCCGATATCTTGTGGCCAATCTTCAATCATGATGTAATTCATCATTGTAATAGCTACAGTTAAACCAACTAATCCATATAAGAAAGAGCAAATAGCCAAACGTGTGTGTGGCAACCCCATCAATTTATCTAATCCGTGCACCGGAAAAGGTGTAAACACCTCTTCAATATGGTAGTGCTTAATTTTTAATGCTTTTACTGCATCCATCAGTACCTCGTCATCAAGGTAATAGGCATGAACAACTTTTGAAGCCATCTATAGTTACTTTTATAGTTTAGTGATGGTCGTCTTGACTATCCGCTAATAATTCAACAATTCCTTCAGCTCTTTCATAAGTAGGCTTTCCGGCCTCTCTTAATTTCTTATACTTCTCCCCTGAAGATTTAAGTATCGATTTCACTTCCGCTTGTGCAATTACAGGGAATGTACGTGAGTACAACAAGAATAACACAAAGAAGAAACCGATGGTACCAATAAATATTCCAATATCTACAAATGTAGGTGAGAACATTGTCCATGATGATGGTAAGTAATCACGGTGAAGTGATGTTACAATAATCACAAAACGCTCAAACCACATCCCTATATTTACAACAATTGATATAAAGAAAGAGAACATAATACTTCTTCTTAACTTAGGGAACCACATAAACTGAGGAGAAAACACATTACAAGTCATCATTGACCAATATGCCCACCAGTAAGGACCAGTTGCTCTGTTTAAAAAAGCATACTGCTCATATTCTACTCCCGAATACCATGCTACAAACAACTCTGTAATATACGCTACACCAACAATAGATCCCGTTAACATAATAACGATATTCATTAACTCGATGTGCTGAAGTGTAATATAATTTTCTAAGTTACATACCTTACGCATAATAATAAGCAAGGTATTTACCATAGCAAATCCAGAGAAGATCGCCCCTGCAACAAAATATGGAGGGAAAATTGTAGTATGCCATCCTGGTATAACCGATGTAGCAAAGTCAAAAGATACAATGGTGTGTACCGAAAGTACTAATGGAGTTGCTAAACCTGCCAATACTAATGAAACCTCTTCAAAACGTTGCCAGTCTTTTGCACGACCAGACCATCCAAAAGAAAGCACACTATAAATTTGTTTTGTAAATGGTGTTACCGCTCTATCACGTATCATCGCAAAATCAGGTAACAAACCAGTCCACCAGAATACTAATGATACCGAAAGGTAAGTTGAAATTGCAAATACATCCCATAATAATGGTGAATTAAAGTTTACCCATAACGAACCAAATTGGTTAGGTATTGGTAATACCCAGTATGCCAACCAAGGACGGCCCATGTGTATAATTGGGAATAAACCTGCTTGCATTACCGAGAAAATAGTCATGGCCTCCGCAGAACGGTTAATTGCCATACGCCATTTTTGACGGAATAATAATAATACTGCTGAAATTAATGTTCCTGCGTGTCCGATACCTACCCACCATACAAAGTTGGTAATATCCCAGGCCCATCCTACTGTTTTATTTAATCCCCAAGTACCAATTCCAGTTGAAATGGTATAGGTCATACAACCCAATCCCCAAGCAAAAGCTACAAAGGCAATTGAAAATACAATCCACCATTGTTTATTTGCTTTTCCTTCAACAGGCGCGACAACGTCCAAAGTTACATCGTGGTAACCTTTATCGCCTGTTACAAGAGGTCTTCGTATAGGTGCTTCGTAATGAGACATAATATACTATCTATTAGTTTCTTTGTTAATTAATTAAGCTTCTTTTGTGTTACGTACTTTTACTTGATACTGCACATTTGGTTTTGTTCCAACATGCTCTAACAAGTGATACATACGATCTCCTTCTAATGATTTAGCCACTTTACTTGACTTATCGTTAACATCTCCGAATGTAATAGCTCCAGTACTACATGCATTTGAACATGCCGTTTGGAATTCTCCATCTTTAATTACACGACCATCACGCTTAGCATCTAAAATAGTTTTCTGTGTCATTTGCATACACATTGAACATTTTTCCATTACCCCACGAGAACGTACCGTTACATCTGGATTAACCACCATACGACCTAAATCATTATTCATATGGAAATCAAACTCATCATTTTGGTTATACAAGAACCAATTAAAACGACGCACTTTATACGGACAGTTATTTGCACAGTAACGTGTACCTACACAACGGTTATACGCCATGTGGTTTTGACCTTGCTTACCATGAGATGTTGCCGCTACTGGACATACAGTTTCACATGGAGCATGATTACAATGCTGACACATTACAGGCTGAAAAGCTACCTGAGGATTCTCCGAAGCTACTTCAAGCTCGCCAAATCCAGATAAACTATCTCCTAAACCATCAAATCCATCTTTTGTTTCATTATCACCTTCAAAAGTTTCCTCCGAAGAATAATACCTATCAATACGCAACCAGTGCATATCACGTGATCTACGCACTTCAGACTTCCCAACAACAGGAACGTTGTTTTCTGCATGACAAGCCACCACACAAGCACCACATCCAGTACATGCATTTAAATCTATAGATAAATTAAAATGATGACCAATTGATCGATCAAATTCATCCCATAAATCCACATCTGGAGAAGTCACCGGTGTTTCCTGATGATCCAATGAAACCATTGGCATCGGGTTATATAAAGGCTTATCTTTTGTATTAAATATCTCTAAAGTCGTTTCTTTGATAATATCTCCACGACCCATTAAAGTCTTTTGCAACTGCACACAAGCAAATTCATGCTCTCCTGCAGCTTTATCAATCTTTACAGATTGCACATTATTAAAGTTTTGATACAATGAAAAGGCATTCACCCCAACTTGCATCTCCTCTTTTAATCCTTGTTTTCTTCCGTAACCTAATGCCAAACCTGCAGAACCCTTAGCCTGTCCTGGCTGAATAATCACAGGTACATTTTCCAACTTAACTCCACCTACAGTTACCGTAGCATAACTACCATTTAAAGCTCCGTTAGCTACATTTTTATTTTCCAAACCTAAGCTTTCCGCATCAGCTTTAGAAACCGTTAAGTAGTTATCCCAAGAAGCTCTTGTTAATGGATCTGGCAATTCTTGCAACCATGGGTTTGCAGCTTGATTACCACTACCCATTGCCGTTTTTGTATACAATGTAAGTTCTAAACCTTTCGCTTTCGCTGAAGTCAAACTCCTTACAGATGTAGCAAACGAACTTGTAAAAGCTGATTCTTCTTCATTTTCTTCCGAAGCATCTTCTGTTTCAGACTTCGTTACAACAGCTGTTTTAAATACCCCATCATGCAAAGCCTTATTAAATGAAGCTCCTCCTAAAATTGAAGACTTCCATACATTTTTCATGTATGCATCATAAGTTAAACCAGAACCGATTAATTGCAATAATGTATCTTGAAACTGACGTGTTTTAAACAAAGGTCTAATAGTAGGCTGCACCAAACTATACATTCCTTTATTTATTTCAACATCACCCCAAGATTCTAAATAATGTGGCGTTGTTGCAACAAATTCACATAAAGCCGCAGTTTCGTCATTACTTGAAGCAAAAGAAACTGTTACCGCTACTTTTTTCAAACCACTAACAAATTCCTTTGAATTTGGTAATGAATATACAGGATTCACCCCTACTATTAACACTGCACCAACTTTACCAGCATTCATATCTGCAACTAAAGCACTCACTTTAGCAGCATCACCTTGACTGGTTAATTTAGGTCGCTCAGCATTAAACACTTTACTTCCTAACTTATTATTAATTGCCAAAGCAATTACTTGTGCATCTTTATCTTGTATCCCCGTAACAACAACCGCCTTACTACCAGTAGCTTTCAATTGTTGCGCAGCTTTTTTAGCCGCTTCATTTAATGGTGCAGGCAAACTTGCATTTACTGAATACCCCATTACATAACCATACAACGCAGCTAACACTTGCTTTTGTTGCGATGGCGTAGTTGGAATACGCTTATCAGCATTCGCTCCAGACAATGTCATATTCGCTTCGAACTGTACATGACGAGACATTTTACCATGCTGAGGAATACGACCCTTGGCATACCCAGCATCATATCCACCACCTTGCCAATCACCTAAAAAATCAGCTCCAACACTAACAATTGTTGATGCTTTTTCAAAGTCATAATCAGCTAGTCCTCGAACACCATATACTTGCTCATAAGCAGCTAAAGCCTCAGAATTAGAAACCGAATCATAAACTACATGAGAAACATTTGAATATTTTGAAGCAAACTCACCAATCAACTTACTCGTTGAAGGACTCGCAAAAGTTTGTGTCAATAACACAATTTTACCAGATACCTTACTCAACTTTGCCGCTAACTGCTTATCAAACCCAACCCAATCAGTAGATTTACCACCAACCTGAGGTGTTTTTAAACGTGTATTATCATACATTGACAACACCGAAGCATGCACACGTGCATTAGCTCCTCCATTTGCACCTGCTAAACGGTTGCTTTCAATTTTAATTGGCCTACCTTCTCGAGTTTTTACAAGCACGTTTGCAAAATCAAATCCATCAGCAATAGTTGTTGCATAATAATTTGCAACTCCAGGAACAATTTGCTCTGGCTGTACTACATAAGGGATAGCTTTTACCACAGGCCCTTCACACGCTGCTAATGTAGCAGCAGCAGTACTAAACCCAACATACTTTAAAAAATCTCTACGTGATGTAGAAGATTCATCAAGCACCTCTTTATCTCCTAAAAACTCTTCCACAGGAATATCCTCAGAAAACTCATTTTGCTTGAGCGCCTCAACCATAGAGCTATCACTTAGCTCTTCAACACTTTTCCAGTATTTCTTGTTTGATGACATATATATAACTTATTTGCTTCTTAAATTATTTTAAAGTTTTCAACTCCTAATTCAACCTCAAGAGTATTCCGACTTCTCGGAAAGAAAAACATTCTTCCTTAATAGTGACACTTTCCACACTCTAAACCACCCATTTGAGCAGCCGTAAGCTTATCAACACCGTACTTTTTAGAAAGCTCTTCATGAATTTTTTCATAATAAGCATTTCCTTCCACCTTTACATTAGTCTCTCTATGACAGTTAATACACCAACCCATAGTTAACGGAGCATGTTGATACATAATTTCCATTTCCTCAACGGGACCATGACATTTCTGACACTTAACCCCTGCTACCATTACGTGCTGTGAGTGATTGAAATATGCAAAATCTGGCAAATTATGAATACGCACCCACTTTACTGGTTCGGTTTTACCCGTATAAGCTTGCTTATCCGCATCCCAACCTACAGCTTTATACAATTTCTGAATCTGCTTATTGTAATCCACACCATATTCTGCCAAACCTTCAGCCTGAGTCGCTTCAGCAACCTCACCAATAGATTTATGACAATTCATACACACATTCAACGATGGTATACCCGAATGCTTAGACACCCTAGCAGATGAATGACAATACTTACAATCTATCTTATTATCTCCTGCATGAATTCTATGCGAATAATGTATTGGCTGCACCGGCTCATACCCCTGATCAACACCAACCTGCATTAAATAACCGTATACAAAATACCCACTTAACAACAACAAAAACACTGCTGAAACCAACAACAAAAATTGATTTTCGATAAAAGCTTTCCAAATTGGCTTTCTTTTCTCTTTTACAGGTAACTCTATATTGTTTGCACTTGCAAATTGACGCAATGTCTTATTCACTATAAATAACACACCTACCAAAACAAGTAATACAAGCGCCATCAACCCTAAAACCACAGAATTAACAGAACTCGAATCAGAACCACCTGCGGCACCTCCTTTAACTACAGGAGTAGCACCTGCAGCAGGAGCAGCTTTAGGCTCCATTACGTAGGCTAGTATATTATCGATATCCGCATTTGATAATTGCGGAAACGCATTCATTGGCGTTTTATTAAACTGCTCATAAATCTCAATAGCTTCAGCGTCTCCCGAAGCAATTAATGCAGTACTATTTTTTATCCACTTATAAAGCCATTCTGTACTATGACGTTCCGTAACACCAAACAGTGCCGGACCTGTAGCCTTTTTGTAACGCTTATGACAAGCTGCACATAGTGAATTAAACAACTCTTTACCTTTAGCTGCATCAGCTTGAGCATATGTAGTAGTTGTTGTTGAAAACGTAAGAAGAAATGCAAGACCTAAAAGAAGTAGTTTAGAAACTGAATTTCGGTGTTTTACCTGTTTCATATTAAATTATAGAGTTATCATCTAATTTTTGGCACGAATTCTGTAGCTAACAATTACAAAAAAGCATGCATGAATTTGCAGAGCAAAAGTACTACATAAAGTCGGTTTGAAAAATGTTAGCCAAAGCTTAAAACCTAATTTATAAAAATTCTAAATAAAGTTTTTCTATAAGTGTATAAGCTTTTCTTTTACATTTGTATAGATCATAAATTACAACCAAATGAAAGTTAAATTTCAAGTTTTCTTCTTAATTTTTTCGGCATTTAGCATTGTAAGTCAAGCACAAAAAGACACAAACAGCTCTTTTTCTGACCAAAACACCACGGCTACTGTTAACATAAATGCCAATTCTAATATTGAAAAACTGGTGAAAACTAAATTTTCAGAAAACAACAAAGACAATTTTAAAATACAATTATATTACGGAAGCTTAAACAAAGCCCATTCTGTTTTAAGCAATTTTAATACAAAATTTACGGATTGGACTGGAAAAATTGAATATGAAACGCCCAACTACAAAGTATGGGTTGGCAATTTTCAAACTCGTTTAGAAGCAGATAGAGCGCTAATGAAAATAAGCAAAAGTTTTCCGCATGCTTTCATATTTAAACCTGAAAAATAAATTCTCATAAAATCACAAGACAGAAAGCAAAAGACCACAACTAGCAATATCTAATTGTGGTCTTTTATTTTTTTTACATTCAGCCTAAAACTTAGTTATTTTTCTTCTCAATCATTTAATTTCTTTTTCATAAACTACCTTTCCAGGAATACCGATGGTATCATCCAATAACGATTCGGAAAACCGTTCAATTATAGTTTCATTAACAATTGGGAATTCCTCAACACCGGTAGAAAACTTGAGCAGTATTTTCGTTTCATCATCATTTAAAAGCCAAGTCAAAGGATAAGGGGTTGTTTACCCTTCTGGCACTCCATGAATATTAGCTTTAAATAAACCTGTTCCATCTGGATTAAGAGATATATTTTGAATTAAACACGGCAACTCTATTCTATAATCTGTACTTGGAATTCCAACGCTATATTTTTTTGCAACAAGATAAAAGCTGTATTCTGGACTAATTATTATTAAATATTTCTTCCTTTTTTGCACTATCAAGAACAATTTTATCAATCAAAGAGGTATAATATTTCTCTTTAATTGTGTTCCCATTTGATTGATAATGTATTTTTAGATGCCTTAAACCTGGCAAGTAAGATGAATTAAGGTAAGTTTTAACAAGTTCATTTTCTTGGTGATTTTGGAAATTTTTAAATATATGTTCCAAATAGTATTTATTTTCAAAATTATCAATTAGAAAAGGTGTATTATCAAATTTGTTATTTGAATACTTTAAAAGGTTTCCTACGAGATACATTTTACCTTCTAACCCATTTTCTTTAAAAAATTGTGTAGGCATATCTGATGAAATATACGTAGCTTTTGGAGATCTTTTTAAGATATCTGAGGCCAAGTAATCCACATATGACATCATATTTTTAAAATCTGATGCTTTTAATTTCGGTAAGCTCATCCCTATTTTGCTGTAAGTTTTTTTTCGATATTCCTCATTCTCAGCAAGTAGCCATGCATTGGTTACCATAACATCTTTTCGAACATTAGCTCCATACTGTAAAACCCATTTGGGAATTCCATCAATATCACCGCTTGAAATTATTACCCCATTTTTTTCAACAGATATCAAAGCGTTATAATTCCATTTAAGATTTGCATCACTATAAATATTATTTGCTAATATTCGTTTTCCAAAATTGACACACTCCTTTGCATTCAAATACTTTATATAATGCACAAGTAATTCTCCATATACTTCATCTCTTTCCGAATCTATTAAATACGCTTGTTTTAAAGCATCAATATGTGTTTGTCCAGAAGAATTATATCCTTTTATCCAATAATAATCAAATGTGTTTCCAATAAATTTTTTAGCCTCAACTATAATAGGAGATAGCCTTTGATAAAAGCCTAATTTATTATTTGACCATAAGTCCGGCTTTTCTAATTGAAGTTTAGCTCTTTCAGCTCTGTAATAATTATTCCAGCCTTCAGCATAATGAGGGTCCTTTTCTATTAAATTTTTCCATAATCGCGATTGATTAGCATAGTACAAAACAGGTTTATTTTCCTTTGCTATACCGTATATTTTTTTTGGTTTTGATTTCTCTTCTTCCTGAGAAAATATAACGCTTGAGTAAATTAACAGGAACCATGTTATTAAAATTGTTTTTTTCATTTTTATCAGTTATTAAATTAATACTGCTACAAATGAAAAGGTTTACATGCTGGTTAGCTGCTTGTAATACGGGTGAATTAAGTACTAGTCCCTGTACTATTTTTTGAATTTTACAATAAGCTCCCTTCTATTAGATACATTTAACTTGTTGTATATGTTAGTAATATGTGTTTTTACAGTATTAAGACTAATAAATAGTTCTTCTGCGATTTCTTTATTACTTTTTCCATCAACAATAAACTCTTTTATTTTATACTCTTGTTTACTAAGTTCTTCCGTAATCTTTAATTTTTTATTCTTCTTTTTTATGTAAACAAAAATTGAAAAAAAGACTATTACAGCGAAAAAAATAATATTTAAAATCATGCTTAGTAGCAATCTATTCTTTTGTTTTTCTAACGAATAATAGGCTAACTCCTGCTCTAAGAAATAATATTCATCAACGCTTATTTGACTTGATTTCAAATCGTCTAAAAGATTTATATAGTACGACACATTTAGCTTAATATCTTTTTTAAGTAATTTTTTTTCTTGTAACTCCCTAATGCTAATTAATTTTATAGCCAGAGTTTTAAGTGAATCCTTAGAATAATTTCTAATTTTTTCTAAATAGTTGCTAGTGTAGGTGGTATCTAACTGTCTTTTGAATTTTTTAAACCTTTCTAATTCTTGAATCTGAGAATTTTTAATAAGCCCTTTTTCTGATATCCTACTTTGAGGATTTGTATCTATTTCTGTATAGATATTTTTTTGTCCTTGTATTACAAAATTGGATATTAATAGTATTAACAAAAAAAATCGTTTCATCTAGTTATCTGGTTTTAATGGCTACAGCGCTTAATGTAAATATCTGTGTTCAAAAAAGCACATTACCATTTACCCGTAGCACAAGCAAATACTTTTGTTAAAGCTATAAATTTAATGCCTAATAAAAAAGCATTTGCTAATCATGCTGTTGTAGATTCAGAAATTTATAAACAAATTTTTACTGCATAAAATAACATCATTTAGAATCACTTACTTTTTATAATCAAATACTTGCACAAGGGTTACTCTGTTTAGCTATAGTTGCTTCTACTTTTCAGTTCGATTGGCAAGATAATTTTTTTTATATGAAGGATTATTATCCAACATATCTGAAATAGTAGTTCCTCCCAGCATCCAATTTTTAGGTTCTTCTTCCTCTAACATCACCCAGACAAACTTTTTAAATTCAGGATTTCCTTTTCCTTCATATTGTACTAATAAGTCCGTAATTTTGGTTTGAAGTTCTTTTCTTTCTTGATTAGAAAGAGCCCCTTTAAATGTTCTGATATTAACGAATGGCATAGTTTAAATTTTTAATATTAATAACAGGGTGAAACTAAAATTAATAATTAAGCCTTAAGTTGATTTAGATCAAGAAATTTCCTTTTAATCCTACTTAATGTTTCAGGTCTAATTTTCAAATAACTAGCTATATGTTTTTGTGAAATTCTTTGTATGTATTCGGGATATTTGCGCTCAAGCATTTGGTATCGTAAAGCTGGTTTTTCAGCAATAATGATTTGGTAATCTAACAGTACAGGAAGGCATTTTTTTTGAATATATTTTTTTCCAAACACATCTAGTTTACGAAGTAATAATTTGTCTAAAGATTTTGTAGATAGTATAAAAATTTCAGAATCTTCCATAGCTGAAATGGTCACCAAACTAGCCTCACCTTTTAGAAAACTAATGTAATCTGTAATGAAACCATTAGAAATAATAAATTCCGTATTAACTTCATCTCCGTTTTCTGTTGTGTAAAACATTCGAAAAGCACCTTTTTCTAAATAAGCAAGTTTGTTAGAAATTCTTCCTTGGTGCATAAAAACCTCATTTTTTAATAGCTTTTTTTTCTTTGTGAAATCAATTAATGATTTTTTTTCATGAGCAGATAGTTTAATATGATTTCCTAAATATGTAACAATATCACTCATCTATATTAATTATACCTATTATTTCTGTTGCACAAGTATCTTCTAAAAATACGATTATTTCGTGTTTTTAGTTATGTAAGGTCTGAAGAATTATTAAGGTGAATTATTTACCATATTTCAATTAAGTGATTGATCACGACAGATTATTTTTATGCAAGTTTTTATAGACTCTAAATTTTACAAGTTTAATATTTTACTCCACAGAATAACTATTCTTTGAATCACTTGTTTTGAAGCTTCTTTTTTTAAATTAAGGGCTTGTGCAACGGTTTCTATTGATACCCAACGTTTTTTTTATATTTCGTTTTCAAACTTTAGTGATTTAACAATATCATATCCCCAAAAACCTTTTTTTATAGTCAAGTAAGCTTTTCTATTATTCACAAATTGTTTAAATCTTGAGTCGTGAACATTAAAAACTCTATCTTTTCCATCTATTTCAATTATAAATTCAGGTTTTAAAGTGCTTTGTCTTCTATTACCATTTCCATATACAAGCTTTAAATCTTTAATATAGTATTGGTTAGTTATTTCAGGTTTATTTGATAAAATATCATTACTAATTACAAACAGAAATGAGATTAAAAATCCATAGGTCAAATTATGAAAAAAAGCCCAAATTAAGTTTAATTCTCGTTTGTAAAATCTCCAAAAACTGATCGTAATTAAAATACTTGAACAGATAGTTATTGAAATAAGTAACTCAATTGGTATCCAATTTCTTTCAAGTTTGAAATAGGTTATAAAACCTATAAAAAAGCCAATTATGAATATATTTTGATATGGCACATTACCAGCATATCTCAATTTTAAGAGTTTAAAAAACTCAATTATATCGTTTATTTTTTTCAATTAGTTTTAACGTTTTTTTACTACCAGAATTTCCACCAAGGTTTTAATTCTAATTTTTCAGCTGATTTATTTGGAATAATATCAGTTATATGATGATAATTACTCTTATCAAATGATATTAGTTTAAACATTTCCTCAGCTGATTTTAGTTTTTTTATTTTTCCACCAAAGTCATATATGTAGCTGTCATTTTTTTCATTCACAGGGTTTACATTGTCATATTCCTTGTCATTTTTAGAGACATAAACCATTATCCAATTACCAACATTAAATTCTACACTCTTTTCAATGTCAGATGCTCTGTAAAAACCTTTTAAAAACGGTGAGAATTTCTCGTGTTCAGCAGGATAATTAATGTAAATAACGTGAGTTCGATTTAACTTATACCGATATTAGGTAAAAAATCTTGAATTTTAATACCAGGCTTTTTGTCA
>CANLCT010000022.1 GCA_947489195.1 uncultured Aquimarina sp. | reverse complement strand
TTCGGGGTTTTTATTTACATTAATTTACGAAAAAAACCTAGTATTTACAAGGGTTTTGAGTATTCTGAATGGGCCTAGTGATTTTCAGGTAGCAAAGCATTGTTATAATTGAAATGAAACTAATAGTTCAGATTATATTATGGTGAAAATAATTTTACTATAATTTGTGTGAATTTATCTACAGATAAATTATGAAATATGTAGATTGCTATTTTATAGATTATTAATAATCCAATGGATTTTATTATTGTATTTCGGCACTTAAACCGGCATCTAACAAGGCAGTGCAACGAGGTTCTAAATCCTTGTAATCACCTGTTTTTACAGTGCATTTTCCTTTATAATGGACAAGCATAGCGCATTGTTCAGCTTGTAAAGGTTCGTGGTCACAAACGCTAATAAGTGTATCTATTACATGATCAAATGTATTTACGTCGTCATTAAACAATACAATTTGATTGTAACGTTTAATTTCAGTTTCTTCAACGACCTGCTCTAAAATTTCAATATCGTAATCCGAAGTCATAATCTGCAATTTTTTAGTTATTCTTTTTATTTTTGAAATGTGCTGCAACCCAGTTATTTCGAGTTGTTTTTTTATCAAAAATTAAACCAAGATTAGCACAAGCTGTGTTAATTTTATCAAAATCTTCGTTGTAAAAACCACTTAACAATAAATCGCCCCCTTTTGTTAAACATGTAGCATAATTATGCATATCATTCAACAAAATATTTCTATTAATGTTAGCTATAATAAAATCATATTTTTTGTTATTTAGCAGCTTAACATCACCTTCATAAGCAGTGATATGTTTACAATTATTTCGCTCTATATTTTCAATAGTATTTAAGTAGCACCAGTTGTCAATATCAATAGCATCAATAGGCTGTGCACCACGCATTTCTGCTAAAATGGCTAAAACGCCAGTTCCGCAACCCATATCTAAAACTTTTTTATTTTTAATATCTAATGCTAATAAATGTTGGATCATCATATGTGTAGTTTCGTGATGTCCAGTACCAAATGACATTTTAGGTTCAATAACAATATCAAACGCTACGTCTTTTTTTTCATGAAAAGGTGCGCGTACACTACATTTTTGATCAACTAAAATAGGTTCAAAGTTTTTCTCCCATTCTTCATTCCAATTTACTTGTTCAATTTTTTCATGGACATAGCTTATGGTGAATTCGTCGGAATCCAGAATGTAAATATCTTCTAATATAGAAGAATTCCAATCTTTTTCTTGTATGTAAGCGTTTACACCAGTATCGGTTTCAACAAAGCTTTCAAAGCCTGCAGCACCTAATTCGGCTATTAATATTTCTGTAGCCGGTTGTAGTGGAGAAATGGTAAAATTATATCCTTTGTATATGGGAGTCGACATTTATTATTTTTTTTAAATGTGTTCACTTTCTTTAAGGGGATAAAAATACTTAAGTACTAATGTAACATTTATAAGTAATATAACAAACAAAGCATGAGTTAAATTGCTCATGCTTTGCATTTTATTTGAATTTATCTTTGTTTGAGCGTTGCTTATCTAGCATTCACTATACCAAAAAAGTCTTCAGCTTTTAATGAGGCACCTCCAATTAGACCGCCATCAACATCTGTTTTAGAAAAAATTTCTTCGGCGTTTGAAGGTTTACAGCTTCCTCCATAAAGGATAGACACGCTATCAGCTAAATTAGCATCGTATTTATCAGCTAAAGTTTTACGAATAAATGCATGCATTTCTTGTGCTTGATCGGCAGAGGCTGTTTCGCCAGTACCAATTGCCCAAACAGGTTCGTATGCTAAAATAATATTTTTAAAGGCGTCTGCTTTTAAATGAAATAAAGCATTTGAAATTTGTGAAGCCACTACATCAAAATGTTTTCCAGCCTTACGGTCTTCCAGTTCTTCTCCAAAACAAAAAATAACTTCAATACCCTCAGCCAAAGCTTTGTTTACTTTTTCAACCAGCAAAGCATCAGTTTCATTATAATAAGCTCTGCGCTCACTATGTCCAAGTAATACGATTTTTACTCCAGCATCCTTTAACATTGCTGCCGAAATTTCACCCGTATACGCACCGCTATCATGCTGACTCATGTTTTGTGCAGCAACCTCTATACCGCTACCAGCAACTGCATCTACTGCTGTTGTTAAATTTACAAACGAGGGTGTTATAATTACTCGTGTACTAGAGGTTTTAGTTTGTGCCTTTAAATCGGCAATTAAACTTTTAGTCTCGGTAACGTTTTTATTCATTTTCCAGTTTCCTGCAACAATTTTTTGTCTCATATTATTTTCCGTAAGGTTATTTTATCAATTTGATTCGTGGATCTAACCATCCATAAATTATATCTACAAATATATTGATTCCTATAAACAATAAGGCAATAACTAATACCGCACCCATAACAATTGGCAAATCGGAGGTATTTAAAGCATCTACAATCTCTTTGCCTATGCCATTCCATCCAAAAACGTACTCTACAAAAACGGCTCCAGCGAGCATAGAGGCAAACCAGCCAGAAATTGCAGTTACTACTGGATTTAGTGCATTTTTTATAGCATGCTTGTAAATTACCCTTGTGGTAGAAAGGCCTTTAGCTTTTGCTGTGCGAATATAATCTTGCGACAATACTTCTAATAAAGAATTTCGCATGAGTTGCGAAACAACTGCCAAAGGACGAATTCCTAAAACAAGCACAGGAAGCACTAAATTTTTTAAGTTAAGGTGAATACCTTCTCCAAAATCATCTAATTGATACAAACTCCCTGTCATGGGTAAATGTGTATATTTATGTAATACAAAACCAAATAACCAAGCAAATAGTATGGCGCTAAAAAAAGAAGGAACACTCATGCCTAAAGTGCTTACCAGTTGAATTCCTTGATCGATCCATGAGCCCTTTTTTATAGCAGAAACTACGCCTAAAAAAACACCTAAAACTAAAGCTATTAAAATTGAAAAAACTGCTAAAACGGCTGTGTTTGGCAAAGTTTCGGCAATAACACTACTTACTTTTTTTCCGGTTTTTTGAAATGACTCACGCAAATATGGATATTTTAGGACTACTTGATTTTCGAAAAATGTAAATAAACGAATCCCTGTATATTTATCTTCAGTGTAAAAGCAAAAGTTATCTGGATTTAAACTGTGAAATGAAATAGGCGATAAATCATTTACATAATATCTATATTGAGCAGTAATAGGCAAATCGAATCCATATTTTTTGCGCACCACTGCTAATTGTTCTTCACTTTCATTTTGACCCAACATCATTTGAGCAGGATCTCCAGGCAATACATTAAATAACAAAAAAATGACAGTAACTACTCCAAAGAGTGTTAGTATTGTGTATCCTGTTTTATGTAAAATATAACGAATCAATTAAGGTAGTTCAATTTGTTCAGCATCATTCCAATGCAATTTTTGTTTGATTGTTCCTTTGTTTAAAACAACAATTCCGGGGTTGGATCTCACTATAGTTTTTAAAGCAGTTTCATCGCAAAAATAAAAATCAAATGTTAAGCCGTAAGTTGATTTCATTTTGGCAATTTTGTCATCACCTGATGCCGAAATTCCAATGACTTTGTAACCCGCTTGGGTTGCTTGTTTGTAAACATCGGCTAATTTTTCCATGCCATCAGCTTCAGATTTGGATAAGTTATAGGAGATAATAGTTACTAATTTATCTTCATTTAAAAACTGATCAGTAAAATCTTGATCTCCTTTTTCAATAGAAAAATCATGAATTGGTGGTATATAACCTTCCTGAACTACCTCGGTGGTTACCCCTATAAATTTACCACTCGTTTGTGGGTAGGCACCTTGAGTGGTTACAATTTTTTTCGTTCCGTTTTCTTCAAATTCCCAGTTGTAAGCAAAAATAGCTTTTGGAGCACCTTCGGGAACGGACATTCCTTCGTTAATATTCACACCTTCTTTGTAAGCTCTAAAATCAACTTCAGGCAAATGCATTAATACATGATACGCATACCACATACACAAAATAAAGGCTGCAAACGTAATTACGGTATTTGCAAATTTTGAAAAGAAAGGGGTTAAATGTTTCCTTCCTACAAAAATTAAAAGAATCAATAAGGTAAGTACTACATCTTTTCCAAAGGATTGCCAAGGAGTTATTTTTAAGGCATCGCCAAAACAACCACAATCTTTTACTTTGTCAAAATAGGCAGAATAAAAAGTTAAAAAGGTAAAAAACACAATCATTCCTAATAAGGACCAGAGTGTAAACTTTACTTTATAGCCGATAATTAAAAGTACTCCGACCATTACCTCAAAAATGACTATAAAAATAGACAACACCAATGCATATGGATTTAAAAACTCTAAATTCAATACATCGGGGGCAAAATAATCGGTGAGTTTATACGAAAAACCTAAAGGGTCATTCAGTTTGATAAATCCTGAAATAATAAAAAATATTCCAACAAAAATTCGAAAAAATCCAACAAGTATTTTCATCTTTTTCTTTAGCTATTATTGGCTATTAGCTTTTGGCTATTAGCTGTTTTTTAACATTGAACCAAGTTATAAACTAATTTTTAAAAAAGCGATTCTAATTATTCCAAAATATATCACTTTTATGACAAATGAATCATAGCAAATACAGCATAATTTATCATGTCTTGATAATTTGCGGCAATACCTTCGCTCACTAATGTTTTTCCTTTATTATCTTCAATTTGCTTAACGCGAAGTAATTTTTGAATAATTAAATCGGTTAAAGAACTTACACGCATATCACGCCAAGCCTCGCCGTAGTCATGATTTTTAGCTTCCATTAAAGCTTTGGTTTCAGCAATATATTTATCATACAAACTAACCGCTTGATCGGTATTTAAATCGGGTTGTGTAGCAATGCCTTTGTCAATTTGAATCAACGCCATGATACAGTAATTGATGATTCCTATAAATTCTGATTCCTGACCTTCGTCCACCTTACGTTCTTCATTTTCTTGTAAACTACGAATACGTTGGGCTTTAATAAAAATTTGATCTGTTAATGAGGGTAGTCGTAAAATGCGCCATGCACTTCCATAATCGGCCATTTTATTTGAAAATAATGTGCGACAGGTAGTTATAACGGCATCGTATTGTTGCGAGGTGTGCTGCATAAAAAAATGTAATTTGTCTTCAAATCCATAAAGAAACGGCAATTTATAAAATTGCCCGTAACTTTGTACCTTTTCCGAACGAAATGTATTCAAAATAACTACCTCATGACTATTAATTGCCTTGGAGATTTAATCGATTTAACCACACCTAAGCTATTAGGGATATTAAACCTAACTCCCGATTCTTTTTATGATGGAGGTGTGCTTAAAAACGAAGCTGCTATTATAGCTAAGGTCGAACAAATGTTATTAGATGGTGCTGATTTTGTTGATCTTGGAGGCTACTCATCGCGTCCCGGCGCTACAGATATTTCAGTTGACGAAGAATTAAATAGAGTACTTCCTATTGTAAAACTACTTACTAAAGAGTTTTCTGGAATTCGCTTATCGATTGACACATTTAGAAGTACAGTGGCCAAAGCTTGTTTGGACCAAGGTGCAGCTCTAATTAATGACATCTCTGCTGGTAATTTAGATGCTGAAATGCTTAAAACGATAGCGGCATACCAGGTGCCTTACATCATGATGCACATGAAAGGCAGCCCACAAAACATGCAGTCATTAGCCAGTTATAAAAACATTACGCAAGAAGTATGTTTTTATTTTTCAGAAAAAATAGCCGAAGCACGAGCCTTAGGGATTCATGATGTCATTGTTGATCCTGGTTTTGGTTTTGCCAAAACAATTGATCATAATTTTGAATTATTAAATAATTTTGAGATACTTCAACAATTAGATGTACCTGTTTTGGCGGGTATATCAAGAAAATCCATGATATACAAAACCCTAAACACAACAGCCGATCAAGCCTTAAACGGAACTACAGCTTTACATATGATCGCCTTACAAAAAGGAGCAAATATGCTTAGGGTGCATGATGTTAAAGAAGCAAAAGAGTGTATTACTTTGTTTGAGCAATTAAAAAAAGCCAAGATGTAATTTATTTTCAATTTTCATGAATTTTTGGGTATTCGAGTGATTTTGTGTAATGAAATGAAGCAAAATTGTATCGAGAATTGTTTTGATTACATAACCTCGAATTATGTATTAAAACTTCGTTAGGAGTATTGAAAGCTCAATAGGGCTGAAATGTCAAGCCAAAGGTTTGGTTTGTTATGAAAGAGCTAGCTGGTGCAGTGAAATATTTTCTTAATTTCAGCAGAGCATTCTTAAGGTTACATCAAAAAATGCAGCCAAGGGTTTAGTTTTGCAGATATTTCGATAGGCAATAGATTTTTTAATACATAATTCCAATTTAATGCAGCATCTGGGTCAAACAAATAGCGATATCTAATTTATGTACTCACTTTTCATTTCGTGCTAAGCTTATCATTCTTCCAAACACCTTCGGCTTTTAATTTCCCTTTCTTGTTATAAAATTTGCCCTTGCCATTTCTTTTGTCGTCTTTCCATTCCCCCTCATATCGATCACCGTTTTCCCAATAATAAATACCAAAACCATTTCTTTTATCTTTTTTGTAATCCCCGTTGTAATGTTGTCCATCGTTCCAAAAAAAATGCCCTTTTCCGTGGCGCATATTATTTTTCCAAAAACCTTCGTAGCGGCTACCAGACTCCAAAACGGCCACGCCATATCCGTTGGCTTTATGGTTTTTTACATCACCTACATAGTACAAACTAGTTCCTTTGGAAGTTTTGAATTCTAATTTTGTTTCATCTGATTTGTTTTTGCCAAGTTGAGACTTTAAGTTTTCTAATTCAGTGTTCGAAGCTTTTAAAGCAATAGCTAAGCTATCTTTTGTTAGATCTTTTGAAGCAGAAGTGTTAAAATTAATTTCAGGAGATTTGTTATGTGATTTAAGTATTTGATAGTGCTCAACTTTTTTATTTAAAGCCAAAATTTCTTGAGTCATTTTGTTTTTAATTAAAAAATTTGGATCAGAAATATAAAGGCTATCTTCATGAAATTGTTCCGAAATTTCTAAGGCTTTTTCGTATGCCCCCGATAATAATAAAGAGTCTACAAGAGTGGCTTTATTTTCTAGGCTATTTGTTGTCGCTAGAGGTTTGTCTGTAACTGAAAAGGTTTCTTTTTTTAAAGAATTATACTGATAAGTACTATATATTGCTGTAAGTGTTGCGATGATTGCGACTAAAGCAAGGGGTTTGTTGATATTGAGTTTTTTCATGATTTTTAATCTCTAAAATGAATCTCAGGTAATTTATTTTTAGTTTTTCTAAAATCGGGAGAAAAGTACACATGTGTTCTAATAGTCCAACCTTGTTTCCAAATAGCTCCATTGTCCAAATTTTGCCCCATATTGTACATTGCACCTGCAGCAACAGTTAGTTTAGGTGAAAATATATAACCAAAACTTGTATGTAAACGAAGGTCCTCCAAAGGGCTATTGACTACTTTTTTTCCGCTTTGCATTATTAATTCAGCCTCGGGAGCTATATAAAATGATTTTGATTGAATTTTAGGGGTGTTAATTGGTATTTTAAGACGGAACATGTAGCGCCAGCGATTTCTAAAAATAAAACTACTATTCTCTTTAAAACTTTTATTCCATCGGTGTTCTATTCTAAACCTATGATAAGCGATAGCATGTCCAACAGGCATTGCAAATTGGTATTGATGCCAAATTCGGTATTCAGGAATTGTATTACGTGTGGCATTTTGATTTTTAGTATCAAAATTAAGGCGTAAAACACCACCCAAAGCAAAATTTATTTTTTTTGAATAAATATATCCTAAAGCATGACGATTGTAAATTTGACCTACCTGACCAATAAATGGAGTTTCTTTAGTTTCTTCAAAACGAAAATGGGTTTGTGCAACCCAAAAGAATTTTTTTGATATTCGAATATTTCCATACGTATTAATCCAATATTTGGTTATGGGCTCTTGAAATTGAGAAGTGCTGAATTCAGTTGAATTTTTATCTTGAGCTTTAATAGTTATTAAAGGAATCATTACAAGAACTAAAAATAGGATGTTCTTAAAAGAATAGTTTCTTATTGAGTGACAGTAGTGAACTGGCATAAATAATTTTTTTGAAAATTTATTTTTGTCAAAGCTAACAAAGTTACACTTTCAACGAAGATTTTGTGATCATGTTGTGAAGTTTTTGGATGAATTTTTATAAAATTTCATTTATTGAGTTTTTTAGAAGCAAAGGCTAGTAATTTTGATGTGTTTCGGCTGTCCAAACATTTAACTGAAGCTTCCGCTTGGCAACATAAAATCACATTAGAGGCCACCAATGGGCATGAAACAGAAACCTTGAAGCAAAGCATTGAAATAGCTCGTTTTTGGAAGAAGTCACTCCTAAGATTATCGTATTTGAAACCGCCGATGGTAGAAAAGGAACGCTAAAAATTAAACAATTTGTAGCAAATGGAAAAGACTCGTTTATAGATGTAGATATTAAAGTCTAAAAAATAGCACGTTAAAAAAAGCTGAATAAGAATAGTTTATTTCACTATTTTTACGAAAACAGACACAGATAAATTGGACTTCCTTAACATTCGTTTTTTAGATATTATCGACATTGTATTGGTGGCAACCTTGTTGTACTACATATATAAACTTGTAAAAGGAACAGCTGCCATTAATATTTTTATTGGAATTGTTATTATTTATGGTGTTTGGAAATTGACCGAAGCCTTAGACATGCTTATGTTGAGTTCTGTATTAGGTGAGTTTATTGGAGTGGGAATGTTTGCTTTAATTGTGGTGTTTCAGCAAGAAATACGAAAATTTCTCCTTATGGTAGGGTCAACCAATTTTGCTTCTAGAAATCGTTTTTTTGCTCAACTTAAATTTTTAAAAGACAGTAATAAAGAAATTACTACCAATGTAACTGCTATTGTAAAAGCATGCGAAAGTATGAGCCAAACATTTACTGGAGCACTTATTGTTATAAAACGAAATACTTCATTAGATTTTGTTAAAACAACTGGAGATACCATGAATAATGAAGTGAATATTCCAATTATTGAAAGTATCTTTTATAAAAACAGTCCACTGCATGACGGTGCTATGATTATTGAAAATAATATTATTTGTGCTACCCGGGTTATTCTTCCAGTTTCAGGAGATCTTAATATTCCTTTGCGTTTTGGTTTACGTCACCGTGCTGCCGTTAGCATTACTCAAAAAACAGATGCAATTGCATTAGTGGTTAGTGAAGAAAACGGCAAGATATCATACATTAATAATGGCGAGTTTGTGGTGTACAAAACAACACATGAGTTAATTCAAAAAATGAATGAGGACTTACAATAGGAAGTGATTAATTCCCTATGTTTTAATTGTATTTTATAAAATTACAATAAAGTAAAATTTGAGCTATGCTCCTTTTTGTCGATTAAGAACCTGTTTTTAAAAAAACAAAAGAGGTTAAAATTGGTAAACAATATATCTAAAAAAATATTGGTATAATAAACGAGTTAAATGTTTTAAAGCATTAAGATTGGATTGTGTTTTTTACAAAATGTGCTCAATAATACTATAGTTGTTTATAAAACAGCTATTTGATTTTTTGTTAGTTTGAAATAATCACTAGCTAAATAAACCCGATTTTTGTTCCCTTAATTTTAATAAAAAAAGATGAACGACTATTATAAGTAATTTTTTGCACAAAGTAAAATCTTACACGAAAAACATTTTTTTATATAGTAAATTTGATACGAAAAAGAAAATTGAAAATCTCGTGTTTTAACAAATGTTTACAAAATTATGGTTTTAAAAAAATGCTTACCCAAATTATCACATGTTTTATACAGTAGTATTGCTTTATTTACTACAAGCAATATGGTATATGCACAGCAATCAGAAACTTCTGAACTTTATTATTGGTCTGCCCAAGGGAAAACAAAATTAACCCCTGATAAAGAAAATTATATTCTAAATGCAAAGAATATGAATTCTTTTAAAAAGCAGTGTGATCTACTGAGTCGTAAAAAAAATGATCACATCAACCGTATTGGTCGCTCAGGATTTATGGTTTATGAGTCTAATACTAATTTGTCAAAAATGGATGTGGTGCGTAGTATGCATCTCGAAGAAAAGAATTGGGATATACACCCAGGTCTAATTACAGAAGGAGGAAAAGAAGTGTTTCCTACTGGTAAGGTATTATTGAAAATGAAACCAGGTAAATCCTTTGATTTACTTAAAGATTTACTTGCAGAATGTAACGTATCAAGTGTTAAATCACCTCGACAAAATGTATACACCGTTGAGGTGGATAAAGCAGTAGAGTCAATAAAATTAGCGAATAAAATATATGAATCAGGTTTGGTAGCGTTTTCGCAACCAGATTTTCATATTGAGGTTGTATTTAACAGTGATCCATTATTCCCAGAACAATTTCAATTCCATAACATTGGTCAAACAGTTGGTGGACGTACTGGTGTTGAAGATATAGATTGTGATGCTCTAGAAGCCTGGGAAATTACTACAGGAGATCCTTCTGTTATAGTAGCCGTTTTTGATAGGGGACTTGAAGATCATCCAGAATTGAGGGATGCCAACGGTAATAGTAAAATATTAGCAGGATTTACTCCAGATAATCCCATGGGGAATGGAAGACCAGACAATGATTTTGAATTTCATGGTATGGCTTGTGCCGGAATAATAAATGCAGCTCATGATGGTGTTGGAGTACAAGGTTTAGCACCCGATGTTAGTTTGTTGAGTGCTAATATATTTGTGGCTCAAACTATTGAATCGTTTGCCTCATCATTTACTTGGGCTAAAAATAATGGAGCAGCTGTAATTAGTAATTCATGGTCTTTTCAAGTCGAATGCGGGGCGGAGCAAGATCCAGCACTAAATGATGCTATTAGGGATGCCTATTTAAATGGTAGAAACGGAAAAGGATGTACTATTGTATTTGCAGTTGGTAACCGTGGAGAAACTATTGATTGTGTTAGTTATCCTTCAATTTTGGAGAGTGTTATTGGAGTAGGAGCTATTACAAATGCTGGTGAGCATGCAATATATAGTCAAAGAGGTCCAGAAATTGGTTTAGTTGCACCGTCAAGCAATTTAATTAGTGCAAATGAAAATGTAAGAACCATAGATAGAGTTGGTAGTTTAGGAGTAAATGGAAGCGATTATTTAGAAAATTTTGGAGGGACATCAGCTGCCACACCTGTAGTTGCAGGTGTAGCTGCTTTAATGTATAGTGTTAACCCAAATTTAACAGCTAGTCAAGTAGAAGAAATTTTATTTTCGACGGCAGACGACATGGGACCAAGTGGAAGAGATAATACTTTTGGTTATGGTAGAGTAAATGCACACCAAGCTGTATTAGCAGCTCAGGCTCTATTAGCTCCTACAGCACCAGTAACTCCAGTAACAACACCAACCCCTGTTGCAGTAAGTTCAGGCAGTTTTGATTTCGGACCCAATTCATCTGATGTAGCCGCTGGATTTACTAAAGTGAATCCTCGAATAACTACAGGAGCTTATCGTTGGATTAATCCAGTAAATTTAAGAGCTAGAGATAGAGGAATAAATGCTTCAACGAGTAATTTAAATAGTGATTTTATTTTTAGTGATTCAGCAAATACATTTGCTGTCGATGTGCCAAACGGAAATTATAATGTAACTGTTACTTTGGGTGATCGTAGAAATAGACACGATAATGTGAGGGTGAGCGCTGAGGGAAATATTATAAATAACAATATTACTACTAATGCAGGGCAATTTGTTAGCGAAACTTTTAATGTAACGGTAACCGATGGAGTATTAAGTTTAGAATTTTCAGATCAAGGAGGAAGAGATGATAACTGGGCAGTAACAAGCGTAAGTTATACCTCTGGTTCTAGTGCGCCTTCCTCTCCAGTGGCAGTTTCCAATACTATAAATTTAGGAAATGCATCTAATATAAATGCTACAGCCGATGGTTGGAGATCTAATTTGGTAATTAACGAAACAGATGTGTATACAAACAATTCTGGAAGTAGTCAAGAAATTACTATAAATCAGTTTAGTTTTTATGCGCGCAGACAAGCAGACCCTGTTACACCATTTGTGGTAAGGGTAAATGCAGATAATGATTTTACAGTTTTGGCTATAGGTAGAACACGTACAAGTAGTGACTATGTTACTGGCGAAAATAGTGTGCCTTTTAGTACAAATAATACATCATTTACTATGGGTAATGGCGAAACTATTGCCATAGGCTTTTTGGATGCTAATGCTAATGGATCAAGTAATGGTGTTGGTTCAGTAATTCCATTTAGTTCGAATACTGCAGATCAAATTTGGTATTCTGGCGGACCTAATGGGGCTGATGCTGCAAGTATTCGATTGGGTAATGCACCATCTGCAGGAGCAAGAACAATAACAAGACTAAGAAGAAATTATCACTTCAATATTGATTTTACTACCACAACTACTCGAAATAGTGGTGCTAAAATTGTATTAGGAGAGGCGGAAGTTGTTGATGTAAATTTATCTTTATACCCAAATCCAGCAGTAACTGATTTAACTATTGAAGGAATTGTTGCAGAGAATGTAGATGTAATTAATATTTATGATATTTCTGGAGCTTTAGTGAAAGAAGTTGATACTACATCAATTGATGTAACGGAATTAGCACAAGGAATTTATTTTGTACAAGTAATTTCTGATGGGATTAATTATAAGACACTCAAGTTTGTAAAAGAATAATAAGTCGTTTTAATGCCAAACAAAAAGAGACTGTCTTAATTTAGACAGTCTCTTTTTGTTTTACCTGTATTGTGCATTAGAACTTAGATATGAGTATTGAAAGCTCAATAAAATCGAGTATTTTCTTGATTTCAGCATAGCACCGTTATGGTAAAATTAAAAAATGCAGCGAAGCGTTAGATTTTGCAGAGATTTCGATACGGAATAGATTTTTTAATGCATAATTCGGGTTTAACCTGCTTAATTGTTGAATAAGGGGTTTTTTATCGCGCTGTTGATTCCCTTTCTATAAGTTCAGTGTCAATAATAACTGTTTTGTATTCTTCAATGCCTTCTTCATGGTTTTCTAGTTTGTCAATAAGTAATTTGGCACTATATTCTCCCATTTGTTTGCCGTGTTGACTTACGGTGGTAAGGCTAGGAATACAATGTTTAGATAAAATACCATCGGTAAACCCAACAACAGCTACATCATCTGGTACCGATTTATGAAAGCTTTTTAATGCTCGGGCAGCAGTAGCAGCAAAAAGTTCATTTACCGCAAAAACCCCATCAATATCTTTCCCTTTTAAAAATTCATGTATTTTTTCTTGACAGTTTTCTACATCTTCGATTTTTAAAATTAAGGACTCGTCAACTTCAATATCATAAGCCGCTAGACCACGTTTATAGCCCAGAGTACGTAGTTTACCTACGCTTACATAATCTACAGTTGAAATTAATGCTACTTTTCGGCAGCCAATAGTAAGTAAGTGATTGGTGGCATGTTGGGCACCGCGTACATCGTCAACTATAATTTTGTCGCAAACCATTTCATCTACCACTCGGTCAAACATAATCACGGGCATTCCTTGATTTATAGTTTCGGTAATATGATGATAATCTCCCTTTTGTTGTGTCTCTTTAGCTACCGAAAGGATAAAGCCATCGGCACTTCCGCTGGCAAGCATTTCCATATTAATGACTTCTTTATCAAATGAATTATTAGAGGAACATATAATGACTTGATAACCTTTCTCATTAGCTACTTTTTCAATACCTCCTATTACAGTGGTGAAAAAATGGTGAACTATTTCTGGAATAATAACAGCTATTGTTTTTGTCTTTCTGTTTTTTAAACTTAAGGCAATATTATTGGGCTTGTAATTATATAGTTTTGCAAATGCTTTTACTTTTTGGCGGGTATCTTCGCTAATTTCTTTACTTCCTTTTAATGCTTTTGAAACAGTTGATACCGAAATTTCAAGCTCTTTGGCAATATGTTTTAAAGTTATTTTTTGTTTCACAGTAAGTAAGGGTGTTTTAAAATGCTATTTAATCTAGTAGTTAAGTTTGTTTACAATGGATTTTATGCAAGAAAACGTTTTAGTAATTACGAAATCCTAACTTAATAAATATTACTTAATTATGAAGCTTTTTTAATTAAAATAGCTTTATGAGGGTGGTTTTTTAATTAAATTTAGTTAAAAAATGACTTTTTTATATTTTTTTATGAGTTTTGTAATTAAATATGGAAAACTTCTCAACATTCAATCGTTTTCGTTGCTTTTTTTTCAATAATGGATTTGGTTTCGAAAACGTTTTTGTGCTAATTTTGAATCAGAAAGTGAAAAGTATAAGTCATTTGATTTTTAACAACTAACAACAGTGAAATCGAATATTTAAAAAACTTTTGTGTGCAATGGCATGAATGAATTTTAAATAGGTAAAGATTTCTTTTTAATATCCTTTTTGAACAGGTAAAACTTTAGTAAGGATACTAGTTATTATTAATTAAGAACAATAAAATGAATATTATACTAAAAAGGGTTTTTTACGTGCTGTTACTTCTGGCACCATTAGGTATATATGCTCAAACTACTGTTGTGGGTGAGATTGTCGAAGAAGCTTCGGGAATTCCTTTACCAGGAGTGAATGTTGTAATAAAAGGTACGGCAAAAGGAGTAGTTACTGATTATGATGGAAAATATACCATTGAGAATGTAAAGGAAGGAGCTATTTTAACGTTTACATACATAGGTTTTTTAACACAAGAAATTCCATTTACTGGAAAAAAGACCATTAATGTAACGTTAAAAGAAGATGTTTCTGAATTAAGTGAAGTAATACTTATTGGTTATGGCTCGTCTTCAAAAGAAGATGTTACTGGGTCGGTACAGGCGGTGAGTGCTAAAGATTTTAATAAAGGAGCCATAGTATCCCCCGAGCAATTATTTACGGGTAAAACGGCAGGTGTGCGTGTGTTATCTGCTGGTGGAGCACCAGGAGCAGGTTCGCAAATTAGAATTAGGGCAGGATCATCTTTAAGTGGAAATAGCACTCCTTTAATCGTAATTGATGGAGTGCCTTTAGATCAAGGAGATTTACAAGGAGCCCGAAATCCATTAAATATTATTAACCCCGATGAAATAAAGGATTTTGTAATACTTAAAGATGCTGCAGCTACGGCAATTTATGGATCAAGAGCGTCTAACGGAGTAATTTTAATTACAACCAAAAAAGGAAGTAGAAATGCACCACTTAGTGTTGAATTGGATACTAAGTATTCATTATCAGAAATAACGAATCAAACGGATATTTTTGATGCTAATGGATTTCGAAATTTAGTAAATGAAAGAGCAACCGATAAAGTGAATCTTTTAGGGAATGCCAATACCAATTGGCAAAATCTAATTTACCATACTGCACCAGGGGCCATAACAAACTTAACATTGTCAAAAGGTTTCAAAAATTCGGCATTACGTGTTAATTTTAATGCTACTGATCAAAGCGGAGTTGTAAGAACAGATACATATAAAAGACATGCAGTTAATTTATCATACACACAGTTTTTATTGAACGATGATTTAAAATTAACGCTTTCAAGTAAAAATAGTATTTCAAAAAATAGATTCGCTAATAACGATGCTATTTTAGCAGCAACACAATTTGATCCAACACAACCAATATTTGATGAACAAGGAAGGTTTTTTGAATTTAGAGAAGGGAATACATTTGAGGTAAATGCGCCAAGTAATCCTTTAGGTTTATTAATTGAAGATGTAAACAAAGCAACAAATTTAAGAACGGTGACTAGTTTAAGTGCAGATTATAAAATTCCTTTTGTTAATGGCTTGCGCTTTAATTTAAATGCTGCATTAGATTATACAGATGTAGATGGTGAGCAAAATAAACCTGCTAGTGTTGGTCAAAATAAAGACGATGTACCTTTTAGAAAAGTTTTTGGAGGCTTTAATAGAAATCAATTAGTAGATTTTTATTTTAATTATAAGAAGGATATTGATTTTTTAAAGTCTAAAATTGATGTAACAGCGGGTTACTCATACCAAGAGTTTTTTGAAGCAAAAAATCGTTCGGAAACGCAAACGGGAGTATTTGGACCAGTTGCTCCAGAAAGAGCAAGGGATGTGTTAATTGGTTACTTTGGTCGTGCAAGTATTGATTTTAATAATAAGTATTTAATTTCAGGAAGTATCCGTCGCGATTTAAGTTCTAAATTTTCAGAAGATAATAGAGTGGGGATTTTTCCGGCGGCTTCTATAGCTTGGAAAATTCATAACGAAAAGTTTTTAGAGGATTCTAATGTAATTTCCGAACTAAAACTTAGAGGAGGAGCAGGTGTAACAGGGCAACAAGAAATTGGTTTAAATTTAGGTTTTATTGGATTGCTAAGACCTGGCGAAGGCGGTGCACAAGTGCAATTTGGAGATGAATTTGTAGATACACTGCGTTTTGAGCCTAAAGATGATAATTTAAAATGGGAAGAAACATTAAATTACAATGTAGGTCTGGATTTTGGATTGTTTAGTAATCGAATTTCTGGTAGTATTGAATATTACCAAAAGAATACTAAAGATTTATTAGTTGAGGTACAGCAATCTGCAGGTACAAATACAACAGATGTGTTTTTTAACAATGCAGGGGAAACAAAGAGTAGTGGAGTAGAGTTTCAAATTAATGGCGATGTGATCCAAAAAAAGGATTTTAATTGGAATTTAGGTTTTAATTTAACGTATAACGAACGAGAAATAGATCGTTTGTCATTAATAGATGATCCTAATGTATTTCGATTGCAAGGTGGAATTTCTGGAGGTACCGGAAATACTATTCAAATATGGAAACCAGGTTTTGATCCTACTACATTTTTTGTCAACAGACAGGTTTATGATGCTAATGGAGTACCAATTGAAGGCGCTTTTGTTGATGTAAATGGCGATGGCGAACTAACAGACAGTGATAAAGTGCCTTATAAAAAAGCAACACCTGATATATTCGGAGGCTTAACCTCAAATATGAGATATAAAAATTTTGATTTTAATTTTACATTTCGAGGTGCATATGGAGGCTACAATTATAACAATGTGCAATCAAACACAGGAAATGAAGCTTTTGGATTAAATCCTCCAGGTGATTTTTTACGAAATGTAAATACAGATATTTTAAATACAAATTTTAGAAATGCACAGTTTTTTTCTGATTATTACGTTCAAAAAGCAGATTTTGTACGTCTAGATAATATCTCGGCAGGCTATAATTTACCATTTAAAAAAATAAAAATGCGTTTGTCGTTTACGGTAACCAATGTGTTTACTATTACAAATTATGAAGGTTTAGACCCTGAATTATTTGTAACCGATGTAGGATCTCAACGAGAAGGTATTGATGATAAATTTTATCCACGACCTAGAACATTTGTATTAGGATTAAATGTTAAGTTTTAAAAATAAAAAAATGATGTTACGATATATAAAAATACTAGTATGCATAAGTAGTTTAGGGTACTTTACTATTTCATGTGAAAAGGATTTGGATGTAGTGCCCGAAGATAATCGAATAACAGCAGATCAGGTACTTACTTCCGAAAGTGGCTATAGAGCTGGTTTAGCTAAACTATATGGTGGCTTTTCGTTAAGTGGGCAAAGAGGACCTTCGGGCTTGCCTGATTTAAAAGGTCTAGATGAAGGTTTTTCTAACTACTTAAGACTGTATTGGAAGTTACAGGAATTAACAACTGATGAAGCTGTTATTGGTTGGGATGATGGTACAATTAAAGATTTACATTCTCAAACATGGACGTCTGGAAACGAGTTTATTAGAACCATGTATGATCGTTTGTTTTTTCAGATAGCTTCTTGTAATGCATTTATTAGAGAAATTGCTCCAGAACAATTAGCCAGTCGTGGAGTGGCAGAAACAGCTGTTTTAAAAAGTTTTAGAAGCGAATCTCGTTTTTTACGTGCTTTAACATATTGGCATGCCATGGATTTATATGGCAATCCTACATTTGTTACCGAAAACGATAAAGTTGGAGGGTTTTTACCTCCGCAAATTAAAAGAGAAGATCTTTTTGTGTATTTAGAAGAGGAGTTATTGGCCATTGAAAATGAAATTACTACGGTAAGAACAGCACAATATGGTCGAGCAGATCAGGGTGCAGTTTGGATGTTATTGGCTAAGTTGTATTTAAATGCAGAGGCTTACGGGTTACCCGAAAGGTATAATGATTGTGTAGCTTATTGCGAAAAAATCATAAATGCTGGGTATAATATTGATCCAAATGTACCTTATAATCATTTGTTTTTAGCAGATAATGATAGTAATGGAGCGCAAAGTGAATTTATTTTCACCATTCCTTTTGATGGCCTACGCACACAGTCTTTTGGTGGTACTACTTTTATTGTCCATGCAGCAGTGGGTGGGAGTATGAATCCTCGAGCTGATTTTGGAATTAACGGAGGTTGGTTTGGTTTGCGTACAACAAGTGGGTTAATAGATGTATTTGGAGCTCCAATTAATCAAGTAGAAATTTTTAAAAGAGATGATGTAGGTAAAGAAATTTTAGACGAAGATGGAAATAGAGAGTCTTTAGGATTTCAAGAAATTTGGAATGATAAGCGTTTATTAGCTTATACACCAGGTCAAACAAAGGAGATTACCAATATTTCTAATTTTGGAGATGGGTATGCGATTCAAAAATATAAGAATATTACTAGTGATGGCGAAGTTGGGTCGGATCCAGAAAATCACCCAGATACAGATTTCCCGATGTTTAGATTGGCTGATGTCTATTTAATGTATGCAGAATCGGTATTAAAAGGCACTTCTGGTAGTAAAGAATTGGCTGTTGGTTATATTAATCAGTTAAGGCAGCGTGCATACGAAGGTTCAATGTCCTTTAATATTACCGAAGCCGATTTAACCGAAGATTTTATTATTGATGAGCGTGCTCGAGAATTGTATTGGGAAGGTCATCGTCGAACAGATTTAATTCGATTTAATCGATTTACCGAAAATGGAATTTGGCCTTTTAAAGGAAATGTGCCTCAAGGAAGAACAACAGAAGCTTTTAGAAATATAATGCCAATTCCTGCAAAAGAAATTGCACTGAATCCAGATAAATTAAAACAAAACCCAGAGTATAATTAACCAAAGTAGTTAAAGCACTTGCTAGTGTTGGTTATTTTGATTCTTTTTTTAATGGGTTGATTAATAAGGTTTAATCGATTTTTTGAAAAGAGAGAGGGAGAACTATATGCTAAATTCACTTCCGTTTAGGAAAATATAATTTATAAAAAGTGTTTAAAACTTCTTATTAACGAATATAAAATGAAAAATATAGCTAAAATTTTAATACTAACACTACTCGGTTTATTTACAAGCTGCGAAAGTAATGATGAAATAATTTTTGTTGAAGATGGGGCGCAAAAACCCACCATAATAACGGCTAATGAACGTATTGTTTTAAATAAAGAATTCGCAGATAATACAGCAGTAACTCTAGTGTGGGAAGATGCAGAGTATGATACGCCAACGCCAGTATCATATAAAATAGAGTTAGCAGCTTCTGGAACTAGTTTTGCCGAGCCTAGTATTGTAGGGCAAACAAACAAACGTTTTTATAGTTGGTCTGTTAAAGAATTTAACGATGCAGTTATTGCTGCGGGTTTAACGCCTAATGAAGAGGCTGCAGTTGATATGCGAGTTATTGCTTCGGTAGGAGATAATGAAGCAATTCAATTAAGTTCAGAAGTTAATGTGTACACCGTAGTTCCTTATCCTAATGAGGCGCCTAAGTTGTTTTTAGTAGGTGCTTTTCAGGCATATTATGGGAAATCAGCATGGACACCAACAGAAGCTTTAGAAATGAATTATTTAGGAGACGGAACAACTCAGGTTTATGAGGCTTACATAAAATTAGGAAATGATGACGGTTTTAAATTTATATCTGCTGCGGCAGATTGGGGTGTTTTAGATGGGAATTATGGCACCGATGGTGGTGCTCAAAATGGAACTATTGTTAATTCAGGTGGTAGTAGCGATGTGAAACCTGGAGCTGAAGGTTTGTATTATGTTAAAGTTGATATTGATAGTTTAAGTTATCAATTAGTAAAAATGGATTGGGGCATTATTGGTAGTGCCACACCAAATGCATGGGATGCAGAAACTGCGATGAATTATGATTTTGAAAGTAATACGTTTACTATTTCAGAAACGTTGGTTGAAGGTGAAATGAAATTTAGAAGTAGTAATACAGGGAATGAAGTTTTTGGAGCTGGTGAAGATTGGAAGTTTAATGTAGGAGATTCTGGAGAAGAAGCTATAGCAGCCGATACTGGTGATGCCAACTTTACGGGTATTACACCTGGAGATTATGATATCAGTTTGTCTATAGGTTTTGAGGGAAAAGCGACTACAACAATTATAAAAAAATAATAGCGATGATAGTTTTTAATAAAGATAAAATTTTAAGAAAAACGATATGTTGTTTTTTAATAATTGGTTTTTTGAGTAGCTCTTGCGAGGAAACTGAACAAGATATTGCCCCAGGTTTAGTAGATGAACAACAAAATTTTCAACTTGATTTAAAGCAATTTGATAATGGTAATCGGGTAATGATGCAAGCTTTTTATTGGAATGTAGAACCTATAGGCGAATGGTATAACACCATAAATGAAAAGTTAGAAGATTGGGCCGATGCAGGAGTAGATCGTATATGGTTACCACCAGTGTCAAAAGGGCAATCAGGACGTTTTTCTATGGGGTACGATCCTTCAGATTATTTTGATTTAGGAGATTTTGATCAACACGGTACTATTAAAACGCGCTTTGGTTCAAGAGCAGAGCTGCAAGGTTTGATTAATGAGTCGCATGCTAATAATATAGAAGTAATTGCAGATGTAGTGTTAGGGCATAATTCTGGTGGAGGAAAACAAGATAACCCTTTCCGTCCTGGAGATACTGAAGTGTATTCATTATTTAATGAAGCCAATGGAAATGCTTCTGGCAAGTTTAACCGAACAAATGCACATTTTCATCCAAATGATATTCATGAAAAGGATGAAGAGGCGTTGTTTTTTGAAAAAACTGACTTATGTCACGATCAACCTTATGTGAAAGACTGGCTTTGGAAACGGGATGACTCAGTAGCTGAATATTATAAAAAATTAGGTTTTGATGGTTGGCGTTTTGATTATGTAAAAAGTTTTTCGCCTATCGTGGTAAAGGAGTGGAATGCTAAAGTTGGAGGGTTTTCTGTAGGTGAAAATTTTGATGGAAATGCCGAAGTGTTAAAAAAATGGGTAGACGAATCTGGATCTCCAGCTTTTGATTTTGCTTGTTTTTATAAGTTAGAAGAAGCGCTTGATCGTTTTAAAGATTTAACCTTTTTGGAGCGCGATATGTTAAGGAAAATTTATCCGGATAAAGCGGTGACTTTTACCGCAAATCACGATACCGAAAAGGATGAAAATGTAAACAATAATATCAGTTTTTCTAATAAGATGTTAGCTTATTCTTATATTTTAACGCATGATGGTTATCCAACTATTTTTTATAATGATTATGAAAATTTAACATTTCAAAAAACATTAAAAAATTTAATGTTGATTCATAGTACTATTGCAACAGGTAACATTGAAGTACTTAAATCGGATAAGGAAGAATATATTATGAAAAGAGGAGGTAGTGAATCTAATCCAGGTTTAATTTTATATATGAATATTGGTAGGCGAGCTAAAAAAGTCGAAGTGCAATCTAACTGGCTAAATAAAAACATTACAGATTATTCTGAAAATATGGAGATTATGTTAGAAACTGATGCTACAGGAAAAGTGGAGTTAGAAGTTCCTGCAAATAGTTTTACCGTATGGTCTTTGGCTAAATAATCTAACTAATTTAGTTAGTTTTTACTCCCACTTGGTTTAAGTTAGTTGTCCGAGTGGGAGTTTTATTTTAATTTATAATTGTATAAAATGATTCTATAAATACTCAGTAGTTTGTTCTAGCTTCATTCCTCTGGATCCTTTTATTAATATGTCTGAATTAATGATGGGATGTTCTTTTAAGTGAGAAATAACTGCTGCTGTATCTTTAAAGAAGCTTAGCTTTTTTGAAAGGCTTTTACATTCTGAAAAATGATTTCCTACAAGTAAAATAGTATTGATTTTTGAATTTTCAAGATGCGAAACAATGTTTTGATGTTCCTTTTTAGCATATTCACCAAGTTCAAACATGTCGCCTAAAATAACAATGGTGTTATTTTTTAAAGTAGTGTTATTTTCAAAATTATTAATTGCAGCTATCATACTCGAAGGGTTGGCATTATAGGCATCTAAAATTAATTGATTGGTTTTGGTAGATATCAATTGCGACCTATTGTTATTTGGGGTGTAATTTTCAATCGCTTTTTTAATAGCTGTTACGGCAACGTCAAAATGTAATCCAATAGCAATACTGGCAGCAATATTTGTATAATTGTAATCGCCTATTAAGTTTGATGAAATTTCAATTTCTTGAGCAAGAACCTTTACAAAAGGTTTTGCTTCAATAAATTTGATTTTATAATCGCTATGTTGGTTGTTGGAAAAGTAAATAGTTTTACTTTTTTTAGATTTTTCTACTAAAACTTGATCTTCTATGTTACCAAAAATGATTCCATTATTTGAGTCCAGATATCGGTAGAGTTCAGTTTTGCCTATTAATATATTTTCTTGACTTCCAAAGCCTTCCAAATGAGCTTTTCCAATATTGGTAATATAGCCAAAATTTGGGGCAGTTATAGCAGCAAGTTGTTCAATTTCATATAGGTGATTAGCACCCATTTCTACTACTCCAATTTCTGTATTGGAGTCCATTTTTAATAAGGTCAATGGAACACCTATATGATTATTTAGGTTTCCAAAGGTGGCATCACAATTAAATTTAGTGTTAAGCACAGCGTGGATCAATTCTTTTGTAGTTGTTTTGCCATTACTTCCTGTTAAGGCAATTATAGGAATGTTTAGATAATTTCTATGAAAATGCGCTAATTCTTGTAGTGTTTTTAAAGCATTTTTTACAAGAATAGTTTTTGAATGTACTATAGAAATATCGTCAATAATGGCAAAGCTAGCGCCTTGGTCAATAGCTTTTAAGGCATATGCATTTCCATCAAATGAGTCTCCTTTTAATGCGAAAAATAATTGATTTTTACTTAATTTTCTGGTATCAGTACAAATACCTCCAGAACTTAAAAATAGTTGATGTAGTTCTTTTATATCCATTTGCGACGAGTTCACTTATTTGCTACTTTATAAATAACAAATTTATAAAGTTTGTATATATAAATAGGTTAAAAATTTTCAATAAAAAAAGCCTCAACTGAATAAGTTAAGGCTTTTTAATATTTTTTGACTAGTATACTAGTTAGTAGGTCTTCTAGGTCCACTAGATTTACTTCCTACACGAGATACTGCATTACGGAAACCAATGTAATCAGTAGCCATATCTTGAGGGAAATATCTACGTTGAGCTGGGTCTAACCAATAAGCTCTATCTTTCCATGATCCTCCTTTGTAAACTCGTGCTTTATCGTCAACTTGAGTTCTTCTTTTAGTAGAAGTATCATATTGTCTTTTAAGTTCTCCATCTTCAGTAGTTACACTGTGAGTTGGTGAATTATACATGTCTTTTGTTGGGTCACCATCAATTTCTTCAAAAGCTTCGTAGTATCGAGAAGATTGCTTATCACCATCTCTGTAGTTACGGTTGTCACTTTCGTCAAAATTAGTTCTTAAGTAAGTTTCGTCTTCATCAATAGGAACTTGTTTTATCTGACCAGGTAGGGTACGTGCAATTACTTTTCCATTGCTTAATGTATCATAAACCATTTCGCTAGCACCTAAAACAACAACAGTTCCATCGCTTGAAATGGCATTTTTTGTATATACATTACCTCTATAGTAGTTAAAGTCGTTAAACTCATCATCTACAATTGGTCTGTATACATCAGCTACCCATTCAGCAACATTACCTGCCATATCGTATAATCCGTAGTCATTAGGTGTAAAGCTCATTACTTCAGCAGTAATATCAGCTTTATCGTCACTCCAACCAGCAATACCACCATAATCACCAGATCCTTGTTTAAAGTTGGCTAATTGATCACCAAGCTTATTTTTTGTTCCAGAACGTGTGTATTGACCTTTCCAAGGGTATTTTTTTCTACCACGATAAATGTTGTAGCTTCTAAGTTCTCTTAATCCTAAAGCAGCATATTCCCATTCAACTTCTGTAGGAAGTCTAAATTTAGGAGGTAATATACCAGAATCTAACTGAGTAAATCTTCTGCCAGAACTTGCTGCTCCACCTGCTTCACCACCTTCACCTTCTGAAGCAATATCAGTTGATTCTTCACCACCTTCAGTATCTCCATCATCTTTTGATGATTTTTTACTTCTAGCAGATGATCTTTTGCCAGCTTCATTATCCATTTGCTGTATACGTCTTTGTGATTCTTTACCACCTAAACTAACTTCTTCATTTCCGCCATAAACTTGACTAGGAGCAGTAAGGTAAGTATCGCGATCAAAGTTGTTTCCAGGTCCAGACTGTAAATCTGCATCCTCAGAAATTCTTCCTTGTTCTCTTAAAATACGTTCAGCAACCATATTGGTTCTCCATTCGCTAAATTCAACAGCTTGTATCCAACTCACACCAACCACAGGGTAATTTCTGTATGCGGGATGACGTAAATAGTTGTTTGTCATAACTTCGTTAAAACCTAAACGGTTTCTCCAAACTAATGTATCAGGAAGAATACCTTTGTAGATATCTTCATAATTTTTGTCTTTTGGATCATACATGCGCTTAGTCCATTCAAGGTATTCTAAGTACATAAGGTTCGTAACCTCTGTTTCATCCATGTAAAATGATTGTACATGCTGTTGGGTAGGTGAATTGTTCCAATCATGCATTACATCATCTTGTACACGGCCCATAGTAAAAGTACCACCTTCAATAAAAACGGTACCTACAGGAGGTTCTTGTTCTTTGTAGTTCGTGTTTACTCTTTGACCTCTTTGGTCTCTGTCGTTAAATTCAATTCCAGTACCACGTGATTTGTTAGCGTAATTACTTTTAGTATTACAACTAATGGCAAACAACGCCAGTGTAGCCCAAAGAGTTACATTTAAAAGATTTTTTTTGTTCATAATAACAATCCTTTGATAGAAATAGGGTTTGCAATATAACAATTAACGCTCTAAATTCAATTTTATTTTAGATTTAATTGTAGATGCTTAAATTTGTTCACTATTGTAAATTAAGAATATGCTAACGACATAATCAATATCTTAGTATACTTTTTGCCTTTTTAATCCGTTTTTAGTTTTATGAAATATCCCTTATCTTATATATTGCTGTTCTTCATGTCATTTAATTGTTTTTCGCAATTAAAAACTTTTGATGTTAAATGGAATGCTCCAGCTTCATCAATAGGTGATAGTGAATTTGATTACCCTACAGCAAGCAATATGGATGCTGAGTTAATTGATGATGTTTTGGAGTTTGGTTATACCTGGAAATCCACAAGTGAAGTTGATGCCTCGTCTATAATAAACGCTGTGTTCGAGTCAATAACAGAAGCAGAGCTAAAAGAGCTTAAAAAGGATAAAATCAAATCGACTTTAAATTTAAGAGCATCGACAAATTTTGCCAGAGGAGTGACCTATCAAACAATACTGTTTAATCCAATAATCAACTCGGAAGGGCAATTTAAAAGAATCAAATCATTTTCTTTAAATACGCGTTTAAGAAGTACATTGCAGTCGGCAAAAAAAATAGGTAAAATATTAAACCTTAGAAATTCTGTATTGTCCCAAGGCGATTGGTTTCGATTTAAAGTAGACACTACTGGTGTATACAAAATTACACCTCAATTTTTAAGTTCGATGGGTGTAAATTTAAATGGTATTGATCCTAATACAATTAAAATATATGGAAATGGAGGGCAGCCTTTACCCTTATTAAATAGCGATAATGAAATTTTTGATGTGCCCGAAAATCCTATAAAGATTGTTGGCGCCGAAGATGGTGTTTTTTCAGGAGATGATTATATTTTATTTTATGCCTTGGGTACACGTGGTTTTGTTGAAGAGAATCTATCTCATATCAATCCATATGCCGATGAAGCCTTTTATTATGTAACGACTGGTGGTGAGCAAAGCAAAAAAATACAAACTTTAACAGAGCCTTCGGCTAATGCTGATCAGGTATTTACTAGTTATGATTTTGAAACATTTCATGAAGTGGATTTAGTAAATATAGGTGGGCTTGGGCGAATTTGGCATGGAGAACAATTTGATATTACAACACAGCGAAATTTTGATTTTGCAATTCCTAATGTTGTAAATACAGCATCTGTCAATGTTAGGGTTAAATTTTCTGGGGTATATACTTCTTTTCCAACATTGGGCCTTAGGTTTTTAGATAATTCAACGGAGTTGGCTTCTAGGTCATTTACATTTACAAGCCCGTTTAGGAGTAGTATAGCTTTTAGAGATACAGACTTGGAAACTGATGTTGCTGGTTTTGGAGGAGATGTTTTAAGGGTTGAAATAAATTATGATAAAGCAGGTGATCCAGCTAGTGAAGGTTTTTTGGATTTTATTCAAGTAGATGCTACGTGTAGGTTGATTGATAATGGCAGGCAATTTGGTTTTTCAAATAAAGATATTTTAAACTCCACGGGAGTAGGTCAATTTGTAATAAGTAATTCAAAAAGCGAAAATTCCATATGGGATGTGACGGATATATATAATATTGCAGAAAAAACAAATGATGGTTCGAGTGAATTTGGAGTAAAATTTATTTTAGGTGAAGATAAAAGGTATGTTTCTGTAAACTCAAATGATTTTTATTCTCCAACTAGATTGTCAAATTCTAGAGTGCCGAATCAGGATTTAAAAGGGAGTTTTTGGAATGCAGGTGCGTCTGGTGGAAATCAATTTAATGATATCGATTATTTAATAATTACTAAGGCATCTTATTTGCCAGCTGCAAATAGATTAGCAAGTTTTAGAACATCAAATGATAATTATAAAGTAAGAGTAGCTTCGTTAGAAAGTATATATAATGAGTTTAGCACAGGAAAACAGGATATTTCAGCAATACGTAACTTTATTAAATATATTTACGATAATGCAACAAGTCCAGATAATAGATTAAAGTTTGTCTGTTTAATTGGTGATGGTTCGTATGATTACAAAGATGTTATTAGGAATAATACTAATAATGTACCATTGTTCCATTCTTTAAGAAGTAATTCATTTGTGAATAGTTTTGCAACAGATGATTTTTATGGTTTTATGGATGAAAACGAAGGGGTTAGGCCTAGTACGGATTTACTTGATCTTGCTGTAGGAAGAATGATTGCGCCAACTTTTGAGATTGCTCAGGCAATGGTGGATAAGGTAAAGCGTTTTCATGATAAAAAGGCTTTTGGCGATTGGAGAAATAAACAATTGTATATTTCAGACGATGTAGATCAGGTGATTGATTCTCAATTGCAAGATACCTTAAATAATATTGCCGATCGATTACGACGTAATGTTCCAGATATAAATGTAGATAAGCTTTTTTCAGATTCCTTTGTGCAGGAAGTGAGTCAGGGAGGGCAACGATACCCTAAAGTTAGAAGAGCGATATTAGATGCATTTGAGGCAGGGGTTTCATATGTGAACTATTTTGGACACGGTGGCGAAGACGGTTTGTCGGGAGAAACTATTTTTACAGCTGATGATGCTCGAGAGCTCTTGAATGAAAATCAAATGCCAATTTTTACCACTTTTACATGTGAGTTAACACGTTTTGATAATCCAAATAGGTTAACAGCAGGGGAGTTTATGTATTGGAATGAAAAAGGAGGTGCTGTGGCGCTTTTAACTACGATAAGGCAGTTGACTTTTACTACAGCTATTGCACTTAATCGAAGTTTAGAGGATGTTTATTCTACGCCAAATGGAGTGTCGTTACCAATAGGAGAAGCTATTAGGTTGGCAAAGGTAAATATTGGAAGAAGTACAAATAAACGGACAGTAGCGTGTATCGGAGATCCAGCTATTAGTATCCCTTTTCCAAGTGATGGAGTAAAGTTAACTAAAGTAAATGATATAAATATTTCAGAATTTACTGGTGCGTTAAAAGCACTTGATAAAGTAAAGCTTTCTGGTGAGGTTGTTGATAATTCTGGGAATAAAATAACTAATTATCAGGGAGAGGTAAGTGTGGTTCTTTTTGACAAGGATATTGAGGGCAGAACCTTGGGGAATGATGGAGTAAGGAATAGAGAAACAAATGAAATTATTAAAATAGATTTTGACGAGTCAGGTGAAAGGATTTTTAGAGGTGCGGCAACGGTAGCAAATGGAATATTTGATATTGAATTTATTCTTCCCAGAAATGTACAATTACCCATTGGTAATGGGAAAATTAGTTTTTATGCCAAAAATGTAGCTAAATTAGAAGATCAAACAGGATCGTTAGTTATAAGCATTGGAGGTTTAAATACTGAGGCAGTAGAGGATACACAAGCGCCAGAAATAGATGTGTTTTTAAATGATGAAAATTTTGTTTCTGGTCAAAATGTGAATGAATCCCCAGTATTGCTAGTCAATTTTTCAGATGAAAGTGGTATTAATACTGCAGGAGGAATAGGGCATGATATTATTGCCATACTAGATAATGATGATAAAAACCCAATTATTTTAAATGATTATTATTCTACAGATCTGGATGATTTTACAAAAGGAAATCTTAGCTTTAGATTAAGGGGGTTAGAGCCAGGAGATCATACTTTAAAAGTTCGGGCTTCAGATGTTTATAATAATGCGGTGTTTACTGAAATTAGTTTTAGGGTAAGTCAAGCAGTCGATTTTCAAATAGATAGGGTGTTAAATTATCCAAATCCTTTTGTGAGTTATACTGAATTTTGGTTTTCGCACAACAGTTCATTGAATGATAATTTGCAGGTAACAGTACAAATTTTAACGGTAACAGGTAAAATTGTACGGACCTTAACTAGGGATTTAACAGGAGAAACAAATTATACAAATCAAATTTCATGGGATGGAAAAGACGATTTTGGTGATAAAATCGGAAAAGGTGTGTATGTATACAAGATTTCTGTTAAATCCACGTTAACCAATAAGACTTCCTCTAAATTTGAAAAACTCGTCATTTTGTAAGAAAAGTCAGAATTAAAATTATATTTGTCAAAATTTGAAATTTTATGAAAAATAAATTTGTATGGCTAACACTTGTGTTGTTAGTTTCTTCCACTTTATCTAATGCGCAGGAAGCAAATAGAAGAATTACAACAGCTTTGCCTTTTTTACAAGTGGCAGCAGATGCCAGAGCTGGTGGTTTGGGTGATCAGGGTGTAGCTACATCAACAGATGCATTCTCTCAACAATGGAATTCTTCAAAATATGCCTTTGCAAAAAAAGAAATAGGTGTTGCATTAAATGTAACTCCATTTTTAACTAGGTTGGTTAATGATATCGTTTTAGCAAACTTAGTAGGGTATAAAAGATTAAATGAACGAAGTGCAGTTTCTGCTAGTTTTAGATATTTTAGTCTAGGTGAAATTGAATTTAGGGAAAATGCAACTTCGGAGGCTAATGTTCAAAAACCAAATGAATTAAGTTTAGATGTCGCTTACTCATTAAAATTGAGTGATCGTTTTTCAATGGCGGTAGCAGGTAGGTATTTGCGTTCAGACTTACGTTTGCAAACTTCTAACTTGTCTGGTGATTCTAATGCTGGTAATGCTTTTGGTGTTGATATTACAGGATTTTATCAATCGGAAGAAATTCCATACAGAAACTTTGATGGTCGATGGAGAGGTGGATTTGCTATTACTAATATTGGACCAAAAATTAAATATAGCCAAGATCAGGAAAGTTTTATTCCAACAAACCTTCGTTTAGGTGGTGGTTTTGATTTTGGAATAGATCAATACAATAAAATAAGTGTAACCGCCGAAATTTCAAAATTATTAGTGCCTACACCTCCAAACTTTGATACTGATGGTTCTGGACAGATTGAAGATGGAGAAGTGCAAACTTTTGATGAATTTGTGAAAAGTAAAAGTGCCATAGGCTCTATATTTTCATCATTTAATGATGCTCCTGATGGTTTTTCGGAAGAATTGCAAGAAATTACATATTCGTTAAGTGCAGAATATAATTATAATGATGTTTTTGCTTTAAGAGCAGGTTACTTTAATGAAAATGAAAATAAAGGAGCGCGTAAATTTTTTACATTAGGTGCGGGATTTAAGTATACATCAATTGGTATTGATATGTCATATTTATTTTCAACATCAAATACACCAAGTCCTTTAGATGGTACTTTGCGTTTTGGGCTTACATTTTTGTTTGGAGAAGATTACAGAGAATTTTAAAATACTGTTTTATATTTAAAAATGCCATTCTTTTTTAAGAATGGCATTTTTTTTAAATTATTTTTTCCATTTGTATGGGGTTTTGGTTTTAATTTAATCGATTCTTTAGTTTTTATTGAATTCTGATGCATTTTGTTAAATGTACTTTAGTTTTGATAAGATTAAGAATGCTTATTTTTATAAACTAGTACTTCGTGTTTAATGGCGAATGTGTTATTTTTGTCTGTTGCTAAAATTAAGTGAATGCTTTTTTAGTGCAGATACCTTAATTTATAATTGAAACTATTCAATTCCAATGAAGAAAATTACTAAAGAAGTGTACCTTAAGTGGTACGAGGATATGCTTTTCTGGAGAAAGTTTGAAGATAAGCTTGCTCAAGTATACATTCAGCAAAAAGTGAGAGGGTTTTTACACCTATATAATGGACAAGAAGCTATTTTAGCAGGTTCATTACATGCCATGGATTTAACGAAGGACAAAATGATTACGGCATATCGTAACCATGTGCAACCTATTGGTATGGGAGTAGATCCTAAAAAAGTAATGGCCGAATTATATGGAAAAGAAACCGGTACTTCAAAAGGTATGGGGGGTTCTATGCATATTTTTTCAAAAGAACACCGTTTTTATGGAGGTCACGGAATTGTAGGTGGTCAAATTCCATTGGGAGCAGGTCTAGCTTTTGCCGATAAGTATTTTGATAGTGATGCCGTAACACTTACATTTTTTGGTGATGGTGCAGCACGTCAAGGTTCATTACACGAAGCTTTTAACTTGGCGATGCTTTGGAACTTACCAGTAGTTTTCTGTGTTGAAAATAATGGATATGCTATGGGTACATCTGTTGAACGTACAGCAAACCATACAGATATTCATAAATTAGGAGATGGATATTTAATGCCAAACAAGGCAGTAGATGCTATGAATCCAGTTTCAGTAGCAGAGGCTATGGATGAAGCTATAACCAGAGCGCGTACAGGTGGTGGGCCAACTTTCTTAGAATTGAAAACGTATCGTTACCGAGGGCATTCAATGAGTGATGCACAAAAGTATCGTACAAAAGATGAAGTAGCTGAATACCAAAAAATAGATCCAATTACCCAAGTATTGGATATTATAAAAGAAAAAAAATACGCTACAGCAAAACAAATAGCAGAAATTGATCAACGTGTGAAAGATAAAGTAGCCGAGTGTCAAAAATTTGCAGAAGAATCACCATTTCCAAAGCCACAACAAATGTACGATATGGTGTACGAACAAGAAGACTATCCTTTTTTACCACATAAATTATAATAAAAGATATGGCAACAGTAATCAATATGCCTCGTTTGAGTGATACTATGGAAGAAGGTACCGTAGCATCATGGTTAAAACAAGTAGGAGATAAAGTAGCAGAAGGTGATATCCTTGCAGAAATTGAAACTGACAAGGCGACTATGGAATTTGAATCTTTTTATGAAGGAACACTTTTGTATGTGGGTATTGCAGAAGGAGAAACAGCTCCAGTAGATCAGTTACTTTGTGTTATTGGTAATGAAGGAGAAGATATCAGTGCGCTTCTTGCTGGAGGTAGTAGCTCTGCTGCAGAAGTAGTTGAAGAAGCTCCTAAGGCAGAAGAAGCTGTTGCGCAAACGACAGAAATTCCTGCAGGTGTTGAAATTATTACAATGCCTCGTTTGAGTGATACTATGGAAGAAGGTACCGTAGCATCATGGTTAAAACAAGAAGGTGATAAGGTAGCTGAAGGTGATATTCTTGCAGAAATTGAAACTGACAAGGCAACTATGGAATTTGAATCTTTTTATGAAGGGACATTATTACATATTGGCGTTCAAGAAGGGGGAACCGCACCTGTTGAAAGTTTATTGGCTATTATTGGTCCAGCGGGTACTGATGTTTCCGCTTTAAAAGGAGGTGTTCCTGCTAAAGCAACAGCAACTAAAGCTGTAGCTAAAATAGAGGAGGTTAAAGAGGTGGCAGCACCTGTGGTAACAAGTAATACTGCCAATAGTGGGCGTATTTTTGCTTCGCCATTGGCAAAAAAAATAGCATCTGATAAAGGAATTGATTTAGGATCAGTTACTGGTACAGGTGAAAATGGAAGAATTACAAAAAAGGATGTAGAAAACTTTAAGGCGACACCAAAAGCAGAAGTTTCTGCTCCAGCTGAAGCTAAGTCAAGTGTGCCAGCACCACAATTATATACACCAGTTGGTGAGCAAATTTTTGAAGAAACTAAAAACTCGCAAATGCGAAAAGCTATTGCGAAAAGTTTAGGGAAATCTAAATTTACGGCACCACATTATTACTTGTCTATCGAGGTAGATATGGATAATGCGATAGCTTCGCGTAAGCAAATTAATGCATTGCCAGATACAAAAGTGTCGTTTAATGATATGGTAGTTAAGGCTTCGGCTATGGCATTGCGTAAGCATCCTCAAATAAATACACAATGGCAAGATGATGTAACTAGATATGCTAAGCATATTTCGATAGGTGTTGCTGTTGCTGTTGAAGATGGTTTGGTTGTGCCTGTATTGCCATTTACAGATCAAATGACATTAACTCAAATTGGAGGAAATGTACGTAGTTTGGCTGGAAAAGCAAAAAACAAGAAGCTAACACCAAGTGAAATGAGCGGAAGTACTTTTACAGTATCTAACTTAGGTATGTTTGGTATCACATCATTTACAAGTATTATTAATCAACCAAATTCGGCAATATTATCTGTTGGTGCTATAGTTCAAAAGCCAGTGGTTAAAAATGGAGAAATAGTAGTTGGAAATACAATGACACTAAATTTAGCTTGTGACCACCGCACTGTTGATGGTGCAGCTGGAGCGTCGTTTTTACAAACATTAAAAACCTATTTGGAAAACCCAGTAACTATGCTTGCGTAGTATGTAGATAAAAATAGTAACAAAAAAAGTCCTAACATTATCAATTGATAATGTTAGGACTTTTTTGTTTTAAAACTTTTGTTAATTGATATTAAAAAGTTATCAATTTGTACTGCTGGTTAATTTAGCTGCAGGATAAATAGTTAATGCTTGTCCTACCCTAATTTTAGAACTATGTATACGGTTCCAGCTTTTAATGTTGGTAACACTAACATTAAATTTTTGAGCAATTTTACTAAGATAATCGCCTCGGCGAACATGATAAGTAAATTTTTTACTTGTATCGTAATTGTGATACATGGATTTTTCTCGTTTGTCTTCTCTTACAGCAGCTATTTTGTAAAGCTCTTGTTCGTATTTTATAAAGTTTTTCATTTTTTCAACAGGAAGTCTTAGGCTGTACCTGTTCGTTCTTGATTTAGGAATAATATTTAATTTATAGGCAGGATTTAAAAATTGAAGTTCTTTATAGTCAATTTTTATGGCTCTTGAAATTTCTTTAAAAGTAACTTTGGTTTTTATTTTAACAGTATCAGTTTCAATGCTAAGATACTCGGGTTTGTGAGGAGTTAAATTATGATCCTTGGCATGTTCAAAAATATACATATAAGCTAAAAAAGCAGGTACATAGCCTGCCGTTTCCCTTGGTAAATACCTGCGAATATTCCAATAATTTTTCTTTCCTCTAGCTCTTTTTAATGCTTTTAAAACATTTCCCGGACCAGAATTGTAAGCGGCAAGTGCTAAATCCCAATCTTCAAATGTTTTGTATAGGCTTGATAAATACTCACAAGCGGCTTTTGTAGATTTTAATGGATCCATACGCTCATCAACGTATGAGTTAATAACAAGTCCTTGCATTTTGCCAGTTTGGTACATAAATTGCCATAAACCAGTAGCTCCCATGGAAGATTTTATTTTTGGTCTTAAACCAGACTCAACAATAGCTAAATATTTTAATTCAAGTGGTAAATCGTATTGATCTAACTCTTTTTCAAAAATAGGAAAGTAGTAATAACTTAAGGAGATCATTTTTTTAAGTAGTTCCCTTTTGTTTTTTAAATTTTTTTTAATTAAACTTTCAAGAATTGGATTGTATTCAATGTTAAATGGAGTTTTATGATCTAGATTTTCTAATCTGGTTTTTAAAGTTTCTGTAGGAAGTTCTTTATACAGAATAGATGAGTTGATATTCGCATTTAAAATAATATCACGAACATCATCATACAAATCCGATTTGTACAATTCTTGTCTCCAAATAGAATCCATTTTATCAATGTCTACAGTATTTTCATCTGTAACATGATGTGCTTGTTTTTTGTTTTTAATTTTTCTTTGGCTATGAGCTAGAAAAGCACATCCAAGAAACAATAGTAGGGAGCAAAATTTAATTTTCATTAGCTATAGTGTATATTGAGTAGTATAACAGGGTTGTATAATCAACGTAATTTTAGCGGAAAGATTATATAAGTAAATGCCTACAAAACAAGTCTTAAATTGCTTAAATAATGGGTGATCAAGCTATTTTATTCTGTTAATAGATTTTTCTAATTGAACAAAGAGTAGATGCCAGATTTGTAGTAAGCGTTTATACTGTTTTGAGTATAATTAAAATAGGTTATATGGTTTTGTTATTTGCTTGTAAAAGCATAAATACGCCTTAATAAATGTTACTTGTGTTGCCCAATAAGTTTTAAAAGAAGGATGTTTTTTTTGACTTAATCTTGTTTTTGTAATGGGGATTAGGTACTAATTTTAAAATATATGTATATTTAACCTATGGCAAAAAATGTTGTAATAACAGGGACAAGTCGTGGTATTGGTTACGAATTAGCAAAGCAATTTAAAGCAGCAGGACATAATGTATTGGCACTTTCTCGAGATATGAAGCCAATTGAAGCGCTAGCAACAAAAAAAATTCATGGATTTTCATTTGATATTACCAAGCAACGTGATATTGATAAAGTGGCTGCTTACGTAAAATCGGAATTTAAACAGGTGGATATTTTAATCCATAATGCCGGTATGCTTATAGCTAAGCCATTAACAATGTTGACAAGTGTAGATTTTGAATCGGTATATAAAGTAAATGTTTTTGGGGTGGCTATGCTTACCAAAGCATTGATCGGCTTTATGCCTAAAAAATCTCATGTAGTAACAATAAGTAGTATTGGCGGAGTGCAAGGAAGTGTTAAGTTTCCGGGTTTGGCAGCATATAGTTCTAGTAAAGGAGCAGTAATTACTTTGAGCGAATTATTGGCAGAGGAATATAAAGAGCAACAAATAGCATTTAATGTTATGGCACTTGGTGCTGTGCAAACAGAAATGCTTGAAGAGGCATTTCCGGATTTTAAAGCGAATGTGCAGCCTAATGAAATGGCAAGTCACATTATGCATTTTGCACTAACAGGACAGCAATTTTATAATGGAAAAATAATTGAAGTTTCTAATTCTACACCCTAATTTTTGAAAACAGTTTTAAGTAAATATCTACCAGAGCGCACGATTGATCCTGTTTTTGAATTGATAAAAGCGAATCAGGTCTATTTAAAAATTGTAAATCAAAGAGAAACAAAGCATGGTGATTATAGAAAATTGCCAACAGGAGAGCATGTTATTACCATTAATAATTCATTAAATAAATATCGTTTCTTAATTACATTAATTCATGAAATTGCTCATTTAGTTGCTTTTACTAAATATGGGCGCTTAATTAAACCACATGGTAAAGAGTGGAAATATACATTTCAGCAGTTGATGTTGCCATTTATAAGGCCAGAGGTTTTTCCTTCGGCTATTTTGCCAGTCATAGCAAACCATTTTAGGAATCCAACAGCGAGTTCGGATACAGATGCTCAATTTTCGTTAGCGCTAAAGCAATATGATGATACCGATGATACAAAAAAATATGTATATCAGTTATTGCCTGGAGCACAGTTTTTATTTAAAAAGCGTGTGTTTAAAATAGTATCAAAAAAAGTAAAACGCTATGTATGTGTTGAAATAAAAACAGGAAAACAATACCTGTTTCAGCCCAATGCTGAGGTTGAGGCTTTGTGATCCTTTTGTTGATTATAATTCTGGTATTCAGTTATTTATATTTGTATTATATTTACTAACAGTAGATTGTTCTTTATGGGTATCATTATTATTTAAGTTGTTTTAAAAGTATACTGAGTTTTATTAGAGGTAAAATAAATAGCCTAAGGTTTGTTGCGGTATTTTAAGAGATCAATTTTGATTTTAATCGAAAATTAATGATGAATTTTGGAAAGTAATTTTGTTAAAAATATAAAACATTTCTATTTTGTTATTGTATGATGGAAAAAAACGAAACACCACAAAATGATGCTAACCAATCTGATGTAGCATCGCAAGAAAATATTAAAAATATTTGGGAGCAGTTTAAAGAGTTTGTTTCTGGACTTTTAGATATTAGGCATGGAGCAGAGCCAAAAACAACAATTGAGGGGATAAAAAAAGATATTCCTTTCAAAGGGCATACTGCTTGGATTTTAGTATTTTCAATTTTTATAGCTTCTATTGGGTTAAATACCAATTCGACAGCAGTAGTAATTGGAGCCATGTTAATTTCGCCACTTATGGGCCCAATTTTAGGGATTGGATTATCTGTGGGTATAAATGATATTGATACATTAAAACGATCCTTTGTCAATTTTTTGGTAATGGTGTTTTTAAGTATTCTTACTGCATTTGTATATTTTAAATTTTCACCCTTTCAAACAGCTTCTAATGAAATATTAGGAAGAGTAGAACCTACTTTTTTAGATGTACTTATTGCGTTTTTTGGAGGGCTTGCGGGTATAGTTGCAGGGAGTCGTAAAGAAAAATCAAATGCTATACCAGGAGTAGCTATTGCAACGGCATTAATGCCTCCTTTATGTACTGCAGGTTTTGGATTAGCCACTGGAAATTTAAGTTACTTTTTTGGAGCAATGTATTTATTTACAATCAACACCATTTTTATAGCACTGTCAACTTTTATTATTGTTAAGTATCTGCGTTTTCCAATGGCTAGATATGCCAATGCTGCACGCAGAAAAAAAGTAAATCGTATTGTGATTACAGTTGCTCTTTTGGTAATTATTCCAAGTGTATTTTCTTTTTTGAGTATTATGAAACGTACTTTTTATGAACGTGATGCAAAATTGTATTTAGCCGAAACGATTATTTTTCCTGGTGCCGAACAAATTAAGCATAACATTGATTTTGAAAAGAAGGAGTTGGAAGTGTATATGATTGGTAATAATGTGCCTGCAACAACTATCGAGGCTTGGCAATCAAAAATTAGCGAAATTAAAAGTTTAGCAGGAACAAAATTAAGGATAAGGCAAGGGCATGATAAAACTGATGAGTTAACCAATCAACTGTCGAGCAAGGTAAAGGAAGGGGTGTTGCAAGATTTATATGCGCAGAATAGTAAAGAATTAAGTAATAAAGATGCGAAAATTTTATTGTTAGAAAATGAATTAAAACGAATTACAGAAATGTACAAAAAGGAAAAAGTTCCTTTGCTTGATTTGGCTAATGAAGCTAAAATTAATTATGATGGTTTAGAGGCGCTTTCATTTGCTAAAGTGATAAAAACAAACCTGAAAAAAATGGAAGAAGTGCCTGTGGCTTCTGTTACATGGAATAAAAAATTAAAAAAGAAGATAATTAATGCTCAATCAGAAAAATTAAGAAAATGGCTCCAGTTTAAGTTAAAACTGGATACATTGTTAATTAAACAGGATTATTATTAATCCTGTTTTAAAGCCCTTTTAATTGAGCTTTTCGTACTTTTTTAAATAAATTAGAAGAATACACAAAATCAGTAACGGCTTTGTTGTCTGTCTGAAAAATTTGAGATTTATCGCCTTCCCACTCTAGGTAACCTTGTTTAAGGAAAACAATTTTTTCGCCAATTTCCATAACAGAGTTCATATCATGAGTGTTGATTACTGTAGTGATGTCAAACTCTTCGGTAATTTCTTTAATTAAATTATCAATTACAATAGCTGTTTTGGGGTCTAAGCCAGAGTTTGGTTCGTCGCAAAACAGGTATTTAGGGTTGGTAACAATGGCACGTGCAATGGCAACACGTTTTTGCATTCCACCACTAATTTCCGAAGGTAATTTATGGTCTGCTCCTTCTAAATTTACACGTTCTAATACTTCGCTTACACGAATATTCATTTCATTCTTAGTTTTTTTTGTGAACATTTCAAGAGGGAAACGAACATTTTCAGCAACCGTCATAGAGTCAAATAATGCACTACCTTGGAATACCATGCCCATTTGTTGTTTCAAATCGCGTTGTTGTTCTTCATTTAGGTTACTGTAAGCAGTATCTCCATAAGTTATGATGCCTTCTTCAGGAGTAAAAAGCCCTAATAAACATTTTAAAAAAACAGTTTTTCCACTACCACTGGTTCCTATAATAAGATTGGTTTTTCCTTTATCAAAAGAAGTTGTAATTCCTTTTAATATTTCGGCGCCACCGAATCCTTTATGTAAATTTTCAACATGTATCATTAGCTTAAAAGGATTTGAGTTATAATATAATTAACCATAATAACAGCTACGGTAGTCCAAACAAATGAAGTCGTACTTGCTTTTCCAACTTCAAGTGCGCCACCCTTCATATAAAAACCATGAAATGAAGGTATGGTAGCTAGTAAAAAAGCAAAAATGAATGTTTTTAAAAACGAATAGACTAAATGAAAGGGAGTAAAATCATCGGTAAGTCCGGCTATAAATTCGTCATTAGTAACAAATCCACCATAAACACCAGCAACATAGCCTCCTAAAATTCCTAAAAACATAGAAATTGCAATTAAAAAAGGGTATAAAAGCATAGCTATTATTTTGGGGAATACAAGATAATTTAAGGAGTTGATTCCCATAACTTCTAGTGCGTCAATTTGTTCTGTAACACGCATAGTTCCAATACTTGATGTTATGAACGAACCTACTTTTCCAGCCATAATAACAGAAATGAATGTAGGGGAAAATTCTAAAATTACTGATTGCCTAGAGGCAAATCCAATAAGTTCACGTGGAATTAAAGGATTGGTAAGGTTTAAGGCGGTTTGAATGGCGACAACAGCTCCTATAAAAAAGGAGATAAAGGCGACAATTCCTAGTGAATTAATAACAAGATCATCAATTTCCTTGAGAATTAGTTTTCGGAGCACCGAGGTTTTTGTCATTCGATTAAAAACCTCTTTAATCATTAAAAAATAGGCGCCAATTTGCTGTAAATAAAACATACGTTATAACTGAAAGGTAAAAATATGAAAATTACGATGTTTTAACCTTCAGTAAACATTGAAAGTTTTACTTTTATCTTAAAATAGTTTACATGCGTCTTTTTCTTTTATCCTGTTTAGTTGCGGGGTCATTATGGGCTCAAAAGCCCAAATTGGTAGTAGGTATAGTAGTGGATCAAATGCGTTTTGATTACTTAACTCGATTTGAAAACCGTTACAGTAAAACGGGCTTTAAGCGTTTTTTAAATGAAGGTTTTGAGTGTAAGAATCATCATTTTAATTACATGCCTACATATACAGGTCCTGGGCATGCTTCTATCTTTACAGGAACCACGCCAAATAATCACGGTATTATAGCGAATCATTGGTATGATAAGTTTGAAGATAAAGAAGTTTATTGTGCCGAGGATACCAATGTTCTCATAAATGTATTAGGTACTAATAGCGAAAGAGAACGCATGTCACCAGTTAGGTTATTGAGCACTACTTTTGCTGATGAAAATAGATTGCATACACAATTTAGAGGTAAAACTATAGGTGTAAGTATAAAAGATCGAGGGGCTATATTGCCAGCAGGGCATTCGGCAAACGGAGCCTATTGGTTTAGAGGTAAAAACGAAGGTAAATGGGTTTCAACAACTTATTATAATGCTGAATTGCCTAAATGGGTAGTCGATTTTAATAAAAGTGGAGCTGTTGAAAAGCAATTAAAAGTATGGGAGCCATTGTATCCAATAGCTTCTTATACAGCAAGTGGTAATGACGATACAGATTATGAAAATGGATATAAAGGAAAAAAGAAAACTACATTTCCGTATGATTTAAAAAAATTAGCAGAAAAAAATGAAGGATTTGATATTTTAAAAGTATCTCCATTTGGGAATACCCTGGTTACAGATTTTGCATTAAAAGCTATCGAAAATGAAGCTTTAGGTTCGGATAGTTATACAGATGTGTTAACGGTTAGTTATTCCAGTACAGATTATATAGGTCATAATTTTGGAGTAAACTCAGTAGAAATTGAAGATACATACTTGCGGTTGGATCTAGAGTTAAGTAGGCTTTTTAAAGGATTAGATGATAGAGTAGGGAAAGGGAATTATACGATTTTTTTAACGGCAGATCACGGAGCGGTTCATGTACCGGCTTATCTGAAGGAAAATAAAATTGCAGCAGGTTATTTTGATGCGAGGTTATTAGGGGAAAAAGTAGCTGGTTTTTTAAAGTCAAATTATAAAATAGAAGGTTTGATGAAAAAAGTAATGAATCAACAAATTTTCTTGAATTATGAACTTATTGAAGCTCAAAAAATATCATTAGAAGAGATCACAACTAAGTTAGCGCATTTCATACGACAGCAAAAGCATATGCAATATGTGTTTACGCGTTCGCAATTGGAATCGGAATCGATGACATCATACGTAGGGAAATTAATTCAAAATGGTTTTCATCAACGCTTAAGTGGAGATGTAGTGTATGTATTAGCACCTTCGGTAATAACATATAGTCTAAAAGGGTCAACACATGGAAGTCCACAAAGTTATGATACGCATGTGCCTTTACTTTTTTATGGAAATGGAATAAAAAAAGGAAAAACGTATAAAAAAACTTTTGTTACAGATATTACGCCAACAATTTCGTCGTTATTGGGTATAGCAATGCCAAATGCGGCAACCGGTAAGGTGTTGGATTTTGTGTTAGAATAATTTAGTTTATTGTTGATTATAACTTAGGTATTCTTAATTATAAAAGAAGTTTGCAGATTGTGGTTTTGCTTTTAATAAATAATGTTAGTCCATAATATGTTAATTGTAAAATGAAAAAAGATATAATTAAAAAGCTATTTTTTTTGTTATTTTTAATTGGAGTAGTTATTGAAATGTCTTCTCAAAATAATAAAGAAAAAGATTCGTTGATAGGCGGTTTGGGTAATCCTTGTCCGGCAGGAGTTGATTGCGAAGGGGATTTTTTTAATCCTAGATTAGTGACTAAAAAGAAAGTTGATATTTCTGTTAATGAAGTAGAGAAAGCGACGGAGAAGGTTGCTTCAAAAAAGAAGTTGATTGCAGAAGAAAGTAAAATACTCGAGAAAGATAGAAAAACAATAAAACCATTAGAAAAAGAAAAGGTTTTATTTGTAAAAAAAGCGCCTATTAAGAGTAAAAAACCTGTAAAAAAAGAGGTGGTTGAAGCAGGGAAAAAGAAAAAACTAGAAGGTCCCCCTGATGGTTGGGATGCTCCTCCTACTGGTCTAGGCTTTGATGAGTTTAGAATTCTAAATAATTCAATAAATAATTATTACGTTTTGCCTGTAAATAATAGTGGTGCTTATAATTCAGGTAATGGGTCTTATAGAGCTAGTTACTCACGTTGATTTTTGTTTGTTAATATATTAGGTGTTATAACAAACCTATGTGTCTAAGGGTGTAAATTTGCTATTTTTTGTTTTATAGTTTAATCTTAGAACTTTCCATTACTTGAACTAGAAATCTTATATTAAATACCAATAGGTTTAATCTTATAGAAATACATACTGTAAAATAAACATAATTTATTTAGAATAAATAAAAACAGCATAGTATCTTTATGCATAAATTCTGCAACACAAAATCAAGTGTTGATTGTTCAATTGAAAAATTTCATTTACAGCAATGTGATTGTATTTCGGTTAAAGTGAAGGGGGATTTAGTTAAAAGTTACTTGGATTATGGCATGTGAAAGTATTTATAAAATAGTAAAAGGAGTGCTTACTGCTTTTTTAGAAGAAAATGGGCATAGAAAAACACCTGAACGTTATGCTATATTAGAGGAGATTTACAGCTTGGAACAGCATTTGGATATTGATTCATTGTATGTTCATATGAAGAATAAAAAATTCAGAGTAAGTCGAGCTACACTTTACAATACGATGGATATTTTAATAGAAGCTAAATTAGTTCGTAGGCATCAATTTGGTGAAAACCGCACTCAATATGAAAAATCATATTTTGATAGTAAACATGATCACATGATTATGACGGATACGGGCGAGGTAATAGAATTTAAAGACCCTCGGATTGATGCTATAAAAAAAACTGTCGAAGAAGTATTTGGTGTTAAAATTGATAAAAAATCTTTCTATTTGTATGGTACCCGAAATGTTTTAAATAAAACCGAGGGCTAATCTTAAGTTAGCCAAATGGCACAACCAAGTTGAAAAAGAAGGTTTTAAATCATTTAATACTATAGCTAGAATTATACAAAACCATTATAAAAATATATTGAACTATTTTAATAACAGAAGTACGAATGCTTCAGCTGAATCTTTCAATGCTAAAATAAAGGAGTTCAGAAATCAATTTAGAGGCGTAAGAGATGTAAAATTCTTCCTTTACAGGTTAACTAAATTATATGCTTAATTTTTGCTACTCCCCAATAATATTACTTGATCCCAAACTGCTTATACTAAATTGGCACACTGGTATAAAGATGTAGAGCAAACAGGATTCAAAGCATTTAATACAATTGCAAATACAATAACAATAAACTACAGATCAATCCTGAATTACTTTATTAATAGAAGTACAAATGCTTCTGCAGAATCTTTTAAGGCTAAAATAAAAGCCTTTAGAGCACAATTCAGAGGAGTTAAAAATGTAGAATTCTTCCTCTTTAGATTAACCAGAATATTTGCATAAACACAACTTTTAGTCTTGATCCTGATCCAGTCTATAATAGAAATAGGAAAGTGTAGAAATCAAAAAACCTCACTATTTCTAGTGAGGTTTTAAAGGTGGTGCCTCCAGGAATCGAACCAGGGACACAAGGATTTTCAGTCCTTTGCTCTACCAACTGAGCTAAGGCACCCAATTTCGCTTATGTTACTAAGCGGGTGCAAATATAAGACCTTTTTTGGCTTTTGCAACAACTTTGCAAAAAAAACTTTCATATTTTTGAAAAGTAAAACAAGTTGAGTGATGAATTTAATTATCGATGCAGGAAATTCTTATGTAAAAATGGCTGTTTTTGAGGAGGGTAATATGATTTTTAGCCAACTTGCGGAATATGTTGATTTTTTAAAAGTTTTTTTGAAAATTAAAAAAACATATCCAAAAATTAGAAAAGTCATGCTTTCGTCGGTTTCAAAATTGAATAAAACAGCAATTGAAAAAGAAATTAGTGCAGCGAAGTTAGTAGTGCTTGATTATACTGTTAAAATGCCATTTCAAAATTTATATAGCACTCCAAAAACTTTAGGTGTAGATCGTTTAGCTCTAGTTGCTGGCGCTAGTAAAAAATATCCTAATCAAAATTGCTTAATTATTGATGCGGGAACATGTGTTACATATGATTTTATAGATCAAGCAGGAGTATATAAAGGTGGAGGAATAAGTCCGGGTTTGCAATTGCGTTATAAAAGTTTGAATGATTACACGGCAAATTTACCTCAACTAAAAGCTGCATATTCAAATATTTTAATAGGTGATAGCACAGAAAACGCTATCCACGCAGGTGTATTTAATGGTTTTGTGAATGAAATAAACGGAATAATTGAGCAATTTAGCAACACCTTTAGTCCGTTAGTCGTTATTTTGACGGGTGGAGATGCTAATTTCTTGTCTAAACGATTAAAAAGTGGCATATTTGTCGACCCAAATTTTTTGTTTAAAGGGTTAAATTATATACTCGATTTCAATACCAGTAAATGATAAAAAAAATAATAGTCGGTGTACTGCTTTTGATGGCAAGTTTTGCAAATGCTCAGGAATCTACATCGTCACCTTACTCAATCCACGGTTTGGGTATATTAAACTTTAGAGGATCTATTGCAAATAAAAGTATGGGAGGACTATCTACATACGCAGATCCTTTTACTCCAAATATTCTAAACCCTGCACTTTATGGCGATTTAAAAACTACCGCTTTTGGTGTTGGAGGAACTTATAAAACCACAACATTTAAAGAAAATGGTCAAGATGCCAATGGGAAAGCTACTACGTTAGATTATTTAACAGTAAGTATACCTGCAGATAAATTTGGTTTTGGTTTTGGATTAGTGCCTTACAGGTCAGTTGGGTTTTCTTTTAGAGGGATAAATGCCGAAGGCTTAGAGGAGACTAATACAGGTTCAGGAAATGTGAATAGAGTGTATTTGGGAGCTGGAGCTAAAATTTATAAGGGTTTAAAATTAGGTGCTGAATTTCAATATAATTTTGGGCGTATTGAAAATGTGGTAACGCAATTTCCAGATTCGCAAAATGATACAAGAGTGACAACTCAAACTGATGTAGGGGGAGTTAGTTACACACTTTCGGCAGTATATGATTTAGATTTAGATGAGCAAACCTTAATAAGGGCTTCAATAATATACAATCAATCAGGAAAAATAAGATCTGAAAATATTCAAGAATTTTCGGCTGTAGCAATAGCAGGAGATGGTGCAGTGTCATCAACAGAAAATGAAATTGTAGATATAGCAGATAGGTCATTTAGTTTGCCTAGTAGGTTAACATTAGGCGGAGCTATTATAAAAAAGAGTAAGTGGTTTGTAGGTGGTGAAGCTTATTTAGAAAATAATAATGATTACCGTGATCGAGTACAAGACAGAGTTCGTACAAATTATGCAAAAGCATATGGTGTTAGAATGGGAGGGTTTTATATTCCAAAATTCAATTCGTTAACAAGTTATTTTAAACGAGTTACTTATCGCTTTGGAATGCGTTATGAAAGACTTGGTTTGGTAATACAAGGCGAAGATATAAATGAGTTTGGCACGTCTTTTGGTGTTTCATTACCTGTGTCGCAAGGTTTGTCATCAATTGATTTAGGTGTTGAGCTCGGAACAAGAGGAACAACAGATGCAGGATTAGTAAAAGAAAATTTTATTAATTTTTCTGTAGGTTTGTCATTAAGCGATAAATGGTTTAGGAAAAGAAAATTTAATTAACATAACATTAACTATGAAATCATTACTTAAAATAGCTATTGGTACTTTTTTAGTAACGACTTATTCTTTAAGTGCTCAGGTGTCTGATGAGTGTAAAAAAAATGCTTCTTTAGGAATTGAGAGTGCTAAAGTGAAAAATTATGCCGAGGCAGCGCCATATTTAGAAAAAGTGCGTAAAAATTGTCCAGCTTATAGTTTGGCAACCTTTCAGTATAGTGAAAAAATACTTCGCGATAAGCTTAAAAAAGCGCCAGAAGGAGATAAGGCAGCTGTAGTAAATGAATTGGTTACGTTGTTTAATGAGCGTAAACAACATTTTGCTTCTAAAACTCCAGTCGGTGATATGATTTCGGATATTGCTTTGTTGAAGTACGAAAATAAAATGGGCACCAAAGAAGAGCAATTTGAAATGTTTAAGGATGCTTATACAAAGGATAAAAAAAACTTTAAAGGCCCAAAAAAAATATACACTTATTTTTCTTTACTATTAGACTTACAGTCTGAAGGTAAAAAAGAAATTGGAGAGGTTTTTTCAACTTATGATGATTTGACTGATAAAATTGAAGTTGAAGAAAGTAGAATGGCAGCTAAAATTGCTAAATATACTGCAAAAGAAGAATCAGGTGCTGATTTATTAAGTAAGGAAAAAAAGGGATTGGCAAAAGCAGAAAAAAACCTAAAAGTATATAGTCAGGTAAAAACGTCTATCGATAAAAAATTAGGAAAGCTTGCAGATTGCCCTTATTTAATTCCTTTGTTTACACAAGAATTTGATACAAAAAAAGGAGATATTAAATGGGTAAAGCAATCGGCTAGACGTATGTATAAAAAAGAATGTACTACCGATCCTTTATTTTTAAAATTGGTAGAGCAACAACATAACTTAGAGCCATCGGCGGTAACAGCAAAGTATTTAGGAAAGTTAGCTGAGCAGAGAGGTGATGTTACTGCAGCTCGTAAATATTATGAAGAAGCTATAGAGCGCGAAGATAATCCAAGTCGTAAAGCAGAGGCTTATGTGGAAATTGCCTTGGCAGAAAAGAAAAAAGGAAGCTATGGAAAAGCTAGGCAATATTTTAGAAAGGCATTAGAGTTTAAGCCATCACTTGGTGGAGCGTATTTGCAAATTGCCAGTATGATTGGTAAAAGTGCTAATAATTGTGGAACAGATGAATTTAGTAAGCGTGCGGTATATTGGTTAGCAGCTAACTATGCTAGCAAAGCGGCAAGAGTTGATCCTTCGGTAGCATCAAGAGCTAAAAAAACAGTAGCAAGTTACATGGCTAGTGCTCCATCTAAATCAGATGTATTTACAAAAGGAATGCAAGGTAAAACCATAAAAATTGGTTGTTGGATAGGTGAGTCTGTTAAAGTGCCAAACTTATAATTTGTAGCTACTCATGGCTATAAAAGCTAGATATATTACATTTTTTAAAAACATTGTTGCGGCTATGCTCGTAACAATGTTTTTTTATTGTTGTTCTCCTAAGGGGAGTAATAATACTACAATTAATTTTAATGAAGTTGCTCAAGGAGTAGGTAAAGAGGTGGTTGTAAAATACACCGATTCCGGAAAATTAGTAGCGATCATGAAAGCGCCTATTTTTAAGGATTTTACTCACATCGACTTTCCGTATAGGGAGTTTCCTAAGGGGGTAGAATTAATTGTTTTTGATAAAAAAGGAGGAAAGTCTACTATCGAAGCAGATTTTGGAATTCAGTATGAAGAAACAAGTTTGGTGGATTTATCTGGCAATGTTAAAATAGTAACAGCTGATAGCATTTTGGTAAATGCGCCACAATTATATTGGGATCAGAAATTACATTGGTTGTTTACAGATAATGAATATAGCGCGGTGTTAAAAAACGGAGCTAAAAATAAAGGTGCCGGTTTTGATGTAAATGAAGATTTTACCAACTTTAAATCGCGTACAAATGTAGGGACTCAAGTGCTAAAGGAGTAATCTTCTGTAATCATTTTTTGTATCTTACTTATTCAAATAATAACTTATCTCAGGTTGTTTTTAATTTTAAAATTTTATGAAATCACTTCAAGCTTTTTTTCAATATGCTTATTTATTTGTGGGCGTATTTTTTGGATATACGGTATATACAGAATATCAAGAAACAGGTGTGATCAATTGGGCTTTTGTGTTATTAGTCATTGCTGCTATAGGAATGTTCTTTTTTAAGCGACATTTTCGCAAAAAATTTGAAAATAGGAAATAGTAATTATTTAGAGTCGAATATTCAAAATATTCAAAATATTCAGAATTTTTCATTCATTTTTTGGTAAAAATTGAATAAAAAATTTATTCTGCGAAATTAAGAGTGTAAAAACATAAATATTTTTTCAGGTTTTTAACGAAGGTTTATATGGTTTTTGTTTAGTAGAAATGCAATTTAGGCCTATAAATACTTTTTTGAAAAAGTAAAGTTTTAGGGGTTTTTTAGGGACTTTGGCGAAGAAATACTTAAGGTAAACGAAAGAGCTGTAATCGAACACTTTCAAATTACAGTTGCGTAAACATCAAAGAAGAAATTAATACTAGCCTAACTTAAGTTGATCTTGACTTAAAGTCTACGAAAACGCTTGAACTTTTAAATGTATTCTGTTTCATTTTAATTAATAAAATCTTATTTTCGCCCCTTATCGAATAAAATAAAGTACCAAAAAGATGGCAGTATTAAATAAAATTAGGCAACGATCATTTTTTCTAATTATGATCATAGCTCTGGCCCTTTTCGCATTTATCATTGGGGATTTGGTTAGAAGCGGAGGATTTGGAGGGCAAAAAGCTCAAAAAACTATAGGAGAAGTAAACGGAGAGGAAATAAAAACATCTGAATTTCAGGAATTGGTAGATAGCCAACGACGTAGCGGTTCCGATATGCAGGCCGTTCGTAATGTTTGGAGCCAAAAAGTAAATGGATTGTTGACAGGTCAACGCGCCGAAGCAGCTGGTATTATTGTCGATAAAGCACATTTAAATGAAGAATTAGCTCGTCGTTATGCTAATGACCCATCATTAAAGAATGAAGATGGTAGTTTTAGTATAGAAAAATTGCAGGAGTTGATTTTGGAAATGAAAGAAACAAATAGAGCGCAATACAATAATTGGACAACCAATGAAGGTCAAATAGCAAAAGATGTAGCTGGAAATGTTTACTTAAATATGGTTAAGGCGGGTTTAAAGGCTACTATTAATGAAGGTGAGCTAGATTATAAAATGGAGAATGATAAAATCAATATCAGTTATGTGCAATTGCCATATACATCTGTTGATGATAAAGAGGTAGAGGTTTCTAAAGATGATATTAAGGCTTACATTAATGCACACAAAAGCGAGTATGAAAGAGAAGCTTATACTAATATTGAGTATGTGAAAATTGATGAGGTAGCAACGCTAGAGGATGAAAAAGACATTTCGGCTCAGTTAAGTAAACTGATCAATGATTCGGATGAATTTAATAACGTTACTAAGCAAACCGAAAAAGTATTAGGTTTTGCAAATACTAAAAATGTTGAAGAGTTTGTAAATGAAAATTCAGCCATTAAGTATAGTGATAAATATGAATTTAAAAGTAAATTAAATACTGATGTTGCTACAAATTTATTTGATGCAGAGATAGGTAAGGTTTATGGTCCTTATAAAGACGGAGCGTACATTAAACTTTCTAAATTAATTGCGGAAACTAAAATACCAGACTCAGTTAAAGCGAGTCACATTTTAATTGCTTATAAAGGGTTGCAATTTGCAGGTCCAGATGTAACAAGAACTAAAGAAGAAGCTAAAAAATTAGCAGATAGTGTATTGTCTGTTGTAACAAAAAAGAATTCAAAATTTGCTGAGTTAGCAGTAAGTTTATCTGCGGATAATTCGAACAAGGATAAAGGAGGGGATTTAGGTTATTTTACTCCTGGTAGAATGGTGCCAGCATTTAATGATTATGTTTTTGAAAATAAAAAAGGTGATATTGGTGTTGTGGAAACTCGTTTTGGATTTCATGTAATTAAAATTGAAGATCAAAAGAATATTCAAAAAGCAGTAAAAGTTGCTACCATAGCTCAAAAAATTGAGCCTAGTGAAAAGACTATTAATGAAATTTACGCTAAGTCAAGTAAATTTGTAATTAGTGCTCGCGAAAAAGGCTTTGAAGAAGCTGCTAAAGAGGCTAGTTTAACTTCTAAACCTGTAACTAAAATTGGAGAATTAGATGAAAATATTCCTGGTGTTGGTAAGCAACGTCAAATAGTTCGTTGGGCATTTAATGAAGAAACTGAAAAAGGAGCTGTTAAAAGCTTTGATTTGCCAAGTGGTTATGTAATAGCAAAATTAGTTGCTGTTGAAAAAGAAGGGGTGATGAATGTTGAAGAAGCTTCGGCAAAAGTAGCTCCTATTTTAAAAAATCAAAAGAAAGCTAAAATATTAATGGATAAAATTACAGGGGATAATTTAGAAGAAATTGCTAAAGCAAATAATGTTTCTGTAAAATCAGCTTCTGCAATTACAATGAAGAATTCAACAATTAGCGGTGCTGGTATTGAAAAGAAAGTTGTGGGTACAGCATTTGCGTTAGATGTAAATGGAGTATCAAAACCAATTGAAGGAAATAAAGGAGTGTACGTGGTTAAAGTAACATCTAAAACTCCTGGACAAGGTTTGGCATCATACCAAGGTATGGCTAATAAGAAATCTGAAGATGAAGCTCGTAAAGCTCAAGGAGGTTTGTTAAGTGCTTTAAAAGAAAAAGCTGAAATAGAAGATAAAAGAGCAGTACTTTATTAATCAATAATATAGTATTTGTTAAAACACAAAAAAAACCTGTAAAACATTATGTTTTACAGGTTTTTTTGTGTTTAAATATTTATTTCTTTTTGAAGTTTATTTATTTCTAACCTTTTGTTCCCATTTCCATGCGGTTCTCATAGCTTCATCTAAATCCAATTCAGCTTTCCATCCAAGTTCATCATTGGCAAGTGTGGTATCGGCATAGGCAGCGGTAATATCGCCTTCTCTACGGTCTACAATAGCGTAATTAAGTGACTGTTCAGATACTTTTTCAAAAGACTTGATTACTTCTAAAACAGAGCTTCCGGTTCCGGTTCCTAAATTGAAAACTTCGTAATTTTCTTTGTTTTTATTTTTTAGTAATCTTGTTAGGGCAATAACATGTGCTTTAGCTAAGTCTACAACATGGATGTAATCGCGAATACAAGTACCATCTGGAGTGTCATAATCATCGCCAAAAACAGAAAGTTTATCACGTAAGCCCATTGCAGTTTGCGTTATAAAAGGCACTAAGTTCTGAGGAACACCAAGTGGAAGCTCGCCAATTTCAGTTGATTTATGCGCCCCAATAGGGTTAAAATAACGTAAGGCAATCGCTTTAAGTTTAGGTGTTACTTTACAAGTATCTCTTATAATTTCTTCACCTATTTGTTTTGTATTTCCGTAAGGAGATTCGGCTGTTTTAACAGGGGCATTTTCGGTAATGGGTAACTCATCAGCTTGTCCATAAACAGTACATGAAGAACTGAATATAAAATTAGCATCATCTTTTTCTTGTAGCTCTTGTAAAAGATAAACAAGTGTCCCAATATTATTTTCGTAATAGGTAAGTGGTATTTTAACACTTTCGCCAACAGCTTTTGAAGCAGCAAAATGAATAACACCGGCAACATCAGAGTGTTTTTTAAAAAAATCATTTACTTTTTTACGATCGCGTAAATCTATTTTTTCAAAAAAGGGTTTTTTTCCAGTGATATTTTCAATGCCAACAAGTACATCTTCTGATGAGTTTGAGCAATTATCAATAATAACAACTTCGTAGCCTTCGTTTTGAAGTTCTACGACAGTGTGAGAGCCTATGAAACCTAATCCTCCTGTTACTAATATTTTCATATTACTTTTTAATTTTTATTTAGCACTAAATTTATAAATTAATTTTTGTGTGTATGTTTGGTGTGGCCTTAAAATGGTAGATTCAAAATGTTCGTGTTTTGTGGCGTCTGGAAAATGTTGTCCTTCAAAACAAAACCCATGAAATCCATTATAAATTGTCTCGTTTTTGCCTTTTACTTTATCAAGATAAGCAGCAGTGTAAAATTGCAAGCCAGGTTGTGTTGTGTATATTTCGAGCTGTCTCTTACTTTTTAAATCAGTAGCTGTTGCAGCCAAAGGGGTGCTATTATTGTTATTATTGTTTATAATGTAGTTATGATCAAACCCCATGGCTAGACTTTTTGGATCCTTAGCAATGTTTTCGGCTATGGTTGTTCCAGAGTTAAAATGTAGGGCAGTATATTTAGTGTCTCTTATTTCTCCTGTGGGAAGATTTTCAGTGTCATTAACCGTAAATTTATTGCTGTTAATTTTAATAAAATGTTCTTTCACATCAGAAATACCCCCGTCTTTTAAATTGAAATAATCATGTCGAGTTAAATTGACAACGGTAGTTTTTGAAGTAGTAGCCGTATAGCTCATTTCAAGTGTATTCTTGTTGGTGAGTTCAAAGCTTACGGTAACTTTAAGTTCGCCAGGATAGCCTTCTTCTAAATCTTTACTTGTATAAGTGGCAATAAGTACTTTTTTATCCTCAAAATTTACAATTTCACAGTCCCAGTTTTTTTTATCAAAACCTTGATGTCCGCCATGTAATTGTTTATGAGTTTCGTTTTTTGAAAGCTGAACTTCTTTTTGGTCAATAACAATAGTTGCGTTAGAAAGTCTATTCGCATTTCTTCCAACAATTTTACCAATGTAAAAGTTGTCGTTTTCATATTCGGAAATAGAATCAAAACCTAAAACAATATCTTGGTTGTCGGGATAAATGATTTTTTGGATGCTTAAGCCATAGCTAATTAAATGGACTGAGTAGCCATTTTTGTTACTTAAAATAAACTTTTGAACGTTGTCGCCTGATTGTGTTGTTCCAAAGCTTTCTTGAGTAATCATTATTTTAAAGTGTGTTTAATTAATTGAAGCCAAAGGTACATTATTTAGCTTATTTTTTTGTTTGATTTTACTTATTAGACAAAAAAAATCCAGGCAGTAATCACTCTGCCTGGAATAACAACTAATCAAAAAACTAAACTTCTAATCGTGTATAAGTTGCTCAGGCCTATACACAAAGTTTAATTATGAAATTGCGCTCGAAAGCGCAATACAAAAATACATAAAAACAGCCTGATGTATTGCAGTTGAAGTGATGCTACATTTATTATTGTTATAAATTTATTATTATAACAATAATACTGATTAAAACATTTATTTTTTTTATAAAAATTAAGAAATGTGTAATATTAAAATGTTTAACTTAACATTATAATTTAAAATTTTAAAAATTCCGTTAGCATTAGATCGTCTTTTTTTAAAAAAATAGCCTTGTAAGCTTAAGTTTTTTTTAGAATTCAAAAAAACTTAAGCATGTTCTGTTCATCTATTGTCTATAAATGTATATGCTATTTATTATATTTGTAGCTTATTTTTAATACTGATTTTTACTTTTTGTTTTTATAAAAATTAAACCTTGTATTGAGTTTTAAAAACATCACTATTTGCAATTGTACAATTTGTAGATTATAAAAAGTGATATATTAAAATGTATAGTTTAAAAAGGAACAGTATTATAATTTAGTTATAAATTAAGGTTCAATTAATATAAGTATGACAGATAGTATACATAAAGGATTTGTAGATTCTTTTAAAACGGAATTGAAAATAGCTTCGCCTGGGAGAATTAATTTGATAGGTGAGCATACCGATTACAATAAAGGCTTTGTTTTGCCAACGGCAATAGATAAGCATATCATTTTTCAATTTCAAAAAAATGATACGACCAATACTTGTAATGTATACAGTGCTACATTTGATAAAATGCTTTCATTTAATTTAAATGAAATACAGCCAAGTGATAAGGAGTGGGAAAATTATATTTTAGGGGTAATTAATCAAATTCAACTAAGAGGTAAAAAAATGACAGGTTTCGATTGCATTATCGAAAGTTACTTGCCAATGGGATCTGGGATCAGTTCTTCAGCAGCATTAGAGTGTGGGCTAGCATTTGGTTTAAATGAGCTTTTTAATTTAGGATTAGAAAAGATTGACTTAGTTAAAATTGGTCAAAAAGCAGAACATACTTATGTAGGTACTCAATGCGGAATCATGGATCAATTTGCATCTGTGATGAGTCAAAGTGAACATGTAATCTTATTAGATTGCGATAGTATACAACATCAAATGATTCCTGCTGATTTTGGAGATTACCAAGTATTATTATTAAATACAAATGTATCACATAACTTGGCCGATAGTGCATACAACACACGCGTGTCAGAATGCGGATCAGTAGTAGAAGCCATAGCAAAAATAAATCCTAATGTGAGTTCATTACGTGAGGCTAATTTTGATATGCTTGAGTCTGTAAAAGCAGAAATTTCTCCTATTGCTTTTAAAAGAGCAACTTATGTGCTGGAAGAAAATAAAAGAGTTGAAAAGGCTGTTGCAGCTTTAAAACAGAAAGATTTAACCACTTTTGGTGAATTAATGTATGGTTCGCATAATGGTTTGCAAAATGATTATGAAGTAAGTTGTGAAGAATTAGATTTTTTAGCAGCTTTTTCTAAAAACTATGATCAAGTACTTGGCGCACGTATGATGGGTGGTGGTTTTGGTGGTTGTACCATTAATTTAATCCATAAAGATGGGGTAGAAGAGTTTGTTGCAGATGCAACAAAAGCGTATAAAGAAAAATTCAATATAGACTTAACGTCATTTACAGCAGTTCCTAGTCAAGGTACGGCAATAACTAACTAAATTAAGTATGAGTAATATAGATTTCAATGAAAATCCTCATCGTAGGTTAAATGTACTTACGGGAGAGTGGGTTTTAGTGTCTCCACATAGAACCAAAAGACCTTGGCAAGGTAAAAATGAAGAGCCCGCGAAACTATCATCAACTACTTATGATGAAAATTGTTATTTGTGTCCTACCAATGAACGTGCAGGTGGTGCCGTAAATCCTGATTATACCGAGCCTTTTGCTTTTACAAATGATTTTGCCGCATTGCTTCAAGGAGTGCCAAGTGAAAAGTATAGTGAAGGTTTATTAAAAGCTGAAACCGAAACAGGGATTTGTAAAGTAATCTGTTTTTCTCCTAACCATGCATTAACCTTACCTTTAATGGAGGCTACTGATATTGAGAAGGTGATTAGCTTATGGCAAAAAGAATTTGCTGAGTTAGGAGCAAATGAGGATATTAATTATGTGCAAATATTTGAGAATAAAGGTGGAATTATGGGGTGTAGTAACCCGCACCCACACGGTCAAATATGGGCGCAGCGTTCCATACCAGAAGAAATTAAAAAGAAAAGTACACAGTTTTTAAATTATTGGAATACAAATAAAAAGTCGCTATTAGAGGCATATTTGGATCAAGAATTAGCAGCAGATGAACGTGTATTGGTCGAAAATGAGCATTTTGTAGCCTTAGTTCCCTATTGGGCAATTTGGCCTTATGAAACAATGATAGTGCCTCGTAAAAAACATGCAACTATTGCTACTTTATCGGCAGAAGAAAAAAAGAGTTATGCTGAAATTATAAAAATATTAACGACTAAATATGATAATATTTTTAAAACATCATTTCCATATTCTGCAGGAATCCACCAAGCACCAACTGACGGTGAGGATCATCCAGAATGGCATATGCACATGAGTTTTTATCCTCCGTTATTGCGTTCTGCAACGGTGAAAAAATTTATGGTAGGTTATGAAATGTTTGCAAATCCACAACGTGATATTACTGCTGAACAAGCAGCAGATAAAATAAAATCACAAAGCGATGTGCACTACAGCAAAGAATTGTAATAGCTAAAAGATAGATGAGTCATCCTCAAATAGGTTGACAGTTTTAAAATAATTAATTGAATCCTGTGAAGTTAACTTCACAGGATTTTTTATTATGTATAAAATTTATCAAAATCAAATAGTTATAATATTTTGGTGTTAGGGAAGTATTAAGCTTATTATAGTTCATTATTTGCTATGCTTAAGCATCCATTTGTATATGGTTATATCGAAATCATCATACGCTGGATCTGCAGACCCAATACCAGAGCTGTCATAAACTTTTGGCCACGAGAAATGATTTACTCTTGGCAAAACAGTTAGTTTAGCTTTCAGCTTTGGAGCATTCTTATTAATAGCATTAACCATATTTTTAGAGCCACTGATGTTAACAATATTGTCCGAGTCTCCATGAAACGCCCAAAGGGCAATGTTTTTAAAAGGCTTCCCGTTATTAATTTCACTCCATCCAGCAATAGGAACCACAGCAGCCGTATGTGCTTGGTCGCCATATTCGGTAACATAATCAAAAATACCTCTACCTCCCATACTGAATCCAGTCATATAAATTCGGGAAGTATCAATATTTAAATTTGTAATTAAATAATCTATAAAACTATGCAATCGTTTTGGATCCCATAAATGAGGAGACTGAGGAGATGCAACAATCATAGGTGTTGGAGGATTCCAGGTATTATTCTTAATTAAGCTAGGAGGACCATCATAAATAATTCTATTCATAGAAGGTTCAGAAGTGCCTTCACCTCTTGCTCCTCCTCCATGTAAATGTATTAGTAAAGGGAAACCTTTTTTGTCACTCGTATTATATGTACTTGGTGCATAAAAATAGAAGCCATAACCAGATTTGGTTTCTTTTAAAAAGAAAATTTCTTGTTTGCCTATATCAAATACAAAACCTTGACTTCCTTGATTATTATTAATCGGCGGTTCTGTTGGCGGCGCATTGTTTTCTTCCGAATTTGGTATTTCTTTTTGATTTATATTCTGTATTGTTTCCGAATCGGAACAAAACCCTAAAACAGAAGTAAGAATACAGACTGAAATAATTTTGAATAATTTTAATTTCATGATAATTAGTTTTATAACAATGAGTTTCGATATCTAAAATTCGTGTATTTTTAATTTAATGAAGTCTCAATACTGGAAGTTGATACCTATTTATTGTTAAAAAAAGTTAATGAGTTTAATGTGTTTTTTTGAGTAGTTTTTATTGGCTGTAATGTTTTCAATACATCACGGCTAATAGGTATACACATCATAAAATAATTTTTCTAATTCCTCCAGCCCTCGAAGCTACATACAACGCATCACCATTTGGAGTGATTTCTATTCCATTTGGATTAGAGAAGCTAGCTTTGTTTTTTGAGCCATCCTCAAGGCCAGGCTTACCACTTCCTATAGTAGTTAAAATTTCTCCCGTTAAGGATAAAATGTAAATTTGATGTTGTGCATTTCCTGTAATATATAATTTATCATCCAGGTATGACATTCTTCCAATTGTAGCATCTGTATCAACAATTTCAGTAACTTTTCCAGACTTATCTACCGAAAGTATTTTACCGTCGTTCCAATTACCTACATAAAAGACATCTCTTTCCTTGTCATATTCAAATCCAACTGGGCCATTAATAAGTGTACTTGTTGTAAAAGCTTCTGTTTCTTTATTAGGCAACACTTTATATATAGTAGAACTATTGTATGATAAGGTATATAACACTCCTTGATTATCAATAGCTAAGGCACCAGAAGTATTTGCATGAAACAAGGCTGTGCCTGTAGAGGATATTTTGTGTAAAGCGTTATTTTCGGCAGTAGTTACAAAAAGGTCACCGTTAGGATTAAAAGTAGCATCAATAGGTGTACTTGAGACTTCCGAAAAAACAGATGTGGTACGGTCATCCGTAATTTTAAATAAGGAACTAGGGGAGCGCCAGCCCCCACAAACAAATACATCCCCATTAGTACCCACCAAAAGATCTTCATTAGCAGCAATACTCGGTTCTAAAGATAACGTTGTTACAATTATTTCATCAGCTAAAGTAAATATTAATGGCTCGCTTAACACCTTAGTTGTATCATCACCTTTGATCATTAGATAGGCTTTATATTGAATATTATTTTCTAATAAATCGCCATCGATATCCTTTAAGTTATCTGGTAATTGGATATCAGTTGTTTTTTTATCAGATAGTGTATGCAAAAAATCAGACGAAAAAGTACGATCAAAATCGAGTTCTGTAGAATTTTTGGCAATCAATAATTTTATTGATGTAACATCCATTAAAGCCTCTCCTTCTATGGTATATGACAGATATATATCAGATCCATTGGAGGCATTCCCAAAATCCACCATTTGAAACTCGGAAACGACAACATTGATAGGATTAATATTTTTTTTTGAGTCTTCATTAGTTAAAGGTTCAGAATTTGAACATGATGCTAAAGTAAACGAAAGTATGCATGTTAAAATAATTGATAAATGATTTGTTTTCATAATATTAAGTTTTAGTTTAAAGCTTAAAACTCGCATATTATTATCTTATCGACGACTCAATTTTAAAGTTGGCACTCATTTATTATTTATAAATTGTGAAGGTGTTTTACCTGTTTGCTTTTTGAATATTCTATTAAAGGAAGATTTACTATTAAAACCAACTTCAAGAGCAACTCCCAATAAGGAAAGATCTTTGTGTTGATTTTTTTTGATACGTTTTTTAAACTCATCAACCCTGTATTGATTAATTAAATCATAGAAATTTAAGCCTAAATCCTTATTAATAAGGATTGATAATGTATGCTTGGGGATTTTTAGTGTTTTAGCCAGATCCTCTATTTTTAACTCAGAATTAAGGTATGGTTGCTCTATTTCTATCATTTCAATCACTTGCTGAATGGTGATATTGCCATTTATACTATGCACAACTTTTGGTGATTTTGAAGGAGTTTTTATAACATACGAAAACCGATCTGTATATTGAAACATCAAAAAACCAATAATATTGATGACCGCAGCTTTTATAATAATTACATAAGTTTCAAAATAACCAAGATTTATATGGGAAAAATAAAATGCAAAGTAAAGAAAACAACTAAAAATAGTAACACCCAAAAACATTAGGCTGAAGTTTTTCAGCCAACGTAGGTGTCGTATTCTGGAAGAGGATGAAACATCCTTTAATTCATTTTTCTTCTTTTGTATGTAAAATATAGCTATTGCAACATATATGGCTTCAAATAACTTTCTTAAACTATTTCCGATAAAATTCGACTTAGTAATAAACAGTTCTTTATTAGAGTAAATCCAATCAGCATATTTAATCTTATCAACTGAAGGTAGTAATAAGAATTCAGTATGTTCATAAACGAAAAAAATGAATCCAGCAAGATGTAAACTATCTTTCCATTTAAAGGATCTATTGGGGTCTAATTGAAGCAACACATAAAATAAAAATAAAGGCCCTATTAATCCATTAAAAGGATAAAAAGGGAAAACCATATGCGGTAGTTGGTTATAATACCCACTAAACCCAATCATGTTTTGAAAAGTAATGGCACTAAATATTAGGGTTAAAAAAGCTAATATTTTATTTGCTAGCCGATTTCCTTTTTTTAATAAAATAAGATTTAAGCAAATAAACGTACCTAGTATGGTAGCACTTCCTAATATTAATGCGATTAAATGAGTTTCCATTTAGTACGTAATTAAAATTGGATTTAAAAAACCAAAGTTACTAAGAGTTTTTAATTACCATCACATCATAAAGATCTTAAAGTTTTTATGCGCATTAAATTTTTAAAATATATAAAAACAAGTCCATATACCGTATTAGTACTCACTAACCTCCATGTTTTAAGGTTCTTTTCTGTGGTTAGGATAAATTTGTAAAAATCAAAATTTATAAAAATGACATTTTTTTAGCAACGAAGACCTTTTACATCAATAAGTGCATTGTTAAACAAATCATAGGAGGTACTCCTTTTAAATATCTTAAAAATTCTAATTAATAAATTTCAATAATCTTATAAAAATTGTATCATGTTAAAAATTGTTTTTAGTACGCTAATAGTAAGTTTTAGTTTAGTTACTACGGCACAAATCAACCTACCAGCTTTAAGCCCAAGTGTTGAAATTTCTCAAAAAATAGGTTTAACAACAGCTAGTTTATCCTACTCTAGGCCAAGCCTAAGAGAGCGTCAGTTATTTGGAAAAGATGGAATACTGGTATTAGGAAAAAAGTGGCGCACAGGAGCTAATGCAACTACTAAATTAGAATTTTCAAAGGACATTCAAATTAATGATCATAAGTTATTGAAAGGAGCTTATGCATTACTTAGTACTCCTAATAAAAATTCATGGACTTTTCATTTTTATCCTTATGAAAAATTATCTTATACTAAATTCGTGAGTAGGAAAGCAATTTTTGAAATTACGGTTCCTATCCAAAAATTAAACTATTCTTTAGAAACACTTTCTCTTAATTTTGAGGCCATAAGTTTAAATTCTGCAAATTTTGTTTTACAATGGGGGGATTATAAAGTGGAAATTCCAATAAAAATGAATGAACATGAATCAATTTTGGCAACTATAAAAAAGGTATTAGAAGGACCTTCCAATTTTAACTACTTCCAAGCTGCACTTTATTTACATGAAACTCAAACAGATTTACCACTTGCTTTAACTTATATTAGAAAAGCAACTCAAAATGATTCCCCATTGTTTTTTCAAGTATATCGAGAAGCATTGATTTTAAAAGATTTAGATAGAAAATCTGAAGCCATAAAAGTGGCTAAACGCTCCATGGAACTATCCAAGAAAGCGGAGGATGATGATTTGGTTAGGTTGAGTCAAAAGATTATTAATGAATTATCTGAATAGAATTTATTACATATCTATTCTTTTTATATGATAGGTTATTGTTAAAAAAATCACTTAATAAATTATATCAACAAAACTAGACATTCCACTCCTGCTGAAAAAGAATTAGAAATTAAAATTAATAACTACATAAAAGTCGCTTAGTAATTTATACCAAATTTACTAGGTAGTCCAGGTCTCCTTGTCTAGGGAAATGATATTCTTGAGGAATTTGGTTTCGCTCATATTCTAAAGCCCAATCTAATTCAGGTGATCCAACTTCTTTTCTATGCCCTAACTCCATTTCATCCATTAAATCTGAAACAGTTTTGTTCCAGTCACTGGGAATTTTTGGTGTAGAAGTTGTTCTAAGCTTTTGTTTTGAGAATATTTTTTTGAACCAATTCATCTAATTGCGTACAACGTCTCGGCTATGATTAGTGCGGCGCGGAAATTCAGCGAATTTCAAGCCAGCACAAGTAAAAGCTTTTAGCGTTTTTTAGTTTGAGTTTAAAAATAAGAAAAAAGCTTTTGCGACAATGCAAATCAGCCAACATTTCGGCTTGCAACTGCTCCCGCATTAATTATAGGTTTTGTTGCCTACAGTTTTTTTATTTCAGTTTCTTTACCGTTCCAAGAGATATTTATTTTTTCGTCTGCTCCAATCAAAGTTATTTCATAGGAATTATTTTTCTCATTCCATTTTAAATTTAAGATATCTTCTTCCATCGCAAATTCGTCATTAAGGTGGAAGTCAAGAACTTTTGTTTTATAAATGACTTTATTTTCAATATCAGTAAAAATCATGAAAAAATATTCAGGGTAGCCTAAATGATAAGTTCCATCATAACCGTCTTTTTGACCAATGATTTTCAATTTTTGATTCAGTTTATTTAAATCTTTAGAAATTGAAAAGTCGTGAACGTCAGCGTCTGTATAATAATATTTATCGTTGATTAATATTCTATTCCAAACACAATTGGTCAAGTCTTTAAATTTGTATTTGTAAATAATTGAATCAATGCAAATTTGAGTCAATTCTGTTAGCTTTCCAATCGGTTTTAATTCATTCAAATTATGATTTTCAAAAAGTACAATTTCTTTATTGTATGGATTTAAGAAATTTGGATATTCTTTCGGATTTAGTGTTTCAATATTCGGTTTGATAACAGCTAGTTTTTCTTTCAAGAATTCTTTGGAAAGACTATTAATTTTATAAGTCCCGTCTTTTATTTTGTCCTTATATTCAGGATAATATATCTCTTTTTGTCCAAAACAAAAGTTTAAAAAAAGAAAACACAATAATGTTATAATTTCGTTTTTCATAATTGTAGGCAACGCTCAATGTAAATGTCTGTGCGAGTAGAAGTGCGATGCACTTCGCCCGTAGCACAAGCAAATACTTTTGTTTA
>CANLCT010000021.1 GCA_947489195.1 uncultured Aquimarina sp. | reverse complement strand
AACCATGGAAAGGCTTATCATTGCTGGTGTCAATCATCGATGGAATGAACTTTAGGTGTGATTAAGGATAAGCATAAATAATAATAATAAAAAATCGCCTAGTAAATTTACTTACCAGGCGATTTTTATCTTTAATCAAGATAAATCTATTGGAAATTATCTGTTAAAATATTGATAATGTCAATAATAGCCCATATAAATAGACCTCCAAGTGTAACAATGTAAAGAATATTCCAACCTGCAGGCTTTTTAGCATACCATCTGTGAGCAGCAAAACCACCTAAAAAGAACCAAAAAGCTACAGCAACCCATTTGTCATACCCAGCAGAAGCCGCAGGTGATGATAATTCAACTTCGTTTTCAACAGCTGATACTTGTGTAGTAGTATTTGCCGTTACTGGAAAACTAGCATATGAAGCAGTAATTGATGCAACTGCTACAAATAAAATAGATAAAAATAATTTAATTTTCATAATAGTTAATTGATATTTAATAGTTTAAATTTGATTCTAAATTAAATTAAATTGATGAAATTCCTACAACTATTTTTAATTATTTTTAATTTTTATTTTGTTTATAGTCAGTCTATTCCAAAAGAATTTTCGGGTGTAGTTAAAATAAATGACTCTTTATTTATTCCATATAATTTGTCACTTAATCGAGTAAATGAAACTGAAATTATTGGGTATTCAATAACAGATAAAGGTGGAGCGCATGAAACGAAGTCAAATGTAACAGGCTATTTTGATGAAGAAAAAGGAGTTTTGAAATTTAACGAGTTTGATATAGTGTATACAAAATCTCCTTATGACCAATTTGATTTTTGTTTTGTTAATTTTGAGGGAAGTATGAAAAATTTTAAGAATGCAAAAGCACTTAAAGGAGCTTTTGCAGGAAGATATGTTAGTGGGGCTAAATGCATAGATGGAGAATTACTTCTAGTGGATCAACAAAAAATTGAGAAAATAAAGAAGCGATTCGATAAGCCAAAAGTTAGAAAGTTACTCGAAAAAAGTAAAAAAATAGATACCGTTTCATTGGCACCAATAACAAAAAACGAAACAGTAAATGTATTTGTAAAATCTTCTGTTCTGATGGTGTCAATATATGATTCGGGGAAAGAAGATAATGATAAAATAGATCTGTATTTAGACGATAAGCTTATTTTGGATGATTATGTAATTACAAGAGAAAAAAAGCAAATCCCTATTCAGATAACTAAAAAGTTTGCGAGCTTAAAGGTCGAAGCATTAAATGTAGGAACTTCACCTCCTAATACAGTTAAAATTGAAGTGTATAGTCCAAATGATTATATTGCCACTAAAACTTCATTAAATAAAGGAGAAACAGCTGTGTTATCTTTTGTAAAAAAAGGAAAGAGGAGTAAAAAATAAGAGTATTTTTCGAGTAAAATACAGAAGAATAAAACTTTAAAAATGACAGAAAAGCTTAAAAAAAGGAGGCTCTTTTTTAACTATAAATAGATTAGAAATAATGGGATATTATTACTTAAAAAAATCTGATAGATGAATCCATCAAATTTTGGATACTGTCTTTATAGTTGTAATTAAATGAATCTATTTTATTTCAATTAGGACTACTCTCTTTTTTATTAAATAAAACTGATCAAGAATATTTATTTTACAAATTAGTTTTCTGAAGCAGCTGTATTTATGATTCCTGAATTTAGTATTATAAATTCGCAACGTCGGTTTTTTTCATGTTCTTGATCACTACAATCAACATCATTGGTACAATCGTTTACTAATTGAGTTTCTCCATAACCTTTATAAAATATTCTATTTCGATTAATTTGTCCGCTACTGACTAAATATTCTTTTGTGGCTTTTGCTCTTGATTTGCTTAAGTCATAATTGTAATCGTCATTTGCTCTACTGTCTGTATGTGATCTGATTTCAATTTTTATATGTTCATTACTTTGTAATACCGCAATTATTTTCTGCAATTCTAGTTCTGCATCTTTTCTAATTTCAAAGTCATTATAATCAAAGTAAATAGTGTTTAATTGTAATATTTTTGCCAAATCATCGCCAACTCTAGCAATACTAGACTTAAAGCTATCATTTGATAAATCAAAATTTTGTTGTACTACATCACCTTTATATTTTGATGTTTTTAAAGGGGTGCGTTGTGATCTGTAACCTTCTTTATATACGTTTACATTGAATGTCGAATTACATTCGGCAGCAAAAGTGTAATACCCATTACTGTCTGTGTTTACTTGATTCGTTAAATTCATGTTTTGGTCATATAATTTTACGGTAGCATCAGCAACCACTTCATTTGTTTTATGGTTTGATACTATTCCTTCGATAAATAATTGGCAATTTAAGTCTAAGGGAGATACTTGTTTAAAACAGTAGATATCATCACTTCCTTTACCATCTACTCGATTACTAGCAAAAAAGCCTATGTCAGTTTTTTTATCAATAATAAATGAAAAATCATCAGAAGGTCCATTAATAGGCTTTCCTATATTATATGGGTTTGAATAGGTGTTACGCGCTATCTTAGTTATAAAAACATCAAGTCCACCTAAGCCTAAATGCCCATCACTTGAAAAGTATAAATTTCCATCATTACTAATAAAAGGGAATGTTTCTCTACCTTCGGTATTAATATTAAATCCTAAATTTTTAGGTTTTCCAAAACTTTCGTCTTCATTAATATTTACGACATATAAATCAGAGTTTCCATAAGATCCAGGCATATCACTTGCAAAATATAGCTTGTCTTCATTAGGGCTTAAAGCAGGATGCGCTACTGAATAATCATCGCTATTAAATGGTAACTCTTTAATGTTACTCCATTTTTTATTAATAAGTTCGGCTTGGTAAAGTTTAAGCATAACGGTACCAGAACCACTTGAATTTAGTTGCTTTTTCAAATAATTATTTCGGGTGAAATACATGGTTTTTCCATCTTTAGTTATCGCAGCCGATGCTTCGTGTACAGGAGTATTAATTTCCCCTTTTATTGGTTTTATTTGAACATCATTAATAAGTTTACCTTGCTCTAAATTGATATTGTATAAATCTAAAAATGGCATTTTATCCCAAACTGAAATTGGACCACCACCTCTGGATGATGCAAAAATTAAATCTCCATTAGGTGCAAAACTAGGGGAGTGATCTGAAAATTCACTATTGTATTCAAAAGGGTTAAATTGGAATTTACCAGATCTTTTTTCTATTAAATCTAAATAGTAACGATTGGTGTTAAAGTTATATGCTCTAGAATCATATTCGCGAGTAATTGAAGCAAATTTTTCCATTATTTTATCCGCTTTTTTAAATTTTTCAACACTTTTTAGGCATTGTGCGTAGCGGTATAAGTATTCAGGACTTATTGATGACGAAAATTGTTTTACTAATTTATCGTACCAAAAGTGGGCTTCTCTAAATTCAGCATTAAAATAATATGAGTCAGCAATTTTTTGATATAAATCTGCAGACTTGTAACCTTTATTGGCTACTTGAATAAAAATTTCGCGAGCATCAATATATGCAAAACGATCAAAGTCGGAATTGGCATTAGTGATAAGGTCATTACTGTTTTGAGCAAAAATAAATTTGCTGGAAACTAATAAAAAAAGTAACGCTAAAGTATGTATTTTTTTCATAAGTTAGAAAAAACGGGGGGTTAACATTCTTTTTGAGGTAAGGTTTAATTTATTATTTAGATCATACCTGAGTACAAATTCAAAACTTCCATAATTATTATTTATACCAGTAATTTCAGTGGTTTCAATATCATAAGCTAATCCTAACATCAATGATTTTGATGCTTGATAAGCGAATAACGCACTAACTGCTGCACTCCATCGGTAGGCGGTTCCTACCGTAATTTTCTTTAAAAATAAAAAATTAGCAGAAACATCAACTTGTAATGGAGCACCACTAACTATTTTTGTTAATAATGCTGGTTTAAACTTAACGCTATCATTAAGGTCAAAAGTATGTCCAGCAATGAAATAGTAATTTATTTTTTGTTTGGAAACCAATGTCGTATTACCAGCACTTGTCGAAATATCTTTTTCATCAAAAAAACTTGTTTGCAACAGATTAGGTACACTAAAACCCGCATAAAATCTTTCGTTACTATAATATAGACCTAAACCAAAATTTGGACTAAATTTATTTTCAACATCGTTCAAAAGGGCATTATCCAGAACTTCTTCTCTGGAAAGCTCTGTTAAATTAACATTAAGCAAATTACCACCGATTTTAGATCCAAATCGTAAAAAAGCAGTATTGGCATTGTTAACTCTTATTTTGTAGGCAAGATCTACATTGAAATTGGTTTCGGTAGTGGGTTTAATAATGTCGCTAATTACAGAAAAACCATATGCAAAATTACTAAAACGATTCAAAGGGGTTTCAAATGCTATGGTATGTGTGGCTGGACTTCCTTCAAAACCAGCCCATTGTTTTCGGGTTAAGCCAGATATACTTGTTTTGTCTCTACTTCCTGTGTATGCAGGGTTTATAATAGCTGTGTTATATATGTATTGAGTATACTGAGCATCTTGTTGACCAGTAGCTGTTATAGCGAATAGTATGCTAAAAATGAGTGATATTATGGGGGTAATTTGCTTCATATTCATTTTCGTTAATAGTCAATTTTTTAAAGAACAGTAGTAATTAATTTATTTAACTAGATAAAATGAACCAGCTTTAGTTTTCGAATTTCCGTTTGCGTTGATATAATTAAGAGTGTAAAAGTAAGTTCCAGTTGGTAGTTGGTCACTTTTCTTAATTGTAGCTCTTCCTTGACTTTGACCAGAGAATTTAAGTGCGTTAGGTTGGCCATAAGCATCTTCTTCAAAGACCTTTAATCCCCATCGATTAAAAATTTTCAAATTGTTTTGAGGAAAGTTCTCTAAGTTTTTTATTACAAATTCGTCATTTACAGCGTCTCCATTTGGGGTAAATGTTTCATAAACAATAACATCATTTACAGACTGATCTTCGAATTCAACAACGGTAGGATCATCTGGTTCGCCATCATCATTTAAGTCAATGTCCGCGAGTATATTTGGATCGTCGGAATCATCCGATATTGAATTACCAGTAGGTGTAGTAGCTATTACCATAGCTTGATTAATTACTTGGCCATTAGTAATATCAGCGGCAGTAATGGTATATATGGCAGAAAAATTGGTGTCATTTTCTTCGCCAGGGGCTAATGTAAAAGAACTGCCAGTTAAATTAACACCAGCTAATAAATCAGTAACCGTAATGTCTGTTAAGATTTCCTCACCAGTATTAATAATAGTAAAAGTATATTCAATAATATCACCAACGTTTAAAGTGTTATCGTTGTTTATATCTACATAACGACCTGTTTTAAGTAGGCTTATTTTAGGGTTATTATCATTAATTTGATTAACAGTTATAGTCACTACAGCTATAGCGCAGTCATTATTTTGATCACAAATTTGGTAAGTAATGGTATCATCGCCAAAGAAATTTGGGTTTGGAGTGTACAAAATACTATCGTCGGTAGGATCATCAGGAGTGCTGTTAGTATTCACTGTGGCTATTCCATTAATTGGAAGATCTATAATTGTGATAGCTGTGTTATTTGGTCCATCACCTCCGAAAGAATCATTACCTAGTACATCAATTTGATTGCTGGTAGTACCTTCGTTAATATTAGTACTGTCTTCAACAGCCACAGGAGTGTCAAAAGTATTATTGTTAACAATTATAGTTACTATAGCAGTAGTACAATCACCATCGGCATCACAAATTTGATAGGTTAATGTGTCATTACCAAAGAAATTTGGATTAGGTGTATACAGTAAAGTATCGTCGGTAGGATCATTAGGAGTGGTATTGTCATTAACAGTAGCACTTCCGTTTGTTGGAGCAATAGTAATGGTTATTGCTGAGTTGCTAGGGCCATCTCCCCCAAAAGAATCATTGTTTAATATGTCAATTGGATTATCGGTAGTGTCTTCTTCTACATCGGTACCATCTTCAACAGCCACAGGAGTATCAAAAGTGTTATTGTTTACAGTTATGTTTACTATGGCAGTGGTACAATCACCATCGGCATCACAAATTTGATAGGTTAATGTGTCATTACCAAAGAAATTTGGATTAGGCGTATAAACAATTACATCATCTGTAGGATCATTAGGCGTTGCATTATCATTAACAGTGGCACTTCCATTAGTTGGAGCAATAGTAATTACAATAGCAGTAGTGCTAGGTCCATCTCCTCCAAAAGTATCGTTATCTAATACATCAATTGGGTTATCTGTAGTATCTTCATTGACACTAACAGGATCATCAATAGCTGCAGGCGTATCAGTTGTGTCGTTGTCAACTCTAATATTAATTACAGCGGTAGTACAATCATTATTTAGGTCACATATTTCGTAAGTTACAGTATCGTCACCAAAAAAGTTTGGATTAGGCGTATAAACAATTACATCATCTGTAGGATCATTAGGCGTTGCATTATCATTAACAGTGGCATTTCCATTTGTTGGAGTAACCGTAATTACAATAGCAGTAGTACTAGGCCCGTCTCCTCCAAAAGTGTCATTGTCTAATACATCAATTGGGTTATCTATAGAATCTTCATTGACACTAACAGGATCATCAATAGCTGCAGGCGTATCAGTTGTGTCGTTGTCAACTCTAATATTAATTACAGCGGTAGTACAATCATTATTTAGGTCACATATTTCGTAAGTTACAGTATCGTCACCAAAAAAGTTTGGATTAGGTGTATAAAGAATAGCATCATCGGTAGGATCATTAGGCGTTGCATTATCATTAACAGTGGCATTTCCATTTGTTGGAGCAATAGTAATAGCAATGGCAGTAGTACCAGGGCCATCTCCCCCAAAAGTATCGTTATCTAATACATCAATTGGGTTATCTATAGAATCTTCATTAACACTAACAGGGTCATCAATAGCTGTAGGCGTATCAGTTGTGTCGTTGTCAACTCTAATATTAATTACAGCGGTAGTACAATCATTATTTAGGTCACATATTTCGTAAGTTAGAGTATCGTCACCAAAAAAGTTTGGATTGGGCGTGTAGATTATAGTATCGTCGGTAGGATCATTAGGAGTGCCATTGATGTTAACACTTGCAGTTCCATTAGTTGGAGTAACCGTAATTATAATAGCAGTAGTGCTAGGCCCGTCTCCTCCAAAAGTGTCATTGTCTAATACATCAATTGGGTTATCTATAGAATCTTCATTGACACTAACAGGGTCATCAATAGCTGTAGGCGTATCAGTTGTGTCGTTGTCAACTCTAATATTAATTACAGCGGTAGTACAATCATTATTTAGGTCACATATTTCGTAAGTTAGAGTATCGTCACCAAAAAAGTTTGGATTGGGCGTGTAGATTATAGTATCGTCGGTAGGATCATTAGGAGTGCCATTATCATTAACAGTGGCATTTCCATTAGTAGGAGCAATAGTAATAGCAATGGCAGTAGTACCAGGTCCATCTCCTCCAAAAGTGTCATTGTCTAATACATCAATTTGATTATCTATAGAATCTTCATTGACACTAACAGGGTCATCAATAGCTGTAGGCGTATCAGTTGTGTCGTTGTCAACTCTAATGTTAATTACAGCGGTAGTACAATCATTATTTAGGTCACATATTTCGTAAGTTAGAGTATCGTCACCAAAAAAGTTTGGATTGGGCGTGTAGATTATAGTATCGTCGGTAGGATCATTAGGCGTTGCATTATCATTAACAGTGGCATTTCCATTAGTAGAAGCAATAGTAATAACAATGGCAGTAGTACCAGGTCCATCTCCTCCAAAAGTATCATTATCTAATACATCAATTTGATTATCTGTAGTATCTTCATTAACACTAGCCGGGTCATTATTTGCAATAGGAGTGTCACTAGTATCACTTATAATTTCTATAGTTGCTATACCAGTTGTACAATCACCATCAGCATCACAAATTTGATAGGTTAATGTATCATTACCAAAAAAGTTTGGATTAGGCATATACATTATAACATCGTCGGTAGGATCATTAGGCGTTGCATTATCATTAACAGTAGCATTTCCGTTTGTTGGATCTACAGTGATTGTAATTGCCGATGTACTCGGACCGTCATCTCCAAAGGAGTCGTTACTTAAAACATTTAAAGGAGCTACTAAAGCATCTTCATTAAGATCAAAGTTGTCATTGATAGCATTTGGTAAGCCATTGATTACTTTAATTAAAACATTTGCAAAATGGCAATTACCGTCAATATCACAGATTTGATAAGTTAGGGAGTCATCTCCAGAAAAATCTGTAGTTGGAGTATATATAATAACATCATCGGTAGGGTCACTAAAAGTGCCTCTATCATCTACAACAGCTGTTCCATTTGAAGGGTTAGTTATTATAGTTATTGGTGAATTGCTTGGTCCATCACCTCCAAAGTCGTCATTATCAGTGACATTCAGTAGAGTGGTAGTGTTTTTTTTGATATTATCAAAATTATCAAATAATGCAATAGGGATATCATTAAGATTAGTAACCATAATAGATATTACAGCTGTGTCACATTCTCCTTTTAAATCACAAATTTGATAAGTTATTGAATCAGGACCAAAATAGTCTTTAGCAGGTTTGTAAAAAATAACATCATCACTTGGGTTGTCTATGATCGCACCAGTATCAACTCTGGCAGTTCCATTAGTTGGAGAAGTAACAATTGTTAAGGCATTATCTCTTGGTCCTCGAATTCCAAAATCATCATTAGATAAAACAAGAATTGATCTATCAGCAGAATCTTCATCTAAAGTAAGCTCATCATCAACTGCATCAATGGAGGTGCAGCCAGGAGTATTGATCACCTCAATTGCTACAGTTGTGGTATCTGTATCGCCATTGGCATCAATAATTGTATAAGAAAAACGATCTATACCAGAAAAACCATCTGGAGTATCATACAATATATAATCATCTAATAAATTACTTGGGGTGCCGTTATTAGCAAGACTTATTGTTCCTCCTTCGTTAGTATTGCTACCTATAATGATATGGTTTGTAGTGTTAGGACCAGCTGGGCCAAAATCATCATTATCAAGGATATTTATAAAGTTTCCTTTACTACCAAAGCAAACCTTATCAGTGTCTTCTTGGGCATTTCGAGGTGCTTGAATAATTAAATTGCTTATTTTGCAGTTATCAGCAAATAATAAAATGGATTGGAATAGAAGATATATAAAAAAAAACTTCTTCATACTTGGTTACTTTTGGTATTCAACTATTATAAGTAAGCCCCTTATTATGTTGCATAAACAAGTTTTGTACATGGATAAAGATTAAAAATAATTCAATAAAAAGTACAAGAATTGTAAAGTCCAAAAGTAAATACTAATGAAGTTTTACACAATCATGTTTTTGAAAAAGTAATCTATTTCCTACAATAAAATAATGTATTTTGTAGGAAATGTAGGAAAATTTACCAGCTATTAAGGGATGGTGAAGAGGTGTGAATTTTGCTAAAACTAAGTTGAGTTTTTTGGATTAAATATTTTTTAAAAATCTAATAATTAGGTGTTTATTTTTTTTAATTGATGCTGGTTATAAAAAAAATATGATGATAAACTAGTTTTTTAATGATGTTTAGTTGTACTTAATTTGTTGGTATACTGATAGGTTTAAAAAAAGTAATAAAAAACTAATATTTTTTTTTAAATAGATTATTGATTTGAAAACTTCGTTAAAGTACTGTTAATTTTGGTTTTTTGTAGCTAAAATACATGTCTTTTTTGATTGAAAAGACAAGAAAAAGACAAATGTGGTATAAAAAGAAACAATTTTAGGTTTAAGATTACCGTAAGTTTTTGTAATTATTAAAATGTAATAATAATGTGAACTTTAAGATTTATAAAAAATAATACCACAAAAAGGTAGTTAAAAATGAAATTGGTATTCCAAAACTTAAAATCATGGTGCAAAGTTTAGGTTTTAACCCGAATTCAGTGGCTATAATTACTCCAGTAACCATTGGAGCCATGGCAGCTTCAAGCACACTTACTTGAACAAATAACTTTTCAATGCTAAAAAGCCAACTGCTGATTAATATTAGAAAGGGAGCTAACAATAGTTTGTAAAATAAAGCAGTACCTAGTAAAAATTTGTCTGCTTTCCAGTGCTTAAATTGCAATTGAAGTCCTACTGAAAATAAAGCCATAGGGACCATTGTAGCGCTTAGGTTTTTTAAAACAGAATCAAAATTATTTAAATCTATAAATTTAGGAAGTATAAATGCCGCTATAAAGGCTAAAGTTGGGGGAAAACTAAAAAGTTTTTTTAAAAGTAAAGCAAAGCTAAAACTAGAAGTATTTCCAGAAGAAGCATAGGTGGCAGCAATAAGTCCCAGGCTAGATAAGGTAATAAACCCTGCTTGATCACAAAGAATAGCCAATTGCAAGCCTTCTTTACCATAGTAAGCTTCTGTTAATGGAAAACCTAAAAATGATAAATTAGAAAAACCTACTGTAAGTAGTAGCCCTCCTTTAGTAGCCTTATCTAAATGTTTAAATTTACCTATGAATTCAATAAATAAAAATGCTGCAAAAAAAACGGCCGGTGGCATTAATATTGGAAATAATAAATCTGAATTCCATACCATTTTTGGAATAAAACGTAAAGCAATAGCTGGTAGTGCTACGTATACAATCCAAAGATTTATTATTTTATGACTATCCTTAGGAAGTGTTTTAAATATGTTTAATAATACTCCTGAAAGTATTGAAATAGCAATGATGATAAAGTTTGACATTTAGTGTACATTTTTACTATAACACCTTCAACTTAGCAAAGCGGAGTAGTAACTTTTTGATGCCTCCTTGTGCAAACTTAATTTCAGCTTTTTTGTCTTGCCCGCTTCCTTCAATATTTAAAATTTGTCCAATTCCAAAACGCATATGTTCCACTCGTGTCCCTGGAACAAGTTTATTTATAGTTTCGGTGTCTATTTTTTGAGTATCAGTAGTTATTGGGCGCAGTTTACGTAATTTTTGTAATTGTTCGTCGGTGGGTTTGTGCGATGGTGGAGGGGAACTAGCTACTGGTTTTGTTTGTCGCAGTTTACTTTTGTCAACTTCGCCAAAAATATCAGTATTAATTAATGATTTATATCGGTAGCTGTCAATAGGAGTCAGGTTTTCAATATATTTATCATTGATTTCTTCAATAAAGCGGCTAGGTTCGGCATCTATTAATTTTCCCCAACGGTAGCGAGACAGTGTGTAGGTTAAATAAGCCTGCTTTTCTGCCCTTGTTAGTGCTACATAAAATAAACGGCGCTCTTCTTCTAATTCGCTACGAGTATTCATACTCATTCCAGAAGGGAATAAATCTTCTTCCATACCTACAATATATACGTATGGAAACTCCAGTCCTTTAGCTAAGTGTATGGTCATTAAAGCTACTCGATCTTCATCATCTACTTCTTTATCCATATCGGTCGCTAAAGCAACATCTTCCAAAAACTCAGCAAGTGATCCAGTAGCTTCATCAATTTCCTTTTGTCCTTCAACAAAATCACGCATACCATTTAAAAGCTCTTCTACATTCTCAATACGGGCTATACCTTCGGGTGTGGCATCTTTTTTAAATTCTTGTACTAATCCTGTTTTTTTTGTTACTTCCTCCGCAAGGGTAAAAGCATCCGCAGTTTGATTGGTTACTTGAAAACTTTTAATCATATTTACAAAGTTTTGAAGCTTTGTTTTGGTACCGGAGTTAATTTTTAATTCAGGTATTCGGTCAATACCTTCCATTACTTGAAAAATAGCACATTTATAATGATTGGCGGCTAATACAAGTTTATCAATGGTAGTAGCTCCAATACCACGTGCGGGGTAATTGATAACACGTTTTAAGGCTTCTTCATCTTTTGGATTGGTAATTAAGCGTAGGTAAGCAAGTACATCTTTTATTTCTTTACGTTGGTAAAAGGAAAGTCCACCATAAATACGGTATTTAATTCCTCGTTTACGTAAGGCATCTTCCATGGCACGCGATTGGGCATTGGTTCGGTATAAAATAGCAAAGTCCGAAGCTTTTCGTTGTTCGGTCATTTGATTTTCAAAAATAGAACTTGCTACATAACGCCCTTCGTCACCATCGGTAGGTAATCGGTTAACAATAATTTTAGGACCATCATCATTTGCGGTCCAAACAATTTTATCCAGTTTGGTTTTATTATGGTCTATAATAGAGTTGGCAGCCTCAACAATGTTTCGGGTAGAACGGTAATTTTGTTCTAATCGGTATGTTTTTACATTCTCGTAATCTTTTTCAAAATTTAGAATGTTGTTAATGTTAGCGCCACGAAAAGCATAAATACTTTGGGCATCATCACCAACAACACATATATTCTGAAAACGATCAGCTAAGGCTTTTACAATTAAATATTGCGAATGATTAGTATCTTGATACTCATCTACTAATATGTATTTAAATCTGTTTTGATATTTGGCTAATACTTCGGGGAAACGATTTAATAATTCGTTAGTTCGAAGTAGTAAATCATCAAAATCCATGGCTCCAGCTTTAAAACAACGATCTACATAATGTTGATAAATCTCACCAATACGTGGCTTTTTTGCCATAGCATCAGCTTCCATTAATTCAGGATTATTAAAATAGGCTTTAACTGTAATCAAGCTATTTTTAAAAGAGGAAATACGACTGTGTACCTGTTTGTATTTATAAATGTCTTTATCTAAAGCCATTTCTTTTATAATACTCGAAATCAAGCGCTGCGAGTCCTGCGAATCATATATGGTAAAGTTGGAAGGGTAACCTAGTTTATCAGCTTCAAAGCGTAAAATTTTTGCAAAAATGGAGTGGAATGTTCCCATCCATAAGTTTTTAGCTTCGCTATTACCTACAATTTGAGCAATACGCTGTTTCATTTCGCGCGCAGCTTTATTAGTAAAAGTTAATGATAAAATATTGAAAGGATCAACACCTTTATGCATTAAATAGGCAATACGATAGGTAAGCACTCGTGTTTTTCCAGAACCTGCTCCGGCAATAACCATAAGTGCACCTTCGGTATGAATAGTTGGTGCTAGTTGGGCTTCGTTAAGTTGACTTAAATATTCTTCCAAGACGCTCTTTTTTTATGCAATAAAATTACTGATTCTGTATGGAACTTAACCTTGTTGTTAAGTTTTAATTTTTATATAAGATCGTCGGTTTAGATAAGTTTGAAATTGTTTATGCTTTCTGTGTTTAGTCTTCAGTATTAATTAGCAGCTTTAAAATAGTTGTTTTTTTATAGGTATACGTAATAAAATTGTAAGAATGTATTTTCATAAAGTCTACAAAAAGCATTGTATTCAAATTAGATAAAACGTTTTCAGAAATATATATAATTTTAGTTAGTTGTTTTTTAGTTGGTTGTGTTTATTGTAGGTATTTGCCACAAGTAGGTTTAATCGTACTTTTTCAAATAAGTACCAGATGAAAAGATTTCTATTTTGGAGCTAACTAAAACATAACAATATAATAACTAGCTAACTATGAAATTAAAAAAATTATTTGCATTTGCTCTAATGTCAAGTAGCATGATAATTCAAGCTCAAGATTGGAAAAATCTTCCTGTGCCAGCAAATCCAGGGCAGGGTTATAAGTGGGAATTACAAGATAATTATTCTGATGATTTTAATTATAAAGGGAAAAATGCAAAATTCAAAAAAAATTGGAAAGATGCTTATTTTCATAACTGGACTGGCCCAGGTTTAACGCAATGGCAATCTAATCATTCTGATGTATCTAATGGTAATTTGGTAATTAGTGCTTCGCGTCATGGAGCTAACCGAGTTAATTGTGGAGTTGTAACTTCAAAAACTAAAGTGATTTATCCAATTTATATGGAAGCCAGAATTAAGGCAAGCAATTTAGAATTGTCTTCAAATTTTTGGATGTTGAGTGAAGATGATAAACGAGAAATAGATGTTTTAGAAGTTTATGGAGGGGCAAGAGATGTATGGTTCGCACAACGTATGTCTACAAACTTTCATGTTTTTGAAAGAGGAGCTGGTAACCGAATTTTGTCAGATTATAATGACCAAAATCATATCACTTTACCAAACAATGAGCCTTGGAGAAATAAATTTCACACATTTGGTGTGTATTGGAAAAGTCCATCAGAAATATATTTTTATATAGATGGAAAACAAACAAAAGATGGTTCATGGGAACAATCTGATATGTTTGATAAGGATTATACTAAAAGAACAATGGATAAGAATAGATTCAAAATGGACAGACCTGTATTTATGATTATCGATACCGAAGATCATAGCTGGAGATCTGAGCAAGGAATTGTTGCCACCGATGCCGATTTAAAAAATCCAAACAAGAACAAAATGTTAGTGGATTGGGTACGTACTTATAAGCCAGTAAAAAATAACAATGTAGCACCACCTGTTGTTGTTGATCCAAAACCAGCTCCAGGTAAAAATGATAAACCAGCTGTACAGTTTACTGCTCCAGCTAATAATGCACAATTTGCAATAGGAAAAGATATTAATGTTAAAATTAATGCTACTGATGCAGATGGAATAGCTAATGTGAAATTGTACTTGAACAACAAATTTGTACGTCAGGAAAATGTGACTCCCTATACATGGGGAGCAACAAATAATGATGCAGTTTTAATGAATATGAAAGCTGGTAGTTATACGCTAAAAGCAGTGGCAACTGATAAAAAAGGAGCAACAAAGGAAACTACTATTCGTTTGACCATTAAAAATGAAAATTCTAAACCTACAGCTCCTACTAATGGAAATGCAAATCAGTTAATATCAAATGGACTGTACAGTATACAAAATCCTTTTGATGACCAAGCAATTTTAGCAAGAGCTTTGGAAAATTTTAATGCTCAGATGATTGATGAGGGTAGTTATACTGATCAACAATGGACATTTACTCATTTGGGTAATAATGTTTATACTATAAAAAACAGTAGAAACAATCGTTATTTAGAAGTGCCTAATGGGAAATGTGGAAATGGACAGAATGTATCAACATGGGTTGGAGCTGCGCAAAATCATCAAAAATGGAAAGTTCAAAAAAATGGAAAATACTATGCATTATTACCATTGCATTGTACATCGCAAGCATTGGATAGAGCAGGTGGTTTATTTGATGCTAATTTGATTACTTGGGCATATAACCCATCAAATAATAATCAAAAATGGGAAATTTCAAAAACTACAAAAGGTTTAAAAACGTTAGATACAGATAATAATAGTGTTGAGGTTTACCCTAATCCAGCAAGTGCGGGTGATGTAGTTACTCTAACAAGTGCAATAACTGATCAACCTGTATTTATTTATAATGTTTTGGGACAAGTTGTAAAAACTACACAAAGTAGTTCGAATACACAATCATTAGAAATTGAAGGTTTAAATACAGGAATGTATTTTATAAAAGTAGGTAATCAAGCTGCTTTAAAGTTAATTATTGAATAAAAAAATAACAACTAACAAAAGGCTAAAGGTCACTTAATTTTTTAAGTGGCCTTTTTTATTTTTTAACTTAACACGTAGGCATTCAAAATAAAATTTCTTTTTTTCTGTAAAGAAAACTAACTTTAGCTAGACAAAACAAAGAAAAAAATGATTGATATTATAACAGGAATAGCTTGGTGGGGTTGGATTTTGATAGGTGTTGGAGTGGTTGCCATTCGAGATGTTTTCTTTAACAAAAAACACGTGATAACCCATAATTTTCCAGTAGTAGGACATTTTAGATATATGTTAGAAAGTATTGGCCCCGAGCTACGTCAATACATTGTTGCAAATAATAGAGAAGAACTTCCTTTTAACAGAACCGAGCGTGGTTGGATTTATGCTTCGTCAAAAAATGAAAATAATTATGAGGGTTTTGGAACAGATCAGGATATTTATGGACCGCAGTATATTTTTATCAAAAATGCCATGTTTCCTTACAAGGTAAAAAAGAAACATGCAAATGCTTTGGATCCTTATTTTTTACCCTGTGCAAAAATTATGGGAAGTTATAATAACAGGCGTCGTCCATTTAGGCCAGCATCAATTATAAATGTATCCGCAATGAGTTTTGGTTCACTTTCCGCAAAAGCGGTAGAATCATTAAATAAAGGTTGCAAATTATCTCATGCCTATCATAATACTGGCGAAGGGGGCTTATCTCCTTATCATCAAAAGGGAGGCGATGTGGTTTTTCATATTGGCACAGGTTATTTTGGAGTTCGTGATAATGATGGAAATTTTTCTATGGAAATGTTGAAAAACTTAGTAGAAGCTAATCCAAGTATTAGAGCTATTGAAGTAAAATTATCTCAAGGAGCAAAACCTGGAAAAGGAGGTGTGTTGCCTGGTTCTAAAATAACTAAAGAAATTGCCGAAATAAGGAATGTAAAGCAAGGTGAAGATGTACTTTCACCTGCCTATCATACGGCATTTTCAACGGTTAAAGAATTAATTAATTTTATTGAAAAAATAGCCAATGAAACTGGTTTACCTGTGGGAATAAAAGCAGCAATTGGGAAAACTGATCAGTGGAAAGAATTGGTAAATGAAATGAAAACTCAAAATAAAGGACCAGATTTTATAACCGTCGATGGAGGAGAAGGGGGAACCGGAGCTGCACCACCTAGTTTTGCAGATCATGTGGCGCTGCCTTGGGTGTATGGATTTAGCGAGGTGTATAAGATATTTTTGGAAGCCAATATTACTGATAGAATAGTATTTTGTGCTAGTGGTAAGTTGGGTTTTCCTGCACGAGCAGCCATGGCATTTGCTATGGGAGTTGATTGTATTAATGTGGCGCGCGAAGCTATGCTAAGTGTGGGATGTATACAAGCACAAGTGTGTCATACAAATAGATGCCCCAGTGGTGTGGCTACACAAAACAAGTGGTTGCAAGCAGGTATTAATGTTACAGATAAAGCCGAACGTGTAAAGTATTATTTTAAAAATTTTAATAAAGAATTATTAGAAATAACACATGCCTGTGGGTACGAACATCCCGCTCAATTTACTATGGATGATATAAATATTAGTCAAGGAGATAATAATAAAACAACCAGTTTGGCTAGAAACTATGGATATCATAAAAAGCCAATTCCTTTTAATGGTTTTGGTGAGTTGGTTACTTGTCCGAGTTTAGGAGGGAATTATTGTAATGAAAGAGTTGATGAAACAACGGTTAGGTATTAAATTCCTTTATATGTTTTTTATAAGATGAAAATAAGACAACTTACTTTATTTACAAATAAACTTAAAGAAGAAAAAGAGTTTTATACAAAAAAAATAGGTTTCAATTTATTAAAACAAGGGAAATCTCAATTTACAATACGTGTTGGGTGGAGCCAACTCACTTTTGTTTCAAGTTCGGAGGCACATAATTATCATTATTGTTTTTTAATCCCTTCAAATAAATTAAATGAAGCAGTAGCTTGGTTAGAAAAAAGAACAAGTATTATACCCATTAGCTCAAATAAAAAAACAAATAAATTTGAGAATTGGAATGCCGAATCCGTTTATTTTTATGATGCAAGTGGAAATATTGTTGAGTTTATAGTGCGATATGATTTAGACAATACTACAGATCAAAAATTTAATACAGATCAATTGCTTTGTGTAAATGAAATTGGTTTGGCGACTAATGATATTGAAAAAATAAATACTACTTTAGAAGCAAATTTAGGAACAAGTTTTTATAAAGGTGATTTTTTTAGATTTGGAGCGCATGGAAATCTTGAAGGGTTATTTTTGCTTCCAAATTACAATGAAAAAACAACATGGTTTCCTACAGATATAGCATTACTGCCACAACCTTTTAGTGGAGTGGTTGAAACAATAAAAGGAAAGTTTTTTATAAACTATAATAGTGAAAAACTGAAAGTAGAAAAGAGGCTGCTGTAAAATGAATTTATTGGTGATGCATTGCAAAATTAATGGCTGGCTACTCCGTATTATTGAAAGTTACATTTATATTTGTGTTCTATATGTTTCAATAATTTTGGTAAAAAAATAAAATGAAAATAGATATTTATACGGTTATTTTAGTAGTACTTCCAACCTTGGTAATTGCTTTAGTGTGTTATTTTTCAATTCAAGCAATGGTTAAAAAAGAGTTGTTGAAACAGAAATACACTTTACTTAAAAGTAGCCAAAAGGAAATGTTGCCTTTAAGGTTGCAGGCTTATGAGCGTTTTACATTACTTTTAGATCGAATTAGTTTAGATAAGCTTTTAGTAAGAATTCCCCCTAATGGAGAAGATAAGGATGCTTATAAAAACTTATTAATAGCGACCATAGATCAAGAATTTGAACATAATTTGACACAACAAATTTATATTTCAGATGAATGTTGGAAAACTATTCTTACAGCAAAAAACACCGTAATTTCACAATTACATAGTTTGTCAGTAAAAGAAGAGGTTACCGATGCTAACATATATAGAAATGAAGGTATAGCTCAATTTCCATCAAGTACTAGTGCTACAAACATAGCTCAAGCTTTTATTAGAAGTGAGGTAGGCTTTTTGTTTGAGTAGTTTTATTGCTGCTGTCTGATTTTTTGTTTTTTTAAGGTTATTCGAATAGCATAGTTTTCTTTCGATTTATGTATTGGTAATCAATCTTGAGAAATACGTCTATATTTTGAAGAGGTTTTTATATAATTGTATACACAAACCATAATTAAAAATAAATCAAATGTTTAAAAAATATATATATATCTTCATAGGGATATTGTCAATTCAGGTTAGTTTTTCACAAACATTAGATACTTTAAAGCTAAATAACTATTTTAAATCTTTAGAGTCGCATAACAAATTCATGGGGAGTGTAGCGCTAATGAAAAATGGTAAAATAGTTTATACAAATCAAGTAGGATTTGCTGATATAGAAACGGAGCAAAAACCTAATATAAATACTAAATATAGAATTGGCTCTATTTCAAAAACGTTTACAGCAGTTTTAATTTTTAAAGCCATTGAAGAGGGGAAACTTAATTTAGATACTACTTTAGAGCGGTATTACCCAAGTATTAAAAATAGTAAGCTAATTACAATTAGCAATTTACTAAATCATCGAAGCGGTATATATAATTTTACCAATGATAAAGCTTACTTAAGTTACAATACTAAGCCAAAAACGGAAAGTGAAATGCTATCTATTATTTCAAAATTTGAAAGTGATTTTGAACCCAATTCTAAGGCAGCATATAGTAATTCTAACTATTTATTATTATCATATATTCTTGAAAAAATATATAGTAAAAATTTTGAAGAAATTTTAAAAGAAAAGATTTTTGACCCAATTCATTTAAAAAATACATTTTTGGGTAATAAAATTAATTTACTAAATAATGAATCAAATTCCTATTCATTTGGGGAAGAATGGGTAAAACAAAGTGAAACAGACACGTCAATTCCTTTGGGTGCTGGTGGAATAATTTCTACACCAAGTGATCTATTGCAATTTGCAGAAGCGCTATTTACTTATAAAATTATTTCCAATAATAGTTTAGCTAGAATGCAAAAAATAGAAGATGGTTATGGTATGGGGTTATTTAAAATACCCTTTTTTGATAAATCAAGTTTTGGACATACTGGTGGAATTGATGGATTTAATGCGGTATATGGGTATTTTCCTAATGAAAATTATGCATTTGCATCAACCTCAAATGGTGTAAACTATGATGTTAATAATATAGCAATTATATTGCTGTCAGCATTGTTTGATAAGGCTTATGAAATTCCAAAATTTATAACTTATAAGCCAGATTCAGAGGATTTTAATAACTATTTGGGTGTTTATTCCAGTCAGGGATTTCCTTTAAAAATTTCGATTACTAAATCAGAAAATGTATTATTTGCTCAAGCAACTGGGCAGGCAGCTTTTCCACTAGAAGCTACAGATAAGGATAAGTTCCAATTTTTAAAAGCTGGTATTGTTTTAGAGTTTAACACCAAAAGTAACACAATGACTTTAAAGCAAGGTGGAGGTAATTTTGTGTTGACAAAAGAACACTAGAGTTTTTAAAACGAACTCTTTTAATGTGTTAAACTCTTTTTTCTTATACAGAACTAACGTTAATTAATAGTACAGTATATTTTAAACTTGAAAGATTAAGGCTTTTCTGTTGTTAATCAAATAAGCGTTTTAAAAAATCATTTGTAAAAATCTGCTGCGGATCTGTTTTTTGTTTTAACAGTTTAAAATTACTCCAATTTGGGTAAAGATCAGCTAATTGTTCTTTATTGTAGTAAGTTACTTTTGCCCAATGGGGTCTGCCTTTGTGAGCTGCAAAAATATCATGTACATCTTTAAAATAAGAACCAAAATCAATTACTTTGCCATAAGGTTTGTAGGCAATAATGCCAATGTAACATGTTTTAGTGCCATAAGCCATACTTAGTGCAGACTCGTTTTTTGGAGCAAAGCGTATTTCTATTGGCATATGTACTAAATGCTGTTTTGCTTTTAATAATTTGTTTATTTTAATTAAAACAGCTTCGGTTTCTTCAATAGGAATTCCATATTCCATTACTTTTTGCTTCACCAAAATGGGTAAAGTAAAACCATCTAAAAAATTTACAACTTTATCTTTAGTTTCTGGTGCTAACAATAATTTATACATCACTTTATTAAGTGTAGGGATGTTTTTGAAATTAAAAGAAGTTAACCATAAACCCAATTCGTGTAGCATATTTCCTTTAACAATATTATTAAACCATTCGGAAAAGCTATTTTTTTTAGAAGTATTTTTTAGTGTTTTAGTAGCCTTCCAATACTGTACTTTGTTGGTGTGTGGAGCCCACCAAAATCGCATAAACTCATCGGTATATGCTACATCAAGTTTATTTATCATTTCATTAAAACTTAATGTAGTGGTATTGATTTTTAAATGATAATGAGCAACTAATTGTAAGGTAACTGTAGAAATGATTCCAAAAGCACCTAATCCTACTACTGCTAAATTGAATTCGCTAGGATTTAAACGTTTGTCAAATATTTTTAAATGTCCAGTAGCAGTAATTATAGTAAAAGAAACAATTGATTGATCTATGGCACCATAGTTTAATCCAGAGCCATGGGTGCCAGTGCTAATAGCTCCTGCTATTGACTGTTCAACAATGGTTCCTAAATTGTCTAAAGCAAGTTTGTTTTTTAAAGCAAAGTCTGCTATTTGTTTTAATGATGTCCCCCCTTGAACGGTAAGGAGTTTATTTAAAGTATCAAAATGTATGACTTTATTGTAGTTTTTCAAGTCTGCCAAGTATCCGCTTTTAGTAGCGGCTATTAAAGAACACGAGTGACCTGATCCAACAATTTTTATTTTTTGGTTAGTTTGTTTTGCTTTTTTGACAAGCTGAACAAGTTCTAACTCGGTAGATGGGTAAACAATTTGGTCAGGGTTTGAAATAAACGAATGTGACCAGTTAATCCATTGTAAACCTTTAGGCATAATTTTTTTTTCACAAATTAACAGCCTTTTTGGAAATAATTAATAATCTTAACGTTTATTTTTAATTGGTGTAAGCTTGTGTGCTTGTAACAATATTTAAAGATGTTACACAAAAAATAGTTTAAAAGTGCCTATAGGTCTTTTTAATTTCATTGTACGCAATGATGAATGTGAAATGTGTTTATTTGCGTGTAATTAAACGTTAATCAGAATAAGAAACCAACATTTCTGGAGTTTGTATATTGAATAAGTATTTAGAATAATTTTCATATAATTTTTCTAAATAAAGTTTAGCAGTTGTTTCGCTTTTTACTCGACTAACATTCATGTAAAATTTAATACCAGTTTCATAACTATTGTCTTCCATATACTGTAAGGCAATGAGTTCTATTTCAGAAATGTATTTGTATTCAAGTTCAGGATGCTCACTTATAAAATCATCAAAAACATTATTACTTTTAATATCTAAATCAATAGTAGCTTCACTGATGTTAATCATATCAATTTCGTACTTAGTGCCTTGATATTCAAAACTTAATTCGTCAATAGTAATTTCGGCATCATAATTGTCGGCTGCAATTCCTATAAATTTACCACCACTTTTAGTGTTGGCTTCCCAAAGAGTAATGTCTGCATAATTTTGAGCACTTAGGCTTAATAATAAATGTAGGAAAACAAATGTTAGAAGGTAATTTTTTTTCATAGTTGCTGATTAAATACACGACAAATGTAAAGGATAAGACAAGTTTTTGTACATTATATTTTATATTTTAGATGTATAGGCTATTTTTTTCGTTTAAGTGTGTTTTTGTAGGCTATTTTATTGAGTTTTTAAGATAACGAAAACGTTAAAGTAGACTTGTTTACATGTTTTTCCTAGGGTGATATTGAGATAAAGTGTCAGAAAGATGCTTTCTGTCAAGATGCATGTAAATTTCTGTAGTTGTAATGCTTTCATGTCCAAGCATTTGTTGTATTGCTCTTAGGTTTGCTCCGTTTTCAAGTAAGTGAGTTGCAAAGGAATGGCGGAATGTGTGAGGGCTTATATTCTTTTGAATGTGAGCGGTTTTAACTAAGCTTTTTACGATGGTAAAGATCATTGCTCTGGTTAAACTGCTCCCTCGTCGATTTAGAAAAACAATATTTGTGTAGTCTTTTTTTATTGTAATTTTTATCCTACTATTTTGGAGGTAATTTTGTAGTATTTTTTGTGTGTGTTCGGCAATCGGAACCAAGCGTTGTTTGTTTCCTTTTCCAGTTACGCTTATAAAACCTTCTTCAAAATAAAGATCAGATAATTTCAAATTCGTTAATTCGCTTACTCGTAATCCGCAACCATAAAGCATTTCAATAATAGCATGATTTCGTTCTCCTTCTGCTTTTGTAAAATCAATACTATTAATAAGCAAATCAATTTCGGGTAAACTTAATGTGTCGGGTAATTTACGTCCAATTTTTGGAGCTTCAATTAAATCCATTGGATTATCCTCGCGGTAATTTTCAAAAATGAGGTAATCAAAAAAACCACGTAGTCCAGAAATGATTCGTGCTTGAGAGCGTTCGTGTAAAATTTTTGCTATTTCGTAAATAAATTGTTGAATGTCTGATTTTGAAATGTTAATAGGAGTAAGAGGCATTTCATTAGCTTCCAAATAATTGATAAGTTTTGAAATGTCTAAGGTGTAATTAGTAATACTGTTAGCAGAAAGCCCACGTTCAATAGCTAAATATTTCGTGTAGTCGGATAAGCTATTTTTCCAGTTCATAACAAGTAATTTGTCAAAATTCACCTATTAAAAATAGAATGTTGTAAAATATGACTATTTTAGATGAAAATAATTAAATACCTACAAGATTATGAAAAAAATAGTTTTAACACTAATAATAAGTGCTTGCGGTTTTATGCTTGCCACTGCTCAAGGAAAACCTTCTTTTGGATTTAAAGCTGGACTAAATTTTACAGACTTTAATGGTGATGGTTCGGATTCTGTTGATACAAGTACTGGTTTTCATGCAGGTATTGTATTGCATATGCCACTTCCTAAAAAAATTGGTATTCAGGTAGAAGCAATGTATTCGGTAGAAAAGATTGATGATGTGGCCGATTTAGGTTATATTAATGTGCCTGTATTACTTACTTATAAAATTATTCCAGGCTTACGTTTGCAAGTAGGTCCTCAATTTAAAATAAGAACAAATGCAGATGTTGAAGATTCACAATCTGGTTTTGAAGATGATTTAAAAGATTTTAATTTTGATGGAGCTGTTGGTTTTGAGTATAAGTTTCCTGTTATAGGAGTTTTTGCACAAGCAAGGTATAATTATGGGTTTACTGATATTCAGGAGGATGCAGATGTGAAATCAAATAACTTCCAATTATCAGTGGGATATCGCTTCTAGAATTTAGAAATGCATATTTAAAAACCGAAAGTTTTACAAGTAAAGCTTTCGGTTTTTTTGTGTTTTATTTTAGTATTTTTGAACTGTATAGAAATGTAATAGCTTATGAAACTTTTAGTGTTAAATGGTCCGAATTTAAATTTATTAGGTACACGAGAACCAGGTATTTATGGAAGTCAAACTTTTGAAGACTATTTTGAAAATTTAACTAAAAAGTTTAGCAAGACAGCGTTGACATATAGACAATCTAATCACGAAGGTGATTTGGTTACTATTATTCAGCAAGCTGATGGTGTGTATGATGGTATTGTATTAAATGCTGCTGCATACACACATACTTCGGTGGCTATTGGCGATGCTATAAAAGCAGTTAGTGTTCCTGTAGTTGAGGTGCATATTTCTAATACATTTGCGCGCGAAGCTTTTAGGCATAATTCCTTTATTTCGCCAAATGCAAAAGGGGTGATTTTAGGTTTTGGTTTAAAAAGTTATGATCTGGCTATTCAGAGTTTTTTGGAGTAATAATAAGAAGGTAAGCGAATTGTAGTTAATCAATTATGCGTTTAATAACCCGTAATTTATGCGTGTGCATGCGTCTTTCGGCGTTAAAAATGCCAGTATGATCAATGCGGTCAATGCGAACTTTGCCATGTGCATGAATAATGTAGTTGTCTTTCATCATAATACCCACATGAGTAATTTTACCTTCTTCATTATCAAAAAAAGCTAAATCACCAGGTTCACTTTCTTCTATAAAACTTAATGGCTCACCTTGAGTTGCTTGCTGCGAAGCGTCTCTTTTTAATTGGTATCCGTTAATTTTGTAAACCATTTGGGTAAATCCACTACAATCGATACCAAATGGACTTTTTCCGCCCCATTGATAAGGCGAGTTTAAATAAATTAACGCGGTTTCAATAAGCTGACTTTTTGAAAGTTTGATATTGCTGGTTTTACCTTCAAAATCATGGCCTAAAACAGTTAAGGTATTTAATGTAATTCCTATAGGGACAGGCATTAATTGTTTATTAGGAAGTAAAATGAAATCAACTAAATTAATAGATAATTTAGGTTTTTCTTTAATTAATTCCTTGTATTGTTGTTCTTCGCAAAAAGTATAGTGTAGGTTATCAATCCAACCTTCATATTTATCATAGGCTAAACGAATGCGACTCCATTTTTTACGTACCTCTAATACTTTAAAAAGTTCACCATATAAAACTTGCGAAGTTTGCTCGGCAGTATCTGACGGGTTTTCTCGCATTGAAATCATGCTTAGGTGGGCTATTCCGTATTGCATAAATTGTTAAGCGTTATAATTGGGGTTTTCAATAATCATTGCAGAAGCACCGCCACCACCATTACAAATAGCGGCTGCACCATATTGACCTTTGTTTTGATTTAAAATATGAACAAGGGTAGTTAAAATTCGTGCACCAGAACAGCCCAATGGGTGTCCGAGGGCAACAGCACCTCCATTAATATTTAATTTTTTGCTTGGTATGGATAATATTTTTTGATTGGCTAAACCAACAACAGCAAAAGCTTCATTGAGTTCAAAATAATCAATATCATCAATAAGTAAACCCGATTTAATTAGTGCTTTAGGTAATGCTTTTGATGGAGCAGTTGTAAACCATTCGGGTTCTTGCGCAGCATCAGCGTAGCTTTTTATAATGGCAAGTGGTGTTAAGTCAAGTTCATTTGCTTTTTCAATACTCATTAAAACCATTGCCGATGCGCCATCATTCAATGTTGAGGCATTAGCTGCAGTAACAGATCCTGTTGATGAAAAAGCTGGACGTAGTTTTGGTATTTTTTCAAAGTTAACATTTTGATATTCTTCATCGGTATCAATGATTTTAGGATCTCCTTTACGTTGAGGAACGCTTACGGGAATAACTTCTTCATTAAATTTACCATTATCCCAGGCATTTTTAGCTCTGGTGTAGGATTCAATGGCAAAAGTATCTTGATCTTCACGCGTAAATGCATTGGTGTCAGCACATAAATCAGCACAAACTCCCATGGCTTGTTGGTTGTAAACATCGGTAAGCCCGTCTTTCATTAATCCATCAACAAAATTGGTATTTCCAAACTTATAGCCATTACGTAAATGTGCATAATGAGGAGCTTGACTCATGTTTTCCATTCCGCCAGCAACTACAATATCACAATCACCTAAGGCTATAGCTTGTGCGGCTAGCATTACGGATTTTAATCCACTGGCACATACTTTGTTTACTGTAGTACAAGGAACACTATCTGGAAGACCAGCTCCCATGGCTGCTTGTCTAGCGGGTGCTTGTCCACAATTGGCTTGTAAAACATGTCCCATAAAAACCTCGTTTACAGTACTAGGGGAAATGTTGGTTTTTTCAATTGCTGCTTTAATGGCAATAGACCCAAGTTCAGTAGCTGGTATATTGGATAAACTTCCTAAAAAACTTCCAATGGGTGTTCTTACTGCCGAGACTATTGCTATGGATTTTGACTTACTCATATGTGCGAATTTATGAATTTTTATGAGGTAATTTGATAGTTGATAAAAATGAATTTAAAAAAATAATATTATTTGTGAACTATATTTGGTTAATTAAAGAAAAAGATAATAATTAATTTAAAACGAGTATGCTAATTGTTATTCAAGTCTTAAATTTAGTTAATTGGCATTTGACTATTGTATATTATTGGATCTATTTATATTACAAGCAATAGTAATAAAAGACGTTTTTAAGTAAATTATAATTATTCAGACTAATTTGAGGGATTGATTGTTAGGTTTTGTTTCTAAATGGTGATTAGTTTTTCTCTTTATTTGATATGCTATTTAATTAAATAAAAAACTCGATACTACTTGATTGACTATAATTAGTACCTTTGAATTGAATTACTTTATTTCATGAATCAAATAAAAGCATCATTTTATAAAAATCAATCAACGCTATATAAATTGTTGATTTTTATTGTAACTACTATTGCTGTTGTATATTTATTTCCTAAAAAAGGAAAATTTAAATATAATTTTTCAAAAGGTAAACCTTGGCAGTACGAAAATTTGTACGCGCCTTTTAATTTTGGAGTATTAAAATCCGAAGAAGATTTAATAAAAGAAAAGGAGCAAATTGTAGCAAATAATATTCCTTACTTTAAGTTCGATTCCGAAGTTTCTGTTCAAATAACTAAAAATTTAGAAGAAAAATTTTCTAGCGTTTTTGCTAATGTTTTAGAAGATAAAAAAGAAAAAGAAGTCTTTAGTTTTGTAAAGAAAACCCTTAAGGCTGTTTATAAACGAGGTATTTATGATCAAGTATTAGTATACGAGCCTAAAAAAATCATTTATGTAAAAAGAGGTAATAATGTTTCGGAGTCAACATTTGGAGCAATTTTTTCTACAGATCAGGTAACGGAATTTATAAATGATAAAATCAAAGATGCTTATCCCGATTATGCAGATAAATTAACTTTTTTGTTTTTTGAAATTTTAAAGCCTAATGTTTCCTTAGACAAAGAGTTGACTGAAAAAGCTATTTCTCAAGAGTTATCTAACGTATTAGATACTAGAGGGAGTGTTGAAAAAGATAGGAGAATTATTGCAAGAGGGGAAATTGTTGATGCAGATACCTTCCAAATATTAAAATCATTGCAAGAGCAATATGAATCTCAAATTTGGAGTGATAATAATCAGAATTGGATCGTTTTTGGATACATGTTATTAGTAGCATTAGCATTATTAATGCTATTTCTATTTATAAAAAAATATAGGTATTCTATTTATGAAAATAACACAAAAGTTACATTTATAATTTTTAATATGCTGCTAATGGTGTTAATTACCACTTTGGTAATTAAATACAATCCAAAGTTTGTATATGTAGTACCTATTTGTATTTTGCCATTGGTTATAAAAGCTTTTTTTGATGCTCGTTTAGGTTTTTTTACACACGTAATAACTGTATTGATATTAGGTTTTTTGGTACCTAATAATTACGAGTATACTTTTTTGCAAACCATTGCTGGTATAGTGACAATATTAACAGTGTCTGAATTGTATAAAAGAGCAAATTTGTTTGTTTCGGTAGGGCAAATAACCTTGGTTTATATTATAGCTTATATAGCTTTTCATATTATACAAGAGGGGAGCCTGTTTAGTAAGGATGCAGATACCTTTTCGGAAAAAATAGTAGAGTTGCAGCCCATTTTATTATTTGTGCTTTGTGGTTTTGCAACTTTAATAGTGCATCCGTTGATTTATGGATTTGAAAAGATTTTTGGTTTGGTTTCGGATGTCTCTTTGTTAGAATTAAGTGATACTAATTCTAAATTGTTAAAAGAATTGGCAGAAGTAGCTCCAGGTACCTTTCACCATTCACTCAATGTGGCAAATTTGGCAGAAGCAGCAGCAAATGAAATAGGCGCAAATGCCATGTTGGTTAGGGTAGGAGCGCTTTATCATGATGTAGGAAAAATGAATGCACCCACATATTATACGGAAAATCAATCTAGTGGAATGAATCCGCATGATCATTTATTGCCAGCCGAAAGTGCAAAAATTATTACAGATCATGTTTTAAAAGGGATTGAAATAGCTAAAAAGAATAAATTGCCAGATCGTGTTATTGATTTCATTCGAACACATCACGGAACAAGTACTGTGTACTACTTTTATGTAAAAGCTAAAGAAGATAATCCGGATGTGGATGTTTCTTTATTTCAGTATCCAGGCCCTATACCTTTTTCGAAAGAAACAGCTATTTTAATGATGAGTGATAGTGTAGAGGCGGCTTCAAAAAGTATAAAGAATCCAACTAGTACACTGATTGATGAGTTTGTTGAAAAAATTATTAATAAACAAATGGAGGAGGGTCAGTTTTTAAATGCAAATATTACTTTTAAAGAGATTCAGCAAATCAAGAAAATAATGAAACGTAAGTTGAATAATATGTATCATTTACGTATTGAATATCCGGAGTAGTTTTTTTAGTTATAGTTGACAGTTGACAGTTGATAGTTGACAGTTGACAGTTGTGAGTTGTGAGTTGTGAGATTTTTTTGAAGTATTCAAAAAAAATCTAAAATCTAAAATCTAAAATCTAAAATCTAAAATTAAATGCCTCAACTTATAGCAATAGATTACGGGAGTAAACGAACAGGAATAGCTGTTACAGATGATTTGCAACTTATAGCAAGTGGGTTAACAACTGTACCAACAACAGAATTGATTCCTTTTTTAAAAGAGTATGCTCAGTTGAATAAAATTGAAGCTTTTGTAGTAGGCGAGCCGAAACGATTGCATGGTGAAGCTTCGGATATCGAAGTGGAAATTAAAACTTTTTTGGAACAGTTGTCTAAAGAATTTCCAACAGTTCAGATACATCGTGTTGATGAACGTTTTACTTCCAAAATGGCATTTGATACGATGCTAAAATCAGGAATTTCAAAAAAGAAAAGACGCGATAAAGGATTGGTAGATAAAATAAGTGCGACATTAATTCTTCAAGATTTTTTAAACTATAGATAATAATGTGACTGATTGTTTAGTTTTTAATTAGAAAATAGTGCTATCTATACTTTCAATAAAATTACAAATCATAATTTGAGCCTAAAAATGAAGATGAAAAGTATTTTGTTTAGTACTTTTGCAATTCGAAATTATTGAAATGCAATTTTAGGATTGCTTATCAGTTATTACATGTTGTAGATTACCAAAATAGAGACCAAATAATGATTTTGCCTGTTGTTGCCTACGGAGATCCCGTGTTAAAAAAAGTTGCGAAAAAGATACCTGAAGATTATCCGAATTTTTCAGAGTTTTTAGAAAATATGTGGGAAACCATGTATAATGCTCATGGAGTAGGCTTAGCGGCGCCCCAAGTCGGACGTTCAATTCGTTTATTTGTCGTCGATGCATCTCCATTTGCGGCTGATGAAGATTTAAGCTCTGAAGAGCAAGAGCAATTGAAATCTTTTAAAAAATCTTTTATAAATCCAACCATACTTGAAGAAACGGGTAAAGAGTGGACTTTTAATGAAGGTTGTTTGAGTATTCCTGATGTAAGAGAAGATGTGACGAGAAAGGAAACAGTGAAAATTCAATATTTTGATGAAGATTTTAATGAAAAGGTAGAAACATATTCGGGCTTAGCAGCACGTGTAATTCAGCACGAATATGATCATATTGAAGGGATTCTATTTACAGATAAGTTATCGAGCTTAAAAAAACGTTTGCTAAAAGGAAAGCTTGCAAATATTTCAAAGGGGAAGGTGTTTAGCGAGTACCGCATGCGTTACCCATTAGCAAAAAAAGGAAGATAAAATTTATATATTAGCGTTCATTAAAATAATAAAATGAGTTTAGAAAAAATTATAGCCATATCTGGAAAGCCAGGTTTGTTTGAATTAATGTCTCAAACAAGAGGTGGTTTTTTGGTTACATCATTAATTGATGGTAAGCGACAGTCAATTAGTATGCGAAATAATGTAAGTGTACTAAATGAAATAGCCGTGTATACGTATGATAAAGAGGTGCCATTAAAAGAAGTATTTATTGCCATTCGCGAAAAGCAAAATGGTGAAGCATCAATAAGTCATAAATCATCTAAAAAAGAATTAGAGTCTTATTTTTTAGAGGTATTACCTGATTATGATGAAGAAAGAGTGTATGCCAGTGATATTAAAAAGGTAATACAATGGTATAACTTATTGCACAAGTCAGATTTAATAAAAGATTTAAGTTTAGAAGATGTTGATGCTGAAAAAGTATCAGACGAAGAAGAATAACATATCAATATAAAATTTTACAAGAAGCTCTAATTAATTAGGGCTTTTTTTTATTCAATGTTTTAGAGATGTATCAAATTTTAATATATCTAATTTAGATAAAATTATAAGATTTTAGTAAAGTTTTTCTGGTATTTAGTATTCAAATGGAAATCCTACTTTTTGCATAAAAAAGTTGACCTATTTTATATTCTTCTTTGTATTTTTGCGCTTTATTTAAATTTAAAGAAAAGCTGCATGAGCCAAACTAAATATATTTTCGTCACAGGAGGAGTTTCTTCGTCATTAGGAAAAGGAATTATAGCAGCTTCGTTGGCAAAATTATTGCAAGTTCGTGGTCATAGAGTAACTATTCAAAAGCTTGATCCTTATATAAATGTTGATCCAGGAACACTTAATCCATATGAGCATGGAGAGTGTTATGTAACTGATGATGGTGCCGAGACAGATTTGGATTTAGGGCATTATGAGCGTTTTTTAAATGTACCTACTTCTCAAGCTAATAATGTAACTACAGGGCGTATATATCAAAGTGTTATTCAAAAAGAACGTCGTGGTGAGTTTTTAGGGAAAACCGTTCAGGTGGTTCCTCATATTACAAATGAAATAAAAGAGCGTATTCAGATTTTAGGAAATTGTGGAGAATATGATATCGTAATTACTGAAATAGGAGGAACCGTTGGTGATATTGAATCGTTACCATATATCGAAGCTGTACGTCAATTAAAATGGGAATTGGGCGATGAGAATTCGATGGTAATTCACCTTACCTTAATACCTTACTTGTCTGCCGCAGGGGAGTTAAAAACAAAACCTACCCAGCATAGTGTTAAAACACTTATGGAAAGTGGTATAAAGGCAGACGTGTTAGTGTGTAGAACAGAGCATGAATTATCTGATGATTTAAGAGCTAAACTAGCTTTGTTTTGTAACGTTAGAAAAGAAGCAGTAATTCAATCTATCGATGCTTCTACCATTTACGATGTTCCTAATTTGATGTTGGAAGAAAAATTAGATGCGGTAGTTTTAAGGCAATTTAATCTTCCGATAGAGGAAAATATAGATTTAACAGCTTGGAATGGTTTCTTAAAGAAACATAAAAATCCTAAAAGTACCGTTACAATTGGTTTGATTGGGAAATATGTTGAATTACAGGATTCTTACAAGTCAATTTTAGAAGCCTTTATTCATGCTGGTGCAGCAAACGAAGTAAAGGTGAAAGTTGAAAGTATACATTCAGAATATTTAACAACCAGTAATGTAACTGACAAAGTAAAGCATTTAGATGGTATCTTAGTAGCTCCAGGTTTTGGTGAGCGAGGTATCGAAGGTAAAATTATGGCTGTTCAATATGCTAGAGAAAATAAAATTCCATTTTTAGGAATTTGTTTAGGAATGCAAATGGCAGTTATTGAATATTCTCGAAATGTACTAGGACTTAAAAATGCGATTTCAATAGAGCAAGATGAAAATGCAGTAAACCCCGTAATTAATCTTATGGAGGAGCAAAAAAATATTACCGAAAAAGGAGGAACTATGCGTTTAGGTGCATGGAAATGTAAGTTAACAAAAGATAGTCACGTATTTGATGCTTACCAACAAGATGAGATATTGGAGCGTCATAGACACCGTTATGAATATAATAATGAATATAAGGCTCAGTTAGAAGCTGCAGGATTGTTAACTACAGGTGTAAATCCAAAAACGGGCTTAGTAGAAATAGTCGAAGCAAAAGATCATCCTTGGTTTGTAGGTGTACAGTACCACCCAGAATATAAAAGTACGGTGTTAAAACCACATCCGCTTTTTGTTGCCTTTGTAAAAGCAGCACTTAATTATAGTAAAAATTAATAAGTAGTCCTTACTCAATAAAAACATCTCGATATACGTCATGATGTTTTTTTGGTTTTTGACATTGTAAAATAATATGGAAGAAAAACAATTTGACCCAAAATCATTAATTGGTTATGTGCTAATTTTTGCCATTGCTGCGTATTATATATATACGAGCAGACCTACTCCTGAAGAGTTGGAAGCAGAAAAGCAAAAGCAAGAACAAGTAGCGAATACAAAGCAAGAAACCAAAGTTGCTAATGTTGTTACAGAATCAAGTTTACCAGCAGCAGTAGATTCTTTAGGTAAAGTAGTAGCCTATCAAAAACTAGGAGCTTTTGGATATTCGCAAACATTAGCGGCAGCTAATGGAGGAGAAACTTTATTAGAAAACGAAGTACTCTCTTTAAAATTAAATAACAAAGGAGGATATATTAGTGAGGCAAAATTGAAAAATTTTAAAACTCACGATGCCAATCCTGTATATTTAATTAAGGATGGTAAAAATGCGAATCTATCTATTGATTTTAGTACTGCCGATAACAGAGTTTTAAGTACTAAGGATTTGTTTTTTGAACCTAAACTTACTACTGTTGGCGATAATCAGCAGTTAAGTATGCGCTTAAAAGTATCTAATGATAAATTTTTAGAATATGTGTATGTGTTAAAGCCTAATGATTACATGCTTGATTTTTCAGTACGTTCTCAAGGTTTGGAAAGTGTTTTTGACTCGAGTAAATCTATTGATTTAAACTGGGAATTAGAGGCATTCCGACATGCAAAAAGTAATACCTATGAAAATCGTTATACTGAAGTTGTTTTTGAGTATGAAGATGGAAGAGATGATTACACCGGTCAAGGAGATTTTAAAGAAGAAGAAGCAGAAGATGTTACTTATGTAGCCTTCAAGCAACACTTCTTTTCTTCAGTATTATTGACAGATAAACCCTTTAAAAAAGGAAAGTTTACTTCAACTAATTTAATTAAGGATGAAGCTATTGATACCTTAAAATTAAAAAAGTTTACGGCTCAAATGCCTTTGGCATTAAATGCGGGAAACCTAAATTATCAAATGAATTGGTATTACGGACCAACAGATTATGAAATTCTAAAAAGTTACGATAGAAATCTTGATGAAATTGTAGCACTAGGTTGGGGTATTTTTGGATGGATAAATAAAATCATCTTTATACCATTATTTAGTTTACTAGGAGGGTTTTTACCTTATGGATTAGCTATTATTTTCATGACAATTTTGGTTAAAATAGGATTGTCACCGGTAACTTATAAGTCATATGTTTCGCAAGCACGTATGAAGGTGTTAAAGCCTGAGATTACAGAGCTTAATGAAAAGTATGCTGATAACCCTATGAAAAAGCAGCAAGAAACCATGAAGCTTTATGGTAAAGCAGGAGTAAGTCCGATGAGTGGATGTATACCAGCATTGTTGCAAATGCCTATATTATATGCCTTGTTTAGCTTTTTTCCAAGTGCTATAGCCTTACGACAAAAAGGGTTTTTATGGGCCGATGATTTATCTAGTTATGATAAAATATTTGATTTGCCATTTACGATTCCTTTTTATGGAGATCACGTAAGTTTATTTCCAATATTGGCATCTATTGCAATATTCTTTTACATGCAAATGACTACTGGTCAAAACATGCCTACGCAACAACAACCTGGTATGCCTAACATGAAATTTATCATGTATTTATCGCCTTTGTTTATGTTGTTTTTCTTTAATAACTATCCTTCAGGATTGTCATTGTATTATTTTATTTCGAACCTAATTACCATTGGAATTATGTTAGTAATTAAAAACTACATTATTGACGAAGATAAAATTCATGCTCAAATACAGGAAAATAAAAAGAAGCCTAAAAAGCAGAGCAAGTTTAAGCAACGTCTTCAAGAGGCAATGGAGCAAGCTGAAAAGCAACAAAAGAAAAAGAAATAATTTTTTTTAAAATTAGAAATTAATAAGCTCTGTGGTAAAATTCGCAGGGCTTATTTTTTTGGAATAGAATTTGATTAAATTTGATACATAAATTTTGTATATCAATGTGTGATTTTAAAGTAATTTTAATAGGCTTTTTTTTAGTTGTAAATACCACTTTTTATGCGCAAATCAATCAATATCATGAAGATGGTACAAGGCATGGTTTGTGGCAAAAAAAATATGATGGGACAGAGCAGCTTAGGTATTCAGGTACTTTTGATCATGGAATAGAAATTGGAGATTTTAAATTTTATACCAAAGGTTTTCCAAACAAACCATCTGCTGTAAAAAGTTTTTCGGATAATGGGAATAAAGCAGAGGTTAAATATTACAGTCAAAAGGGAAAACTAATTAGTAAGGGCGCCCTTATTAATAAAAAACGCGAAGGCAAATGGGAATATTATCATAATACGAATGCTAAATTAATGATGATTGAAAATTATGAAAATGATTTGTTAGTTGGGGAGCGCCTGAGTTATTATGATAATGGTCAGATTTCGGAAAAAGTTACTTTTGTAAATGACAAAAAGGAAGGTAAAGAACTAGTTTATACACTTAAAGGGGTGCTTTATAAAGTGTACAATTATAAAAATGGATTGTTAGAAGGGGAAAATAAATATTATAATGGTAAAGGGCAATTAATTATTGAAGGTAATTATAAGGCAAATAAAAAAGTGGGTACCTGGAAATATTATGAAAATGGAAAATTAATTAGAGAGAAGCGTTATAAATAAGCATTTATAAAGTAGTGCATTGAGTAAGTTTATTAACGAAAATATGGTAAAAATTATAGTTGTGTTTTTTAGTAATTAGGGTTAAGTATTGTCGACATAGTTCGTAATAAATTACTTAAAATCAAAATTATGTCATTAACCACAAAATTACAAGAAACGAAAGAAGCGTTCTCTAAAAATGTCCCTGCAGAAGTTCAAACTATTATGACTAATGCATTTGATACGCTTACGGCCGAAGCTTTACCAAAAAAAGCAATTCAAAAAGGAGATGTTTTAAAAGATGCCAGTCTTGTTGATGTAAATAATAAAGAAGTTTCTATTCATTCCTTTTTAGAAAAAGGCCCTTTAGTGGTTTCTTTTTATAGAGGAGGATGGTGTCCATATTGTAATGTGGAGTTAAAAGCTTTGCAAGATGCCTTACCTCAGATAAAAGAACTTGGAGCTAATTTAGTTGCTATAACTCCAGAAACTCCAGATAATTCATTAACAACATCTGAAAAAAACGAATTGTCTTTTACTGTATTAAGTGATCTTGATAATAAATATGCAAAGCAATTAGGTTTAGTGTTTCAAATGCCTAAAGATTTGCGTGAGGTATATCATAAATTTGATATCGATGTTGCTAAGCACAACCAAAATAATGATTATGAATTGCCTTTACCAGCTACTTATGTGGTAACTAAACAAGGAGAAATTGTATTGTCTTTTTTACCTGAAGATTATACTGAAAGATTAGATCCAGTGGATATAATCGAAGCTTTAAAAAAGGTGAAATAAGAAAAAGAGGAAGAATAAAAAAGAGAACTGAGCAGGGCTTAGTTCTCTTTTTTTTATTCATAATTTACGTGAGTTGGGGCTAAGAAAAAGATAGTTCTCGATACAATTTTAGATAGAAAATCATTCAAATTGACAATTTTGACCGTTGAATAAAATTATGTTTAATTCATGTTAATTTATGAAAAAAGTTAGCTTTAACTTTCGGGCAATCATTTTATATACAAATTGATATTATTTCAAATTATCGTATTTTTGCACTCAATTTTTAGATCATGAAAAGAGTAGTAGTTGGACTTTCGGGTGGTGTTGATTCAAGTGTAGCAGCGTATTTGCTTAAAGAGCAAGGCTATGAGGTAATTGGACTTTTTATGAAAAATTGGCATGATGATTCTGTAACCATTTCCGATGAATGTCCATGGCTCGATGATAGTAATGATGCCTTGTTGGTAGCAGAAAAATTAGGAATTCCTTTTCAAACTGTCGATTTAAGTGAGCAATACAAAGAGCGTATTGTGGATTATATGTTTGCAGAGTATGAAAAGGGAAGAACACCAAATCCCGATGTGTTATGTAACCGTGAGATTAAGTTTGATGTGTTTATGAAAATAGCACTCGAACTTGGTGCAGATTATGTGGCTACTGGACACTATTGTCGAAAAGATACTATTGATGTGGCAGGGAAACAAATTCATAGATTGCTAGCAGGGAAAGATCAAAATAAGGATCAGTCTTATTTTTTATGCCAACTCTCGCAAGAACAATTAGCTAAAACACTTTTCCCGGTCGGAGAATTAATAAAGCCTGAAGTAAGAAAAATAGCCGCAGATCAGGATCTGGTTACCGCAGAAAAAAAAGATTCTCAAGGTTTATGTTTTATTGGTAAAGTACGTTTACCTGAATTCCTTCAGCAGAAACTAAAACCTAAAAACGGAGCGATAGTAGAAATTGAAGCATCTAGCAATGTGTATGCAAATGCAGATGCGCCTTTGCAGCTACATAATTATAAATATACACCCGAGTTTGGTAAAAAAGTTGGAGAACATATTGGTGCACATTATTTTACAAAGGGACAACGAAAAGGCTTGTCTGTAGGTGGAACCCCATTGCCATTATTTGTTATAGAAACAGATGTAGAAACTAATACGATTTATGTAGGGCAAGGTAAAAATCACCCAGGTTTATATCGCAGTCAATTGTTGGTTAAATTTGAAGAGTTACATTGGGTAAGACCAGATCTAAGATTAACGCAAGGAGCGTTTATGGAGGTAAAAGCTCGAATTAGATATCGCCAAAATTTAGAAAATGCGGTTATAAATTTAACAGAAGAGGGTTTGGTAGTGCGTTTCGAAAATCCACAATCGGCCATACAAGAAGGGCAATTTGTAGCTTGGTATTTGGAAGATGAACTTATAGGATCGGGAGTGATTTCTTAAACTTAATATGTTTAACTGATTTAGTATTTAAGGAACTTATTCATTTGAAAATTAAAAATTAAACATTAGATTATTGATGATTTAAAATAATGATTGTATACGTTTAAAGATTTATATTTGAGTTTAATTTTAAACTAAATATTAATGAAAAAATTATTGTTTTCTGTAATCTTAGGAGTGGCTGTTTTTGCAAATATTAGTGCTCAAGACACAAATTCAACTTCAGCAGATGTATTATCAAAAGGGTCTTGGATAATTGAAGCAAACACAGGTTCTGCAACAACAGGAAATACATCATTTGCTTTTTCTTCTGGAAATATAGATGTATTTAGTGTTGGTGTAGAGTCAGGATATTTTATTTCGGATAATTTGGCTATAAAAATTGGTTTAGGTTATGGCAGCTTCAATAGTAATAGTAATTTTGTTTACAAAATTGGAGGTAAGTACTATATAAATAGGAAATTTCCTGTAGGGATAGATTTTACAGGAGTGTCGAATGGAGCAAATTGGATTGGCATCCAAGGTGGGTATGCATGGTTTATTGCTAATAATGTTAGTTTAGAACCAGCTGTAAGATATAATGCCGGAATTGATTCAAATAGTATTTTTCAAGGGTTGATTGGTTTTGTTATCCACTTATAAACTATAGGTGTAATAGGTTTTTATTTACACATAACTATATAATTTAAAAACGTTATAGTTGTGTGTAAATTATAACGTACTTTGATTGTGATAATTATTCATCGAAAGAAAGCTTTCTTAAATCGTTTTCTTCAATAGTAATATTGATAATATGTGCTTCTTCAGGAATTAAATTAGGAATTTTTTCACTCCATTCTATAAATAGATAATCTCCAGTATATTCATATTCTTCAAAACCAATAGCATAAGCTTCTTCTTCATCCTGTATGCGATAAAAATCAAAATGGTAAATAAGATTGCCGTCTCCTTCATACTCATTAACTAAAGCAAAGGTGGGGCTCGAAACAGTATCTTGAACACCTAAAAACTGACAAATAGCTTTTATAAGAGTGGTTTTGCCAGCACCCATTTCACCATTAAAAAGCAATGTTTTATGTTTGGCTTTGGTTATAATTAATTTAGCAATTTCATCTAAGCCAGTAATATCGTAAGTAACTTCCATTTTTTTTAGAATTAAGTAAAGAGTACGAAGTATTAAGTCTACTAAGTTTAAAAAAGTCTAAATACTTAATACTTTGTACTAACTACTATAATTATTTTGGCTGTAAAGTTACAAAAGGAATAATCATTTCTTCTAACGAAACGCCTCCATGTTGATAGGTGTTTCGGTAATAACTCACATAATGGTTATAATTATTTGGGTAGGCAAAAAAGTAATCATCACGAGCAAAAATAAAAGAACTACTCATGTTTATGGCAGGTAAGTGAATTGATTTTGGATCCTTAAAAGCAACCACTTCTTTGTTTTCATAAGTTAAACTTTTACCCGTTTTATAGCGTAAATTTAAACTAGTGTTTTTATCGCCAATAACTTTCGATGGTTTATTTACATTGATAGTACCGTGATCGGTAGTAATAATTAATTTAAAGCCTAAAGTTTGTGCTTTTTGGATAATATCATAAAGAGGCGAGTTTTTAAACCAGCTTAATGTTAAAGAACGATAAGCTTTGTCGTTTGATGCCAATTCTTTGATAACCTCCATTTCAGTTTTAGAGTGCGAAAGCATATCGACAAAATTGTATACTACCACAGTTAAATCATTGTTTTTACATCCTTTAAAATTGTCGGCTAGCGTTCGACCCGATTTTTCGTTAGTTATTTTGTAATATTCATGTTTAATATTAAGACGTAAACGCTCAATTTGGGCAGTTAAAAAATCATTTTCATGCATGTTTTTTCCGCCTTCGTCAGTATCATTTAACCACCACTCGGGATGTTTTTTTTCCATTTCCAAAGGCATTAATCCCGAAAAAATAGCATTACGAGCATATTGAGTAGCCGTTGGTAAAATACTGTAATAAGGAGATTCTTCTACTGTTTTGTAGTGTTTTGTGATCACAGGCTCAAAAACTTTCCATTGGTCATATCGCAAATTATCTACAACAACCAAAAGTGTAGGCTGTTCTTTACTTAATTCGGGTACAACCCGATCTTGAAAAAGTCTGTGAGATAGCATGGGAGCATCTGGCGCGCCATCAAACCAATCGTGATAATTTTTATTGATAAATTTACAAAACTGAGAGTTGGCCTCTACTTTTTGGGTTTCTAAAATTTCAAACATTCCAGAATCTTCAATGCCTTCTAATTCTAATTCCCAATAAAGCAGGCGCTGGTACATTTCAATCCATTCATCATAAGAATTTACCATAGCCATATCCATAGCTATTTTTCTGAATTCCTGTTGGTAGTTTGAAGTGGTTTTTTCAGAAACTAATCGCGAATGATCTAAATTCTTTTTTAAACTTAGTAAAATCTGATTAGGGTTTACGGGTTTAATTAAGTAGTCGGCTATTTTACTTCCTATAGCTTCTTCCATTATGTATTCTTCTTCACTTTTGGTAATCATTACCACAGGTAAATTAGCTTGCTTTTCTTTAATTTCAGCTAAGGTGTCAATGCCAGATATTCCTGGCATATTTTCATCTAAAAAAACAATATCAAAATTTTCTTGATCAATAGCCTCTAAAGCTTCGGTACCACTTTGGCATTTAGAAACTTTATAATTTTTCTTTTCTAAAAAAAGGATATGTGGTTTCAATAAGTCAATTTCATCATCAACCCATAGAATATGTATAGAACTCATAAGTGTAATTGTATAAATTAAGTTAATTAAATAACTGAAATTCCAATGGGAAGTTACAGAAATACTAATATCGGATAATGTATATTTGTTTTATCTTTTAAAATAATATTTTTTGAAAAAAAGAAACAAACTAAAAATATTAAACGATCCAATTTACGGGTTTATTACATTGCCTAATGCTTTGGTATTTGATTTAATTGAGCATAAGTATTTTCAACGCTTACGCAGAATTACTCAAATGGGGATGTCATATATGGTATATCCAGGGGCTCATCACACGCGTTTTCATCATGCTATAGGATCGATGCATTTAATGCAGCAAGCAGTTCGTGTACTTCGTTTTAAAGGGGTTGAAATTTCAATTGACGAAGAAAATGCTGTTTTAATAGCCATATTATTACATGATATTGGTCATGGACCGTTTTCGCATGCAATGGAACACAGTATAGTTAATGAAGTAAGTCATGAAGAAATTTCTTTGTTATTTATGGAAGCTATTAACAAAGAGTTTGATCGAAAACTGGATTTGGCTATTGAAGTATTTAAAGGAGAATACAAACGCGAATTTTTACATCAATTGATTTCTAGTCAATTGGATATGGATCGTTTAGATTATTTAAAACGAGATAGTTTTTATACAGGAGTAGCAGAAGGAAATGTAAATAGTGAACGCCTAATAACGATGCTTAATGTAGTAGATGATTATTTAGTCGTTGAGGAAAAAGGAATTTATTCCGTTGAAAAGTTTTTGCTTTCGAGAAGATTGATGTATTGGCAAGTTTATTTACATAAAACAAGCTTAGTAGCCGAAAATTTATTGATTAATATATTAAAAAGAGCAAAGTATTTAGTGGGGCAAGGACATCAATTGCCTGCAGGAACAGTATTGAATTTCTTTTTAAATAATAAAATTGATGCCTCAAGTTTTACGGTAGAGGTGTTAAATGAGTTCGCTAAATTGGATGATTATGATATTATATCAGCAATAAAAGAATGGATAAGTTACAATGATAAGGTGTTAAGTAAATTATCGCAAATGATTATTAATCGCGATTTGCTAAAAATAGAATTAGCATCTACTCCCTTTTCTAATGAACTCATAGATAAGTATAATAAAGGATTACAGAAAAAATATGGATTCACAGAAGAAGAAGCATCTTATTTTGTGTTTGGAGGAGCGGTATCAAATCAAGCATACAATACTAAAAAGCAGAATATAAAATTAATGTTTAAAAACCAAGAAATTAAGGATATAGCAGCTGCAAGTGATCAATATAATATAGAAGCATTGTCAAAAAAGGTGACAAAATATTTTATATGTCTTCCTAAAGTTTTGGATTAGTAAAATTTCATATTTTTGTTTCAATGAAATTTACAGCCAAACAAATTGCCGAAATACTTGAAGGAACTGTTGAAGGAAATAGTGAAGCCCAAGTTAGTAAGTTAGCAAAAATAGAAGAAGGAACATCTGGGTCTTTAACTTTTTTGGCCAACCCTAAGTACAAACAATATATTTATACTACTAAAGCGACAGTAACTATTGTTGATAAAAGCTTTGAAGTAGAAGATACGATAGAGACTACGCTGATACGTGTTGATGATGCACGTAATTCGTTTTCAAAATTGCTAGAGTATTATAATATGATTAAATTGAATAAGACAGGGGTGGAGCAACCTAGTTTTATTGCAGAATCAGTTACTTATGGTGACAATATTTATGTAGGAGCATTTACGTATATAGCCAATGGTGTAAAAATTGGTAATAATGTAAAAATTTTTCCCAATGTATATATTGGTGATAATGTAACGATAGGCGATGATGTAGTGTTATTTGCAGGAGCAAAATTATATTCGGATTGTATTATAGGTGATCGTTGCGTTGTGCATAGTGGCGCTGTAATAGGAGCCGATGGATTTGGTTTTGTACCTAACGAAAAGGGCGAATATAAAAAAGTACCTCAAATTGGAAATGTTATTATCGAAGAAGATGTAGATGTAGGCGCGGGTACTTCAATAGATCGAGCAACATTAGGTTCAACAATTATCCGAAAAGGAGTAAAGTTAGATAATCAAATACAAATAGCGCACAATGTTGAGGTGGGCGAACACACTGCAATTGCCGCTCAGGCAGGTATTGCAGGTTCGACTAAAATTGGAAAACACTGTTTAATAGGCGGACAAGTTGGTTTAGCAGGGCATTTGAATATTGGAGATAATGTTAAAATACAAGCCCAATCAGGTGTTGGTCGAAATATTAAGAATGGTGAGGTAATCCAAGGGTCGCCATCATTTGGATATACGGACTGGAATAAATCATACGTGCATTTTAGGAACCTTCCTAAAATAGTAAATCGAATTAATGCATTAGAAAAAAATAATAAATAGAATGAGTACTACCGTTGTGAAACAAAAGACAATCAAGCAAGAAATTACACTTAAGGGTGTAGGACTTCATACCGGAAATGAGGTGACATTAACTTTTAAACCTGCTCCAGCCGATCATGGCTACGTTTTTAAAAGAGTAGATTTAGAAAATGAGCCAACCATTAAAGCAAGTGCTCTTTTTGTAACTAATACTCAACGAGGAACTAATTTTGAAAGTAATGGAGTTTCTATTAATACATCAGAGCATGTATTGGCAGCTTGTGTTGGTTTGGGTATTGATAATGTGTTATTTGAGTTAAATGCACCAGAACCGCCAATAATGGATGGTTCGAGTAAGTTTTTTGTAGAAGCTTTAGAAAAAGCAGGTATTGAGGAATTGGACGCTGAGATTGATGAATATATTGTTACCGAACCAATTGCCTATAAAGATGAAAAAACGGGAAGTGAAATCTTAGTGATACCTTCCGATGAATATCAAATAACAACAATGGTTGATTTTGGTACCAAAGTACTTGGTACTCAAAATGCATCATTGGATACCATGTCAAATTTTAAAGAACATATCGCCGATGCGCGTACTTTTAGTTTTTTGCATGAGCTTGAGATGCTGTTAGAACATGGATTGATTAAAGGAGGTGATTTAAATAATGCCATAGTATATGTAGACAAAGAGTTAAAGCCCGAGACCATGGAGCGCTTAAAAGTAGCTTTTGGTAAGGACTCTATTTCGGTTACACCTAATGGAATTTTAGATAACCTCACATTACATTACCCTAATGAAGCCGCTCGTCATAAATTGTTAGATGTAATTGGTGATTTAGCATTAATAGGAACCCGTATTAGAGGAAGGGTCATTGCCACTAAGCCAGGTCATTTTGTAAATACAGAATTTGCAAAAATAATGGCACAAAAAATTAAAAAAGAGCGCCGTAATTACGTGCCTAAATTTGATTTATCACAAAAGCCATTGATGGATATACATCAAATCATGGCAACACTTCCACATCGAGCACCTTTTTTGTTGTTGGATCGTATTATAGAAATGTCAGATACACATGTGGTAGGTATGAAGAATGTAACAATGAATGAGCCCTTTTTTAATGGCCACTTTCCAGGTGCTCCAGTAATGCCAGGTGTATTACAGGTAGAAGCTATGGCACAAGCTGGAGGCATTTTAGCTTTAAGTACAGTTCCTGATCCGGAAAACTACTTAACTTTCTTTATGAAAATTGATAATGTAAAATTTAAACAGCAAGTAATACCTGGTGATACGTTAATTTTCGACTTAAAATTAATAACTCCTATCCGAAGAGGAATTTGTCATATGGCAGCAAAGGCATATGCTAATAATAAATTAGTGTCCGAAGCTGAGTTAATGGCGCAAATCGTAAAAACAAAAAACAAATAGTACCTTTAGCTTTGTAATAAAAAAAAAATTAGCGCTAAATTTATTAGAGTACTGTAAGAAGCAATTAAATAAATAACCATGAATCAACCACTAGCATACGTTCACCCCGGAGCCAAAATAGCCAAAAATGTGGTTATCGAGCCTTTTACAACCATTCATAATGATGTAATTATTGGCGAGGGTACTTGGATAGGCTCTAATGTAACTATAATGGAAGGGGCGCGTATTGGTAAAAATTGCAATATTTTTCCCGGAGCAGTAATTTCGGCAATACCGCAAGACAAAAAGTTTAATGACGAAGATACGGTGACCATTATTGGTAATAATACCACTATTAGAGAGTGTGTAACAATCAATAGAGGGACATCAGATAGAATGAAAACTCAAATTGGCGAAGATTGTTGGATTATGGCATATAGTCATATTGCTCATGATTGTATTGTAGGTAATCATTGTATTTTTTCAAATAATACTACACTAGCGGGGCATATTACTATAGGTGATTATGTGGTTTGTGCTGGTATGGTAGCAATTAATCAATTTTGTAGTGTGGGGAGCCATGCTTTTGTAACTGGTGGTTCTTTAGTACGTAAAGATGTTCCTCCGTTTGTTAAAGCAGGTCGAGAACCCCTATCTTATGTTGGAATCAATTCTATTGGCTTACGCCGAAGAGGTTTTGATATAGATAAAATCAGAGAAATTCAGAATATATATAGAATTTTATATCAAAAAAATTATAACAATAGTCAAGCTTCTTCAATTATAGAAGCAGAAATGGAGGCTTCAAAAGAACGTGACGAAATTTTGCAGTTTATAAAAAATTCGCAGCGCGGAATTATGAAAGGCTATTTTACATCAAAATAACAAAATAACAATATAACAATCGCATATAATGGCAAGTACTAGTGATATTAGAAATGGATTATGTATTCGATATAACCATGATATTTTTAAAATAATAGAATTTTTACATGTAAAACCAGGTAAAGGTCCTGCTTTTGTTCGTACAAAATTGAAAAGTGTAACTACCGGAAAAGTAATTGATAATACATTTTCGGCAGGACATAAAATTGAAGAAGTTCGAGTAGAAACTCATAAATTTCAATTTTTATACAATGATGCCGAAGGTTATCATTTAATGAATCAAGAAGATTATTCGCAAATTGCTTTACAAGAAACGGCTATTGATCGACCTGATTTATTAAAAGAAGGTGATGTAGTTACAGTAATTATAAATTCAGAAGATAATGCACCCCTTTCGGTAGAAATGCCACAAACAGTAATTTTAGAAGTAACGGCTACCGAACCTGGAGTAAAAGGAAATACAGCCACAAATGCGACTAAACCAGCGACTGTTGAAACCGGCGCTGAAGTGATGGTGCCTTTGTTTATTAATGAAGGAGATAAAATAAAAATAGAAACTACAAAAGGAACGTACAAAGAGCGTGTAAAAGAGTAATTAGTACTGAGTATTCAGTACTAAATATTAGATACTTTCTGTTATTTTTTGAAAATTTATCATGGTATAAGCTATTCTCAATAATTAACATTTTTTGCTAAATACTATAAATTAATATAAAATATTATAAAGTAATTTGCCTAAAGTATTAGTTGTTTTTATAATTAATACTTTGTACTCATTACTTTGTACTTAATACTAAAAAAATGAAATTCCCCCAAGCTTTTACCTTAAAACAAATTGCAGATATATTACAAGTTGAATTTGTTGGCGAAGCAGATTTTTTGGTAACAGGTTGTAATGAAATACACAGAGTAGTAGCAGGGGATGTTGTTTTTGTTGACCACCCTAAGTATTATAATAAAGCATTAGAAAGTGCAGCAACTACAGTGCTTATTAATAAAAAGGTCGACTGCCCAAAGGGTAAAAGCTTGTTGATTTCTAATGATCCTTTTGATGATTTTAATAAATTAACTAAGTTTTTTAAGCCTTTTGAGCATGCTTCACAACAAATTTCGCCAACAGCTAAAATAGGCGAAAATGTAGTGATTCAACCAGGCGTATTTATTGGTAATCATGTAACTATTGGAGATAATTCTATAATTCATGGTAATGTTTCTATCTATGATAATTGTCATTTGGGTAAAAATGTAACGATTCATGCAAATACGGTATTGGGAGCCGATGCTTTTTATTATAAAAATAGAACTACAGGTTTTGATAAATTACTTTCCAGCGGAAGTGTAATTATTGAAGATCATGTAGATTTAGGAGCCTCATGTACTATTGATAGAGGAGTATCGGATGTTACCCTTATAAAAGAAGGTACAAAAATAGATAATCAAGTGCATATTGGGCATGATACGATTATTGGCAGGAAGTGTTTAATTGCTTCGCAAGTGGGTATTGCAGGTTGTGTTGAAATTGGAGATGAGGTTACAATTTGGGGGCAAGTTGGTATTACCAGTGGTATAAGTATTGGTGATAAAGCGGTAATTTCTGCAAAATCAGGTGTGAGTAAATCTTTAAAAACTGGAGGGCATTACTTTGGTATTCCGGCAGGTGATTTTAGATCAAAATACAAAGAGATTGCAGCCATTAGACAGATCCCCGATATTATTGAAAAAGTTAATAAACTATGAGTTTGAGTCCTAAAAAAATTGTACGTACTTTTTATGAAGCTGATTTAATTCATGATGATCAAATTTTAAAAGACTATTTACATCCAGATGTTACATTAAATTGGAATAGTAGTTTTGGTTTTTCAAAAAAAAAGTACGACGATATTTTAAGAATGTTTAAAGGCATGCAAGATGCTTTTGAATTTTCAAGAAATAAAATCACGCATTTATTAGTAGAAAAAAATATTGTTACCATAAGGCATACATTTTACGCCAAGGTAATTGAAAGATCAAAAGAACAAGCTATAGCACATTTTATGTGTATTTGGGAATTTAAAGATGATAAACTGTATACAGGTTATATGATAAGTCAGCAGGCAGATATGAGCTTTGAAAATATGGAAACATTTCTGTAAACAAAACTTCACTACTTAGTAATTAATACTTACTTTAGCAAAGCATATTATAAAAAAGAAATATATACAATGAGTGTTTTAGTAAATAAAGATTCAAATATAATTGTACAAGGTTTCACAGGGAGCGAAGGAACTTTTCACGCTTCACAAATGATCGAGTACGGAACAAATGTTGTTGGAGGAGTTACTCCAGGTAAAGGTGGACAAACACATTTAGATAGACCTGTTTTTAATACAGTTGCAGAGGCTGTTGAAAAAGTAAATGCAGATGTATCATTAATTTTTGTTCCGCCAGCATTTGCAGCAGATGCTATTATGGAATCTGCCGATGCAGGTATTAAAGTAATCATTGCTATCACAGAAGGTATTCCTGTTGCCGATATGGTAAAGGCATCAAATTATATAAAAGATAAAGAATGTAGATTAATAGGTCCTAACTGTCCGGGTGTTATTACTCCAGGAGAAGCTAAAGTTGGTATTATGCCAGGTTTTGTTTTCAAAAAAGGTAAGATTGGTATTGTATCTAAATCAGGTACCTTAACTTATGAAGCTGCCGATCAGGTAGTAAAGCAAGGATTAGGTATTACCACTGCTATTGGTATTGGAGGTGATCCAATTATCGGAACGACTACTAAAGAAGCGGTAGAGCTTTTAATTAATGACCCAGAAACTGAAGCAGTAGTTATGATCGGTGAAATTGGAGGTCAATTAGAAGCAGATGCAGCTAATTGGTATAAAAACTCAGGTAGCAAAAAACCTGTTGTAGGTTTTATTGCAGGTGAAACTGCTCCAGCCGGAAGAACAATGGGGCATGCAGGTGCTATTGTTGGAGGTTCCGAAGATACTGCAGCTGCTAAAAAAGCCATTATGAGAGCTTGCGGAATTCATGTTGTTGATTCGCCAGCTGAAATTGGTAAAAAAGTAGCTGAAGTTATAAGTTAATTTTATTTGTTGTAAACATAAAGTTTACAGTAGTTTAATATACAAAAAACCGTTTTCAATTTATTTTGAAAACGGTTTTTTGTTTTTGTTACTTTTTTTTAGTAAAAATAAAGAGCTGAATAATTGGCTATAACTACGTATATTGTTAAGTTTAGACCAAATTATGTACGTGTATTTTCTTTATTAGCAATGCTAAGAGTAAGTGTTTTTTATTGTTTTGGTGATGTGAATGTATCTGTCATTAGAAATATTTTTTAATCACCTTGTTTATAGTTGTTTATTTTTTGAAAACATATGCTGCATAAAATTTTTAACGTTTTTATATAAAAAACTATGCAGAAAGTTAAAACAGGTATGGCTGTGAAATTTAATAAAATAGTTTTAGGACTAATTTTTGTTACTTTTTTAATAGGTTGTACTTCTAAAAAAGAACCCGTTGTATATCATTCTGAAAAATCATTTGATATTACCAAAGTATATAAATCTTTTGAAAATGATCCGACGGGATTGCGCTTATATACATTGCACAATGGGTTAAAAGTGTATTTGTCTAAAAATACTGATGAACCTAAAATAGAAACACTTATTGCAGTAAAAGCAGGATCAACTTATGATCCGGCAGATCAAACAGGTTTAGCTCATTACTTAGAGCATATGTTGTTTAAAGGAACCAGTAAATTGGGGACAGCTAACTGGAAAAAAGAAAAGGATCAATTAAGAGAGATCGAGCATTTGTATGAGACACATAAAAATACTTATGATACCGTAAGAAAAAAAGTGATTTATAAAAAGATTGATTCTATTTCGGGTATAGCAGCGGGTTCTGCTATAGCAAATGAATATGATAAAATGATTAGTAGTATTGGAGCCGAAGGCACAAACGCCTTTACTTCAAATGAAATGACGGTATACAAAAATAAAATTCCAGCCAATGAATTAGATAAATGGTTGGCTTTAGAAAAGGAGCGTTTTAGTGAGTTGGTGTTGCGTTTATTTCATACAGAATTAGAAACTGTTTATGAAGAGTTTAACAGAGGGCAAGATAATGACGGGCGTAAGCAGTATACGGCTATGTTAGAAAAATTGTTTCCTAGTCATCCATATGGAACACAAACTACTATTGGTACATCAGAACATTTAAAAAATCCTTCAATGAAAGCGATTCATAGCTATTTTGAAAAATATTATGTACCCAATAATATGGCACTTATTTTGGTAGGAGATTTGGATTTTGATACTACTATTAGAAAAATAGAAAAAGCCTTTGGAAGTTATGTTTATAAATCAGTAGAGCATCCCGAATTTGATAAAGAATTACCTATAACCGAGCCTATAGAAACGACAGTATATGGTCCAAATGCGGCATCTGTTTATATTGGATTTAGAACCGCTAGTGTTAGTGATGACGAAACAATTATGGTTAATTTAATTGATTACCTGTTAGCGAATTCAAATGCAGGTTTAATTGATTTAAATTTAAATAGCAAACAAAAAGTACAATCGGCCAGCTCATTTACTTCGTTTAAAAAAGATTACGGAATGCATATTTTATATGGTATGCCCAAAAAAGAACAATCTTTAGATGAGGTGAAACAGTTATTGTTGGATCAGTTAGAATTGATTAAAAAAGGGGAATTTGACGATTGGTTGATCGAAGCTATTATTAATGATCTAACACTTTCTCAAATTCAAAGTTTGGAAAGTTCAAAAGCAGTGGCATATGATTATATGTATAGTTTTGTGTATAACCAACCATGGGAAGATCGTTTGCAAAAACTAAATAAACTAAAAAAGATAACTAAGCAACAAGTAATTGATTTTGCAAATGCCTTTTATAAAGAAAATTACGTTGTTGTAAATAAAGAAGTAGGCGAAGACCCTAATCAAGTAAAGGTAGAAAACCCTAAAATTACTCCTGTAACAGTAAATAGAGATCAGGTTTCAGAATTTGCAACAAAATTTAATCTTATGGTTTCTGATTCTCTAGAGCCTCAGCAAATTAATTATAAAGATTTAATTAAGGAAGCTAAAATTGAGAATGGAACAAAATTTTCATATATAAAAAATGAAACAAATGATTTGGCTTCATTAACCATTACCTATCCAATAGGTAGTGACCATAATAAAAAAATGCCTATTGCATTTTCTTATGCGGATTATTTAGGGACAAGTATATTAACAAATGAATCGGTTAAAAAGGAATTTTATAAGCTTGGTGTAAAATATAATTTTGATGTTCAGGAAGATAAAACTAGAATATCAATTTCAGGCTTACAGCAACATATACCTGAAGGATTACAATTACTTTTTTCGGTAATAAAAGATTTAAAAGCTGATACGTTAGCATACCAACAACTCATTGATAGAATTGATAAAAGTAGGGCAGATAAGAAAAAAAATAAGTCAGAAATTCTATGGAGCGGAATGCTTAATTACAGTAAATATGGCGAAAATTCTCGTTTGCGAAACGTAACTCCAATAGTTGATTTAAAGGCACAATCTACGGCAGAGTTAGTTCAACTAGTAAAAGGTGTTATTGAGTATAAGCCAGAATTTTTCTATTATGGAAATAATATTGAAGAAACTAAAAAGGCCTTATCTGAAAATTATGAATTAGGTAGCTTTAAAGAAATAGCCGCTAAAAAAGCAAAATTTGAAGAAAAGGAAAATATTGGAAACGTGTATTTTGTAAATTATGATATGGTGCAAGCCGAATTGTTGTTAGTTTCAAAATCGATTACTTATGATCCAAAATTAGCTGCAGGAACTCTGTTGTTTAACACTTATTTTGGAAGTGGATTATCGTCTATTGTTTTTCAAGAATTGCGAGAGTCTAAATCACTAGCTTATTCGGCAATGAGTAGTTATGCCACTGCACGTGAAAAAGAAAAGCCTAATTATTTATATGCATACATGGGCACGCAAGCAAATAAATTACCCGAAGCCATTAGTGCTATGAAAGAACTGTTAAATGCTATGCCATTAAATGAAGCACAATTTTTTTCAGCTAAAGAATCGGTATTAAAAACTATTGCAGCAAGTAGAATCAATAAATCTGGAATTTACTGGAATTACAAACGTTTGGAAAAACTAGGAATTGGTTATGATAATAGAATTGAAGTATACAAGGCAGTGAGTAATTTTAGCTTACAAGATTTAAACTTGTTTTTTGAATCCTATATTAAAGGAAAACCATTTGATATGATGGTTATTGGTAATAAAAACGATATTAACCTTGAGATGCTAAAACAATACGGCCCAGTAAAAGAATTAGAAGTAGATTATTTGTTTAACTTTTAATTAAAGTTTACGCACAGGAGGAACTTCTTTTACAGGAGTTTCTTCTTCGTTTTGTGTTGGCGTAGCCGTACCTCCAAAAATCATTTCGGTACTTGAAAATGTAGTACCAAAGTTTTTAGCGGCATTAACCACTTGTTCAATAGCACTAACCACTTCATTTTCGCTTAATTCTTTTAAGGGATGTATAAAAACTGACCATATAATTCCTTTGGAGTTAGCGTATTTTACATCAAGGGCAGAATGAAAATTAGCTGTTAATGCATCAATTAAAAGTTCCTTGTCTAAAGAGTCGGTTTGTACTATTGGCGATATAATTCGCATTCTATTATGTTGCTCATCAGTAATGCATAATAGTTGTTGGTCTCGATGTATTATTTCCCAATAACCAGGATATCCATTAACACTATCAGTAACTTTAGTAAAAAGTTGTTCTAAAGTGGCATTGTCCATTTTTTGCGAAAAACAGATTTGACTAAATAAAACGAAAAAAAATAAGGTTATTTTAGTAGACATAGGTGTAGGTTTTAAATTGGGATATAATTTTTTTAGGGTATTAGTAAATAGCCGAAAAATTTGTTAAGACCTTACAGCTATTGCCGAAATTTCAACATTTACGCCTTTAGGTAAGCTATTAACGGCTACGGTTTCTCTTGCCGGAGCTGAATCATTTGAAAAGTAGCTGGCATAAACTTCATTAACTGTAGCAAAGTATTCCATATTGCTTAAAAAAATACTTGTTTTTACAATGTTTTCAAAAGTAAAATTAGCCTCGGCAAGTATGGCTTTTAAATTTTCAAGTACTTGTTTTGTTTCTAGTGTAATGGCATCGGTAATTAAATTTCCAGTACTTGGGTCTATAGCAATTTGGCCAGAAATATATAAGGTATCGTTCGTTAAAACAGCTTGATTATAAGGTCCTATAGGTGCTGGGGCATTTTTAGTATTTATAATTTCTTTCATGATTGTTATGTGGTTTCGTGTAATTTAATTTTAATTCAAGATACAAAAAAAGCTGCCTAAGCAGCTTTTGAAAAAAGGTAAATCTATTTTATTATTCTAATTATATGGTGTATTGTGTTATAAATCAAGGCTTTTTGCAGCAGCTTCGTCTAAAAACCAAGTTAGTTGTTCCGAATAAGGAGCTACCAAAGCAGCAGGAAATTTTTCAAAACCATCTTCTTCATTAATAATAGTTTTTACTTTTTCTTCTTTTGATGCTCCTGTAACCAAAAAAGCAACTTCTCTAGCATTATTAATAATATTACCAGTAATAGTAACACGCTTTTGACCAGAATCTGGATGAAGTGCTACCTCGCAGGTGTTTTCACTATCCCATAACTCTATATTGTAAGGAAAAATAGAGGCGGTATGTCCATCATCACCCATTCCTAATATAACCAAGTCAAATAAAGGACCATCTTCATCACCCGGAATTTGTTTTTCAATTAATTTTCCATAGCGTATAGCTTCTTCTTCTGGATTATTTTCGCCAAGTACACGGTGAATATTTTCTTCAGGGAAATTGATTTTTGAAAGCAAATGATCTACTGTCATTTTGTAATTGCTTTCGGAATCAGTAGGCGGAACACAACGCTCATCACCCCAATACAAATGTAATTTACTCCAATCGATACTTTCTTTATAGTTCTCAGCCATAAAATCAAAAATGGCTTTAGGTGTACTACCACCAGAAAGCGCAATATGAATAGGATTGTTAGTCGCTGTAATTAATTCTTTTAAATATTCCGAAAAAGCTTTAGCTACTTCGTTTTTGTTAGGGTATACTTTTAGTATCATAGTAAAAAAATGCGGTTAAATGAAATGTGTCATTTAACCGCAAAATAATATAATTTTCTCTAAAAAGAATTTCTTTGTAAAGAATAGTAAATTATAACATTAGAATTTATATCCTAATGAAATAGATATAACACTATTTTTTTGACTAAAATCTTCATCACCTTCAAGATCATTAATATTAGAAAGACCTAAGTTGTAACGTGCATCAAAGAAAATTCCAGAGGCTAATTGGTAACCAGCTCCAAAGTTTAAACCAAAATCAATAGCGCTTGTTGTATCTTTAAAATCTTCACCATCTTTATCTTCAGCAGATATTAAAATACCAATTTGCGGACCGGCTTGTAAACTAAAACCTTGGGCAATATAATATTTAGCCATTATAGGAATATTAACATAATTTAAATTCGCTTCAGCTTCTTCCTTAATATTTATTATTTCTCCTGTTGAGCTAAGCTCTACATCATCAAATTCTGCTTTTGCACCTTGTGTAGAAAATAATAATTCTGGTTGAATAGCAAATTTTTCGGTTACAGGAATCTCAACAACAGCTCCAATATTTAAACCAATTTTAGTGTCATTGTTATCGTCAAAATCACCTACTATATTAGATAAGTTTAAACCAGCTTTGGCACCAAAACGAATAGATTCTTCTTGAGCAGTTCCAAAATTAAATGCTGCTACAGCTAGTAAAGGAAGTAAAAATTTTTTCATAATAAATGTATTAATTTTTTATACTGAAAATCAGTATGTTAATTTTTTTAAATATATAATTTTTTATGCTTAAAATGTAAGAAAAAAGGGTGGATGCGCAATTTTTTTTAGTCAATATTGTTATTCGGCTTGTTTTGTGGTTTTATGTCGATTTTTTTGCTCAAAAATGTAGAGTTATTTTATAGACAGCCTAAATTTTCCTTATTTGATCGTTTAGAACACTAATGGTATAATATAATAAGCCAGTTATGAAGGAGAATTAATTTGAAGTTGTTTGAGAATATTAAAAAAAAAAATACATTAAGTATCTGAAAATCAAAAATAATGGTTAATTTTCAATCAATTTATTTTACTTTTATTATGAAAAAATACATTGTCAGTTTGAGTATTTTAGCAATAACATTAATTGCTTGTACCGATAAAAAGAAAACACCTTCAAAAGAATTACCTAATGAAACTAAAGTTGAATTAAAAAAAGTAGAAAAGTCATTAGATGATATTTCGAATGAAGTAAAAACGAAATCTAAAGAATTAGATGATGCACTAGATGCATTGGATAATATTTAAAAACCTACGGTATTCTTAAGTCAATACAAATTTAAAAATTATGAAACATATTATATTATTGATGGGCCTTATGATGGGCTTGTCGACAGGAACCTATGCACAAGGAAAATCAGTAGAAGCAAAACTTAAAAAAGAACAAAAAGCCTTAGAGAGAGAAGCTAGAAAAGCAGATAAACAATTTCAAAAAGGAAAAGATAAAGGAGAAGATATCGAAAAAATTAAGGACAAAGGAAAAGAGAAAAAAGATCAAGCTCAAAAAAAAGCAAATAAGGCATTAAAGAAAACCGAAAAAGTTAAGGAAGATGGCAAAGGTGATTATGAGGATGAAATAGAGAGCGTGAAGGGGAAAAAGGAAAAGAAAGAAAAAGATCTCAAAGAAAAAATAGAGAAAAAACAAGGATATTCTAAAGAAAGTGGTCTAACAGGAAGGGAATTCGGTAAACAACGAGCGGCAGCAGCAAGAAATAAAGTAAAAAAAGAAAAAGCTGAGCTAAATGATGAAGAAACACATATTGCTAGAGGAAAAGAAAAAATTAAAGCAGCTAGAGAGCGTCTAGAAAAACTAAAAGAACAAAAAGGAAAAGACACTCCATCAACTGAAGAGATTTCAAAAAAAGAAGAAGCTATTAAAAAAGCGGAAGAAAAGCTTAGTGAGTTAGATAAGACTATCAAAAGAGGTAAAGAACAACTAAAGAAAAATGAGGAAAAATTAAAGGGTATCGTTATAGAATAGGTTTTTAATAATCTAATTCTACATTTATAGAAATAAACTTATTAATAAAAAATGCTACACCTGTACCAATGGTGAAAGTAGATACGTTACTATTTAATACTTGCGAATCACTTTCAAAACTAGTGCCTCTCCAGTCTAATGAGTAAGTAGTTTTTACTAAAGGTTTAGAAGAAATTACTGCAAAAGCTTATAAAAAAAACTCCAAATTTTAATTTTTGGAGTTTTTATACGATTATGATATTATTTGCGGGTGTAATTACAATTCGCAATAATCTTCACTATCAGTTAAATTAGGGCCTGGATTTCTAAAGCCATCTCCACCAACATTGCCTTTGAACAGTTGATCTGAAAATTTAGGCCCCCAAGTACCTGCAGGATACCCATGCATTTTATCGTCATTGTTTTCCCAACGTTTTAATATGGGATCTACAAAAGCCCAAGCTGCCTCCACCTCATCTGCGCGAGCGTATAATGTGGCATCACCTTGCATAGCATCTAATAACAAACGCTCATAGGCTTCCATTACATAGGTGTCTACTAAATCAGTATAGTGGAAGTCAAGGTTAGCGGTTTCAACTTTAAAACCTTGTCCTGGTACTTTTACACCAAATTTCATCAAAATTCCTTCGTCGGGCTGAATACGAATAATTAAACGATTATCCGAATTTGTTCCTTCAAACAAACGGTGATGACTTGGTTTAAAATGAATAACAACTTCTGTCACTTTGGTAGGCATACATTTAGCGGTACGTACATAAAAAGGAACATCTTTCCAGCGCCAATTGTCAATATAAAACTTAAGTGCCGCATAGGTTTCGGTCATTGAATTTGGATCAACCCCTTCTTCCTCTCTATAACCTTTTACCTTTTCTCCATTTATAGTGGAAGCTAAATATTGACCTCGAGTGGTATTGTCATAAAAAGTAGCTTCATTCAAATGCCTTATGGATTGTAAAGCTTTTACTTTTTCGTTTCTAATGGATTCGGGTTGCGAATCAATAGGTGGTTCCATAGCAACTAAGGATAAAATTTGCATTAAATGGTTTTGGAACATATCACGTAATGCGCCCGATTTGTCATAATAACCTCCTCGATTACCTACACCCACACTTTCGGCATTGGTGATTTCGATATGGTTAATGTAATTTCGGTTCCATAATGGTTCAAAAATACTATTTGCAAAACGAGTTACCAATAGGTTTTGAACGGTCTCTTTACCTAAATAATGATCAATGCGGTAAATTTGACTTTCATTAAAGTATTTCTGTAATCCTTTATTTAAGTTTTGAGCAGTTGCTAAACTATATCCAAAAGGTTTTTCAACAATAATTCGTTTCCAACCTTTATCTTCATTTGTTAAGCCTTGCTCTTTTAAATTTTTAGCAATAAGCTCATAAATTCCTGGAGGTGTTGACAGGTAAAAAATGACATTGTTGTCAAGTTTTAATTCGGTATTTAGCGTTTGTATACGTTTGCTGAGTCCTATAAAAGGCTCTTCGTATGAATTTCCTAAATCTTCATAAAATAATTTATCAGCAAATGTTTTAATAAAATGTTTAGCTTCACCAGAAATGGAATCGGCTAAAAATTGACTTTCAGTAACCACTTTAGTTCTAAACTCTTCATCAGTTAAATTACTACGACTGGTACCAAGAACAGCAAAGTTTTCTGCAAGGTGGCCGCCTTTATATAAGTTATAAATGGCAGGAATTAATTTTCGAACACAAAGGTCACCTGAAGCTCCAAAAATAACGAGTAACTGATTATCTCCTTTTTTCATATGCGTTTTGTAATTTGTAATTACTTAGAGTACTTAAGTAATTTAAAATAATTTTTACGTTAAATAACTGCAAAAAGAAACAACATTTTGGCTATTTTTGCGCATCTTTTGTCAGTAAATGCAGTGAATTCTTTTGATTTAAAAAAGAATTATATTGCTTCGCGAAGATACTAGATAATTCAAGACTTAGCTACGTATTTTGACAAAGAAATTAAGTTTTAAATATATCAGCAGTATTGTTGTAAAAAATTAAATAGTTGTAAAAGATGAGTACAAAAAAGTATGATTTCGGATTAATTGGTTTAGGTGTCATGGGACGCAATTTCATTTTAAATGTTGCAGATAATGGCTTTACTGCATATGGCTTAGACCTAAGCGAAGAGCAAGTAACTGCTTTAAAAGAAGAAGGTGGTGATACTGATAAGGTAGATGCTACTACATCTACTCAAGAGTTTGTTGCTAACTTGAGTACTCCTCGTAAAATAATGATGTTAGTGCCAGCTGGTAAGCCAGTAGATATGGTTATTGAAAGTTTATTACCTTTTATTGAAGAAGGTGATTTGTTAATTGACGGAGGAAATTCATTTTATACAGATACTGATAGGAGAGAGGCTTACCTTACCGAAAAAGGAATTCACTTTTTAGGTGTAGGAGTATCTGGAGGTGCTAAAGGAGCTCGAAGAGGACCAAGTATTATGCCAGGTGGATCGGAGCCTTCATACAAATACATCAAACCAATTTTTGATGCAGTTTCGGCAAAAGCATCAGATGGGAAACCTTGTGTAGCTTATCTTGGGCCAAAATCAGCAGGGAACTATGTAAAAATGGTACACAATGGTATTGAGTATGGAATGATGCAGTTGACTTCTGAAATTTATGATTTGTTACGCAAGTCAGCCAAGTTTACTAATGATGAATTACATCAGATTTTTGCAAAGTGGAATGAAGGACGTTTACAGTCTTTTTTAGTGCAAATTACTTCTGAAATATTTTTGCAGGAAGATGAATTAACTGACCAACGTATTGTTGATTTAATTTTAGATAAAGCAAAACAAAAAGGAACAGGGAAGTGGACATCACAAAATGCAATGGATTTAGGGATTCCTGTACCTACTATTGATATTGCAGTAAGTATGCGCGAAATTTCGGCATTAAAGGACGAACGTATAAAAGCAGATGCCCTTTACGGAAGACCTGAAGTTGAGGAAATAGAAAAAGAGAAGTTGGTAGCATTGGCAGAACAGTCATTGTATTTTGCATTTATAACTGCTTATGCTCAAGGATTACATCAATTAACTGATGCTTCTAAAGAGTATGGTTATAACTTAGATTTAAGTTTAATTGCACAAATTTGGAGAGCAGGTTGTATAATTAGAGCAGCATTATTGGAAGATATTACTGTCGCTTTTAAAGAAGATAAAAACTTACCTAATTTATTATTGGCACCAACTTTTGTGGAACGCGTACAAAATGCTGTTCCAGCAGTACGTGAGGTGGTAGCTTTTGCTGCTAAAAATGGAATTCCTGTACCAGGCTTGTCAAATTCATTGACTTATTTTGATGCCTATACTAGTAGTAAATTACCTTTAAATTTAATACAAGCGCAACGTGATCATTTTGGTTCGCATACCTATGAGCGCATCGATCGCGAAGGTATTTTTCATACCGAATGGGGGGCTTAGTATACCTAATTTTAAACAAAGACAAAAGGCTATTTTCTGCAGAAAATAGCCTTTTGTCTTTATTTTTGTACACTTAACCCGTTTTTTTAATGTTTTTTATGATGTCTAATTTTATATATCTTAATAAACAACATACCTTTACTTTAATCAATCAAAAAAATATAAATCATGAGTTTTACATTCAATTTAAAATCAATAGCAACAGTAGCCTTTGCTTCGGCATTATTATTTAGTTGTAGTAGTGATAGTTCAGAAGATGTGTTGGGGACAAACCCAGAAGAAGAAGGTGGGCTAACTACAACTGAAACAGCAACAATACGTGTTACAGAAGGCGGAGCTACCGATGACAAGTTTGAAGCAATGGTAACAGGTGAAGCAGGAATGACTGCTCAAGCGAGAGTGATATTAAAAGGAACAGATAAAACGCAACGAAGACTTTATGTTACAAAACAAGAGTTAGGTGGTTTGGCTGAACCATTTATCATTCCTGAACTAAATAATAAGCAAACTAAAGCAGATGGATCAATTGACTTGACAAGTGAATCTAAAAATGAATTAGATTTTACATTTGATTTGGATGTGCCGACAGGTATGACAAATGGATCAATTATCTATAAATTTTGGACAACAAGTGGTAGAGGTGATTTTAGAGAGCAGTCTAAAAGATTAGTAGCAGGTGTAGGTACAGTAACAGTAAGTATTGGTAATGGTAGAAATCCAGATGCTTTAGTTAGGGAGTTTAAAGATGTGAAATTGTTTGCACCTGATTCTGAAGGGAATTCTGCTACTTTTTTCTCATTATTAGATGGTGAAGAGTATTTAATTAATCAAGGTATAGAATATGCGGCTTTTTGGGATTTTGGATATTATCATTTGAATGGAACTGGAGCTAATTTGTCTTCTACAAATAGTTACAGAACAGATGTCGTTGATGTTCCTTTAAAATCAGGAACACCTAAAGAAGAATTGAATATTACTTACTTTAAATTAGGTACTATTGGCTCATATAATGGAGCTACCATGTCAAAAGATTTTGATGCATTAACAGTTTCTAACTCTAGTCCAGAATTAATAAGTGAGCTTAAAGTAAATGATGAAGTTGAATTTATTGATCAATATGGAAAAAAAGGTTTAATAAAAATTAAAGAAATTGAACCAGGGTTTAGTCCAACTCAAGATTTTATAATTATTGATGTAAAGGTACAACCATAATCTATAAAAAAGAGGAGTTAAATTATAAGAAAGCGATCCATTTTGGGTCGCTTTTTTTATAGAAAAAGAGTACTTTTAGTTCATGTCAAATTCAATAGCGATACACTATTTTAAAACCCCTTTTGGGGAATTGATCTTAGGCTCATTTAAGGAGCAATTGTGTTTATGCGATTGGCGGTATCGAAAACAAAGAATGGCTGTTGATATGCGAATTAAAAAAGGTTTAGAAGCAGATTTTAAAGAGAAAACATCAGTTGTAATTGAGGAAACCAAAAAACAGCTTTTAAATTATTTTAATAAAAAACAATCTGAATTTGATATTCCTTTGTTGTTTGTTGGAACCGATTTTCAGAAAACAGTTTGGGAGGTGCTTACTCAAATCCCTTATGGAAAAACATCATCTTACCTTGAGTTATCAAATCAATTGAATAACCCCAAAGCCATAAGAGCCATTGCTTCGGCGAATGGAGCAAATGCCCTTTCTATCATTGTACCTTGTCATCGAATTATAGGGAGTAGTGGTGATTTGGTGGGGTATGCAGGGGGATTACCAGCCAAAAAAAAACTCCTTCAATTAGAAGGAGCTTTACAAACAAATCAATTGGACTTGTTTTCTTAATTTTCTGAACGATATTCGTATAACTTATAACTCGTTTCTCTTACTTTATCAATAAGTTCTGTGTATGGGTTATCACAAATATCAACAAAACCTACGTTGTAGTTTTCGCCATCACCACGTGCAGTAAAAGGTTCGTCATTGTATTGAAACCAATGCGCACCAACAATTAATGGATTACGTAAAGCACCTTCAATGTAACTTTTATACATAGTCCCTCGTTCGGCCTGATCTTTAGCTAATTTTACGCCGTAATGAAAATGCCCACGGTCTAAGGCTCCAAAATCAAATTCTCCAATCATAATTGGAGCATCAACACCTTCGGGTAAACCTATATTTTCAACACTGTATTCATATTTATTAAAACTCATAATATCCATGTATTTACTAGCGGCAGTAAGAACAATGTCATTATTAGCCCAAGCAAAACGACAGCCAAGGTAATTTTGTTTAGGGGCAATGGTATTTAAGCCTTCCTTAATTATTTTAAAATAGGTGTCAGCTATTTTTCCATAAAAAGTAGTTAAATCCTCTTTGGCATCTTCAAATTTTGGAGCTTTAGTTGTGTTTAACAGCGCATCCCATGATTCATGATTTGTTTTCCAAATAGCATTTAGTCTGTCTATATTTTTATATTTACTTTTTAAGTCTTTTATAAATTCAATTTTGGCAGGTTGTGCAGCAGGACTTTTAAGTGTTCCTATGGCTAAAGATCCTACATCACCCCATGACAATTCATTATCAACAAAAAAACCAATGCACCAAGGATCACCAGCTCCGTTTTTCTGTGTTTGCATGGATTTATTTACAATTTTTTTGAATTCAGGATCAAAAACATCGTGGAAAGGTCCCCAATATCCTGTTGAACCAGCAATTTTTGGTGTTTTTAAAATCCATACAGAACCTACAAAAGGGGTTCTATGTTGTTGTGTTGCTTCTAAATCAGAAACAAAACCAATGGTATTTAGTCCCCAGTTTCTTAATCTATTGTGTGCCAAATTCTGAAATTCACTTAACCATTTATCACCATATTTTCTGTGTAAGTTGGCTTGATAAAAGTTGAAGGCTGTGTAGGGCTTTTTATCTTTATAAAACCCATGATCTCCCCAATTACTTTTAGAGTAAAACTCAGAAAAAGTACTTCCTTCTTTCGGAAGGAAATCAAAATAAGATTCGCGATACTGTACACCCGTTGTTGGTGCTTTAGATGAAACACAATTGACACCATTAGTCCAAAATAAACGTCCATCGGGATCCACCAACCACCATTTGTTTTTGTATTTTTCAGTTCTGAAAAAACCGGTAGCTTTTAGCTGCGGTCCAGCAGTCCAACCTCCGTATTTATTTCGATTTTTTGGACCTGGATTTGCTGCAATAGCTTCAGCTTCTAATTTTGTGATTTTTTTTAATTCAGTATCAGAATGGGTTTTTCCTTGCCATTCTTTATGCTTGTATTGTCCAAATTTATCAACAAAGGGAAAAAAATCTTTAGGATTTCTGAATTCTAATTTTTGAACAGCTCTTATATTATCAACGCTAAATTTGTTTTTAGAAACTGCATATCGAGCATTAAAAGATACTTGTTTAATGGCTTTTAAATCGGTTTTAATTTTACCAGGAATGCCTCGCATTCCATTTACTTCAATTTGAGGGTCAAAGGCCCAAGGACTCCAAGCTAAGAAAACGGTAATTGTTTTACTTTCTCCAGGTTTTAAGTCTACATAATCAGAACAGTACCATTTAACCAAACCATCGGGATCATCCCCCACATAAAACTCAACTTGCATTTCTTTGTCACCAATATTAGTAACATCAGCCTTAACGGAATAGTAGCCACTTAAATCCCAGTTAGCTCCTTGGGGTTCTTTTAAAATAATGCCAGGTTTTGATAAGTTAAAATCTGTAGCTATTTCTAGTTTATTGTTGCCATTTGAAGTTTTTGAAAGCTTGTAAGTAGCATCTTCAGAAACAATAGCTGATTCATCAATACCGTTTTCAAAATCAAATAGTATAATTTCATCCGATTTCGTTTTTGTTTCTTTTTCTGAAAGATTAGAAGTTTTTGTGTTTTTACAACTAATAAGATGTACTAATAAAATAAGTGGAATGTATTTTATTATGCTAAATATTCTTTTTTTCATAAAAATTTATTAATGCGAAAAGATAGATATGTTTCGGAATAATAAATTACACTATCTATTCATTTTTATTTTCATTATTGTCCAAAAAAAAAGCCCCTTCATTTGAAGGAGCTTTTTGAATAAATTAATTTGTATTATGTTTTTTATTTAGCAGAACGTAATTCAAACATATTATAACTGACTTCTTTAACTTTAGAAATCAACTCTTCATAAGGTCTATCACAAATATCAACAAAACCAATATTATAATTTTCACCATCAAAACGACCAGTTAGTGGTTGGTCTAAATATTGAAAATAATGAGCACCAACAATTAATGGGTTTTGTAAGGCGCCTTTCATGTATTTCTCATAACGTATTCCACGGTCTGCTTGGCTATCAGCAGCTTTTACACCAGCGTGGTAATGACCACGATCGGTCGCCCCAAAATGAAATTCTCCAATCATAATTGGTTTATCAACACCTTTAGGTAAACCTACATTTTCAACACCATATTCATATTTGTTGAAACTCATGATATCCATATACTTACTAGCAGCGGTTAAAACTACATCATTATTAGCCCAAGCAAAACGACAGCCCAAGTAATTTTGTTTTGGGGCAATAGTATTAAGACCTTCTTTTATAATTCTAAAATAAGTATCGGCTATTTTTTCGTAAAAAGCGACAAGATCTTCTTTAGCTTTAGCCATTTCTGGGGCAGTAGTCGAATCAGAAAGGGCTTTCCATGAAGCATGAGTGGTTCCCCATTGCTCATTCAGTTTTTTAATATTTTTGTATTTTTTCTTAAGATCTTTTATAAACTCAATTTTAGCAGGTTGTGAGGCAGGGCTTTTTAAAGCTCCAATGGCAAGTGAGCCTACAGCACCCCATGCTAATTCATTGTCAATAAAATAACCAATACACCAAGGGTCGCCAGCTCCAAATTTTTGACTAGCTACAGAGCTATTAACTGCTTGTTTAAACTTTGGATCAAATACGTCGTGGAATTTACCCCAAAAACCAACAGAGCCTTTAATTTTTGGCGTATCATTTATCCAAATTGATCCAACGTATGGTGTTTTTCGTTGGGCTAAAGCACCATTATCTGATACAAAACCAATAGTATTTACTCCCCAGCTACGTAAACGTTTATGTGATAAATCTTGGTATTTTTTTAACCAATCATTTCCGTATTTTTTATACAAGTTAGCCTCGTAAAAATTATAACTGTCGTATGGCGTTTTATCATGATAAAATCCATGGGTAGAATGTAAACTTACATCATAAAATTGTCCATATTCTTTATCATCTTTAGCAGGTAATTCTGAATAATATTTTTCTCTGTATTGCGTACCAGTAAATACGGCACGTGATGAAACACAATTTACACCATTAGACCAAAACAGATAACCTTCTGGGTCTACCATCCACCATTTACCGTCGTGTTTTTCAGTTCTAAAAAAGCCAGTAGCTTTTAATTTAGGTCCAGCAGTCCAACCACCGTATTTGTTACGATTTTTAGGTTCTGGGCTAGCTGCTATTTCGGTAAGTTCATTTTCAGCATTCTTTTTTATGTCATCTTCAGAATGGGTTTTTCCTTTCCAATCTTTATGTTTGTATTGTCCAAATTTATCAATAAAAGGAAAAAAGTTTGTTGTGTCTTTAATTTTTAATTTCCCAACAGCTCTTATGTTGTTTACAGTAAATTGATTAGGTGCTTTTGCATATCGAGAGTAAAAAGAAACCTGATCAATGGCGTCAATATCTGTTTTTAATTTACCAGGAGTACCACGCATACCTACTATGTCTAGCTGAGGTTGGTGGATCCAGTCGCTCCAAGCTAAATTAACAGTAATCGTTTTTGACTCTTTAGGTTCTAAATCCGCATAATCAGAACAATACCATTTAATTAATTCATCAGGGTCATTTCCTACATAAAATTCTACTTGCATTGGGGTATCCCCCACATTAGTTACATCGGCTTTTACTTGATAATAACCATTCAAATTCCAAGTTTTACCTTCGGGTTTATGAATAACTAATCCGGGTTTTAAAATATTAGAGTTTGTAGCAACTAAAAGTTGAGCACCATTTTCTTTTTTTAAAACTTCAAATTTAGCATCATCTGTTTTTACATTAGTTTCATTGATTTCATTATTAAAATCAAAGAGTACGAACTCGTTACTTTCTTTTATTTGATCAGTTGCAATCGGTTCTTTTTTAGTGCTATTTTGACAGCTTGTTAAATTGAAAGCGAGCCCTAAAATTAAACAATTAACAAGTTTGGTATTGGTTAACCTCATTATAACTAGAATTAATTTATTAAGTGATAAAGATAGGATTATTTGTTTTTTTAGCATGGTAAATAGAAGTTAATAGTAAAGTTGAACTAAAAAATGAAAGAGTTTTCTTAAAAAAAGGATTTCATTGAATTTTTTTTATTGTATATCTATTTTTTTTGTTTTTTATTCAATTTTGGGTATTGCTAAATGTTAATGTTTTTTTATTGTGTTGCTGTATTCACTTTAATGTTATAGGTTTGATGTTGGAATTAAGCTTTTAAAATGTTGTAGATAAAGTAAAAAAAAAACGGTTGTAATTATAAAATTACATACCGTTTTTAATCTGTAAAGCTGGTGTATTTGAATTGGTCTATTTTGAATAAATAACAAGTTTGTCAAAATCACCACCATTAGCATCTTCAATTACAAATTCTTTATCAGGAAATTCATTACTTACAATTAATAAATCTTTTCCATTTGGACTATCTGCTGAAGGAAAGACAGTTAAGCCTTCTGGTGAAGTATTTTGTAAATTTTGTAAAAACACAGGAGCAGTTGGATTTGATATGTCATAAACAAATACATTTCCGCTTCTTTCTAAACCTACAAAAGCATATGTAAATTCGTCTATAGTATAGGTGATTACCGCTTCGGGTTCAGTACCTTTATCATTGTACATCTCTAAATAAGGTCGACCATTTTTAATGATTGTATACTAAAGAAGAATAATCCACTTTTTTGTCAATTATATCAAGATCAAATAATTGGTTTTGAACCTTAGTTAAAGTATCATTACTAATTTGTTGTTGACTCCATTCGGTAATGTTTAACCACTTGGTAATGTCTTCTAATTTTTGCTCATAACGCTCAGCTAATAATTCTGCAATATTTTCTTTTTGTTTAAAAGAAGTAGTTTCAGTATTAATTACCTGAAGCATTTTTAGAATACTTTCGGGTTCTTGGTCTAAAAGTTCTTCACGAACCGCAATCACAAAACAAGGCCATGGGGTAGGGCAGTCTCCAATTCTTCGGAAAGTTCCATTATCGACTAATGGTTTTGTAGTAAAATGTTCCCACATAAAATAATCAGAAGTACCTTTGTTTAAACTTTCAATAGCACCATTTAAGTTGTTGACTACTTCAAATGAAAGTTCGACAGTATTCCAAGCTTGTTGTTGTGCATTTACATAAGCCATTAAGTGAGAACCAGATCCATACCTGCTTATAGCTGCTTTTGTGTTTTGAATATCAGCAATATTTTTATAATTAGACTTGGCATCTACATGGATGCCCCAAATTAGTGGTGTTTCAATATAAGTTTGTACAATTTTAGAAGGATTTCCGGCAATAATATCTTTCACAAAACCTTCAGTAAGTATAATGGCAACATCAATTTCCTTTTCGCGTAAAGCTTTACACATAGCCCCAGTGCCACCTGCAAAATCTTGCCAAGTAACGGCTAAGTTCTCTTTTGAAAAATTCCCATTTTCAATACATAGATGCCAAGGTAAATTGAAATGTTCTGGTACGCCTCCTACTTTTATTTTTTTCATTTGTTTTGATATTAATTGAAAAGATGTTTCTTGTTTATCAGACTAAGGTTGAGGGTGAAAGATTAAGGGTTAAGGTTTGAAGGTTGAAGAAATGAGGTTAATTAAGAGTATTTTAGACATGGAAACAATTATTAATAATTATTATGTTATAGAACAATAAGTTAATTCAGATTTTGTTTCCGAAACTACCAACTACCAACTACCAACTACCAACTACCAACTACCAACTACCAACTACCAACTACCAACTACCAACTACCAACTACC
>CANLCT010000020.1 GCA_947489195.1 uncultured Aquimarina sp. | reverse complement strand
TCGGGGTTTTTATTTACATTAATTTACGAAAAAAACCTAGTATTTACAAGGGTTTTGAGTATTCTGAATGGGCCTTATTATTTTATAATTTTTAAAAAATAAAAAAAGCGAGTTTCAAAAAATGAAACTCGCTTTTGCTTTATAGTTTATAACTAAAATCTTTTAAGATACTTTAGCTGTATGATTTACTTGTTGTGGGAATGGTATTTCGATACCTGCTTTATCAAGTGCTACTTTCACATTCTGTAACGAATTAAAGTAAACATCCCAATAATCTGCTACTGTAGCATGTGGTCTTACTAAAATATTAACTGAACTATCTCCTAACTCACCCACAGCAACTGTTGGAGCAGGCGTTTTTAATACTTTAGGATCATTCATAAGCGTTTCCATTATTACTGTTTTGGCTTTTTCTATATCATCAGAATAGCTAATACCTACGGTTAAATCAACACGTAAATGTCCTGTGCTTGAAAAGTTGGTAATATTTCCATTAGACAAAGCTCCGTTAGGTATAATTACTTCCTTGTTATCTGGTGTAAGAATTTTAGTTACAAAAATTTGAATTTCCTTAACTACACCTATCGCCGATTGCGCCTCAATAAGATCTCCTACTTTAAAAGGCTTAAATAATAAAATCAACGCACCACCCGCAAAATTTGCTAAAGATCCTTGTAGCGCTAAACCTACAGCCAAACCTGCTGCACCGATTATAGCTACAAATGATGTTGTAGCAACTCCTAATTGCCCTAATACACTAATAAAGAGTAATATTTTCAAAATCCAAGTAAGTAGGCTCACTAAAAAACCGCTTAATGATTCGTCAATATCTGTCTTCTTAATTATTTTTTTTACGGCTTTAATTACTTGTTTTATTACCCATAAACCTACTAGTAATAAAATTAATGCTTGTCCTATTTTGATTCCGTAATCAATAGCAATAGTTGTTATTTTACCAAAATCAATTGATGCTAATTTTTCTTCCATTATTTTCGATTTTAATTTTAAATTATATATTCAAAAGTATAAAATAGTATCCTTATAAAAAAAGCTCATTATACATAATGAGCTTTTCTTTTTTCTATGCAAAAAACACTATCTAATCCCCTTTATAAAAGTTGATATTCCCTCAATACCCTCTTTGGTAATCATTTTAATAAAGGCAGAACCAATAATTGCCCCTTTAGCTTTAGTTGTTGCCTGAATAAATGTTTCTGCATTATTAATTCCAAAACCTACAATCTGAGGGTTCTTCAAATTCATTGCTCCGATTCTGTCAAAATAACTTTCTTGTGTATTTCCAAAACCTGAAGTTGAGCCTGTAACACTAGCAGAACTCACCATATAAATAAATCCATTCGAAACGCTATCTATAAATCGAATACGTTCATCACTAGTTTGTGGTGTTATTAAAAACACATTAATCAACCCATATTTTTCAAAAATAGCTCTGTAATGTTCGTCATATTCTGCTACAGGTAAATCGGGAATAATTAGACCATCAATGCCTAATTCCGCACATTTTTTACAAAAAGCTTCTACTCCATATTGCATCATTGGATTAAAATACCCCATAATAATTAAAGGAATACTTACGGTATCTCTAATTCCTTCCAGCTGTTCGAATAACTTTTGTGTAGTCATTCCATTTTTTAAGGCTGCAGTTGAACTATCTTGAATTGTTGGACCGTCAGCTAATGGATCACTAAAAGGCAATCCAATTTCAATCATATCCACACCGTTATCTTCTAATTTTTTGATAATAGTAGCCGTATCATTTAATGATGGATATCCTGCTGTAAAATATATAGACAATAACTTTTTGTCTTCGCTTAATTTTTTATTTATTCTGTTCATAAAAATATAACTTTCATTTCCACGAAGGTGGAAATCTAATATTATCTGCTAAAAAGAGTCAATTCTCCAATTCCAATCTTCCCAATCAGGATTATTAGCATTAATTAAATTGTCCTTCCATTTGCGATTCCATTTCTTTAATTGTTTTTCTCTTTTTATTCCTTCATTTGGATATTTAAAAGTTTCAAAATAAACTAACTTATGAATGTTGTATCTATTAGAAAAACCTTTATTACTTTTACTTCTATGCTGTTTAAGTCTCTGCTTAATATTACTCGTAAAACCTATATATAGAACAGTATTATTCATATTTAGTTAATATGTAAACAAAAAATAAATCTTGTTGCTCTTCTATATACATTAATTAATTTTAATGTGTTTAATTCATTAAATCTTATTTAACAAAGCTTAATTTCCAACATTACATTAGCTCTATAATTACTAATTTTAAGACTTCCGACTTCTCGGAAGTTGACCTATACATCTATAATTTAAAATAGTCGATATAAGTATTCAAATCCTTATCTCCTCTTCCCGAAAGGCTAATCACCACCACATCATCTGGCTTAAATTTTTTCTCATTAAAAATAGCCAGCGCATGTGAAGTTTCAATAGCAGGAATGATTCCTTCTAATTGTGAAAGCTCCAAGCCTGCTGTCATAGCATCATCATCCGTTACCGAAAAGAATTCGGCTCTACCTGTACGCGATAAATGTGAGTGCATTGGTCCAACACCCGGGTAGTCTAAGCCTGCCGAAATGGAATAAGGCTCTGTAATTTGTCCATCCGGTGATTGCATTAGCAAGGTTTTACAACCATGAATAATACCTTCTTTTCCTAATTTGCTTGTCGCAGCACTTTCTCCACTATCTACTCCTTTTCCTGCTGCTTCTACAGCTATAATACCCACTTCGGGAGTATCTAAAAAATGGTAATAGGTACCTGCGGCATTACTTCCTCCACCAATACATGCTACCACATAATCAGGATTCTCGCGACCTTCTTTTTCCTTTAATTGCCATTTAATTTCTTCCGAAATGATGCTCTGAAAACGGGTCACCATATCCGGATACGGGTGTGGGCCAATAGCAGATCCAATAATGTAATGCGTATCTACAGGATTGTTAATCCAATCGCGAATCGCTTCATTAGTGGCATCTTTTAGGGTTCTACTCCCTGATTTTGCAGGTCTAACTTCTGCGCCAAGCATTTTCATACGTGCCACATTAGGTGCTTGACGTTTGATATCAATTTCGCCCATGTACACAATACACTGAATCCCCATTAATGCACAAACTGTAGCTGTAGCAACACCATGTTGACCTGCTCCAGTCTCGGCAATAATTCGATTTTTACCTAACTTTTTAGCAACTAATATTTGTCCAATAGTATTATTTACTTTGTGCGCTCCTGTATGGTTCAAATCTTCACGCTTCAAATACACTTTTGTATGGTATTTTTCTGAAAGCCGTTTGGCATAATACAACGGGCTTGGCCTACCCACATAATCCTTTAATAATTGATCAAACTCAGCTTTAAACTCAGGCTGGCCCATTATTTCTAAATACTTCGTTCGTAATTCTTCTACATTTGGATATAACATTTCGGGAATATAAGCTCCTCCAAAATCCCCATAATATCCTTTTTCGTTAACGTGATATTTCATCTTTTTATAGCTATTGGCTATCAACTACTAAGCTGTTAGCTGTTCTAAAAATTCTTTTATTAATTGTGTGTCTTTAAGACCAGGTTCTGTTTCAAATTTACTATTTAAATCCAAGGCATAAATAGGTAAATCGGTTTTTAGGATTTGTTCAATTTTTTGCAACTCATTTAGTCCAATACCGCCACTTAAAATAATGGGCATTTCACTTTTATAGGCTTTCAAAACTTCCCAATCAAAAGTATAGCCATTCCCTCCTTTTTCTTTCCCTTTGGTATCAAAAAGAAAATAATCTACATAAAGTTCATACTCCTTTAATACATCAAAATCAAAAGTATCTTTTATGCCAAAAACTTTAAACACCTCAACAAATTCGTTTGCTTTAATCGCTTTCGCAGAAAGTAAACTCTTTTTTAATTGCTTACAATAAGCCGCTGTTTCGTTACCATGCAATTGAATTGCTTTGAAATTGTATTTTTCTACTTTTTCAAGAATAAAATCAATTTCAGCATCTACAAAAACTCCTGTCTTTTTTATGCTTTCAGAAATTTCAGGAATCTCTTCGTCAAAATTTCTAGGTGATTTTGGATAAAAAATAAAACCTAAATAATCGGGTTGTAATGCAGCTATCGCCTGAATATTTTCAGGTTGTTTCATTCCACATACTTTTATTTTTAGTTTTCTTTTCTCCATTATCCAATCACTGGATTTATATTAGTATTATCAAAATTTATATTATGTGCAAAATCATACATTTCTTTAAACACCGAAGTCATATCTGGCTCTTCAATATCCTTTAGTAAGTTTCGTACTAATTTAGATTCGAACTGATGTTTTTTTGAAGTAGCATAACTTGCCAATTGTCCTCCTACTGTTTTATAAAACAAAGCTTCTATACTACTTTTATCCTTGGGTTCTTCTGTAACAAATTCCAAACCTCCAATACCACATTTTTCAAACATCATAGTTAACAAATATTTGATAGCCACATTTTTTGTAAGCGTAATATTTATTTGTTTCTCTTTTAAATCCGCTGACCTAACAATCGCTTTGGCTACATAATCTACAGGAACTATGTTTAAGCCACCTTCGGGATTTAATACAATTCTTACTCTACCAATATCTTTATATAAAGACTTCATTTTACTAAAAAAAGCCCCAATAGCATAAAATACAATATAACTATTGGTTACATACTTAGGTGCATCTAATAAGCGACCAGAAATAACACTTGGGCGTGCCACTGTACATTCAAAATTATTATCAACTGCAAATTGAAGGACTTCTTTTTCTATTTTCATTTTAAATTCTTCATAAAAATTTCTGAATTTAAACTCTTCTTCGCCATGATAATCATCGGTAATCACCCCCTCAATATCACCTCTAGAAAAAGCTGTACTTACAAAAACTAATTTCTTTGTCCTTCTTTTTATAATTTCAAAAAACTGTTTTGTTTTTTTATAATTGGTCTGCGCTATTTCTTTTTTAGCCTTTAAGCCTTTTCCTAAATTTACCGAAGCTGCTAAATGATATACCGTAAGTTGATTTCCTGCTTTTTTTGGAATATCAAAATCACCTATATCGCCTTCCAATACATGAATATGATCTTCTAAATACTGCTCATAAAACGATTTTATTTTTTGAGGGATTAATTCGGGTAAAAACACCTCATCGTATAAGCGTTGAATTCCTGTTTTTTCTTTATTCTTTCGGATAACTACAAAAACAGATTGATTCTTTTTTTGGGTATAAAAATCAAAAAGCAACTCATACAACACATGAGACCCTACATTACCTGTGACACCTGTAATTAAAATTGCTTCCATTTATACCTTATAACTCTTTTATAAATTCAATAGCACTATGTGCTGGATCCTCCGTTTTCATAAAGTTTTCCCCAATTAAAAAACCTTGATATCCGTATGGTTTTAATTCTTTAATGGCTTCAACTGAACTAATACCACTTTCTGAAACCTTTACAAAATCATCCGGAATTTGAGTGCTTAAGCTTTTGCTTGTTTCCAGGCTTACTTCAAAAGTTTTTAAGTTTCTATTATTTACCCCTAACATATCCAATGAAGGCATTAAGGATTTTTCTAATTCTTCTTGATTATGTACTTCTAGTAACACATCCAATCCTAAATTTTTAGCAAATTCGGATAAGTGCTTAATTTCATTTCGTGTCAAACATGCCGCGATTAACAAACAAACATCAGCTCCATAAGCTTTTGCTTCAAGCAATTGATATTCATCAATAATAAATTCTTTTCGCAATAAAGGCATCTGAACACTTGCTCGTGCCGTTAATAAATCATCTAAGGAGCCTCCAAAATATTTTCCATCTGTAAGTACCGACATACCACAAGCTCCTGCTTTTTCATACCCTTTGGCAACATCCCAAACACTGCTTTTTTGATTGATAACTGCTTTGGATGGCGATCTGCGTTTATGCTCGGCTATAATTCCTGTTGCGCTTTCGCGAAGTGCCTTTGCTAATGATACTGTTGCGCGTTCAAAAAGTACCGATTGCTCCAATTGTGATACTGGAATCAATCCTTTTCTAAAATCAACTTCAATGCGCTTATCAGCTACTATTTTATCTAATATATTCATATTTAGTTGTCAGTTGTCAGTTGTCAGTTATCAGTTGTCAGTTGTTGACTAACTAAAAACTCATACTATTCCTACATTTAAAACTTACTACTTTTTACTATGTACTTAATACTAATTGAGTGCTTGCACTTTTTTCAATACTTCTAAACCTTTTCCGCTTAGTAAACTTTCTTTGGCTTTTTCAAAACCTTCTTTTGGTGTTAAGTTTAGTACTGTTGCTATGGCCATACCAGAATTGGCACACACTACATTATTCTGCGCCTCGGTACCTTTTCCACTTAATACATCAACAAATATTTTTGCCGATGATTCAATGGAGTCACCTCCGTAAATATCAGATTGTTTTAATTGACTTACTCCAAAATCATCTGGAGTTAACATGGCTTCGGTTTGCCTTGTAATTGTTTTTGTTTTTCCTGTTAAAGAAATTTCATCATAACCGTCCAAAGCATGTAAAATGGTGAAATTTTTAGTTCCATTTTGATATAAATATCCATACATACGTGCCAATTCTAAATTAAAAACACCTACCATTTGGTTGGTTGGAAAGGCAGGGTTAACCATTGGTCCAAGCATATTAAAAAATGTTTTTACAGCTAATTCTCTTCGAATAGGCGCTACATTTTTCATTGCAGGATGAAACAACGGTGCGTGTAATACGCAAATACCCGTTTGATCAATACTTTTAGTAAGGTAATCTTTGTCATTACTAAACTTAATCCCTAAATGTTCCATTACATTAGAACTCCCACAGGTCGACGAAACTCCGTAATTACCATGTTTCGTTACCTTAATTCCTGCTCCAGCAGCTACAAATGATGATAGGGTCGAAATATTAAATGTGTCCTTTCCATCACCTCCAGTACCACATAAATCTATAGGATTATACTCACTTAAATCAACCGCTACACAAAGTTCCAATAACGCATCGCGAAAGCCTTCTAATTCTTCTACTGTAATGCTTCGCATCATATATACTGTAAGAAATGAAGCTATTTGGCTTGGGTTATAACTCCCATTAGAAATATTTACCAAAATATCTTTAGCCTCTTGTTTACTTAGTACTTCGTGATTAATTAACCTGTTTAGTATATTTTTCATTTTTAATTCGCTTTGCGAATTGCTACCAGCGATAAGCTATAAGCAATCAGCTTTTATAATTGATTTAGCAATTTGGGGTCACTAATTTATTATAATTTTATAAATCCTTTTTTATCTGTAAACTTCAGTATTTTTAGATTATTTCATCTTAAAACTCTTTTCATTATGAGATTCCCTCCTTTGAGGGAATTGATAAATAACTATTAATTTAATTATTTACCCAATTCTCTAACATTTTCATTCCATCAGGAGTCAATACAGATTCTGGATGAAATTGTACTCCTCGAACATCAAATTCTCGGTGCCTTAACGACATTACTTGACCGTTTTCGTCCAATGATGTCACCTCCAAACTATCTGGAAAACCATCTTTGGCCACTACCCATGAATGGTAACGCCCTACTTCAAATGATTTTTCTAAGCCTTGAAACACTAATGCATCAGTAACCACTGTATCAATTTTTGTTGCCACTCCATGGTACACTTGATCTAAATTTCTAAGCGTTCCTCCGAAAACCTCTCCAATAGCTTGTTGCCCTAAACATACGCCAAAAATACTTTTAGTCGCCGCATATTTTTCAATAATAGGTTTTAACAACCCTGCTTCATCCGGAATACCTGGCCCTGGTGAAAGTAAAACTTTATCAAAAACGGCTACTTCATCCAAATGCAATTGGTCATTACGTTTTACGGTAACCTCACAACCTAAATCCTCTAAGTAATGAACTAAATTGTAAACAAACGAATCGTAATTATCTATAACTAATATTTTTTTCATAATTATTGTTCCCCCACAAATAGGGAATCTTATTTAATTAATGCTGATTTTTGATTTTTCCCTTTTGTAAGGAATAGAAATAAAACAAACCAATTATATTTCTTCGGCTAATTTTAAGGCTTTAGTTAATGCTCCTAGCTTATTGTATACCTCTTGCAATTCACTTTCCTCATTACTAGCTGTAACTAAACCGGCACCTGCCTGCCAATGCAGACTGTGATTTTTACTTAAAAAAGTACGAATCATTATGGCATGATTAAAATTCCCTTTAAAATCCATAAAACCTATAGCACCACCGTAAAACTCCCTGTTAATAGTTTCATATTTTTCAATAAGCTGCATGGCTTTATGCTTAGGTGCTCCACTTAAAGTACCTGCCGGAAACGTATCTGCAACCACTTGCATTGTCGAACTACTTTCGTGTTTTTTACCTGTCACTTTACTTACCAAATGTATAACATGACTATAAAATTGCACTTCGCGGTAACGCTCCACATTTACTTGACTTCCATTACGACTTAAATCATTACGAGCCAAGTCAACTAGCATTACATGCTCGCTATTTTCTTTAGGGTCTAGGGCTAATTTTTTAGCCAATACAGCATCTTTTTCATCATCCCCAGTACGTTTAAATGTTCCTGCTATTGGGTGTATTTCGGCAATGCCTTCGTCTACTACTAATTGGGCTTCGGGTGAACTTCCAAAAATTTTAAAATCGCCATAATCAAAATAAAATAAATAAGGTGACGGATTTACACTACGTAAGGCACGATATACATTAAATTCATCGCCTTTAAATTGTTGCGAAAAACGTTTAGACAATACTAACTGAAATACATCTCCGCGTTGGCAATGCTTTTTTGCTATAGCCACGTTTTTCTTAAAAGTTTCATCGTCAATATTACTGGTTGTTTCACCTACAGATTCAAATGAATATGAGGCAAAATTTTTAACCTTAATTAAAGACTCTATTTCATCAATATTACTTTCTTTATTATATGTATGTGCAAAAATATAAGCTTCATTATTAAAATGATTAATTGCAATTATATTTTGATATACAGCATAATACACATCTGGTATATCTAATTTATTAGGTTTTTGACTAATTTCAATATCTTCAAAGTAACGAACAGCATCGTATGAGATATAACCAAACAACCCGTTATTTATAAATTTAAAGTCACTCTCTTCTGTTTTAAAAACACTTCCAAATGCTTCAATCGCTTCTGGAATATCTAATTCCGAAGTAATCTCAATAGTTTTCTCATTCCCTTCAGGACAAATTTGTGTAATTTTTTCATCTTTTACGGTGATACTTGCTATAGGGTTACAGCATATATATGAAAAACTATTATCCGATCCATGATAATCACTACTTTCCAACAATAGACTATTGGGAAAACGATCTCTAATTTTTAAATACACACTCACTGGTGTAATGGTATCAGCAATTATCTTTTTGTAATTCGTTCTAAGTTGGTAACTCATATTAGTTCAGTGTTTTCAAATCTTTTTTTTTAAAGAACTTGGTAAAAATATAAAATTAAAAAAGGCTTGTCGTGATTGACAAGCCTTTTTTTGAATGAAATTTTAGTGTAAATTTTAATAAAAAATGCATGATATCACGACTAGTTAACTAGAGATATCCACCACCAAATATTAAAATTTAAATTTTTCATAGTACAAATGTAATTATTTTTTATTTTTTTCAATAACATTGTAAAATAAAATTTAAAAAAATATGAGACAAGATATAGATCAAGACGAATGGATTGAACTTTTAGAGAATGACGACAACGCTGTTATTTTAGATGTGCGTACCGAAGGTGAGATTGAAGAAGGTTACATAGCTAAAATGAAACAAATTGATTTTTTAGAAGGTCAGACTTTTTTAGAAGAAATCTCAAAATTAGATAAATCAAAAAATTATTACATCTATTGTCGCTCTGGTAACAGAAGTGGTCAGGCATGTGATATTATGGAACAACTTGGTTTTGAAACCACTTACAATTTAGAAGGTGGTTTTATGAACTGGACAGGAGATATTGTTGAAGACTAAGCAACCCTACAACAGCAAAATGATTTTAAGCCCTTTTAAGGGCTTTTCTTGTTTTTAAACACAAAATCACACTCTTAAAATTATCAAAATTACCTTATAATTAATTTTAAATACCTTTTTAAAGCACTTTCACTTATTGATACACTAATGTTAATAACTTAAACAAAACTCCTTTACACTACTGATTTTGTTACTTATCTTTGATAATAGTGTAAAAAAACAAGTTAAAATTATGAGCGAAGAAGCTAAACAAGGCTATTCAGCCGATAGTATTCAGGCACTTGAAGGAATGGAGCATGTACGTATGCGTCCTTCCATGTATATTGGTGATGTGGGTGTGCGTGGTTTACACCATTTGGTATATGAAGTGGTAGACAATTCCATTGATGAAGCATTAGCGGGTCATTGCGATGTGATCACCGTAACTATAAACGAAAACAATTCGGTTACTGTAACCGATAATGGTCGTGGTATACCTGTAGGTTTACATAAAAAAGAAGGTGTTTCTGCCCTTGAGGTAGTAATGACCAAAATTGGAGCTGGTGGTAAATTTGATAAAGATTCATACAAAGTATCTGGTGGACTTCACGGAGTTGGAGTTTCCTGTGTAAACGCATTATCTGACCATTTACATGCTACCGTTTTCCGCGAAGGTAAGGTTTGGGAACAAGAGTATGAAAGAGGAAAAGCGGTATACCCTGTAAAATCAACTGGGGATTCTGATAAAAACGGAACTATTGTTACTTTTTTACCTGATAGATCAATTTTCCAACAAACCATAGAATACAACTACGACACGCTTGCCAGCAGAATGCGTGAATTGGCTTACCTTAATAAAGGTATTACCATTACCTTAACTGATGTACGTAATACTGATGAAAAAGGAGAATTTATTTCAGAAACTTTTCATTCAACTGAAGGTTTAAAAGAATTTGTTAGCTTTCTTGATGCCTCTAGAACTCCTATTATAGGACAGGTGATTGCCATGGAAGGTGAAAAAAATGACATTCCGGTTGAAGTGGCTATGATTTATAATGACTCATATGCCGAAAATTTACATTCTTACGTAAATAATATCAACACGCACGAAGGAGGAACACACCTTTCTGGTTTCCGTAGAGGCTTAACTTCTACTTTAAAGAAGTTTGCTGATAATTCTGGATTATTAGATAAATTAAAATTTGAAATTGCTGGAGATGATTTCCGTGAAGGTTTAACTGCTATTATTTCTGTTAAGGTTCAAGAACCTCAATTTGAAGGACAAACCAAAACTAAATTAGGTAACCGAGAGGTAACCTCGGCAGTTTCTCAGGCGGTTTCTGAAATGTTAGAAAACTACCTTGAAGAAAATCCTGTTGATGCAAAAACTATTATTCAAAAGGTAATTCTTGCCGCTCAAGCCCGTCATGCTGCTAAAAAAGCACGTGAAATGGTACAGCGTAAAACCGTAATGAGTATTGGCGGTTTACCTGGTAAATTATCTGACTGTTCTGAAACTGATCCTGCAGAGTGTGAAATATTCCTAGTAGAGGGAGATTCGGCAGGTGGTACTGCAAAACAAGGACGTGATCGAAACTTTCAAGCTATTTTACCCTTACGTGGTAAAATTTTAAATGTTGAAAAAGCCATGCAACACAAGGTTTTTGAAAACGAAGAAATTAGAAACATGTTTACAGCATTAGGTGTTTCTATTGGTACGGAAGAAGATAGTAAGGCCTTAAACTTATCAAAACTACGTTACCATAAAGTAGTAATTATGTGTGATGCCGATGTTGATGGTAGTCACATTGCTACACTAATTTTAACTTTCTTTTTCCGCTATATGCGCGAATTAATTGAACAAGGTTTTGTATACATTGCCGCACCCCCATTATATTTAGTTAAAAAAGGAGCTAAAAAACAATATGCATGGAATGATGATCAACGAGATCTTATAATGAGAGAGTTTGGAGAAAATTCTAAAATTCAACGTTATAAAGGTCTTGGAGAAATGAATGCCGAGCAACTTTGGGACACTACAATGAACCCAGAATTCAGAACAATGAGACAGATTACAATTGAATCATTAACTGAAGCAGACAGAGTATTCTCGATGCTAATGGGTGACGAAGTTCCTCCTCGTAGAGAATTTATTGAAAAGAATGCGATTTACGCAAATATTGATGCTTAATAGCATACTTCTTTACATACAAAAAGCGCTAAACTTTTAAAGGTTGAGCGCTTTTTTTGTTTTTCTAATATATTCGAAAGCTTATTTCGCAGTTGCCATATGGCGCGATCTAGCCAACAATGTGTTTTTTAACAACATGGCAATTGTCATTGGTCCTACTCCACCTGGAACAGGAGTAATAAATGATGACTTAGGTGCTACAGATTCAAAATGAACATCACCGGCTAAACGGAATCCCCTTTTCTTAGAAGCATCTTCTAAACGTGTAATTCCAACATCAATAATGGTTACCCCCTCCTTTACCATATCTCCTTTTAAAAATTCAGCAACTCCCAAAGCAACTACAATAATATCAGCATTTAGAGTAAGTTCTTTTAAATTTTCCGTCTTAGAATGCGCAACAGTAACTGTAGCATCTCCAGCTGCTCTTCGCTGACTCATTAAAATACTCATAGGTCGCCCTACGATATGGGATCTTCCTATAACTACTACATTTTTACCAAGGGTTGGCACTTTATAGCGCTCTAACAACTCCATTATTCCATAAGGAGTAGCTGGCAAAAAAGTGGGCAATTCTAAAGCCATTCTACCCACATTTGCAGGATGAAAACCATCCACATCCTTAGTGGCATCCACTGCGAGTAAAACTTTATGCTCATCAATATGTTTAGGCAATGGCAATTGTACTATATAACCATCAATTGCATCATTATTATTTAATTCTTCTATTTTAGCTAACAATTCAGCTTCTGTAGTATCTTCAGGAAGTTCTATTAAAGTAGAATCAAAACCTACTAAATTACAAGCCTTAACTTTAGCGCCAACATATGTTTTACTAGCACCATCATTCCCTACAATTACAGCGGCTAAATGAGGTACTTTTTCTCCTCTAGCTTTTAGTTGGGTTACTTCAACAGCAATTTCATCTTTAATATCACTACTTATTTTCTTCCCGTCTAGTATTTTCATTAACATGATTTTATTTTATGTTCATTCTAAAAAATCAATCTTATTTCATACCCTGCATCATCTGCATCATACGTTTACCACCTCCGCCTTGCATCATCTTCATCATTTTACCCATTTGGTTAAACTGCTTTAACAATTGATTTACTTGCTGAATTGAAGTACCTGAACCTTTACCAATACGTTTTTTTCTACTCGCATTTATAATTTGTGGATTAGCACGTTCTTCTGGTGTCATAGAGTGAATAATAGCTTCGATATGCTTAAATGCATCATCATCTACATCAACATCCTTTACCATTTTCCCCATACCAGGAATCATACCCATCAAATCTTTGATGTTACCCATTTTTTTAATCTGTTGAATTTGACTTAAAAAGTCATCAAATCCAAACTGATTTTTAGCAATTTTTTTCTGAAGTTTTCTAGCTTCCTCCTCGTCAAACTGTTCTTGAGCTTTTTCAACAAGAGAGACCACATCTCCCATTCCCAAAATACGGTCTGCCATACGCGATGGATAAAATACATCTATCGCTTCCATTTTTTCACCAGTTCCAATAAACTTTATTGGCTTATCTACTACTGATTTTATAGAAAGTGCAGCACCACCTCGAGTATCACCATCTAATTTTGTTAAAATAACCCCATCAAAATTAAGCACATCATTAAAGGCTTTAGCTGTATTTACAGCATCTTGCCCAGTCATAGAATCTACAACAAATAATGTCTCAGATGGATTTATAGCCTTATGAATGTTTGATATTTCATTCATCATTTGCTCATCAACAGCCAAACGACCTGCGGTATCCACAATAACCACATTATAACCATTTGCTTTTGCATGTGCCACACCTGCCTTAGCTAATGACACTGGATCATTATTTTCTTTATCACTATATACCTCTACTCCTATTTGATCTCCTACTACATGTAATTGATCAATCGCTGCCGGACGATATACATCACAGGCCACCAATAATGGTTTTTTTGTTTTCTTGTTTTTAAGAAATTGAGCCAGTTTTCCTGAAAAGGTAGTTTTACCCGAACCTTGTAAACCTGACATTAAAATTACCGCTGGTGTTCCCGACAGGTTGATCCCTTCGGCATCACCACCCATTAAATCAGTTAATTCATCCTTAACCAATTTAACCATTAATTGACCAGGCTTTAAACTTTTTAATACATCCTGCCCAATAGCTTTTTCTTTTACTCGCTTAGTAAAATCTTTAGCTATTTTATAATTTACATCGGCATCGACTAAAGCCCTACGAACTTCTTTTAAAGTTTCGGCAACATTAACTTCTGTTATTTGCCCATGACCTTTTAGTATATGAAGCGCTTTATCTAGCTTATCACTTAAATTATCAAACATTTTTTTACGGTATATTTTAAAAAAGCAAATTTATGAATTTGAAGTTGAAGAGACGAATGTATTATCTATATTTTAAGTCTCTCTAAATAAAAACCAAAAATGCCTTATATCTGTTATAAAACATAAGGCATTTCGTATATTAAATAGTATAATTTCTTACTCTTTAATTAATTTATAAGTATGAATCCAATCTACTTTCATGGTATTAATAGCATCATTATTCAAATCACTTTTTGCTGGCAATCCCCCCAACCAAGGCTCATCAACAGTCCATAAATCCCAAATTATATCTAAGTTTCTTGTAAAGTCCCTACCTTCAATAAATGGTTGATTTTCAAAACGCTGCTCTCCAAAAACAACACTTCCTGCTTTTTCTCCATTCAAATAAAACTGAGCGTTTCTTGAATCCTTCCACCAAACTCCAAATGTATGGTATTGCTCATTCCAACGAACCCCTTTGAGTGGATTATCTGCGGATAATTTTCTATTATCAAAATTTCCATGATTTCTTACTTCTTTAGGAGAAGCCGATGAATTTACTTGAAAGTATTGAGAATTCATTTGCCAAGGAAAATCTGGCTGACAATTACATGAGGGCTTAGAATTATTTTCAATAATATCAATTTCATCTCGATTATTAATATCTCCATTATTTAACCAAAAAGTATTATACGCAGATATATGAGCTGTTTTTATTTTTGATTCGGTATACATTGGATAGCTAATTTGTGCTTTGGATTGTACACGCGATGTCATAAACCACCTTTCATTATCCTTTTTTGTTTTATCTAATGTCGCTTTTATCCATAAATTACCATCCGAGACACCAGAGTTTTGAGCAACCATTTGTACAGGCTCCCCATAATTCCATAAAGGTTTAAACCATTTATCGGTATCAAATCCTTTATTAAATTCATCTGTTAATTCTGGCACAACTTCCCACTTCATTCCTTGAGGAGCTTCTGGAATTTCAAAATTCACATCAATAATTTCGGGCTCAGTTTCTTCTTCAGAATCTGTAACTGGAACTTCAGATTCAGTTGGTGAATTTTTAACTGGAACTGGAACAGACACCTCCTCATCTTTAGAGCAAGAGAGTATTCCTGCACACATAAATAATATTACAATTTTCTTCATAGAGTTTAATTTTGTTTGTGTGTTGTGGTACTAATTTACAACTAAAACGTTTTCGAAACTACTGATTTAAAATAAAACAAATTATAAAAACTTATTAATTTTATTTAAAAAAAATTAAATCAACAGTTTAGTCGTTATTAAACTTTAAAAACTACACTGATTAACAAAAATTTAGATTTTTTTTCCAATAAAAGCATTATTTTTTTCAATTAATTATTGACTTTCTTTTATTCTAACAATTTATTATTATAAAGTAAGTAAGTAAGTAAGTAAGTAAGCTATACTGTATACTATTTCATTATTTTTTTAATTTTACGACACGCTTTTCTTTAATTTTTACAAATATTAATTTGTGTCTACTTTTTTGATTTTCTCTTTGTTCTATTTCAAATCTATCTATAGATTTAATTAATGGAGTTAGTTTTTCAAATCCATAATTTCTTGAATCAAAATTTGGCCTTTTTTTCTGGAGTAAACTACCCACATCTCCCAGAAATGCCCACCCATCATCATCAGACAAATCTCTAATTGTCGATGATATCAGGTTTATTTCTTTTTTTGTTACTTTATCAACACTTGGCTCTTGACTTAATTCTTTATTTTCTAACTTTTCTACAGATTGCTTTTTCAATATCTCTATGTATATAAACCTATCACAAGCTACAATAAACGGATTGGGTGTCTTTTTTTCACCAATACCTATAACTAGCATACCAGCTTCTCTTAATCTAGTTGCCAAACGAGTAAAGTCACTATCACTTGACACAAGACAAAATCCATCAACTTTTTCACTGTAAAGAATATCCATTGCATCGATTATCATCGCAGAATCTGTTGCATTTTTCCCAGTGGTGTAGCCATATTGTTGAATTGGAGTAATCGCATTTTCTAAAAGTAAATTTTTCCATTTTGTTAAGCCCGGCCGGGTCCAATCTCCATAAATTCTTTTAATTGTTGGATTTCCATATTTAGCTATCTCTTCCATCATTTCTTTTATATGTGCCGAAGGAATATTATCGCCATCAATTAAAACCGCTATATTTGAGTTTACATTCATTATTTTTATTTATTTCTCAGACCAACCCGCCTACGTTAATGATAGTCAATTATTTACACATTATAAAAATAGACATAATTAAACTCTCTATTTAAATAACTCAAACAATAAATTATATAGTTACAGTCCACTCATTTTTACTTATTTGGTAACAAATACATTTTTCATATTTAGGATATTCTTTTAATTTTGGATGCCTAAATTCTTGAATTTTTTTCATTCCGATCTTTTTCATCACATTTTCTGATTTTGAATTAAGCTCGGTACAAATTGAAATTACCCTATCTATATTTAACTTATTAAAAGCGAAGTCAAGACATTTTTTTGCTCCTTCAGTCGCATAACCTTTTCCCCATGCACTTTGCTTTAATCGCCAACCAATATCAACTGCAGGCGTAAAGTCTGTTTTATATTCCTGAAAAGCCAAACCAATAAATCCAATAAACTCTCCGCTTGTTATAATTTCTGTTGCAAAGTAAGTATAGGTATTCTTGTTATAATAATTTTTTAATCGATCAATAAGTTCAGCTGTTTCGCTTTTTGTTAATGGTTTTGGAAAATGTTCCATAACACTTAAATCTGAATTCATTTTTGCAAATTCGGTTAAATCACTTTTCTTCCAATTACGAAAACCAAGTCTTTCAGATTTAAAAATGTATTCTTTTTTCATTTTTCTATTATTTTACACAAGCTATAGACAAGACCCCCCTAACAATTATTTATAGTAAAAACAAAAACTTATTTACACCCTCTACAACAACAGAAAACAAAAAAACCGAAATCACAATTAAGTAATTTCGGTTTTTTATTATTTATTACTGTAAATAAATTATTTTAATTTCTTTTTAACAGCAACCTCTTGGAAAGCTTCAATTATATCACCTTCCTTAATATCATTATAATTCTTTATTTGCATACCACAATCATATCCTTTAGCTACTTCTTTAACGTCATCTTTGAAACGTTTCAGAGCTGATAGTTCTCCTGTGTAAATAACTACACTTTCTCGAATTAAACGAATTTGATTATTTCTAAATATTTTACCAGTAAGCACCATACATCCAGCAATTGTTCCAATTTTTGAAATTTTGAATGTTTGACGTATTTCTGCTGTACCTGTAATTTCTTCTTTCATTTCAGGAGAAAGCATTCCTTCCATAGCATCCTTCAAGTCATTGATTGCATCATAAATGATTGAATACATTCTGATATCAATTTCTTCCTTATCAGCTACCATACGAGCATTCCCTGCTGGTCGAACGTTAAATCCAATTATAATTGCATCAGATGCAGAAGCTAACAACACATCACTTTCAGTAATTGCTCCAACTGCTTTGTGAATTATATTTACATGGATTTCGTCTGTAGATAACTTTTGGAAAGAATCCGTTAATGCTTCAACAGAACCATCAACATCTCCTTTAAGAATAATGTTTAATTCCTTAAAGTCTCCGAGTGCGATACGACGTCCAATTTCATCAAGTGTAATATGTCGTTGTGTACGAACAGATTGTTCTCGGTGTAATTGCGCTCTTTTTGAAGCTATATCTTTAGCTTCACGCTCATCGTCCATTACATTAAACTTATCTCCTGCTTGTGGCGCTCCATCTAATCCTAATACAGATACTGGTGTTGAAGGAGCTGCCTCTAAAACGCGATTACCACGCTCATCTTGCATTGCCTTAATCTTTCCACTATTTTTTCCTGCAAGTAAGTAATCACCCACTTTCAAGGTTCCTGACTGCACTAAAACAGTTGACACATATCCACGTCCTTTATCTAAGAATGCTTCAACTACTGTACCAGTTGCTGTTCTATTTGGATTTGCTTTTAATTCTAATAATTCTGCTTCAAGCAATACTTTTTCCAACAATTCTTTAACCCCTAAACCTGTTTTAGCCGATATATCATGAGATTGTATTTTACCTCCCCACTCTTCAACTAGCAAGTTCATAGCTGCTAATTTTGTTTTTATATTATCAGGGTTTGCCGTTTCCTTATCTACCTTATTAATTGCAAATATAATTGGCACTCCTGCTGCTTGTGCATGACTAATTGCTTCTTTTGTTTGAGGCATAATGTCATCATCCGCTGCTATTACAATAATAGCAATATCCGTTACTTGCGCTCCACGTGCACGCATTGCCGTAAAGGCTTCGTGACCTGGAGTATCTAAAAATGCTATTTTTTGCCCACTATCTAACTGAACCCCGTAAGCTCCAATATGCTGTGTAATCCCTCCACTCTCACCGGCAATTACATTCTCTTTACGAATGTAATCCAATAATGATGTTTTACCGTGATCAACATGCCCCATTACCGTAACAATAGGTGCTCTTTCCAATAAATCTTCAGGAGCATCAACAACTTCTTCTATAGCTTGTTCGATATCTGCTGTTACAAAATCAACAGTATAACCAAATTCATCTGCTACAATAGTTAGCGTTTCTGCATCCAAACGTTGATTCATTGTCACCATCATTCCAAGCGACATACATGCAGATATAATTTGAGTTACCCCTACATCCATCATTGTTGCTACTTCACTTGCTGTAACAAACTCTGTAACCTTGATTACTTTACTTTCTGCTGCTTGCGCTGCCTGATCTTCTTCTGTCTTTTGACGGTGTTGATCTCGTTTATCTCTTCTGTATTTAGCACCTTTTCCTTTACCTGATTTCCCTTGAAGTTTTTCAAGCGTTTCACGTACTTGCTTTTGTACTTCTTCTTCAGTTGGTTCTGCCTTAACAATTGGGGTACGTTTACCTCGAGGTTGGAATTTGCTACCACCTCGATTATTATTTCCACGAGCACCTCCACCACCTTGACCTTGGTTAGGCCCTTTGCTTATACGTTTACGCTTACGCTTATTCGCATCATTAGAAGCTGACTTGTCCTCTTTCTTCTTTTCAGGTTTTTTAAATTGAGATAAATCAATTTTTTGACCTGTAAAGTTTGGTCCATCAAGCTTTTTGTATTGTGTTTTAACTTTTTCGGAAGGCGCATCTCCAACTTCGGCATGCTTTGGACCAGCCGGCGGCGTCGTATTTGTAGTCGGCTTAGCAGCCTGTGTCACCTTAGCTTTTACTTCATCAACCTTACTTACCTTAGGCTTTACAATCTCAGGCGCTTGACCTGTGATTTTAATCCCTTGCTTTTTAGGTCTATTTGAAACTACTTGAGGTTCTTCAGGAGCTTTATTCACCTCCTCCTTCGGGGCTTCAACCTTATCTACGACTACCTCCTTTTCAACAGGAACTTCCTCTTTTTTAGGCTCAACAGGTTCGGGCTTTGAACTTGTTTCTGGAGCAATCTCTTTATTTGGTTTGTTTAACTCAATTTTCCCAACTTGTTTAGGTCCATCAAGTTTTGCTTTCGCTTTAACTACCTCATTGGAATGAGATTTTTTACGCTTTTCTTCCTGCTCCGTTTCAATTTGAATACGAATCGCCTCCTTCTCCTTGCGTTTTTCTTCTCCTTTTTCCTTTGAGGCTACCTTTTTCGATTTATCCCCCTGAAACTCATCAGTCAATAACTGATAAATTTCCGCAGAAATTTTGGTAGTAGGTCGCGCTTCTATTTCGTGACCTTTTGCACTTAAAAAGTCCACAGCCCTGTCTAACGAAATATTAAATTCGCGCAAAACCTTGTTTAATCTCATGTTGTTAACTCCAGCCATAAATGCCTATTCTATTCTGTATCTAATGTACTACTATTATAAGGTTTGTTTGGTATTTTTAATCGTCAAATTCTAATTTCAAAATACGCATTACCTCATTTACGGTTTCTTCTTCTAAGTCCGTTCTTTTCACAAGATCAACCACCTCTTGTTCCAATACGCTCTTAGCAGTATCTAACCCAATTTTTGAAAATTCTTCAATAATCCATGCATCTATTTCATCTGAGAATTCTGTTAATTCCACATCTTCTTCAACACCTTCTCTAAACACATCTATTTCATAACCCGTTAACATTCCTGCCAAACGTATATTATGCCCTCCCCTACCAATAGCACGCGAAACCTCTTCTGGTTTCAACATTACTTCGGCACGTTTATTTTCTTCATTAATTTTTACCGAAGTGACCTTTGCAGGACTTAATGCTCTTGTTATGTATAACTGAACATTATTCGTATAATTAATAACATCAATATTTTCATTTCCTAATTCACGAACAATACCATGAATACGGGAACCTTTTACTCCTACACATGCTCCAACTGGATCAATACGATCATCGTATGTATCCACTGCAACTTTTGCCTTATCACCAGGCGCCCGCACCACATTTTTAATTGTTATCAAACCATCAAAAACCTCAGGAATTTCAGATTCAAATAACTTTTCTAAAAATGCAGGAGCTGTTCTAGACATTATAATTGAAGGCTTATTCCCTTTAAGCTCCACTTTTTCAATTACCCCTCTTACATTTTCTCCTTTACGGAAGAAATCAGACGGAATCTGCTTTTCCTTTGGAAGAATTACTTCATTCCCATCATCATCTAACAAAATTACTGCTCTATGACGAATATGATGCACTTCTGCCGTATACATTTCCCCTTCAAGCTCTTTAAATTGCTTGTAAAGATTTGTATTATCATGCTCATGAATTTTGGCAATTAAATTTTGGCGTAATGCCAAAATTGAACGACGTCCTAAATCCATTAATTTCACTTCTTCAGAAACATCCTCACCTACCTCAAAGTCAGGCTCAATTTTTCGAGCTTCAGAAATTGAAATTTCTTGATTCTCATCTTCAACCTCACCATCATCAACTACAATACGGTTACGCCAAATTTCCAAATCTCCCTTGTCTGGATTTACAATGATATCAAAATTATCATCTGACCCATACTTTTTCTTTAGGGCGCTTCTAAAAGTTTCTTCTAGAATTGACATTAACGTAACTCGGTCGATAGACTTATCGTCCTTAAACTCCGAAAACGAGTCTATTAGCGCAATGTTTTCCATACTCAGTATTAATTAAATTTTACGACTACTTGTGCTTTTTTTACTTCTCCATAAGGGACAACCTGTTTTTTTTCAACCGTTACCTTTCCCTTACCTACTGGCTTAGGCTCTCTTGCCTTCCATTGAAGCGTAAAATCATTAGCAGTTGTAGCTATAAGTTCACCTTCTATTTCTTCTGTTTCAGTAATTATATGTAAAGTCCTTCCCATATTTTTAGCATACTGCCTAACATGTACCAAACCTTCTGTGATTCCCGCTGACATTACTTGCAACGAAAAATCTTCTTCTTCTCTATCCAGGTTATGCTCAATAATTCTACTTATTTCAATGCAATCATCTACATTAACTCCTTTATCACCATCAATTACTACCTGAATCATATTTGCTCCGGTAACTTGAAAACTGATTAAAAACAAATCTGGTTTTGCTTCCAAAGCCTCATTTAATAAGCCTTCTACTTTTTGTTTGAACATTTTTTAGTATAAAAAGAGGGGACTTCCCGTCCCCTCACCCTTGTTATTCATTTTCAACAGTGCAAATATAGCTAATTATATTCAATAAATAAAAAGCTTGAAGTTTTCATTATTTTTTCTTAAATTGTTAGATACATTTAATTAAAAATCAACTAGTTATGAAAAACATTTTAGTACCCACAGATTTTTCACCAGATGCACATAATGCCCTGTCGGTCGCTGCACAATTAGCAAAAAAAAACGACAGCACCATTCACTTGCTTCATTTACTTGAACTTCCTTCTCATATTGACGATCCTATACTTGGTTCTAATGGGAATTTTCCTGAAGCCATTTTATTTATGAAAAACGTCCACTTCAAATTCAAAGAACTTATTGATTCCAAACTACTTAAAGGCTTAAAAACTCATGAAGACGTAAACACACAACCCATCCCCCAAGGAATCACCAAGAGTTGCAATGACAACGAAATTGATTTTATTATTATTGGATCACATGGCAAAGAAGCTTTTTCCGACTTATTTGTGGGCTCAAATACCGAAAAAATAGTCCGCACATCAACCAAACCCGTATTGGTAGTTAAAGAACCCACAGACATAAATAAAGTAAAAAATATAGTTTTTGCCTGTACATTTAAAGATGAAGAGCTTCGAACATTAAACGCACTACACGAGTTTGCAGAAGAGGTCAACGCTAAAATCCACCTACTTTACATTAACACGCCTAACAATTTTAAGACCACTCACTCTATTGAAGAAGAAATGAAAGCTTTTTTAACCAAAACACCGTTTAAAAAAGACAGCTTACACATATATAACGACACCACAGTTGAACGCGGAGTTCTTAATTTTAGTAACGACATAAGTGCAGATTTAATTTGTGTTGATGTCCACGAAAGAAAAGGACTATCTCATTTTATAAATGGAAGCATTAGCGAAGATTTAATTAATCACACCAAAATACCAATACTCACTTACAAATTAAATTAATAATATAAACATATGAATACAATCTACTCAACACAAAACATTAAACACACAAAAAAAAAGGAGTTTTCAAAAATTGAAAACTCCTTTTTGTTGGTCTACTAGGGCTCGAACCTAGACTCTTCTGTACCAAAAACAGACGTGTTGCCAGTTACACCATAGACCAGTATTTTTAATACGGGTGCAAATATAAAACTTAATTCCCTTGCTGCAAAATTTTGAAGTAAAAAATCTGAAAAAAATTTAAAAAAATCATGCTACAACTTTATTTATTACTGAAAATCAAGGATAAAAGTATATATAAAAATATACTTAAAATTACCCCCATATAATTAAAAAGCAAAATAGCCGCTATTGAAGAAACAATTAACAAATAACGCACCCAATTATCTTTTAAACTCCAATTTTTAAATTTTAAAGCAAAAAGCCTTATTTCAGCATTAAGCAAATAACAACTTAAAATGGTTATTATCAATAGTACCCAAACATTATTTAATAAAACCTCAACTATACCCGAAGATTGATTTACACTCACCAAACCTATACTAATTATTAATAAAGTATTTGCCGGTGTAGGCAAACCTATAAACGAACTTGTTTGTCGCGTATCAATATTAAAATTTGCCAAACGATAACAAGAAGCCAAAGTAACGAGAAAACCCAAAAAAGGCACCCATTCTATGACATCCCAGCCAACAACCTCTATAGGCATAGCATCATTTATAGCTTTAGACTGTAATAGCATTTGAAACATAAACACCCCAGGTACAACTCCGCTTGTAACCATATCCGCCAACGAATCTAATTGTAACCCCAATTCACTATTAGCATTAAATAAACGCGCAAAAAAGCCATCAAAAAAATCAAAAAAAATGCCTAGCGCAGTAAATAACGCAGCCAAAGCCAACTGATTTACACACGCAAAGTACACAGCTATGCAGCCCGAAAACAAGTTTAACAATGTTATAATATTAGGAATTTGTTTTTTTATCGACATATATTTGTAGGTGTTTACTTAATAGTTAAAGTGCTTTATACAATAAGCACATGTAAATAAAGTTTAATATATTACAAAAATGTAACATCTTTGCAAAAAAAACAGCCTTTGAGAAACATATTTTTTTACATGTTATTGACTGGAGTAATTATTTCTGTCAAATCTCAAACTCGTAAGTATTCTAACGAGTTTTTAAATATTGGTGTAGATGCCGCAGCATTTGGAAAATCAAATGCCGTAGTTGCTTCAACAAGCGACGTTAGTGCTGCATATTGGAATCCAGCTGGATTAATTAATATCAAAGACAAACAATTAGCTTTGATGCACGCTTCTTATTTTGCTAATATTGCAAATTACGATTACGCTGCTTTTGCCACTCCTATTGATGATAAAAGCGCCTTGGCGCTTTCTATTATCCGCTTTGGAGTAGATGATATTCTTGACACCAGAGCTCTAATAACTGCTGGCGGCGATATCACTCCTTTTGAAGAATTACCCAGGTTTTCAACTGCAGATTATGCTTTTACAGTATCATACGCACGAAAACCCTTTAATAAAAACTTCAGCTACGGAGTAAATGCTAAAGTTGTTCGCAGGATTATTGGCGACTTTGCTACCGCTTGGGGCTTTGGACTTGACGCAGGTCTACAACTTACAAGCGCAGATAAAACCTGGAAATTTGGTATTATGGTTCGTGATTTAACCACCACTTATAACTCATGGCAAATCGAAGATGGTATTTTTGATAATGATTTAGGAGATGATCCGAGAGGAAACGGAACTCCAAATGCTTTAAACAGACAAGAAGCGCCCGAAACTACCGAAATTACACTTCCAAGTGTTCGTATGGGAATTAACAAAACCTTTACCATAAATAGAGACGTAGACTTAGATTTTGAAGCCGATGGAAATTTTCGCTTTGCCCAAACTAATGATGTAATTAGCACTACCTCATTTAGTATATCTCCTGCTTTTGGGTTTGAAGCTAATTTTAGAAAATTTATCTTTTTACGTGGTGGCGTTGGAAATTTCCAAAAAGTAAAACAATTTGATGGCACTAACGAACTTGGGTTTCAACCCAATTTTGGAGTAGGTTTCCACTACAAAGGTGTATCTGTCGATTATGCCCTTACCGATATCGGAGATCAAAGCGCCTCTTTGTATTCTAATGTATTTTCAATTCGAATTGACTGGAGCCTTTTTAGGTAGTAAAGACTAAAGAAGCAACAAGCTTTTCGTTTTCTTAGTATGTTCTTTAGCCTATTTTTTTTAATACTATCATCTACAAATTTGGTATTCATCACATATTATAGAAAATATCAAATACCATTATCACTTACAACCTTATCACCCAAACATTAAACATATTAATCAATGCTCATTAGCCAAGAACCAAAAAACGTATAATTAATAATTCGTAGTTTGATAATTAACGCTTAGTTTTACCAAAAAATAAAGATTTTGATAAATTTTGTTTCTGTTGAAAATGTTTCTAAAGCATTTGGAGAGCGTGTACTGTTTGAAAATATTTCATTTGGTATTAATGAAGGTCAAAAAATTGGTTTTGTTGCAAAAAACGGAACTGGTAAAACCTCATTGTTAAATATTATTACCAAAAGTGATCCATCGGACACCGGGCAAGTCGTTTACCGTAAAGGGCTTAAAGTGGCATTTTTACCACAGGAACCCAATTTAGACCCTAAACTTTCTATCGAAGAAACTATTTTTACTGGAGACAATGAAAGTTTACAGGCTATTGAAGCTTATGAAAAAGCAGTATTAAACCCCGAAGATGCCGAAGCATTTCAAGCTGCCTTTGACCTAATGGATCAAGCGCAAGCATGGGATTTTGAAACCGAATACAAGCAAATCCTTTCGAAACTTAAATTAGATAATTTATCACTTAAAGTAGGCTCTCTTTCTGGTGGCCAAAAAAAACGTTTAGCTCTAGCCAACGTACTGTTAAGCAAACCTGAATTGGTGTTTTTAGATGAACCAACCAACCATTTAGATTTAGAAATGATTGAATGGCTAGAAGAGTACTTTGCTAAAGAAAAGATTACTCTTTTTATGATTACGCATGATCGTTATTTTTTAGAAAATGTATGCAATGAAATTGTTGAATTAGATCAAGGAAAATTACATAACTACAAAGGAAATTACGCCTATTATTTAGAAAAAAAAGAACAACGCCTTACCGTTGAAGCTACAGAATTAAGTAAAGCTAAACATTTATTTAAAAAAGAATTGGATTGGATGCGCCGCCAACCAAAAGCACGTACCACCAAATCAAAATCGCGTATTGACGATTTTTTTGAAATTAAGAAAAAAGCACACCAACGAAGAGCTGACCACCAAGTTACCTTAGAAATTAACATGGAGCGAATGGGAAGTAAAATTATCGAATTTCACAAGGTTACTAAAAACTATGGCGATTTAGTAATTACTGATAAATTTGATTATGTTTTTCAGCGTGGCGAACGTATTGGAATTATTGGAAAAAATGGAACTGGAAAATCTTCTTTTTTAAACTTACTTACAGGTATCGAATTACCAGATAGCGGAAAAGTAATTACTGGCGAAACTATTAAAATTGGCTACTATACACAAAAAGGAATTAAAGTAAAAGAAGGACAAAAGGTCATTGATGTCATTCGCGAATTTGGAGATTACATCCCTTTAAAAAAAGGAAGACAAATTTCGGCAGGTCAATTATTAGAGCAGTTTTTATTTGATCGTAAAAAACAGCATGATTTTGTTGAAAAACTTAGTGGAGGCGAACGCAAACGTCTTTATTTATGTACAGTTTTAATCCAAAACCCTAATTTTTTAATTTTAGATGAACCTACTAATGATTTAGATATTGTTACACTAAATGTTTTAGAAAGTTTTCTTTTAGATTTTCCTGGTTGTTTAGCCGTAGTATCTCACGATCGTTATTTTATGGATAAAATTGTAGATCACCTTTTTGTTTTTGAAGGCAAAGGAGTTATTCAAGATTTCCCCGGAAATTATTCTGACTACCGTGCATACGAAAGTAGCCCCAAAACAAAAAAAGAACCAACAACAACTAAAGTTACCGAATCCAAACAAGACAAAAATTCTTGGAAAAAAGAACAAAAAAGTACTTCTTTATCTTTTAACGAACAAAAGGAATACAACAAAATAGAACGCGAATTAAAAAAACTCGAAATTCAAAAAAAGGAAATTGAACAACAATTTGCTACCGAAACTTTTGAAGGAGATGCACTTATTGAAAAATCAAAGGAATTAGGTATAATTACTAATGCTATTGAAGAAAAAGAAATGCGCTGGATGGAGCTAGCAGAAAAAATGGGTTAGCTGTTGGCTGTTGGCTGTTGGCTGTTGGCTGTTGGCTGTTGGCTGTTGGCTGTTGGCTGTTGGCTGTTGGCTGTTGGCTGTTAAGCTAATTTATTTAAAATCATTTTATTATATTTTAAATATATTCTTTCCAATAAATTTTAAACATAATGTCCGTTTTATTTAAAAAATCATATTGGTTGTTTTTATTAAAATCAACCAACGAGCATGGCGTACACTCTCCTTTTGTTTATGACTTGGTAACACTTTGCTTTTACAGAAAAAAGAAAGCTAATTTAATTTCAGAACAGTCATACAAAAACACATCAAAACTCTTTAAATCAAGCCATGTACAACTATTAGACCGTATTATCTCTTATTTTAAAATCACTAAAATAGCAGGTACTTATAAGACTAATCACCCCTTAGCACACCTAATTACTATAAAAAAAAATATTAATATCACCAATAATGTTACTGCCGATTTAATTTTTATTTCTAAAAACACATACAGCATAAAACAAATCGACCAATTAAAACCTAATGCCCTTGCAATAATAGAATTACCTTACGAAAACAAAGATTTCTGGAACACTATTAAAGCCCATAAAAATGCTCATGTCGTAGTTAACACCTATTATTTTGGCTTTATTTTTAACAGAAAACAACAAGCAAGAGAGGAATTTTATATACGTTTATAAAAGCGTAAATTGCTTTAATATTAGATTCGAAATTTTCTATAAAAAACTTTAAGATCTAATCTTAAAAAGAGCTTTATTTAAATTTAACACAAATTAAAGCTCCAAAAAACCACAGTAATGAAAATATACACCAAAACGGGAGATGAAGGTTTTACCAGTTTATACGGAGGTAAGCGCGTTCTTAAAAATAATGATCGAATTGATGCCTATGGAACTATTGATGAATTAAATTCTTTTATAGGACTACTCAGAGATCAAGAAATAACTACTGATCACAAAAACTTTTTAACTCAAATTCAAATAGAATTATTTAGTATTGGTTCTATTTTAGCAACTCCTCATAACAATCAGAAGAAAAATTTAAATATCCAAAAAGTTACAACAGATCAAATTGAAGCATTGGAAAACGAGATTGATCGCCTAGATACATCTCTCCCCCCTATGACTCATTTTATTTTACCTGGTGGACACCCTTGTGTGTCATATTGTCACGTTGCCCGTGCTATTTGTAGGCGTGCAGAGCGCTTAGCCTATAGTTTACACCATAATGAACCTTTAGAAAAAGAAGTTTTAATGTATTTAAACCGGCTTTCTGACTATTTATTTGTACTGGCACGAAAGTTGACAAAAGAATTAGAGGTTGAGGAAATCAAATGGATTCCTGAAAAATAACAAGAAGCTATACACCTCAACAATAAGTTCTTATAAATTTTTAATTAAAAAAATGAGTTTTCACTTGCATTTGTTAGGTAAAAATTTATTTTTGCAAAAAAAATCACAGACAAATGTATTGGACACTAGAACTAGCATCTTATTTAAGTGATGCACCTTGGCCAGCTACCAAAGATGAATTAATCGATTATGCCATCAGAACTGGAGCTCCATTGGAAGTTGTAGAAAATCTACAAGCAATTGAGGACGAAGGTGATTCATATGACTCCATAGAAGAAATTTGGTCGGATTATCCAACTGACGAAGATTATCTCTGGAATGAAGATGAATACTAGCCTTCAACCTAAATAAAACAACATTAAAAAGTCTCGATAGAGGCTTTTTTTTTGCGTAAATTACGCCATATAAACAATATCAGATTCCAACTCACGTTGGGAATAATCTAACGAATACCTTTAACTATTTTTAACAAATATTAAAGGGAGTTTCATTAACAATACAAACATGGGAATTTTAGATTCTGTACTTAAAGTATTTGTCGGAGACAAATCCAAAAAAGACGTTAAGGCAATACAGCCTATTTTAAATAAAATTAAAGAAGCGGAAGCCAAACTAGTCAACATCACTAATGATGAATTGAGGGCAAAAACTACTGCCTTTAAACAAATTATAGTAGAAGCTAAAGCCGACATTGTTTCGCAAATTGAAGCTTTAAAAATTAAAGCAGACAGTACAGATGATATCGATGCTCGAGAAGATATTTATATTGAAATTGATGATCTCGAATCAAAAGCTCTTGAAATAACAGACAAAACATTAAATGAAATTTTACCCGATGCTTTTGCTGTTGTAAAAGAAACTGCCCGCCGTTTTACAGATAATGAAACTGTTGAAGTTACTGCCTCTGAATACGACCGACAACTTTCGGCAACCAAAGAGTATGTTACATTAAATGACAACTCAGCAACTTGGAATACAAGTTGGAATGCTGCAGGTACCCTAGTTTCTTGGAACATGATTCATTATGATGTTCAATTAATAGGTGGTGTGGCTTTACATAATGGAAATATTGCCGAAATGCATACTGGTGAAGGTAAAACTCTGGTAGCTACTCTACCTGTTTACTTAAACGCGCTTACTGGAAATGGTGTGCATTTAGTAACCGTAAATGACTACCTAGCACGTCGTGATAGCGAATGGATGGCTCCATTATTCCAATTCCATGGCTTAAGCATCGATTGTATTGACAACCACAGACCAAACTCTGAAGCTCGAAGAAATGCTTACAATTCCGACATTGTATATGGAACAAACAACGAATTTGGATTTGATTATCTGAGAGATAATATGTCTCATGCGCCAGAAGACTTGGTACAACGTAAACACAATTACGCCATTGTAGATGAGGTAGATTCGGTGCTAATTGATGATGCACGTACTCCTTTGATTATTTCGGGCCCTGTACCAAAAGGTGATATTCATGAATACGATTTATTAAAACCTGGTATTGCAAGTATTGTCAACCTTCAACAAAAATACTTAACAGGGGTTTTAGCCGATGCCAAAAAATTAATTAAAGAAGGCAACACAAAAGATGGTGGTTTTAAATTACTACAAGCTTATCGAGGTATTCCTAAAAACAAAGCTTTAATTAAGTATTTGAGTGAAGAGGGTGTAAAACAATTACTTCAAAAAACCGAAAATCAATACATGCAAGATAACAATAGGGATATGCACCTTATTGATGTAGATTTATACTATGTTATTGAAGAAAAAAACAATCAAATAGATCTTACGGATAAAGGAGTGGCTCATATTTCCAAAGAAGGAGATTCTGATTTCTTTATTCTTCCTGAAATTGCCGTTGAAATTGCCAAAATTGAAGACTTAGGACTAAACGCAGAAGAAGAAGCCGCTAAAAAAGAAGAATTATTTCGTGAGTATAGCATTAAAAGTGAACGTATCCATACAGTAACCCAATTACTAAAAGCTTACTCTCTTTTTGAAAAAGATGTGGAGTATGTAGTAATGGACAACAAAGTAAAAATTGTTGATGAACAAACGGGGCGTATTATGGATGGTCGTCGTTTTTCTGACGGACTACACCAAGCACTGGAAGCTAAAGAAAATGTAAAAATTGAAGATGCTACACAAACTTTAGCTACTGTAACGCTTCAAAATTATTTCCGTATGTACCATAAATTATCTGGTATGACGGGTACTGCAGTAACTGAAGCAGGTGAATTTTGGGAAATTTACAAATTAGATGTTATTGAAATTCCAACAAACAAACCTATTGCTAGGGATGACCGACAGGATTTAATTTATAAAACTAAACGCGAAAAGTACAATGCCGTTATTGAAGATGTGGTGAAAATTTCGCAAGCTGGTCGCCCTGTACTTATCGGTACAACTTCTGTAGAAATATCAGAATTATTAAGTCGTATGTTAAACATGCGAAAAATAAAACACAATGTACTTAACGCAAAATTACACCAAAAAGAGGCTGATATTGTTGCCGAAGCAGGGAATCCTGGTGTAGTAACTATTGCGACTAATATGGCTGGTCGTGGTACAGACATTAAACTTTCAAATGAAGTACTCGCTGCAGGTGGTTTAGCTATTATTGGTACCGAACGTCATGACTCTCGTCGAGTTGACCGCCAGTTACGTGGTCGTGCTGGTCGCCAGGGTGATGTTGGTAGCTCTCAATTTTATGTATCATTAGAAGATAATTTAATGCGTTTATTTGGTTCGGAAAGAATTGCCAAACTAATGGACAAAATGAATATTGAAGATGGTGAAGTACTCCAAGCCAAAATGCTTTCAAATTCTATTGAACGTGCTCAGAAAAAAGTTGAAGAAAACAATTTTGGTACACGTAAACATTTATTAGAATATGATGATGTAATGAATGCACAGCGTGAAGTTGTTTATAAACGTAGACGTCATGCATTATATGGAGAGCGCCTTAAGGTGGATATCGCTAATATGCTTTACGAATTATCAGAAAGTATTGCCGAAGGGAATAGCATTGCTCAAGATTACAAAAACTTCGAATTTGAATTGATTCGTTATTTTGCTATGCCTAGCCCAGTAACCGAACAAGAATTTACTTCGCTTAATGCCGAAAAATTAACTGGAAAAGTATACCATGCAGCATTAAAACATTATGAAAGCAAGATGGAACATACTTCTACGGAAGTATACCGAGTAATTAAACAAATTTACGAAGACCCTAACAATCAATTTGAACGTATTGGCGTTCCTTTTTCAGACGGCATCAAGTCATTAAACGTGGGCACCAATTTAGAAAAAGCATATAATAGCGAAGGAAAACAAATCATTTCTGATTTTGAAAAAAATATCACCTTAGCACTTATTGATGATGCATGGAAAACACACCTGCGTAAAATGGATGAGCTAAAACAAAGTGTGCGTTTAGCTGTTCATGAACAAAAAGATCCTTTATTAATATATAAGTTTGAAGCTTTTGAATTATTTAAAAGTATGCTTCAAGGCTTAAATAAAGATGTGATTTCTTTCTTATTCAAAGCCGAATTACCTACTGCAAACCCAAATGAGGTTCAGGCAGCAGAGCAACATCAGCAACAAGAAATGCATACTCAAAAAGAAGAAATTCAAAATTTAGAGGAGCGAACGAATCAAAATAGAGCTATCGCAGATGCTCAACATCAGCAACAACGTGCTCAAGCCCCTGTTGAGACTATTGTTAGAGAAGAACCTAAAATTGGACGTAATGACAAAATAGTTATTAAAAATCTAGTGAATGGAGAAACCAAAACAGTAAAGTTTAAACAAGCTATTCCTTTACTAGAAAAAGGATGGGTTGTTGTTCAAAAAGCATAAAATGTTCACTAAATTCTAAAAAATTTACGGGTTTTATTAACATTTTTAAATAATTATTTACAAGTAATTTAAAAAAGGTTGTAATCATTTAATATGATTACAACCTTTTTTTTTGCCTTTAAACTATAACACCCTGTTTTTAAATATTTTAATTAAATATAATGACACAAATATAATATATTGAAATTCAGATAATTAAATCAAAATCGATTTTAGTAAAAGTAAAAAAAATTATCATTTATTCATTATTGAGTGAAAAAAATTAAATAAATGATAAATAAAAAGCCAAATAAATAACAAATGTTAAATTTTTAAATAAATTCCTACGAAAACGATTTTTGTATATATTTGTAGTACAATTTTTATAAACAACTTTTAAAAAAGCTCAAATTATGAAAGTAAAATCACTATTAATTGCTTTTGCAATATGCACATCCTCTATCTTGATGGCTCAAAGAAACGATAGAGGATTAAATTTTGGTAATACACCTTTACCAAGTAACCTTAGAGGTTTTGCCTCGTGGGATCTTATCACGGGTTTATCCGATGATTTTAATCACAATAATAAGAATAGCGCCAAATTTAGAGATGTTTGGGCACAGAGTTATTTACCAGATCCTGGATTTAGAGGACCGGGATCAACTGTATGGCAAGGTGGAAATTTAGTAGAAATAAGAAACGGACGTATGGAAGTTAGAGCTCGTCCAGGTTCTAATGGTCTTGTAAACTGTGGTATCGTATCTTCTAGAAGAACTATAAAATTTCCTGTTTATATGGAAGCCCGTATAAAGGTTTCTAATATTCGTAATTCTTCAAACTTTTGGATGTTAAATAAATGTGACAATGAAGAAATTGATGTGCTTGAATGTTACGGTGGTGATCCAGATGAATTTTATTCTAAGCAAATGTCTACTAACTTCCATTTATGGCACAGAAGAGGTGGACAATCACACAACGGTGCACAAACAACCACGAATTGTGGAGGTCAGGATTTAACAGACTTTACTTATCAAACATTTTTTAGAACAAGTAATAATGATTTTTGGAGAAATGATTTTCACACCTTTGGTGTATATTGGGCTAGCCCAACACAATTGGAATTTTATATAGATGGTGTACCTAGATTTGACGGACAACATTTTGTTCCAGGAAGAGCAGCTAATAACTTAACTGGAAATTTTGCAAGTGCTAGAATGCAATGTCCAAATGCTGCTGTTTTAAATTGTACTACAGAAGCTCTTTTAAGAAATGTTCAAGGTCAAAGTGGTGGCGGAGTTCCTTATCCAAATAGAGAATTTAATGATCCAACTCATATTATAATTGATACCGAAGCACACGCTGGAAGACCTGTAGAATCTGTTAGTAATTTAAATAATAATAACAGAAATGTAATGCTAGTTGACTGGGTGCGTGTTTATAGACCAACCATTGGAGGAGGCTCAACGCCACCACCACCGCCACCACCAACTCCTACTCCACCGCCAACGGTTAATAATGGTGATGGTGCTCCAATTGGAAGTATAATTTCATTAAGAAAAACAGGAGGAGATCGTAAATTTGTTTCTGCTGTTACTGAACTAGGTAATGACTTGTATGCAAATCAAAATAGTGTATTGGGTAACCGCCAAAAGTTTAGAATTGACAGACATCGTAGTGGTGTAGTTGCTTTATATTCATTATCAGCTCGAAGATATGTACAAACTAATAGAGACAATCAAAATGTAATATTACGTGCACGAGGAGTTAGTGATCGTAATTGGGAACGTTTTGAATGGAGAAATGTTGGTAATAACAGAGTTGCATTTAGAAGCTTACAAGCCAATCGTTGGGTACAAGCTGCTTGGAACCAAGATAATGCTCCTTTATTCCCTAGAGGTGCTGCTCCAAGAGGTTGGGAAACTTTTGAATGGAGAAGAGAAAGTGCTGGCAAAATATTGGAAGGAACTTCAAATGAAACAGTAGCTTATCCAAATCCTGTATTAGGAGGAAATGATGTTTTCTTAGAAGGTGTTAACGAAGGGGATAATATCATTGTTCGTAATTCAACTGGCTCTGAGGTTGTTAACTTAGAAGCAAAAAATACTACAGAGATTATACCAACTTCAAACTTAGCAGCTGGTATGTATTTTATACAAGTCAACAATCAAGTACTTAAGTTAATTATTGACTAAAAAAAATAATCTACAGAATTTAAATAAAAGAAGGCTACCTAATTAAGGCAGCCTTCTTTTTTAGTAATATCCCCAAAAAGGAACACACTAAAAAGTATATATTCAAAAAAACAGTGCTATATCAATCGATTTACGTCCCAATCTTCTAATAATTGTTTTACCCTTTGCACAAACTGTCCGCCTAGAGCTCCATTAACCACTCTATGATCATAAGAATGTGATAAAAACATACGTTGACGAATACCAATAAAATCTCCATCGGGAGTTTCAATTACAGCAGGAATTTTTCTGATAGCTCCCAATGCTAAAATCCCCACTTGAGGCTGATTTATAATTGGTGTTCCCATAATAGTTCCAAAACTACCTATATTAGTAACCGTATAAGTCCCTTCCTGTATGTCATCGGGGTTTAATTGATTGTTACGTGCTCTATTTGCTAAATCATTTACCGTTTTAGCCATACCCACCATATTTAATTGGTCGGCATTTTTTATAACTGGTACAATCAAATTACCATCGGGTAAGGCTGCAGCCATACCTATATTTATATTTTTTTTCTTAATAATTTTATCGCCATCAACAGCAATATTCATCATTGGAAATTCCTTTAACGCCTGAGCTATCACCTCCATAAAAATAGGGGTGAAAGTCATTTTTTCTCCCTCTCGAGCTAAAAATTCATCTTTTACTTTTGCTCTCCATTTCCAAACATTCGTTACATCTGCCTCAATAAATGATTGTACATGTGCCGATGTTTCTAATGATTTTATCATGTGCTGAGAAATTAATTTCCCCATTCTCGACATTTCAATAACTTCATCTTGACCCGAAACTACTTTTATTGTATTCGCAACCTTAGTTGCTCCCAATGTAGGTGTAGTTACAGTAGTATTTTCTGTAATTTTAGGTTGTAAATTTTCAACTTGCAAGTTTTTTTTACTAAAACCTTCAGATCGTTTTTTAGCGCTAATAAATTCTAGAATATCATTTTTGGTAACACGTTCACCCACCCCAGTACCTTGAATGCTATCTAATTCTGAATCCGTTAAACCTTCTTCATTAGCAATATTACGTACTAAAGGAGAATAAAATCTGCCAGAAGCATTTGTAACTGGAGTACTAATTTGATTTGTGGCTACCACTTGTTCAATTTGTTCTTCAATGGCTACAGCACTTTCTTTCACCTCGCTAACTGCCATTTCCATTTCTGGGGAAGTCTCTTCTGCAGAGGCATCTGTATCAATAATAGCAATCGTTTGCCCTACTTTAACAACTTCGCCAACCTCAAAAAGTTTTTCTCTAAGCACCCCTTCTATTTCACTAGGTACTTCTGTATCAACTTTATCAGTAGCTATTTCAAGTACAATATCATCCACCTCTATGGTTTCGCCTACATCTTTTAACCATGTTGTTATTGTTGCTTCTGCAACACTTTCTCCCATTTTTGGTAGTTTCAATTCGAACTTTGCCATATATACTAAAGTATTATTGTATGCTTTCGCGAATTTAATGATTCTTATAATGTTTTAAGCCTACCAAGCAAAATTTATACATGATTTAAGACTTGCTTGTAGTTTATTCCCATTTTAATACTTGCCCACGTCCAGTACTGGTGTCACTTCCTGTAGCAAATTGTTTATTTTTAGGAATAAAACGAAAATATAGTGATGTGTCTTTATACTTTTCTAACAATTGAATCGCCTTTTCATAACTTATGTAATTCATATCTAACATACAGCATGTAAATTCATTTTTAACTGCATACTCCTGTAAAACTTCGCTATGATGAACACCCACTATTTCTTTTAAAGTTTTCCCTATTTGTTTTAATAAAAGTTCATTTTTACTTAGCAAAATATGCGTTTTAAAATCAATAGTTTCAGGTTGTTTTTTTGCTGTTTGCAATAATGCCGAAAACTTAATTCCTGTATAAATAAATAAATTAACAATGCCCGATGATTTAAAATGCTTTTTGTAAAATAGCTTCATGGCTCCAAAAAAGCGCTTTCTGTACACTTTATCTTTTAAGGTGCTTTCTCCTTTAAAATGCACCACAGATTCTTTACCTAGATAATAGTTTTTAAAGCCTGCTTTTTCAATTTTATATGATAAGTCAATATCCTCGCCATACATAAAGTAATCTTCATCGAACCCTCCTACTTTTTGATATACCTCTTTTTTACACACCATAAATGCTCCTACTAAAATAGCAATCTCCCCTTCGCCATTAGGTAAAATCGTATTAACATAATAGGGAGCTAAATGAGAAAATCGAGCTCCCATAATTTTCAAAAAAGACACTTTAGGTGTTGGTAAATTTCGTTTACTTTCAGGTAAAAAAAGGCCCTTTCCATCAATAAGCCGCACTCCTAACAGGCCTAAATTAGGAAGTTGTGTTGCTTTTTCTAATACTGAAATAAATGTGTTTTCGGTTACAACCGTATCGGGATTCAATATGCACACATACTCCCCTTTGGCTACTGCTACTGCTTGATTATTTGCTTTTGCAAAACCAATATTTTCTTTATTTTCAATGAGTTTGACTGATGGAAACTGTTGTTTTACCATACTGCAACTAGTATCGGGCGAATTATTATCGACCACAATAATTTCTGCAGAAAGTCCTTTAATAGCTTGCTCAACGCTTTGCAAGCACAACTCTAAAAAATAACGTACATTGTAATTCAATACAATAATTGATAATTGCATATACTTAAAGTTTCAAAGAGTTTTCCAATGGAATACGATTCATAATACTCCTTCCTAAAGTGATTTCATCAGCAAACTCTATTTCGTCATTTACTCCAATACCTCTAGCAATAGTAGACATTTTTATAGTAGTATCTTTAAGCTGCTTGTAAATATAAAAATTAGTTGTGTCTCCTTCCATTGTAGCACTCAACGCAAAAATCAATTCTTCAACTTCCCCTTTAGCAACTCGATTGACTAACTGAGAAATTTTTAAATCATGTGGCCCAATTCCATCCATAGGACTTATTTTTCCACCTAGTACATGGTATAAACCTCGAAATTGACTTGTGTTTTCAATAGCCATTACATCTCGAACATCTTCCACTATACATACTATTTTTCGATCTCGATTATGGCTCGCACAAATTTCGCACAACTCCACATCGCTAATATTATAACACTCTTTACAGTGTTTTATTTTTGAACGCATTTGATGCAGTGCCATTGCCAAATGTTCGGTCTGACTTTCGGGCTGACGTAATAAATGCATTACCAATCGCAATGCAGTTCGCTGACCAATTCCTGGTAATTGCGACATTTCGGCTACTGCTCTTTCTAATAATTTCGAAGAAAATTCCATTAGTACAAATATAAGGAGGAGAAATACTATATTAGAATATTCAAACATAAAACAATTAAATGCAACCGATACATATTCTATTTTTAGTAATTGCTTATTTTGGAGTTCTTATTGGTATTTCATATATAACCAGTAAAAACGCAACAAACAATAGTTTCTTTTTAGCAGACAATAAATCACCATGGTATTTAGTCGCTTTTGGAATGATTGGAGCATCGCTTTCGGGGGTTACTTTTATATCTGTACCTGGAGCTGTTGAAACAAAACAATTTGGTTATTTACAGGTTGTTTTAGGTTACTTTTTTGGGTATTTAATAATTGCCTATGTGCTCTTACCTCTTTATTATAGGTTAAATTTAACTTCTATATATACTTATTTAAAAGATCGATTTGGCAATACAAGCTATAAAACCGGAGCTATTGCTTTTTTAATTTCCAGAACTATTGGTGCAGCTTTTCGTTTATTTTTAGTTGCAAAAGTTTTACAGTTACTTATTTTCGATCCTTTTGGCATGCCTTTTCCTGTAGCCGTTGTTGTTACTATTGCATTAATTTGGCTATATACTTTTAAAGGTGGAATTAAAACCATCATTTTTACAGATACCCTACAAACATTATTTATGTTAATTTCTGTAGTAGTTACTATTGTTTTTTTGGCTTCTGCCCTAGAACTAAATACTGTAAATGCTATTTATACTAATGTTATTGAAAGTCCTTTAAGTAAAACCTTTTTTTGGGATGACACCAATAATGCACAATACTTTATAAAAAGTTTTTTAGCGGGAATGTTTATTACCATAACCATGACAGGTTTGGATCAAGATATGATGCAAAAAAACCTGACTTGTAAAAACCTAAAAGAAGCGCAAAAAAACATGCTTTCATTTAGTGTTGTTCTCATTTTTGTGAATATACTTTTTTTAGTTTTAGGTTTATTACTTACTCAATATGCACATCAAAATAATATTACGGCTACTAAAGACAATCTTTTTCCTGCCATAGCCATGCTACCCGAAATAGGTATTGTCACTTCTGCCTTTTTTATTTTAGGACTTATTGCTGCGGCTTACTCCAGTGCCGATTCTGCACTTACTTCATTAACCACTTCATATTGTATTGATATTATTGGAATTTCAAAAAAAACTAATAAAAGACAAGAGCAGTTACGTAAAAGAACACATATTGGTTTTAGCATAGTACTTACCATTGTAATCATTTTATTTGACACCCTTTTTACAGATGTATCCGTAATTTGGGAATTATTTAAAGCAGCTGGATATACTTATGGCCCATTATTAGGTTTGTTTGCTTTTGGAATTTACACCAAAAAAAATATTCATGACCAATGGGTATGGATCATAGCAATTATAGCTCCAATGCTATCGTATTTTTTAAATATGTATTCTGTAGAGTTATTTAATGGTTATAAAATTGGATTTGAAATACTTATTATTAATGGCTTTTTCACCTTTTTAGGTTTATTATTTATTACAAATAAATCCAAAAATATAATTTAGCTATATCTATTACAAAAGAGGCAGCATAATCCGCTGCCTCTTTTTTTATTATTTATGTTAATTTCTAAGTATATACTAATGATTAAGTTCTTTTAAACTTATCTCCTTTGTGCTGGTCTTCTTTTCTATTTTTTTACAAACTTTAATGTCTTCTCTCCAATTTTAATCAGATAAAAACCTGGCTCTAAGCCACTAACATCAATACTCACTCCGTTATTAGAAACATTTATATTACTCTCTATTAAAACTTGACCTAGAACATTCACAATCTGAAAAGATTGAACTTGAGCATTGATATTAGAAATTTCTATAAATTCATCTGCAGGCACTGGATATATTTGTGAACCGATAGATAAAGTTTCTTCAATAAATTTATTCCCAGCAGTACTTGTTTGTGTAATAATCCATTGTTGATTACCATTATTATTATTCGATGACCACATGTGGACATTTTGCCTATTAGCACCTCCATTGTTCCCGTCAATAGAAATATTAGAAGCATTGCGTTTCTCTAATCTATATCTTCCATTTCCTAGCGAAACCTTCCTAAACTGTTGATTTTGGTTATTGGAATTACACGACCATAGGTGTAAATTTTGTCCATTCTTTCCTCCATTATTCCCATCAATACAAAAATCTGTATTACGCTTTTTATAAGAATAAAAACCGCCTCCTCGGTTTATCTCTTCCCATTGTTGATTCACATTATTCGAATTATAAGGCCATAAATATACATTTTGTCCATTCTTTCCTCCATTACCCCCATCAATGGCGAAACCTTGAGAGTTATTCTTTCTTAATGTTACAATTGGATTTCTATTATTAGGCACATTAGAACCTGAACCTGCTCCACCAGTATTAGTACACTTTTTTACTTTATCATTTTGATTCAATATAGATTTTCGCTGAGAATTGAATCCTATTTTTTGAATGTTACTAAGACTAATATTGGAGAATCCCGCTCCATTACCGTTTTCATAAAGTATAGGAGCCATAGATGGACCTTCATAACTTTGGCTGTCTACTTTAATATTATTTGAAATAAGATTTCTAAGTTCACATGGAACAAAATCTCTATGATCACTACGTATTTGCGCTTTGGTACCATACTCGGCACGTATACCATTTACCTTAGAATTACTATTAAATGTTCCTCTTGGACCACCAGGAGTATCACTATGACCTCTTTCAATACGCACCGCAAATCCATTACCAAAGGATTTTACATTTTGTATATCAAAGGTTCCACAATTACACTCATGAGGTGATACAAACACCGTAGCATGTCCATCCCTATTAGAAATATTTCTTCCTATTATATCATTTATAACAGGATTCTCTATTCTTGTCTCAAGTCTTAAAGTAACTCCACCTGTTCCTGTTAAATTTTTAAACAAAATAGTTTCTCCCATTAATACTTGTACAAGTCCCCATCCAAAACGAGCATTCTTGATATCTGCATTTTTAAAGATTCCCTTTCTAGGGTACTGCCCTTGATGCTCTTTAATACATGCAAAACCAGCAAATTCGGTGAAATTATCTATAATATTAACATTGGCAACAAAAAAATTGGTTACGTTCCCCATCCTAAATGTCCTCAACTTATCATTTAGTTTGCTTGAAGAGTTATCAACAGTGAATCTTCCGCCATTCCCTCGAACACTTACATTTTCTACTTTATCATTGATTCCCATTCCAAAAATATAACCAAAAGACTTGGTGTCAGATGGTTTAACTACCGTTCCTCCAGCAAAGACCAAATGCACATTACTTCTAAGGTTTATAAACTTAAGAAAATATGTTCCTTTAGGAATAAAAATTCTACCTCCATTTGGCAATTTAGTAAGTTCATCAATCGCTCCTTGTAGTATTTTACTATCATTATTATTATCATTACCATTAGCCCCGTAATCCGAAACTAAGTTTTTACTTACACCATTCGTCCATGTTTCGTTGTAAAACCTACCTTCTCTATCAACTTGAGAATAAAATGTTTGAGACAAAAGCAGCAATATCATACATGCTTTTAAAGTTTTGATTGTTGTTTTAAGCATAATTAAAAAGTTTAGTAATAAACTGAATAGCCCCCAGTTTAATTTTAGTTTAATGAAAATTGTTTGATAGTCAATTATCACATTTTAAACAAAAATTATTGAAATGTTGTTTCTTCTGTTACATTATAAAACAAGCTTTCCGAAATTCGTACACCCAAACAAAGCATCAAAAAGTTGTAAGCTTTACAATACGGAATTTAGAAAGAGTTTTGTTTTTTTATTTCAACATCGATGGTATCTAAGCTAAATACATCAAATATTAAGCACATTAGTAAACTAAATAACAAAAGTATATTAAGCTACTACAGCTTATTTAAAGACAAAAGAATGATGTATAAACTCTTCATTCTTTATACTTTTTCGATTTTATTTGTTTAAATCATGAAAAAAGACTTTTATACCATGTATAACTAAATAAAAGTTAATTTATTATCAAAATTCATTTGTACTAAAACGAGTAACCTAATCTAAAATTAAAGGAGAAACCACCTAAAAAGATCGCTACTACGGCAAGGCAATCTAGTTTTTATATGTTTTAACAGGGATTCAACATTATAGTATCATTTTTTCTTATTCAGAAAATAGCTGTATCACTATAAACTTTATATAAAGTAATCCTACACTTTAATTTACCCCTTCTGTAAAATTAATTTAAGTAATATCTTTCTTACCTAATTTATGCTCTATTAAAATTCTTCCCATAAAAAACATCTAAAAAAGCTAAAATTCTATTTCTGGCTAGTTATTTAAAACAATAGACCGTTAGGCTTTTTCGGCCTATTGATTTCACTTAATAAATACCCTAAAATTGTAGTTTATATATGTAAAACACACAGAAATCAATAAACAAAACCAATCCAAATGAAGCACAAATTTTACTTGATTTTAACAGCTCTACTCAGCTTAACAAATTTTCTTAACGCACAAGATATTACGGGTGAATTAAAAAAATGGCATAAAATTACTTTAAGTGTCAATTTACCATCGGACAACCTAAACGAAAGTGCGAACACTTTTAAAAATCACCGAATGGATGTACTGTTTACAGATCCTAATGGTAGTAAAATTAGAGTTCCAGGTTACTTTGCTGCCGATGGTGATGCAGCTAACTCAAGTTCAAAAACCGGTAAAACTTTTAAAGCCATCTTACGCCCATACATGACTGGGCCATGGAAATACGAAGTACTCTATTACACAGGCACCGATGTGGCTTTAAAAAATGTAAATCAACTTCCTGATCCTAAAACTAGGCTAACTGGTGATGTTGGGAATATTCAAAACAATGATAAAAACACCCCCGATTTACGTGCTAAAGGAAGACTTACTTACCGAACAGGTGGTAATGTAAATTCTAGACGTTATTTACAATTTGCCGAAACTGGTGAGTTCTTTTTAAAAATAGGTCCAGACTCTCCTGAAAACTTTTTAAATTATAATGAATTTGACTTTGATGCTACACTAAATAAATGTGGCCTTTGTCCAACACATAAATTCAACCCACACTCGGGCGAATTTAAAGCTGGCGACCCAACTTTTAAAAATGGAAAAGGTAAAAATATTATTGGTGCTTTAAATTATATAAAGGCGCAAGATATGAACTCGTTTTCGATGTCACTATATGGAGGTGATGACAAAAATGTATTTCCTTGGGTTAACTTAAACAACAAATTTGCTTTTGATGTTTCCAAATTAGCTCAATGGGAAGTTGTTTTTGATCATGCAGAAAAGCTTGGTTTAGCTATGCACTTTAAATTAGCCGAAAATGAAAACTGGGACAAATTAAATGCCAATGAATTAAGAGCTCAATACCGTGAAATGGTAGCTCGTTTTGGTCATCACTTAGCCATTGAGTGGAACATTTCGGAAGAGTATAGAGGCGAACCTGAAACTGCTATGGCTCGTATTGATTTTTTAGCAGCTATTGATCCGTATCAAAATCACAGAGTAATTCACACCTATCCTGGTGAACATAGCAAATATGATAAATGGTTAGCATTAGGCGCTAAATTAACTGGGGCTTCTATACAAAGTTCAAGAAACCAAAATTACAAAGATGCCTATAATGGAAAAAGTGGGATTTTAACATGGATTAATAACTCAAAAAAAGCGAATATCCCTTGGGTAGTCGCTTCTGATGAGCAAAATAGTGGTAAAACAGGAATTTTTACTGATGAAAAAATAAGCACAACTAGTGTAGTTAAAGAAGCTAGAACCATCATTTTATGGAAAACACTAATCGCTGGTGGACAAGGTGTAATGTGGTATGGAGGAAGTAAAGGCGACTTTGAAACCGAAGATTTTGGTCGTTTTAATACATTATTTACCTGGTCTAAATACGCTTTTGATTTTTTCAAAGGAAACAAAATCCCTTATTGGGAAATGGAAAATAATGACAATTTAGCCAACGGAAACAACAACCATGTACTAGCTCAAGTTGGTAAAAATTATGTTGTTTATTTAACCGAAGGTGGTAGTACACAATTAGACTTAAATGGAGTAACCGGAAACTTTAACGTAAAATGGTTTGACCCTAGAAATGGAGGTACATTAAAAAATGGTAATGTTACTTCGATTGCTGGCGGGGCTAAAAGAAGTATTGGAAATCCACCCAATAATACTAATAATGACTGGGTAGCCTTAATTACAAGTGGTGCAAATACACCAGTAGACCCAACTCCTCCTGTTGTAGTTACTCCTCCAACAACACCAACGGAAGGAAATGATTGCACCGAAAAAATATTTGAAGAAAACAATGGAGTTATTGCTGTTGAAGCTGAAGACTTTTTTGAGCAATCAAAAATTAGTAAAAGAGAATGGTTTGTTTTTGACGGAACTCCTAAAAATACTCCAAAGCCAGATCCAGACGGAGATCATTCTGAAAATGCCAGTAATGGAAAATATATCGAATTATTACCCGATACTAGGGTTACACACGACGATCCATTAGAAGGCGGGGTAAGTTTTACAAACAAAGCTGGAGAAGCTGCTATAATTAGCTATAAAGTAAATTTTAAAACAGCAGGTAAATATTTTGTTTGGGTGCGAGCCTATTCTACGGGTTCTGAAGATAACGGAGTACATGTTGGTATCGATGGCACTTGGCCTGGATCTGGAGCTAGAATGCAATGGTGTGGTGGAAAAAACCAATGGACTTGGGAAAGTAAGCAACGTACACAAGCAAATCACTGTGGTGAACCAGAAAAAATCTTCTTAAATGTACCTAGTGCAGGGCTACATACTGTATCCTTTTCAATGCGCGAAGATGGTTTTGAGATTGATAAATTTATTTTATCAAAAGAATACAAAAAGCCTTCTGGAAAAGGAACCGATGCCTTAGTTGAAAACTGTAACGACACTCCAACAAATCCTACTAACCCTACAAATCCAACTACAGGAAGTTGTAGCAATACTACGATACAAGCAGTTAGTGGTTTTAGTGATTTAACTATTAATGGTTTTTCTCCTGCATATATTGATGATGTAAGAGTTGCTTTAGGCATTAATGCTGGACAACACAAAGATAAATTTGCTGCTGCAGAAACTAATTTTACTGGTGAAACGGGTAGCTATGACATCAAACTAAATACGTTGGCAGAACTAGACGGAGAAAGTACTTATCGTTTAAGAGTTGATGGAAAATTAATAGGCACTTACCAAAACCCTGAAACTACAACTGATTATAGTCCTGCAGGAAAAACATTTACTAATGTTAGTGTAAAAAAAGGAGATGTAATCAGAGTTGAGTTTAATTCACATACGAATGGAAAAGTACCTGAAAATGGAGGAACCGCTTTTTCAAGAGGTAGATGGACCAGTATCGAATTTATATGTACAAATCCAAATACACCAATACCACCAACTTCGGGTATAAAAACAACCACCCTTACTCCATTATTTGATGCTTTTTTACAAAACGGCGTTAATAATAATACGGACTTATTAAAAGTTGAAAATGGAAAGCGTGTTAGTTATTTAAAATTTGATCTAAGTACAATAAGTGGCACAATTAATACTGCCAATTTAGAATTAACCGTTAATGGTGATGCCGGTAATGGAGTCATTAAAATTTACCAAGGTATTGACACTAATGGATGGACTGAAACCGATTTAAATAATAGTAACACCCCTACAAAAGGTAAGGAATTAAATATGACTAATAAGGAATATCCTTTGAATAGTAAAACGTCATTCCCATTAGCAGGCCTTCAAAAATCAAATTTTATTACTTTAATTATTGAAATGGAAAGTGGAAATGATGTTAGTTTTGCCTCAAAAGAAAACGGCAATAATGGGCCAAAATTAACAATCACATACACAGAATCAACATTATCAACAAATACACCCGAGTTGGCTGACGAAATTAAAGTTGCTATTTTTCCAAATCCAACTGCCGACAGTGTAACGATTAGTTCAGAAAATTTATCTAAATTAAAATCAATCGGAGTATATAATTTGAATGGAATCTTATTACAAAGCATTTCAAGTGATCAAATAATTGCTGATGAAATTAAAATTGATCTTTCAGAATATAGTACTGGTATTTATTTATTAAATCTAGAAAATTCAGCTAATGAATTTAATATGATCAAAGTTCTCAAAAAATAGATAGCTTCTAATACCTATTAAAATAAAAATTTAAAAAGGCTACTGTAACGGTAGCCTTTTTTATTTAATACCCTATAAATAAGTTAATTAAACACCAAATATCATATCTTCAATTAGTTGATATAAAATTTGATGTTTAAACAACATAAATAATAAAATTCCTATAAAAAATAATAAAATCCTACACACTCTTGTATATCACTTAGGTTTCCTAAAATTAATTTGAGTAATATTATTCCTACAACTTCATTGTCAATTAAGTTTCTTTTCTTTAAATAACATTATAAAAAGTCAAAAAACCAATTATCAAGATTCATAAAATACAGGTTACGGGTCGCCTTTTTTGAGCTATTGAAACGCCTCAATAAATTCCCTAAAATTGTAGTTAATAATTAATAACTATTTTTAAATCAAACCCTAACTAATTAAAAAATGAAACAAAGACTATGTCTGTTTTTGATATGCTTGTTCAGTGTATCTAACTTAATCAACGCTCAAAAAATTACTGGTGAATTACGAAAATGGCACAAAATTACGCTTAGTGTCGATTTACCATCGAGTAATTTAAACGAAAACGCCAATACTTTTAAAAACCACCGTATGGATGTGCTGTTTACAGACCCAAATGGAAAAAAAATAAGAGTTCCTGGCTATTTTGCTGCCAATGGAAATGCAGCAAATTCAAGCTCAAAAAGCGGTAAAACTTTTAAAGCTATTCTACGTCCTTATATGACTGGTGCATGGAAATATGAAGTATTATATTATACAGGTACCGATGTGGCTTTAAAAAATGTAAATCAACTTCCTGCTCCAGCAAAAAGATTAACTGGAAATGTAGGAACAATTCAAAACAACAATAAATCAACTCCAGATTTACGTGCAAAAGGAAGGTTGACATATAAAACTTCTGGAAGTTCAAACTCTCGTCGTTACTTGCAATTTGCTGAAACTGGCGAATACTTTTTAAAAATTGGTCCAGATTCGCCAGAAAACTTTTTAAATTATAATGAGTTTGACTTTGATGCTACATTAAACAAATGTGGTCTGTGTCCTACTCATAAATTCGCTCCTCATGCTGGTGAGTTTAAAGCTGGAGATCCTACCTTTAAAAATGGAAAAGGTAAAAATATCATTGGAGCCTTAAATTATATCAAGAGACAAGGAATGAATGCTTTTTCAATGTCTTTATACGGAGGTGATGATAAAAATGTTTTCCCTTGGGTAAACTTAAATAACAAATTTGTTTTTGATGTTTCAAAATTAGCACAATGGGAAGTAGTTTTTGACCATGCTGAAAAGCTTGGCCTAGCTATGCACTTTAAATTAGCAGAAAATGAAAATTGGAATAAATTAAATGCCAATGAAATAAGAGCTCAATACCGCGAAATGATTGCTCGTTTTGGTCACCATTTAGCAATCGAATGGAACATTTCAGAAGAATACAGAGGTGCTGCACAATCGGCAATGGCTCGTATTGACTTTTTAGCGGCTACTGATCCTTATCAAAATCATAGAGTTATACACACTTACCCTGGTGAGCATAGCAAATACAATGATTGGTTAAGATTAGGAGCTAAACTTACAGGAGCTTCTATACAAAGTTCAAGAAATCAGAATTACAAAGATGCTTACAATGGAAAAAGTGGAATATTAACTTGGATTAACAATTCTAAAAATGCAAATATTCCATGGGTTGTCGCTTCTGATGAACAAAACAGTGGTAAAACAGGTATTTTTACTGATGAAAATATGAGTACTACTAGCGTAGTTAAAGAAGCTAGAACTATTATTTTATGGAAAACCCTAATTGCTGGTGGACAAGGTGTAATGTGGTATGGTGGTAGTAAAGGTGATTTCCAAACAGAAAACTTTAACCGTTTCAATACTTTATTTACTTGGTCTAGATATGCATACAATTTCTTGAAGGGAAATAACATTCCTTATTGGAAAATGGAAAACAAAGACAATTTAGCTGATGGAAATAATAATCATGTATTAGCTGAAGTTGGAAAAACTTATGTTGTATACCTAGAAAATGGAGGTAGCACACAACTTAATTTAAATGGAGTTTCTGGAAACTTTAATGTTAAATGGTTTGATCCAAGAAATGGTGGAACATTAAAAAATGGATCTGTAACTAGTATTACTGGTGGTGCTAAAAGAAGTATTGGTAACCCTCCTAATAATAGAAATAATGATTGGGTAGCATTAGTTACTAATACAAATAATACTGTAGTTAAGCCTACACCTCCTGTTGTTGTAGGACCAACACCTAATCCAAATCCTAATCCACCTGTTACTGAACCAACAAATGGAGATTGCAATGAAAAAATATTTGAAGAAAACAATGGCGTAATTGCTGTTGAAGCTGAAGATTTTACAAGTCAATCGAAAACAAGTAAAAGAGAATGGTTAGTACTAGACAGAAACACTAATAACACACCAAAGCCCGATCCTGATGGAAATCATGCCGATGGTGCTAGTAATGATAAATACATTGAATTATTACCAGACACAAGAGTTAGACATGCTGATCCTTTAGAGAGAGGAGTAAGTTTCACAAACACTCCTGGTGAGGTAGCAATTATTAACTACAAAGTAAACTTTAAATCAGCAGGAAAATATTTTGTATGGGTACGCGCATACTCAACAGGATCTGAAGATAATGGTATCCATGTGGGATTAGATGGAAAATGGCCTGGATCTGGAGCTAGAATGCAATGGTGTTCTGGTAAAAATCAATGGACATGGGAAAGCAAGCAACGTACTGATGCTAATCACTGTGGTGAACCAGAAAAGATTTTCTTGAACGTTCCAAGTGCTGGTGTACACACTGTATCTTTTTCAATGCGTGAAGATGGTTTTGAAATGGATAAATTCATTTTATCAAAAACATATACAAAACCTTCGGGTAAAGGAACCAATGCAATTGCTGGTAACTGTACAACTAAACCAACAACCACGCCTTCACCTACACCACCTAAACCTACTCCTCAAAATCCTACTAACGGAAACTGTAGTAATTTAAGTTTAGCTGCCATAAGTGATTTTAGCAATTTAAATATAAATGGTTTTTCTCCAGCTTATAAAGATAATGTAAGAAAAGCTATAGCGATTAACGCTGGACAACATAAAGACAAATTTGCTGCTGCAGAAACTAATTTTACTGGTAATACCGGAACTTATAATATTAAATTAAACACCCTTGCTGAATTAGATGGGGAAAGCACTTATCGTTTAAGAGTTGATGGAAAATTAATTGGCACTTACCAAAACCCAGAGACTACGACTGACTATTCGCCTGCAGGAAAAACATTTAACAATGTAAGCGTTAAAAATGGTGACAAAATTAGGGTTGAATTTAATTCACATACGAATGGAAAAGTACCTGAAAATGGTGGAACTGCCTTTTCAAGAGGTCGATGGACAGAAATTGAGTTTACATGTGTTGCTACAAATCCGACACCTAAGCCAACCACACCTGCTCCGACACCTACACCAGCACCTACGCAACCTGTAACTACACCGCAGACTGGAGCTAATATGTACAGTCCAATACATGACGCATATTTACAAGGGAACAAAAGTTTTAACACAAGTATTATTCGTATAGAAGGAAACAAGCGTACCGCTTATTTACTATTTGATTTATCAAACGTATCTGGTGATATTGATACTGCTAATCTTGAGTTCACTGTAAATAGCGATAGCGGAGATGGAAATATTAAAGTGTATAAAGGAATAACAACTAATTGGACTGAAACTAATCTTTCCCCTAATAACGCTCCAAAAAAAGGGAAAGAACTGGGTCAAAAAAATGGTACTTATGCTATAAATAATAAAATAAGTGTTCCTCTTACCTCTCAAGATATTAACAAAGGGAAATTATCATTAATCATTGAACAAACTAGTGGAAATGATTTTGCAATTGCCTCTAAAGAAGCAGGAAATAATATTGCTCCTAAATTGATACTAAGTTTGAAAAAAGCAGTAACTAAAACTGCTAAATTAAATGTATATCAAGATGCTTTTATGCAAGGTGCGACTCGCTTTAATACGCAAATACTTAGAACTGAAAATGGTAAACGTACTACCTACTTAAAGTTTGATCTACGAAATATAAAAGGAGATATCAAAAATGCTAACTTAGAACTTATTGTTGATGGTGACTCTGGAAACGGAACTCTTGAAATTTACCAAGGAACCGATAAAGGATGGACTGAATTAAACCTAAATACTAGTAATGAGCCTGAAAATTTCAGAAAAGTTGGTAGTACATCTGGAGATTTTACCATAGGAAAAAAAGTTACTATTAAATTAAGTAACATTACCAAAAATGATTATGTAACATTTATTGTTAGACAAACTACTGGTAATGATGTTGCTTTTGCTTCCAAAGAAAATGGAAATAAAGGTCCTAAATTAACACTTACTTATACTGAAAATAGCGGTGCCAAATTTGGTGTTGAAGATTTTGATATTGCAGTAAAAGTTTATCCTAATCCAACTGTAGACACCGTAGTAATTAATGCAGAAAACTTATCATTACTTGAATCAATTGATATCTATGATTTAAATGGAAGGCTATTAAATTCTGTTTTAGTTGATAGTGAAAGTACCGAAATTACAATTGACCTTTCAACATACAGTAAAGGGATTTACTTACTAAGTTTACAAGGTGCTGAAAACAAATTAAAAATTGTAAAAGTTATCAAAGAATAACAAGTAAATTCAAAGTTTACTTAAAACATTTTTTTTAATAAGTTAAAAGAGGCCGTCTAAAAAGTATTTAGGCGGTCTTTTATTTGAATAAAATCAATTTTAGTTTAATACTGTTTGGTTGCCAATAGCACCAAAGTACACGAAGCTTCAAATGGAATCGAAGCTTGCTGCAAGAGTTCAAATAACTCGGCATTTTCTGTCCCCGGGTTAAAAATAACACGCTTAGGCTGTAGGTCTAAAATATAATTGTAGTATTCTGGTTGCCGTTTTGGATTAATATAAAGGCTTAGCGTGTGTATATCATCAAAAATAGGCTTACCCTTAACAATAGTTACATCTTCTACTTCCCCTTCGCGCAAACCAATGGCAATTACTGGGTGATTATAATTTCTTAACTTACGAATAGCTTTGTTTGAATAACGCTCCTTTTTTAATGAAGCTCCAATTATTAAAGTTTTTAATGCCATATATTTTATTCTTTATTAGGAAATAAGGATCATTTAATTTGCAATTATACAAGTTACAGTCAAGAAATTTAGATTTAAAGTTTGTCTATTTTAAGTAATTATCTCTAACAAATAATCATACATGTGTATTAAATAAAAATCACAGAAACACTAGTTTTTATTGTATATCACTGCCTCATAACGAAATTTTAATACTTAAAACAGGTTGAAAAAGGAGAAAGATTTTAATAGTAAAAAATTTATAAAATGTTAAAATTTATTTTTTTTTGTAATTACTTCGAACCTTTAACGTCTATTAATGTAGATATTAGAATAGTTAGTTGGTTAGTTAATTTTTTTATCCTTTTGTAAGTTTATTGATTTAGATGATTGATTAGTAGTTAGTGTTAGTATGTAACTTCAAAAGGATAAAAAAGAAAGCCACAGAGCGTAGTTAACTCTGTGGCTTTCATTTTTTATAAGTTTTTACTTATTCCTGTAAATTTATAAACTACCACTTAATAACTGCACTAGCCCAAGTAAAACCACTTCCAAAAGCAGCTAAAACCACGGTATCACCTTTATTAATTTTTCCTGCTTCCCAAGCTTCTGTTAAAGCAATTGGTATAGAAGCAGCAGTAGTATTTCCATATTTTTGAATATTATTAAAGACCTGGTCATTTGTTAATCCAAACTTTTTTTGAACAAACTGAGAAATCCTTAAATTGGCTTGATGAGGTATTAACATATCTATATCTGAAGGAGATAATTTATTCTTTTCTAAACCTTCCATAATAACTTCAGAAAAACGAACCACTGCATTTTTAAATACAAACTGTCCATTCATGTACGGATAATACGTAATATCATCATCAGACAACGTTTTACTTTCTTCTATAATTTGTGGTACCCAATGCGCTGTACTAGGTCCTATCATGGCAAGTTCCTCTGCATGTTGGCCTTCGCTATGCATATGAGTGGACAAAATTCCTTCATTATCATTATCACTTCTGCTCAATACTGCAGCACCTGCACCATCACCAAATATAACAGAAACTGATCTACCTCGTGTAGTCATATCAAGTCCACCACTATGATTTTCACTACCAATAACTAACACGTGCTTATACATTCCAGTTTTAATATACTGATCAGCTATAGAAAGTGCATAAACAAATCCACTACACTGATTTCTGATATCTAATGCAGGAACTGTTGGCAAACCTAATAAATCTTGAACTTGCACCCCACAACCCGGAAAATAATAATCGGGACTTAACGTAGCAAACACGATTAAATCAATGGCTTCTTTTTCAATATCAGCTCTTTGAATAGCTATTTGAGCAGCTTTCACCCCCATTACAGCTGTCGAATTACCATCTCCTTTTTTTATATGACGACGCTCTTTTATCCCAGTACGTTCTTGAATCCACTCATCATTAGTATCCATTACTTTTGAAAGATCATCATTGGTAACTATATTTTCGGGAACATACATTCCTAACCCAGTAATTTTAGAGCTATACATATTTTATATTAAAATTTCTAAATAATTAAAATTAAGGTCACAAGTTACCCATTTATGTACATATTGAAAAGCAATGTGTTTACTTAATATATGCAAGCATAATAATCATCTGATTAACAAGGAAAAAAACAAGAAATTCCAATAAAAGAATACCGAAATAAAATCTTTATTTTTTTGTGTAATCACAACCTGAAAAATTAAATGTTTTCCAATTTACTTGCACCGTTCTTTTATGACTTTGACCAGACATATCTGTGCATTCTAAATTTGATCGTGTTATTTCAATCGAGTTTTCATTATGATCTGTTCCTTTAAAAACAACTCTTTGCTCACTTGAATTCATTGAACCTTCCGTTAACTGTAAGGCCCCTCGAATTTCTCCTTCATCAGTTGCTAGTGTCAATAATTTAAAAGAATAACCTCCTCCATCAAGTTTATTTACAAATAAATTCCAAGAAGGCTCACTTCCTCCCGCTATCAATTTAGAAATTTCATTTTCTTTTGTTACGCTAACAGCACTATTTTTAGGTATTTCTTCTCCTTTTATTTTTTCGATTGAATCTTCTGCTTTTTTTTCTGTACTAATATTTTCTTTACAAGAAAATATTAAAAAAGACAACGTAAATAAGGTTACATATTTAATTTTAATCATAACTTAAATTAGTATTTGTTTTAAATTTAATCAATAGAATTAAATTGATCTAAGGATAAATAAAAAACAATTCAACACAAACATTCTATACTCAAAAAATTTAAGAACATTAACCGAAGGAAAGAATAAACTAATTAATAAAAAAGTGGAAAAAATTTAAATTCGAATAAGCGGTTATTACATTTTAGAAATCATAGAACTGATATCTTCGACCATATCGTCAAAATACTCAGTATATGATTTCACAAAATGATCTTGAGAATCTTTGGCATTATACTCGCCAAAGCGCACACGACTTTCGTATTTATACTGGGTAAACTCTGGTGCTATACCTTTTTTTACGTTAAGAATGGTTCTTTTACGATCCATTAAAAAAATTGAAGGAAGCCCTAATGAATGTTTAACCCTACGTACAATATCAGAACTGTAGTTATCCTGTTCATCAACATAAACTACCGAAACATTATCATCGTAATACTGCACCTTTTCAACCACCTTTTCTTTTGGTTCCCAATATAAAACCACAAAATCAATTAAATCCCCAAATTCATTGGCAATATCATTAAAAGCAGCAGCCTCAGACTCATTTGGCTCACACCAAGTTGCTATGGTTTTTAAATAAATAGGTTTTTGAAAAGATTCGAAATAAATGGGCTCACCTGATTTTGCTTTATTAACAATAAAGTTATCAAACTGAGTTCCTTTTAAACAGTTTTGCACTAAAGAGTCGTATAAAAAATGAGCTCTTTCTAAATCCTTTTTTTCATGAGCAACTTGACTATTTACCCTATATAAGTTGATATTACGATCTATAGCGTCAGAAAAAAAATTATAATCAGCTAATGAGCCTACTAATGATGTTTCTTTTTTATTTGCTAAATCCTTATCATACCTATCTACAGGATCATAGTCATTAGCATTATTATCATCTTGTGCCTGTAAGCACACACATGATAATAAAAAGCCGATAAATAAATATTTTATTTTCATAATTAGGTTCTGGGGCATTTTAACCTGCATTATCTAATTAAAAACTTTATTATAATAAAGTCTCAATTCATAACTCAGATAAAAATAAGATATTTTAAATAATAACCTATTTTTAGTTACATTTAGTATAAAAACCCTTCTTAAATGTAACTATATAACAGTCAAAAACTATAAAATGTTACAAATCAAGGTTAACTAACTAAAAACAAATTTAACAAAAATCCCCATTCAACCTCGACAAAAGATTCTTTTTAAAGGATTAAATACGTTTAAGCTGTTGCTTCATCATATCCATCTGTTCCTTTAACATTCCGTGTTTGTCTAATTTTTTTGCTTCGCTCAGTAGTGTTTGTGCTTCACGCTTACGTCTTTTTTGCATAGCAATACCTGCCAAATTCAATTTAGCCACAGCTAAATCCTGATCCATAGACAAACCTAATTTAATAGCATTCTTAAAATAACGTTCTGCTTTTGTCAAATTAGTTTGCGAAACAATAATACCACGCAAATAACTGTAGTACCCTTGTTGCTTTTGAGTTAAAGCAGTTTCGGGACTTTTAATTTTATCTAGTAATTTTTCTGTACCGGCTAAATCTTGCTTTCTTAATTTTAAAAAAGACAATAATATAATTTCATTCTTAAAGTAAAGAAACACGAATATTCCTGCTAAAAACAACAATAAAATTCCATTACTTATATAATTATCTACAAATTGCCAAACAGCCGTTACAACAGCTAAAGCAGCCAACACTAACTTTATATTTTTATTAAACATTTATTTTAATTATTTTTAAAGCGCAAAGGTACTAAAAACAATTGAAAATATTTTTCATTAGAGTGTTGCAGAACAGAAAACTCTTTGTATATTTGCACGCAGTTTTAGGATGAGCTATATCATCTTGAAATATGATATAGATACTTAAGATTTTTTAAAGATACCAAAATGAGTAAGAGAACATTTCAACCATCTAAGAGAAAAAGAAAAAATAAGCACGGATTCAGAGAGCGTATGGCTTCTGTTAATGGTAGAAAAGTCCTTGCAAGAAGAAGAGCAAAGGGCAGAAAGAAAATTTCTGTTTCTTCAGAAATTAGACATAAACATTAATTGTGATTAGTGTTTCAAATACAGGGTGTTACTTTTTTTAAGAGTAACGCCTTTTTTTATATCTTATAGCATACAATTTTTAATTTCAATACCATTTCCAAATGCCAAAGAATAACAATCTTAAATGTGTACTTTTAATAGGTTCAGGTCCTATAGTTATTGGTCAAGCGTGTGAGTTTGATTACTCTGGATCACAGTCCCTAAGATCGTTAAGAGAAGATGGAATCAAAACCGTCCTTATTAATTCCAATCCAGCGACTATTATGACCGATCCGTCCATGGCGGATCACGTGTATTTAAAACCATTAAATACAAAGTCAATTATTGAAATTTTAAAAAATCATCCTGAAATTGATGCTGTATTACCTACTATGGGTGGTCAAACAGCTCTAAACCTTTGTATTGAAGCTCAAGAAAAAGGCATTTGGGAAGACTTTAATGTTGCATTGATTGGTGTTGATATTGATGCCATTAACATTACGGAAGACAGAGAACTATTTAGAGAATTAATGGGTAAAATTGGAGTTGGAATGGCTCCACAAGCTACCGCTAATTCTTTTTTAAAAGCTAAAGAAATTGCTCAAGAGTTTGGTTTTCCACTTTGTATTCGTTCTTCTTTCACTTTAGGAGGAGCTGGAGCAGCAATTGTTCATGAAGAAAAAGATTTTGATGAATTATTAACTCGTGGTTTGGAGTCTTCTCCTATTCACGAAGTAATGATTGATAAAGCCTTACTAGGCTGGAAAGAATACGAGTTAGAGTTATTACGTGATAAAAATGATAACGTAGTTATTATTTGTACTATCGAAAATATGGATCCAATGGGAATCCATACTGGTGATTCAATTACTGTAGCTCCGGCAATGACACTTTCAGACAAAACTTTCCAACGTATGCGTGATATGGCAATCCATATGATGCGTAGTATTGGGGATTTTGAAGGAGGATGTAACGTACAGTTTGCCGTAAGCCCAGACGAAAGAGAGGAGATTATTGCCATTGAAATCAACCCACGTGTATCTCGTTCATCTGCCTTAGCTAGTAAAGCCACTGGATATCCTATTGCAAAAGTAGCTACTAAATTAGCTATTGGATATACACTTGATGAATTAAGCAACCAAATTACCGGATCAACATCTGCTTTATTTGAACCTACGTTGGATTATGTAATTGTTAAAATACCACGTTGGAACTTTGATAAATTTGAAGGTTCGGATAGAACGCTTGGATTACAAATGAAAGCCGTTGGTGAAGTAATGGGAATTGGACGTTCATTCCAAGAAGCCTTACACAAAGCCACACAATCCTTAGAAATTAAACGTAATGGTCTTGGAGCAGATGGAAAAAGCTACAAAGATTATGATACCATAATTAGCAAATTAACTCATGCTAGTTGGGATCGTGTATTTGTAATTTACGATGCTATACAAGCAGGAATTCCTTTAAGCAGAATTTTTGAAATCACTAAAATTGATATGTGGTTCCTTAAACAATATGAGGAATTATTTAGTTTAGAAAAAGAGATTACCACAAATACTATTGAAACACTTCCAAAAGATTTGTTATTAGAAGCGAAACAAAAAGGTTTTGCCGACAGACAAATCGCGCACATGTTAAAATGTTACGAAAGCGAAGTATACAAAAAGCGTGAAGAATTAAACATTAATAGAGTATACAAATTAGTAGATACCTGTGCTGCTGAATTTAAAGCACAAACACCTTACTACTACTCTACTTTTGAAAGTGAAATTGAAAAGCCAGATGGCACCGTTACTGTTCAAAATGAAAGTATTGTTACCGACAAAAAGAAGGTAATTGTATTAGGCTCTGGACCTAACCGTATTGGTCAAGGAATTGAATTTGATTACTGTTGTGTACATGGAGTACTTGCTGCTTCAGAGTGTGGTTATGAAACCATCATGATCAACTGTAACCCTGAAACAGTATCTACCGATTTTGACATTGCCGATAAATTATACTTTGAGCCTGTTTTCTGGGAACACATCTACGATATTATTCGTCATGAAAAACCAGAAGGTGTTATTGTACAATTAGGAGGTCAAACCGCCTTAAAATTAGCAGAAAAACTAGAACGCTACGGAATTAAAATATTAGGAACTAGCTTTGAAGCTTTAGATTTAGCCGAAGACCGTGGAAGTTTTTCTACATTATTAAAAGAAAACAACATCCCATATCCAGAGTTTGGAGTGGCTGAAAATGCCGATGAAGCTTTAGCCATTGCCGATGAATTAGATTTTCCAATATTAGTTCGTCCATCGTATGTATTAGGTGGTCAGGGAATGAAAATTGTAATTAACAAAAAGGAACTAGAACAACATGTTATTGACCTTTTGGTTAAAATACCTAACAATAAACTGTTACTAGACCATTATTTAGATGGCGCTATTGAAGCGGAAGCTGATGCTATTTGTGATGGCGAAAATGTATACATCATTGGTATCATGGAGCACATAGAACCTTGTGGAGTACACTCAGGAGATTCTAACTCAACTTTGCCTCCATTTAACTTAGGTGAGTTTGTAATGCAGCAAATTAAAGATTATACAAAAACTATTGCTTTAGCCTTAAAAACAGTAGGTTTAATCAATATTCAGTTTGCTATTAAAGATGACAAAGTATACATTATTGAGGCCAATCCACGTGCATCACGTACGGTTCCTTTTATTGCAAAAGCATACGGAGAACCTTATGTAAATTATGCTACCAAAGTAATGTTAGGTCACAATAAGGTTACCGATTTTGATTTTAACCCTCAGTTAAAAGGTTACGCAATTAAACAACCTGTTTTCTCATTTAACAAGTTCCCTAACGTAAACAAAAAACTGGGACCAGAAATGAAAAGTACAGGAGAAAGCATCTTGTTTATCGATGATTTAAAAGATGATGCTTTTTACGAATTATACTCTCGTAGAAAAATGTATTTGAGTAAGTAAACTTACTTTTTATAACATATTCAAAAGGCCGTTTATTTTTAATAGACGGTTTTTTTTATTGTATTTGATAGCAAAACAAATATAACTATCTAACAAATAAATCAATATTACTATATTAACGTTTTGTACAGAAATTAACCATCATCGCTTCAGAACAAAACAATTTCAAAACTATGTATACATCTTTAAATTACATTGAAAATGAAAGTAGATAATAGCGACAAAAACGATCTAGAAAAAATTTTAGAACTATATCAGGAAGCAACAAAACTTATGGAATCAAAAAATCAAGTGAGCTGGCCTAAATTCTCAACTGCACTAATTACTAACGCTATTAACGAATTAAGACAATGGAAACTCACTGTAAAAAATGAAATAGCATGTATTTGGACTACAACTACAAATGATGAATTGATATGGGGAACAGAAAACAACACTCCTTCAATCTATATCCATAGAATTTCAACTAGCCCAAATTTTAGAGGTAGAAATCTTCTAAAGCATATTGTTGATTGGGCTGATACATATTGCACAACCAATAACTTGAAATTTATCCGAATGGATACTGTTGGATTAAATAGAGGCTTAATTACCCATTATGAAAAATTAGGATTTAATTTTATTGGAACTAAAAATCTAAAAAATACTATTGGCTTACCCGCCCATTATAATGAAGCCCCAGTGTGTTTGTTTGAAAGAGAAGTACTAACTCTTATAAGTTCTAAAAAAAGTAAGTGAGATAAAAAACAATTATCAATAACAATACATCGCTGTGATAAGAAGTTTGAATTTCATTTAAGTATGCTACAGAAATAATTAAACTCCTTCATTATAAGCATCCTCTAGCTAAAACTTATAATTAAATACAAGCATGAATAAACTATTATTATTCATTTTAATATTCATTATTTCAAGTTGTAAAAATGAATTACCTCCTCAAAAATCAAATGTATTAATAGGAGACTGGATAAGTGAATTTTCTGTACACACAGCTTATGGCAAAGAAAATCATAAAAAAAATTTAAGCTTCTTAAATGATAGTATTGGCTCTAATTTTTATGGAGGCAGGTATGCCAAATACGAAATTAAGGATAGCCTACTAACATTCTATCACCCTAAATATAATTATAAAGATTACATTAGAGGTGGAGATAAATACATTTATAAAATTAGAATTATAAATAAGGACTCCTTAGTAATTAAACCCATATCTAAAAACGCCATAAAAGATTATCATTCATATAATAGTTTATCATTTAAAAAAATTCAGATAAAAAATAATTACAACTACAAAAGAATTGGTTTTTACTGTACTGGCTGTTATGGTAGTTGCCCATCATTATATATAGAAATTGATCAATTAGGTAATATTTTATTTAATGGAATTCGATACACAGAAAAAAAAGGCTTCTTTTCTGGAAAATTAGATCCTAACATCTTAAAATTGATAATTAACAAAGTAAATTTTATCGATTGGTCAAAAATTGAAAAATCATATTCGGCAAATTATACTGATGCAGCAACTTGTAAAATACAGATCCAATTTAAAAACAAACTTGTCAATTGTAGTCTATATGGAACTGACAAAGAGCCAATAGAACTTGATAATTTATTTCTTATTCTTAAAGAATCTTATAAATTTTGCACCTTAAAAGTAGATACATTAGCTAGTACAAAAATAATATTTAAGGACTTAGCAAAAGGAATATATCTACCTCAACTACCTCCTCCTCCTGATATAGAAATTATAGAGGTTATCGAGTAATAGTATAACAATACACATACCTTGCATAAGTATTCAATTTTATCATTTATGTTGATTAATTTTATGTTAAAACTACTTATTCATTTAACCATCAACAAACTCTAATAATAATTATAAAATTGTTAGCTTTAAATTCAAAATACCCCATATGAATCAGAGCTTAACATATTATATCACTTTATTTGCTTTAAAATTAAAGGGGATTAAAAAAACTTTTAGTCAAAATCCCATTGATTTTAAAAAATTAAGAAAAGAGGATATTCACCATTCCAAAGGCTCTTTTTTCAAAAAAAATACGGCCCGTAAATTTCAAATTTTAAATACTTCAATTACCGAAGTAAGTCTAAATGACTCCTCAACAAATTTATTAATTTTCATTCATGGAGGTGCCTTTGTTTCTGGACCATCAAAACACCACTGGGATGTGTTACAAAAAATTATTACTCAAACAAACTACACTGGTTGGATGTGTAATTATCCCAAAGCTCCTGAAGCCAAGATTTCCGAAATTTCAAAAAACATCGATGCTATATATGCCAATGCCTTAAAAAAATATCACCCGAAACAAATAATACTCATTGGAGATTCTGTCGGCGGAACGCTAATCACGGCCTTAATACAAAGGGCTGTTCAAAAAAATTTAGAATTACCCAAAAGCATCATACTTGTATCTCCAGTAATGGATGCTAGCATGAGTAATCCAAAAATTAAAGAAATCGATAAGATTGATCCTATGTTATCAAAATTAGGAGTACTGAGTGCAAAAAAAATGTGTGCTGAAAACGATGAGCTAACAAATAAAATGATTTCACCGATATATGGTAGCTTTAAAAATTTCCCTCAAACAACATTATTTGTTGCCGAAAATGACATTACATATCCTGACCAAGTAGCAGCTATTCAAAAATTTGACGAATCTGGAATAGCTATTGAAATAATTAAAGGAACCAATATGCCTCATATTTGGCCATTTCTTCCTGTAATGGAAGAAGCCAAAATAGCCCTAAAGCAAATCATAGCAATAATCAACGCCTAAAAATTGATATGTTTGAATTTTATCAAAACAGGAATACTGCAATAATTTTAGGCAAAAGTATTTGTCATACTAAATAAATTAATGCGACATATGCAATGAACATTTAAAAGAAAATCTATCGTGAATATTCAAAAAGTTACATTTAAAAACGCAACAGGTCAACAGTTATCTGGTCGATTGGAATTACCGTTTAATCAGCTTCCTCATAATTTTGTGTTATTTGCACATTGCTTTACGTGTAACAAAAATTTAGGTGCTATTCGGAATATTAGTCGTGCTTTAACCGCTCAGGGTTTTGGGGTATTGCGATTTGATTTTACCGGATTGGGCGAAAGCGAAGGTGATTTTGAGGATACAAATTTTTCTGGTAATGTTGAAGATTTAATAGCCGCATCAGACTATTTAAACATTCACCATAAATCTCCAGTTCTACTTATAGGACATTCTTTAGGAGGAGCTGCTGCAATTTTTGCAGCCTCAAGCATTAGCTCCATAACTGCTGTAGCAACTATCGGAGCCCCATCAAACCCAAAACATGTCACTCATTTATTACAAGATAAAGTTGATGAAATTGTAGAAACGGGTGTAGCAAACGTTAATTTAGGCGGAAGACAGTTTACCATAAAGAAACAATTTATTGATGATTTACAAGAAAAATCATTACCCGATCATGCACATCGTTTAGAAAAAGCACTATTAGTATTACATTCTCCTCAGGATACCACCGTAGGTATAAAAAATGCCGAAGAAATTTACAAAGCGGCCAAACACCCCAAAAGCTTTATAAGTCTTGATGGAGCTGATCATTTACTTATGCGAAAACAAGATTCGATTTATGTGGGTGAAGTTATTGCTGGCTGGTCAAAACGTTATATTAAATTCCCTGAAAAGAAAACTTTAAAAACAACCGATGAAGTTGCTGCAAGTTTAAATGCTACCGATGGATTTACTACTCAAATGAAAATAGGAAATCATTATTTATTTGCTGATGAACCAGAAAAAGTAGGCGGTAATAATTTTGGACCTAATCCATATGAATTTGTTTCTGCTGGCCTATCTGCCTGTACAGCAATGACAATTCAAATGTATGCCAAACGAAAAGGGTGGCAGGTTGATAATGTAGAAGTACATACTAGTCATAGTAAACAATACAATACCGATTGCCAAAATTGTGAGCAAAACACTGCTAAAATTGACACTTTTATCAGGAAAATAAAACTGTCTGCTCCTAGTTTAAATGAAGATCAATTAAACCGTATTTTAAAAATTGCAGACAAATGCCCGGTTCATAAAACATTACATCATAAATCTCAAGTAATAACAAGTATTTTACCTATTTAGATTAAACCTCTTTTTTTAATAATACTTATAGTAACAATGAACTAGTCAATTAGGCTAGTTCATTTCATTTTATACACCTTTATGTATATTTTTTATAGTGCAATGAAAAAGAATCATAGTCGTAAGTAAATAATCCTCGGAGCAAGCCCACGAGGTATTAAAACAATTTAAGTTGTTTACCTTTTTTCAAAACTTTAGACTCTTTTGCTAATCCTTGATTCTCTATATATAATTAACGAGGCTAGTCTAGAGATATCAAACCTGAAAGCGAATAAAAAAATCAACTTCCCTTGATCCAGTTATTAAATAACTAAAACTACAATTTTTATATAACCGTTTTAAAAAAGCATTCGCATTATATTTTTTTAATGGTAAAAAGTAGCTAAAAAAAGAAAAACTGATTTATTGTTTTCAAAATTTAACGTCGTAATGTGTTAGTTATGTGACATTTACAATCAGTTTTTATCCTACAAAACTGTTAAAATTACACTTAAAAATATTTTTTTGTTTTTTTTAACAATTGACTATTTATTGTTTTTAAATATCTAAAAATCAGTTTTCTATAAATTTTAATTATACTAAAATTTATTTTTTTTCCTGTCTTTTTAAAGATTTTCTTCTTGTAGGAGTGTAAGCAAGAATAATGATATCGTCTGAATTAGTATCAAATTTATAACGTTTGAGAAAATGATTGGCCAATCGTTTTACATTAAAAAAATATAATTATTAAAAAAACGTAAATCATTAAAAAAACACAAAGATGAAAAATTTAAAAACAATAATGATCGGGGGGATTATTGCAGCCTCATTATTTACAGCTTGTAACACCGATGTAGAAGATACACAAACAGCAACCGATGAATTGACAACAGCCGATTCTAGATTTATCTCAAAACAATCATTTAGGGCTTTAAAAGAAGCAAACTTATTATTGAGAAGTATTCGACGAGACGGAGGAGTGCCTTATAATGTATTTAAACCTGCGCTAAGATTTACAAAAGACCAAAATGTATTTTTGCCAAGTGTATTGGGTATTGATTTTAGAATTGATAGAGATGAAGCTCCTGCTGGACCTACTGCTAGGTTCCCGATGTTTCAAGGATGGGAAACCCTACCTAACGGAACTCGAAGAAAAGGATATTATGTAATAACAGAAGCATCAAACAAAAAAATGGCCAAAAAATTGGGGGTTATTTTTTCTCCTAGAATGGCTGCTTCTATAGGTTCTGGCGGAGAACAAAAAGCATATTGGACAAGAGGTGGTAGATTGGTATTTGAAGGTTCTGTTGATTTTTCTCCAAAAAGATCATTAACAGCTGGACCTGCTGATGGATTATTATTTGGTTTCCCTCCTGCTTCTGTAGAGCCTGGAGCTGTAGCTGACGATAACTGGTCTTCATATGTTGTGCTACCAAGTGGTGTTGTAATTAACGCGCAATTGGTTGCTAATAGTACTGGAATACATGATAGAATTCCTCACCCAGATGGGAACGGTCCTGCACAAGAAGATGATTTAAACAATCCAAATTTAGCTATAGATCAAGCATCAGTTGTAATGCAACTTTTAGATGGATGGCATGATGATAAACCATTTTATTTCCATATCGTAACAGATACTTCTGACCCAGCACCAGCTGCCATTGAATTAGGAGTTTTTGCACCAAAATTAGCTAATTTACCAACATTTGGATTATTCCCAGGTGGTTCTATGCTACCTTTTAGCCCTACAGCAAACGGAAGAACAACAGATACTGATGGTTTTGGAGTACAAGGTTTAAATACGGCATCTTTAAGTAACAGACAAGTACAAGATCCAACAAATACGTTCCCTATTGATCCTAGTGATCAAAGATATGCTCCAATGTGGGATGCACATATTACTGAATTTACTGTACCTGAAAACGACCGCCCTATTTTAAGAAGTTTTGATCAAATAAATGACTTATTGGCTGATGGAACTTTAATTCCTTTTAGAGGAAATGCAAACCCAAGTCCTTTAGCAAATTCTTTATCAGACTTATTAACTGCTACAGGTGCAATTATCAATTGCCCAGTAATTACGCAGCCTAGCAATAGTGTAATTGGTACTCAAATTGGATCACCAAGAAACAAATAAGCCCTGTTTAAATTTTAGTATAGTTATTACAAAAAAAGCTTGGATACGTTATGTTTCCAAGCTTTTTTCATAGCTTAAAATAAGCTTATAAAATAGAATCACGAATAACCCACTAAAAAAACAATTAATTACTTTTAATACTTGTAACTTTTTTGATTACCTGTTCCGTAATACTATCAAAAATGATTATCCCCTGATTAGCCTCGTCCAATTGTTCTATTAATTTACCTTCATTATTCCAAACCGAGCTTTTCCCAGCACAATCATAGCCTCCCGATTTACCTACTAGATTAGCCATTAGGGCTAGCATTTTATATTTTTTTGCCGTTTCCGAAATTCGATGTAAATCCTTATCTACTCCATTTATCGAATTCAATACACTTGCCATATACACGTCGGCTTTATTTTTATATGCTTTTTCTGCATGGTCTTCTATAGACGTTTCATAACATATGGCAAAGGCAATTTTATGATTGCCGCCTGTAATTGGAGCTAAGTTTTTTCCTGCTATAAAATATTTTTCTTCACCAGAATGGAGGTAAGCTTTTGAGTACGTCTTTCTTTCTTTATTAGGTTGAAATAACACCATGCTAATACAAATCCCGTTTTCGTTCTTTGTCGGCACTCCAATGCCTATTATAATTTTATGTAAATCACTAATTTCCTGAAATTCATCAAACCTTTTATCATTCATAGTTGTAGCTAATTTTGCTGCCAATTCAGGCTCGTAACCTGTTATTGAAAGTTCTGGAAAAACTATAATGTTTGCACTTTTTTGAACAGCAAGCATAATCAATTTTTTATGGCTTTCAATATTTTTTGAAATAGCTCCTTTAATAGGTGCTGTTTGGGCTACACAAATTTTCATAATCTAATAAAGCTTAAAAATGATATACATATAATGGTATTCCTATGTAAGGTTACTAAAAGTAATAATTATCCATAAAAAAAGACAGTTCAATGCACTTAAAAAATTAATTCAAGAAAAAACTTCAATAATGTATATAATTAATCCAAGTTTTGTAATTTAATCCAAAGCTTGACCTTTATAAAGTATAAGAAATCTTAGTATAATTTTTTTAATAAGAAAACTAATATCAGAATTTAAAATGGATGGTATTGAAAACTATTTAGGATTTTTATTAGCCGGAATTATTATGAATCTGACACCTGGAGCAGATTCAATTTATATTATTACCCGTAGCATTGCCCAAGGAAAAAAAGCGGGGATATATTCTGTACTCGGAATTGGTAGTGGTGCAATAATTCATATTATACTTGCGGCATTTGGATTGTCCGTATTATTAGCTAAATCAATAGTATTTTTTAATATAGTAAAATGGACTGGGGCAGCTTATTTGATTTATTTGGGAATAAAAATGCTTATTGATAAATCCCACTTATTTGATAATGAGAAAACTGAATTTGAAAAAACTAATTTATGGAAAATATATCGTCAAGGCTTTTGGACTAATGTTTTAAACCCGAAAGTCGCGCTCTTTTTTCTGTCCCTATTACCCCAATTTATTAAACCTGAATACGCAAATAATGCTGTCCCTTTTCTAATTCTTGGAGGAACATTTTTGTTTACGGGTACTATTTGGTGTTTATTTTTGGCTTTATCAGCTTCATTTATGACAAACACGTTAAGAAAAAATAATAGCATTGGAAAAATAATGAAAAAAGTAAGTGGTTATATATTTATAGGATTGGGACTTCAACTTTTAATTAAAAAAAATTGACAAAAACCCAATTCACTTTCAATTCCTAAATGGACAACATTTGTTGGTTGCCTTAATTTTATTACTATTCAGACTTATTTATCTTATCACATCGGAACTAACACCTATTCATGCTAATTTTAGTATTATTTATTTTTTGTGATGGGAATTTTTACAAATTAACATTATATTTAATGATCTTAATACTTAGAAATATATAGTTAATGATTATATATTCTAGTTAGCTACCAGCAATAAAAATTGATTGATCTAAATGGGATTAAGAGATGTAAAAAGGGAACTTAATAAAATGGAGAAAACTGAAATGATTAAACTCATCTCAGAAATGTACTCCAAAATTCCATCTGCAAAAGAATTTCTCGATATTTTTTCTGGAGTAAAAATTGAAACTCTAGTTAAAAAGTATAAGAGAGAAATTGAACGTTATGTTTACCCTAGCGGTAGAGAAATGGTTTTACGCGAATCAGAAGCGCGGAAAATAATACGAACTGTTCGTAAAATGAAAATAACTGAACTTAATGTTGAACTGGAATTATATTATATAGAATGTTGTCTTGAAATCATTCAAAATTTCGGATACTTTGATGACAAGTATTATGTGGCAATTGGAAAAATGTTTGATAGCGCTATTAGTGGAATAGCTGAGATTGGTGAAGAAGAAAAATATGAGGATAGAATTAATGCAATATCTTATGCAGCCAGTGAATATGGAATGGAACTATATTGTTGAAAGGCCAGTAGCTAACATCATATATGAAATCAGAGCAAAGTTAGTGCTGGATCGAAAGGTCATTTCCTTTTTGCAATGGCGCTAGATTTTTATAAATTAAACAAGAAATAAAAATGCGCAGATAGATCAATTGGTATAGGTGCGCTTGCCTTGCTCCGATTCATATATTTAGCGTTATCTGCAATTACCTAAACCGCGAATGATAAAAAAAATACTCTATTTTTCCCTTTTACTGTTAATCATTGGATGTACCACAAAATCTAAAAAAAGTGAAACAACGGATATGATAAAAAAAGTAATTCCAACGGACCAATGGGAATTAATAATTGAATTAACAAATTCCCAATATCTTATTATAAAAACTGAATCAATGTATGATAAGGGATATGATTTTTTAGCTTATCCTAATCAATTGAAAGCATATACTTATGATGATCAACAAATAACTTGGAAGAATAAAAAAGACATATCACTTGATGAAATTAAATCATTCTCAGATACAATCTCCTTAGATAATTTGAAAAACAAGAATTTAAGAATTAGCTATAAAAATCAAGCTCCTACTAAAGAGCATAAAACACATCATTGGTACGGTGTGTATCTTTATCCTTTTAAAAACCAAATCAATATTGGTGAATCTATAGCTGGTGGACATGGCGAACGTGGCGGTTCTGTTACTCTTTCAATTCTTGAATTATTAGATTATGAAGGTTGGGAAAACCATTTTCGATTATCTGGATGCGAGTGGGCGATCGAAATCATAAAATCTAACAAGGATGATGAGGAAAAACTCATTGATGAATTGATTAAAGGTGTTTGTCAAAGAAGTAAATTTAATAAAAAATAAAAAAAAAGCAGATAATCGAGTAGACGGCTCTCCCCATAAATGAGGAGAGTGCGCCTCTCACACCACCAAGCGTACGGGTCGCGTACTTGGCGGTTCGTTAATGATGCTTAA
>CANLCT010000019.1 GCA_947489195.1 uncultured Aquimarina sp. | reverse complement strand
TGGGGTAAAATATTTTTCTCTTCTAAATAAAAGTGAATCTTTTCTGAGGTAGATTTATGATCTACTATATCAAAGTATTCTAATATCCCTTCTGGTAAAAAATAACGGGCTAATTCTATATTCAAGTGATCTGTTTTTAACTACAAATATACATTTCTCCCCAAGTTTTTAGCTTGAGCCGTTCCTAGATTGCGTGTCTTTGGGTTGTATATTCATTATAATTTTTAAAGCTTTTAATTCCCCATTAGGATGTACTGCTAAGCGAGAAGCCTTAACTAATTGATTGGCATAGTTAATCGCTTTTTTAGGGTTTTTATTTGAAAAGTAATGGGCTAAATGCTCATAGCTGTCAATTAATCCTTTGATGTTGTTTTCCTGTTTTCGAATTTTAAAAGCCTCATTTAATTGATATTCAATATTTAATTTGGAGTTTTGAAGCCATTTTGCATAAGCTAGGTTGTCAATAATTAAAGCTTTGTCATTTATTTTTTTGATGTCGTTTTGATCTACGGAATTTAATAGTTCAATGGTTTTTTCATAATTTTTAAGGTCTAGGTATATTTTAGCTAAATTATTTGTGTAAATAAGTTGGTTTCTTTTGTTAGGAGTAATAGAAATGGCCAATTCATTATATTTTATTGTTTTTTCAAATAATTGTAATTGATTGTAATTTCTAGCAATCAAATCATATGAAGAAGCTCTACTTTTAAGATTTTTTTTTTCGGAAAGATATTTTATGGCCTCCAAGCTTGATTCAACACTTCCGTGATAATCGCCAGCTTCATACTGCATATAGGCAATGTCTAAAGAGCGTTTTCCTATATTATTAGAGTCACTTAATTCTAAAAAATATTCTTTTGATTTACTTGAATGATAAAAAGCACTATCTTTTTTTAATTGAACAAATTCATTATAATAGCTATTAATGTAATGGTGTTTAGCTTTGTAATATGTGTTTTTGATTTTAGTTGAATAAAAAAACAATAATTTATTGTAGTGGTTTACACTATCATATTGTTTTAAATCAAAATGAATTTTAATTTTTTTATAGATAATTGCTAGGTTAAGTGAATCAATTTTTGAAAAATTAAGATGTTTATATGCTTGATTAATTTTTGCTAGCCGATCTTGATAAGAGAGGTGTTTGTTTTTACTTTGATGGTAATAATAAACAATTGAGTCTTTTTTATTTGAAGAAGTAAAAGTAAGATCTTTATGTTTTTTACAAGAACATAAAAATAGTGAAATAGACATGATTAAAAAAAATCTCAAAATATAAATAATTATATATCAATGTTTTAAAAGTAATTAAAACTTTCTTATTATTTGATTTATTCGAAGAATAAAATAAACAGGAAGACTTTGAATTATATCCTCCTGTTTATTACCTTATTTAATCATCATTATCAGAAGTGGGAGTGTCTCTCGTATCTCCTTCTCCATTAATCGATTGCTTTTCAAATTGTTCTGTTTTTACATCACCTTCGGTAACTTTTTCAGGATTACAAGAAAATAATGAACTAGTAAGTATTACTGCTATAACGGTCACTTTTATAAAATTTTTCATCTTTATTGTTTTTTAAAATTGGCCATAAGAATGGCTGTCTGGGTATTTTTTCCAGATTGGATTAATGTTTAGAAACACGATGTTTCTTTGGTTTTGGGAAGAGAGGAAAGGCTAATGCAGTAGTAGTATCAGACTACTTCCCTTTAGTGATAATTATACCACATTACGGCTTTCCGTAACAACAAGTTTTGTACAATAGTTATGTTAGCAATATATAACTGGAACTTGTTGTTGGTACAAATGTATAGCAGTGTGAAGCCTTTGTTTATAGTAGATTCCGGTGTATTCCGATAATTCGAAAGATTTCGGTAAATTACAGTAGATTCCGATAATTAATTGATTGTGATTCCGATGAAAACTGATGTAACATATAAAAAAGAGATTCTTGAAAAGTATAAAATAGGAGGGGTAGATTACTTAAAAGAATTATCACCTGCTAAAATAAGAAGGGATTGTCTTTTGAAATATGAAGAAGGATTAGCAAAGAAAGATGAACTGAAATTTTATGCTTTTTTTAATTTGGAAGAGGAAGGGAGCAATCGAGATAATATAAAAAAAATTAAAGAGATTGATATTGATAGATTTAGACCATTTAAAAACTTTTTAACGGGAAAAACATCAGATACTTTACATGATAATATAGAGTTAATAGCCATTCTAATTAATTTTGAACCTAGGCCTTTAAACAATTATCGAAATTCTGAGGTAGTAGGAATTGTAGATACAGTTTTTAATGGAGATGATCAGTTTAAATTGGCGAATAAGCCTACTAAAATAAAAGAATCAGAATCGATATCGAAAACTTCGTTGGTTGAGGATGAGAAAAAAGACATTAGAGCAAAGTTTATAAAAGAGATATTGATAGCTGGTTTTGGTGTTACAGCAGTTGTAGTATTTATTTTAATTACAAATTTCTCAAAACAGGAGCCAGTGATAACTGTACATACTCAAAAGTGCATGATTTGGAAAAATGATAGTTATAAAATAGCTTCATGCCATCAATTGTTAGCATCAAAAACATGCAATACCCCCATAGCTTATAATGAAGTAAAATTTAATCATTTCAAAAAAATAGAGGTTACAGCTGCATATCCTTTTTTTTCAGAGACAAATCAACCACAGGTCTGGTATCAAAAAAAAGGGAAATACAAAGTAGAATTTTTTTCTGCCCCAGGCATACATCCATTGACATGTAAAACTTTAAAACCCGTTACACCATATATTGTAGAAAAATATGTTCCAGTTCATAACATTAACGATTCTAGTTTAGAGTCTTTAGTGAAATGACTTTAAACTCTATAAGCTACAACTTTTGGTAGAAAATTTTGAAAAAGAAGCGAAAGCGTTTATAATGATGAATATAATATGGGAATTTTTATGGGAAGTCTGCTAAAGACCAAATAGGACATACTGGAGGAGACCCAGGAATAGCCACTTTTATGTTTTTAATACCAAAACAGGCATTGGAAAAATTTTAATTGTAAATACAGATCTTAAAAAAGAAGGCATAAAAGAGTTTATTAGTGTCTGGAAAACAGAGATAAATACAAAAACAAATTATAGATCAATATTATATCTAATAATCAAAAACTTACCTTTTATTAGAGAAATTTGTTAAGTATAACATCTAATGTGAATGAAAATCATTAAAAATTTAAAGTTAACTTACTTTTTTATAGACATCTATAATCGTTTTCCAATGATAAGTCATATAGTGTAGATGTTACCCAAATGTTAACGAAACTAATTTTTTATCGTTAAATTGCATATTCAATAGACTTTTGGCAGAAGTAAAAAGAACTTCTTCTTTAAGAATGAAAAATTACATGAAACAAAAAAAAATTGCCATTGTAGGAAGTGGACTTGTAGGTTCATTATTAGCTATTTATTTACAGAAAAGAAATTATCAAATAACAGTATTTGATCGTAGACCCGATATTCGAAAAATCCAATTTAGTGGGCGCTCTATTAATTTAGCAATGTCTGTTCGAGGATGGAATGCATTAGAGGCGATTGGCATAAAAAAAGAAGTAGAAGAGTTGGGTACGCCAATGTATCATCGTTATATTCATGTAAATGATAAAGAAGATTATACTCAAAAATATGGTAAGGCCGGAGAGGCAATTTATTCTATTTCAAGAGGTGTGCTTAACCGAAAAATGATTGATTTAGCCGAAGCTGCAGGAGTGGTTTTTAAGTTTGAAGAAAAAGTATGGGATGTAAACCTTCCAGAAGCGAAACTGTATACAGGCGAAACAGAAAAAGGGGAGTGGAAAGAGCATCAATTTGATTTGATTTTTGGATGTGATGGGGCTTTTTCACGTATTCGTCATAAAATGCAGCGTCGCAGTAGATTTAATTATTCACAAGACTTTTTAAATACAGGATATAAAGAACTCTCTATTCCAGCAAAAGAGAATGGAACGCATGCTATTGATAAAAATGCATTACATATTTGGCCTAGAGGTAAATTTATGCTTATTGCGTTGCCAAATTTAGATGGTAGTTTTACTTGCACGTTATTTATGCCTCATGAGGGAGAAAATTCTTTTGAAAGTTTAAAAACAGAAAAAGATGTTCAAGTATTTTGGAAAAAGCATTTTCCTGATACATTGTCCATTATGCCTACATTACTTAAAGATTATATGAATAATCCAACAAGTGCATTGGTTACCATGAAATGTTATCCTTGGACGTATTGGAATAAAGTTGCATTAGTAGGAGATTCTGCTCATGCTGTAGTGCCTTTTTATGGTCAAGGTATGAATGCTGGTTTTGAAGATGTATTTGAATTGGATCAGATTATTGAAAAATTAGGTGATGATGATTGGAAAGCAATTTTTGAAACTTATCAAGAACAAAGAAAACCTAATGCAGATGCTATTGCAGAATTATCGTACCGTAATTTTATGGAAATGAGCCAAAAAACAGCCGATCCTAATTTTATTCTTCGTAAAAAAATTGAAAAGAAATTTTCTGAACACTATCCAGAATTATGGGAGCCTTTATACTCTCGAGTAACATTTTCCAATAGACCCTATTCGGAAGCAATGAGTTATGGAGAAGCTCAGGCTCAAATAATGGATCAAGTAATGGAAATAGATAATATAAATGAGCATTGGGATACTGATTTTGTAATGAATTTTGTAAAAAGAAAATTGATTAACACCTAATAAATAGAAAATAGTTCTAATTTTTCAGCTCATGGAAAGTCATTTTGTGACACAAGATTCAAGCTTTTATGACCAAGCATTTCAGTTAAGAAAAGCGCTTTTTTTTAAAGATTTTGAAAATGCAAATGAACTGCTAAACGACGCTTTTGAAGCAGAAAGTTATCATTTAATTATAGAAAAAAACAATAAAATATTAGGAACAGGTCGGCTTACTGTTATTGAAAATAATATTGGTATAATATCTCAAATGGCAGTAGTTTTAACTTGTCAGTATAAAGGTGTTGGAAAAAAAATAATGTCTCTTTTGTTAGTGAAATGTTCGGAATTAAGAGTTGATAAAGTAAGACTTAGTGCTAGAATAACAGCATTGTCATTTTATGAAAAATTTGGATTTATAGCTATTGATCAAGTTTATCCTTCAAAAAAAACAGGAGTATTGCACCAACAAATGGAATTGGTATTAGCATAGTTGTATGTAACCTTATTTTTATCAAAAGTAATACGCCTGTTTTTAGATTCAGTTACTTATTTATGTATATATAAATGAGAGTTCGATATAAGAAAAAGATGTTATTTTGAGTGAAATTCTGTAAGAATTTTATATCGAGAATTCATCTTTTTTCGTATCAAAATAGCCCTTCTTCATACAATTATATATCGAAAATTATTTGAATTGACAATTTTGTCAGTTGAATAAAATTATGTCGAACTCAGGTTATAAGTTATTATCTAAAAAAGGGTCTTAATTTTTTTAAGTATTTAGGTATTGATGATTTTTTGCAAAAAAAAATCTCAACTATTTGGTTATAAGTATAATTTGTGTTTTATTTGTAGTGTACTAGTAATCTAATACACTACAAATGATCACATTTAAAGATTATCACTTTTATTATAAAAAAGATAAGCCTTTGTTTCGGCAGTTCAATTTTGAATTAGAAAAAGGAAAGGTTTATGGTTTATTTGGCGAAAATGGGAGTGGAAAGACCACATTATTAAATGCTATATGCGGATTAAATTTTCCTAAAAAGGGAGAACTTTTAGTAAACAACTTTAAACCAAAGGAGCGCCGTCCATTATTTTTAAGGGAGGTGTTTTTTGTGCCCGATAGTATAAAGCTTCCAAAAGTTAAAAAGAATCATTTTTTAGCCATTTATTCGGTTTACTATCCTAATTTTTCCCATTCCGACTTTAATCACTATTTAAAAGCTTTTTCAATTTCCGACAATGAAAAGCCTTTTGAGTTATCATTCGGACAGCAAAAAAAGTTTTATTTAGCTTTTGCATTAGCCTGTAATACAAGCTTGATATTAATGGATGAACCTACAAATGGATTGGATATTCCTTCTAAAAATCAATTCAGGAAAATTTTAGCTTCGTTTATGAATGATGAAAAAATCATTATTATTTCGACACATCAGGCGAGAGATTTAGAGCAAGTAATTGATCATATTTTAGTACTTAATAAAAATGAATTATTAGTTAATCAAAGTGTCTATGAAATTACAGATAAAGTAGCTTTTAATTTTTATTCGAGTAAGCCAGTATATATGGATCAGGTAGTTATGTGCGAAGAAACCATTGGGGGTTATAAAGTAATGGAAAAAAATACAGAGCAAGTTCAGACTGAGCTAGATATTGAGCAGTTAGTTAATGCTTGCTTTTTAGTGCCGGATATGATTAAAAAAAGTTTAAAAAATTAAAAGGGAAAAAATGAATGACATATTTAATTTAAAAAGGTTTTTAAATCTTTTTAGGCAACTGTATTATGAAAAAGGGAAAAGTTTGTTATTGGGTTTTGGATTGTTGGTGTTAATAAGTTCTTTTATTATGAGTACCGCGATATTCGAACCTGAAACTTATTTTGTGTTTAGGTGGGCAATATTAGGTATCGTGGTTTTTGGAGGGGTACATTTATTTATCTATATTTTGTTTAAACAAACTTTTAAGGATGATGAAAAACTCGCTTCATTATTAACTATACCAAACTCAAATTTTGAAAAATGGTTTTTTCAAAGTATTTGTGTAGTTATAATTAGCTTTATTATACTGTTATTAACGTTTAAAGGCTTAGAAATAACGCTATTTTATGTTTTAGAAAATTATAGTATAGATAAGTATTTGTCATTACCCGAACCTTATTTACCCATAGAACATTACAAGGATAAGGTGTTAGTTTTTTTGGGTTTCACATACCTATCCTGTATTTATTATATGATTGATTTGAGTCAAGGAATTATAAATAAAAGAATTAAAATTTGGATATATCCAACTATTTTTATTGCCTTTAATTATTTATTAAAATATCTTTTTTTTAAAGATACCTTAGCAAAAAGTTCATGGTTTCAATATCCATTTACAGATTTTTTCTTTAAAAATGAGTCTGAAAAACATGAAGACTATTTAGTGACTACAGGTTTAAGTTTTGTTGAAATTGGAGCTTATATACTATTACCAATACTGTTACTATCACTGGCAATTTATTATTTCAAATTAAAAGAAAAAGAGGTATGAGTGCGTCATTCAAAAAAAACACCTCTATTTATTTACAAATAGCCGAAAGTATTTGTGATAAAATTCTTTTAAAGGAATATTTAGAAGAAGAAAAAATCCCAAGCATACGGGATATGGCTGTAAAATTGGAGGTGAACCCCAATACAGTGCAACGCTCTTATGAGTGGTTGCAACAAAATGAAATTATTTTTACTAAAAGAGGCTTAGGCTATTTTGTTTCGGAAAAAGCAACAAATAAAGTTATGGAAATAAAAAGAAATCAATTTGTGGAACACGTATTACCTAATGTATTTAAAAATATGGAATTATTACAAATTGATATACATCAATTTGAAGAACGGTTTGCAAATTACTTAAAGAATAAAGAGAATGAAAATAAGTAACCTATTAATACTGATTTTGACTGCGTTTATTTGCGCTGCTTTAGTGTATGAAAAAGTAGTGTTGAAATCAGAATATGAAAAAATAGACAAGAGTTCTCGTTTTGGGCAATATACATATACAGACGAATACGAATACTTTTCTCATGTAGTGGTTAATGGAAATAATCAAGGTTTGGTAAGTTTTTATCAAAAAGGAGCTGCTTTAATAAAATATAAGGATAATATGAAAGGGAGGTTTACTTCAAAAATAAATAATGATACGCTTTATTTAGATTTTGATAAAAGTTTGACCGCTAATTTAGTTAGGCTTGATCGTTATAAGCGAGTAGTTGTTTTTTATGATACACTTCAATCCATACAATTCACAAATTCCAATATTTATATTCAAGCAAATAAATTAAAAACATTAAAGGCTAGTGGTAAAGGTGTAAGTGATTTTTGTTTACACGGATACAAATTAGATAGTTTAATTTATAATACCTCGGGTAAAAATATAACACATTTTAATTATGGTGAGCCTTCGCATATTGATAATCTAATCATTAAAGCAAGTGGCGATAGTAGAACTTTTTTACAAAATCTAATCACAAAAAAAGATATCATTACAAAATCAGATAATGCTTTTGTGGACTACAATAAATAAACGTTAAGTCTGTAAAAGGTGAAAATTAATAACACTAAATAATACACAAATCATGAAAAAACTCATTTTAACATCAATCACATTTTTAAGTCTCATAGTTTCGGGTAAAGCTCAAAGTCATGTTTGGGAAATAAGTAAAGGTGGTAATAAATTATATTTAGGAGGAACTATCCATGCATTACGAGCTACAGATTTTCCATTACCTAAAGCGTATGACCAAGCTTTTGAAAAAGCAGATGCCTTGGTTTTTGAAACGGATATGGATGCCCTAAAAAATCCAGAGGTTGTTCAAAAAATGATGACTCAAGGGGTTTATGCTGATGGCAGCACACTGGAAACTAAATTAAAACCCGAAACTTATACTGAGTTCAAAAAAGTTTGTGAAACCATGAACATACCCGTAGGCATGGTACATACATTTAAACCTTTTATGGCAGTGACTATGATGAGTATGCAAAAATTAATGCAACTAGGTTTTCAACCAGGAGGAATTGATCAACTTTATTTTGATAAGGCAACTACCGCTCAAAAGAAAAAATTATATTTTGAAACTCCGGAGGAGCAAATTACCGCATTGTTAACTTCGGGTGAAGGTAATGAAGATGATCTAATATTAAAATCATGTGACGATTTAAAAAATATAGAAACTATAATTAATAAAATGGTTGATGCTTTAAAAACAGGAAATGCTGATCATTTGACAAAAGAAGTTGACAGAACCAAGAATGAATACCCAAGTGTGTATAAAACCTTATTAAAAGATCGTAATGCTAAATGGTTAGCAAAAATTCCAAGCTATGTAAATACAAAAGAAATAGAACTTATACTAGTTGGGGCATTGCATTTATACGGTAATGATGGATTATTAGAACAATTAAAAAAACAAGGTTATCAAGTAAAAGCACTTAATTAAACTCTTTTATATTTTTTACCTTATAGAAGGTGTAAAATAAAAAAAATCTTAACTAATTTGTAAATCAATCAATTATGAAAAAAGTAATTATTGGGCTAGGATTACTATGCGTATTTCAAACAGGCAATGCTCAAGAGGTAACAAAAGAATTACCAGGTAAACCTGCATTAGTTTCTTCAGATGAAACTTTAGCAAAATTAGCTGCTGCAGAAAAAGGAGATTATAAGTATACAGTAGAAGATTATTTTAAAAAACCTGCGCAAAGTGAATTTCAACTTTCTCCAAATGGAAATTATTTGTCTTACCGTCAGCGAGATAATGATGGGAAAAGGCATGTGTTTATAAAAGATGTTAAAACAAAAAAGACAACTTTAGTTTTAAAAGAAACCCAAGATTTGATTCGTTACTACGGATGGGCAAATAATAATCGTTTGTTGTACATTAAAGACAATGCAGGAGATGAGAATCATCATTTGTATGCTGTAGATATAGATGGCGAAAATGATAAAGAATTAACACCATTTAAAGGGGTAAAAGTGTTATTTAAAAGTGAATTACCTGATCAGGAGGATTATGTAATAATTTTAATGAATAAAACGAATCCTCAAATATTTGAGCCATTTAAAATTAATATTAAAACAGGGGCATTAGAAAAGCTGTTCGAAAATACGGATATGTTTAATCCAGTTGACGAATATTATTTTGATAAAAATGGGGATTTAAAAGCTTATTCCCGAAAAGAACAGGTAACAGAAAAAGTATTGTATTATCGTAGCTCAAAAGATGCAGCATTCGAAAAAGTAATTCAAACTAATTGGAATCAAAATTTTTATATGTTAGATTTTGACCATACAGGGAAGTATCCAAATGGAGCTTATATGATTTCGACCTTGGAAACAGATACAAATGAGGTAGTGTTGTATGATTTAAAGGAAAAAAAAGTAATCAAAAAAATGTTTCATGATCCAACTTTTGATGTAAGTTCTTGGAGGTATTCTAAAAAAAGAAACTATGAAATTGATTTTTTCTTTTATAACGGTGAAAAGCAAGTATACGTGCCCATAAGTGAAACGTATAAAAAAATGCACAAACGTATTACTTCGGAATTTCCAGATAAAGAATATCAAATTACAAGTGTTACTAAAAATGAAGATCAATACTTGATTTACATAACAAGTGATAAGTTATATGGCACTTATTATTTTTACGATCAACAAAAAGATACTATTGAAGAATTGTTCAATTTAATGCCACAACTAAAACCAGTTGAAATGGCAGAAATGAGACCCATAAAATTTAAAAGTCGTGATGGATTAGATATTTATGGATACTTAACTATTCCTAAAGAGAGTAAAAATAAAAAAGTTCCTTTAATAGTAAATCCACATGGAGGGCCATATGGCCCAAGAGATTTATGGCGATTTAATCCGGAAACTCAATTATTTGCGAGTAGGGGATATGCGACACTTCAAATTAATTACCGAGGATCTGGGGGGTATGGGAAAAAGTTTTTTACAGCTGGATTTAAACAAATTGGTCGCAAAATGTTGGATGATCTGGAAGATGGGGTTGCATATGCTAAAAGTTTAGGATTTATTGATGAAACCAAAATAGCTATTTATGGAGGAAGTTACGGTGGTTGGGCAGCACTTGGTGGTTTGGTAAAAACACCAGATTTATATACTTGTGCTGTGGATTATGTAGGGGTGTCAAATTTGTTTACGGTTTTTAAATCATTTCCAGTGTATTGGAAACCCTATTTAAAGCAGATGTATGAAATGATGTACGATCCAGAAAACCCTGAAGAAGTTGAAATAATGAAAGCGATATCACCAGCCTTAAATGCAGAAAAAATAACAAAACCTTTATTTGTAGTTCAAGGAGCGAATGATCCAAGAGTGAATATTGATGAGTCTGACCAAATAGTTGAAAATTTACGAAAACGAAATTTTGAAGTGCCTTATATGGTGAAATATAATGAAGGTCATGGTTTTAGTCATGAAGAAAATCAAATTCATTTTTATAAAACCATGATGGGGTTTTTTGCGCAGAATTTGAAGTAACTTAAAGAGTGTTTTCAATTTTTTTAGGTCACGCGAATAAGATAATTATAAATAGCAGCGTTTCATATATAAAATTGTATAATATGAATTTAGGGTTTTATTAGTTGTGAAAAAGTGATAATATAAAAACAGATAAATTACATTTTATGTAGTTCATCTGTTTTTATGTTATAATTTATTATTATACTATTTTAGCTATGTTTGTGTTAGCTTTTTTTGTGGGAATTTTTGTTTAAAAAAGCGTTAATTGTGCGAAAAAATAGGTGTACTATAAAGTACTATTTAAACAGTTACCGTGTTATATTACAAGCAATGGAATAGGAGATACAACGGTTTTGTTAAAAATTAATTTAATCAGTTTGTTTTTTAGTTTTTTACGACTAGTAATTTATGTTTAATAAAAAGATACTTTTTTTAATATTTATTTTAATAAATTTTATGGCTAATCAAAATTCATTGATTGGTCAGCAAAATAATGATGAATTCAAATTTGGATCGATAAAAAAAGTTGATTACAAATTAATAAATTCGGGTACTTGGGAAGAAACAACAAATGGTGATCGGATATGGAATTTAAAATTATCTTATAAGGGTGCTACTTCATTAAACTTAGTATTTAATCATTTTTTTATTCCTAAAGGGGGAGAGTTAACAATAAGTACCCCGAAGATACAAGAAGTGTTTAGTTATACTTATGAGAAAAATCCAGTATCAGAAAAACTAAGTACATGGCCTTTGGATGGCGATGAACTATCATTGACACTTTTTGAACCTAAATCTCAAAAAGGAAAATCGAAAATTGAAATCTGTCAAGTAATTCAAGGGAACAGAAAAGTCGCCTTTAGTAAGGCAAAATTAGCTTCTGTAAGAACCAATGAGTGCGATATAGATGCCATGTGTGATGTGGATAATGAAACAATTAATGTATTAAAACAACGATTAATACACTCTGTTGTGTTGATTAATATAGGATTTTCGGTATGTACAGGAACCTTAATTAATAACACAAGAAACGATGGCAAATTGTATTTACTAACAGCTAATCATTGTATAGGCGGGAGTAACCCTGCATTTTGGTCTTTTCGTTTTAATTTTTTTAATGATGCCAATATTTGTTCTGATCCAGATTTTAGAACTTTTTCAGATTTTCAGATAGTAAATGGAGCAAGAATTTTAGCTCGAAATGCCAAAACAGATTTTGCGCTACTTGAACTAAACGAGGCTGTTGATCCAGAATGGAATTTAGAATGGGCGGGGTGGAATAATAAAAACGAAATTCCAGAAATTAATTTTGGGTTACATCATCCAGCGGGTAATCCTACTAAGTTAGCTATAGATTATCACGATTTATTTTCTGAAGAGATAGAATTTGAAGGAGAAACTACTCGGGTTTGGACACTTGATCCAGATTTTGGAGGTTGGGATTTAGGAATAACAACTGGTGGGTCATCGGGTTCGGCTTTATTTAACGGTAAAGGAGAAATTATAGGTCAATTATTGGGGGGGAACGCTCAATGTTTAGAAAACTTTGATAATGACAGACAAGATCATTACGGAAAATTTACAGAGTCGTGGGACATTAGTCTAAATCCAGGAGAGTCTTTAATGGCATGGTTAGATCCAGACAATACAGGGGCTCAAACATTAGGAATGTTGTCTGAAGAAAGAAAATTTGATGAGAGTTCAATTAAATTATTTCCCAATCCAATAAAAAATGAAACTTTGTTTTTAAGTCAATTGATTGAAGGTGGTTATACCATTTATACTTTGCAAGGGGTGGTACTGCTCCAGCGCGATAACGCTTTCTTTTCAAGTATAGATGTTGGTTCCTTAGGAATTGGTCATTATCTTATTGAAATTTTTGATACTAAAGGTAAAAAAGTGGTGAAAACCTTTTTTAAAACTATCTAGATATATTTTCATTCAATCTATACTTTTAAAAATTTTACTGTAATAATATTATTATTTACAAGTAAAATCCTTCTATTTCCTATTTAAATTACTGAAAAATTGTCTTACCTATTAAAGAGCAAAGGAATGAAGATTCTTTAATTTTGGTCGTCTTATCTAAAAATATTTCAGGTTACTAATGAATATTACTTTTGTTAAATAAAACTAGGTATTAGTCATACCATCTCATTTTAGAAGGTAAAAAATGAATACTTGTTGTACTATACTTAGTGAATTTTTACTCCAATATAGCGTTGTGGAAAAATAGACTTACTTCAAAAAACCAATTGTATAGACGAAGTACATACACTGTTTTTGTGAATAATCTTTATTTTTTTTTTGCTTTAGGTTAAATTATAAAAAAAGGTCGATAAAAATCAATTTTAAAACCATTTTATAGTTTAATTTTTTTGTGTGTACTAACAATCTTACATGATAAAAAAAAAGTATATCTAATACTTATTTTAGCATCATTGAAAACTAATTATTTAAGTTAATTAAGCTCATATTATATGAAAAAGACTCAACACTTTAACAAAATCAAGTTTTTATCCATTGCTATTATGGGAGCTGGTTTTGTAGGTACGGCTCAAAATGACTGGGATAATATTCCAGTACCTGCAAATGCAGGTCAAGGCATGCAATGGGAATTGCAAGAACAGACCTCAGATGATTTCAATTACAAATTTGATGCAGTTAATAGAAGATCAAATTTTGGAGACGGGAAATGGTATAATTTTTACCATAACCAATGGGATGGACCAGGAACTACTTATTGGAAAAACAATCATGTTTCGGTAGAAGGTGGAAGTCTTAAATTGACAGCATCAAGATGGAATAAGAATAGTCAGCCTAACCCTCAGTATCCTTATCCAGGAGCTCCAGAAGCTTTTAAGATGGGATTACCAAATAATGGAGTAAGTTCAGGGTGTGTAACGTCAAATAGTAAAGTCAAATTTCCTGTATTTGTAGAGTCAGCAATTAGTGTTGCTAATATTGAATTGGCATCTTGTTTTTGGTTGTTAAGTCCAGATGATACACAAGAAATTGATATTATAGAAAATTATGGAGGTGTACCAGGTTTTAATCATGTAACGCATATTAGTCACCATAGTTTTATTAGAAACCCATTTCATGATTACCAACCAAGAGATTGGAATAGTTGGTGGCCTAATGAACGTGTAAATTCAAATTACGGATGGGGTGATTGGGCATGGAACAACGGAAATAGACGTTTTTTACGTTTAGGAGTTAATTGGATTAGTCCAAAACATTTTGAGTACTATGTTGATGGAGAAATAGTTAGAGTGTTATATAATGATGCTATAGCTACAAGAATGAATGGTACATGGGAGTATACTTATTATGTTAAGCAAAATCCTGCTAATACTAGAGATTCTTTTGGGAATAATGTTGGAGGAATGCCTATCAATTATACATCTGGTAATCGAAATGGATACTCGCAAGTAACATTACATGGTACTTCCAATACATTTAACTTTTCTATATTAGATGAAGCAAGTAAAGTATCAAATGGAATAAATGTTGTTGATCCAGGTAAATATCAGAACGGTAGAGGTTTTTACAAGGAGATGGATATTATCATTAATGTTGAATCTCAAAGTTGGTTAGTTTCTAGAGGGCTTACCCCTAGCAATTCAAGCCTTGAAGATAAAAGTAGAAATAGTATGTTAGTGGATTGGGTAAGAGTATACAAGCCCGTTGAAGGTGTAAATATTCCAACTCCAGTAGTATTAAATGGAGGAACATTAACAGGAGGTCCATACACATTTACAGTAGGCGATGGTATTGCAGATAACGTATCAGGAGTAAGTGTTTCAGGAAACCAAGGACCAAATACAGGATGGGTGGTAACCGATGAGGCATTAAATATTTTAGGTACACCACCAACACCAGAAGCAGTTAACTTTGACGGAGCAGGCCCTGGCGTATGTTTAATATGGCACATAGCTTACGAAGATGGATTACAAGGTTTGACAGTAGGAGGAAAAATTGCTGATTTAAATGGGAAGTATGACTTATCTGATAATAGTGTGCGAATTAACAGAAATGAATTTGTAGCTCCAGTAGTATTAAATGGAGGAACATTAACAGGAGGTCCATACACATTTACAGTAGGCGATGGTATTGCAGATAACGTATCAGGAGTAAGTGTTTCAGGAAACCAAGGACCAAATACAGGATGGATTGTAACCGATGAGGCTTTAAATATTTTAGGTACACCACCAACACCAGAAGCAGTTAACTTTGACGGTGCAGGCCCTGGCGTATGTTTAATATGGCACATAGCTTACGAAGATGGATTACAAGGTTTGACAGTAGGAGGAAAAATTGCTGATTTAAATGGGAAGTATGACTTATCTGATAATAGTGTGCGAATTAACAGAAATGAATTTGTAGCTCCAGTAGTATTAAGTGGAGGAACATTAACAGGAGGTCCATACACATTTACAGTAGGCGATGGTATTGCAGATAACGTATCAGGAGTAAGTGTTTCAGGAAACCAAGGTCCAAATACAGGATGGGTTGTAACTGATGAGGCTTTAAATATTTTAGGTACACCACCAACACCAGAAGCAGTTAACTTTGACGGAGCAGGCCCTGGCGTATGTTTAATATGGCACATAGCTTACGAAGATGGATTACAAGGTTTATCAGCAGGAGGAAAAATTGCTGATTTAAATGGGAAGTATGACTTATCTGATAATAGTGTGCGAATTAACAGAAATGAATTTGTAGCTCCAGTAGTATTAAATGGAGGAACATTAACAGGAGGACCATACACATTTACAGTAGGCGATGGTATTGCAGATAACGTATCAGGAGTAAGTGTTTCAGGAAACCAAGGACCAAATACAGGATGGGTTGTAACTGATGAGGCTTTAAATATTTTAGGTACACCACCAACACCAGAAGCAGTTAACTTTGACGGAGCAGGCCCTGGCGTATGTTTAATATGGCACATAGCTTACGAAGATGGATTACAAGGTTTATCAGCAGGAGGAAAAATTGCTGATTTAAATGGGAAGTATGACTTATCTGATAATAGTGTGCGAATCATTAGAAACGAAGTGATTAACCCTGATACAGGTGGTACTCCTAATGCTGATTCAACAGTAATTCAAGCAGAAGATTTTATCGCAACTGGAGGTGCATTTAATGGATGGGAAAGATATACAACTCCAGCAGGTGTAAAAGGAACAAACTTTAATCAAACTGGTGATTGGGCTGAATATAAAGTAACTATAAATGAAAAAGGTTTATATGACTTGACTTATTTTGTAGGAACTATATTAGATGATACAGCTATTTCATTATATATCGATGGTATTTTTGTAGCTAAAACTAGTGTTTATAACAATAGAGATTGGGACACATTTGTAAAGTTACCATTAGCATCTCCATTTAATATTGGGGTTGGTGAGCATACGGTAAGATTAGTAGGTTCTGGAACAAGTACAACAAAGTACGAATGGAACATGGATTATTTTGAAGTTACTAGAGTAGGTGATTTTGTAGAACCTAATGTAGTTGATATGGATATTGAAGCAGAATCTTTTACTAGCACAGGAGGAACTTTTGATGGATTTAAAATGTATACTACTCCAGCAGGTGTTGAAGGAACAAACTTTAACCAAACAGGAGACTGGGCAGAGTATAATGTGAATATTCCAGCAACGGGAGAGTATGATATTACTTATTTCATAAGTACACCACTTAATAATACAGCTGTTGAATTTATTGTTGATGGAGTTTCACAATTAAAAGATAGCGTTCCTAATAATAATAGTTGGGATAACTTTCAACCATTGCAATCATCAAGTACTGTATTTTTAACTGAAGGTAATCATGTAATTAGATTGTTAGGTGCAGGAAGAAATGCTATTAAATGGGAATGGAATTTAGATCGTTTCAATATATCTACTGCAGGTTCTAAAACAGGAGCTAAAGGGGTAGAAATAATTGACGCAGATTTAATTAAAATTACTCCAAATCCGGTAGTTGATTTCTTTACTGTTATTGGTTTAGATGTGGATACAGTCTTAAATTATGCTATTATAGACATGGTAGGGGGTATAATTAAAACAGGAATACTTACTACAGATGTTAATGAGGTAAATGGTTTGGGTGAATTAGCTCAAGGAGTATATTTTGTTAAAATTTATAACGAAGTAGGATTTAAAAAAGTAATTAAGGTATTGAAGAACTAGTTTTCAATAATAAAGTAATAGTATAGTCTTTTACTATTATCTAATGATAATTTAAACCAAGGCTTGAATTTTTTTCAAGTCTTGGTTTTTTTTGTTTTAAATCTATAATTTTTGAAAACATCATTTTTAAGGTGGTATTATATGTTCTAATAGATATTAAACACTACAATTTTCATACATTAGTATGGTATAATTTAAACATAATTTTAGATGAAAAAATTAGCATTACACTGGCAAATAGTAATAGGAATGGTACTAGGTATATTATTTGGAGTGCTAATGACTAAATTAAGTGGAGGAGCACAGTTTGTTAAAGATTGGGTGCAACCTGCAGGGACTATTTTTATTCATTTATTAAAATTAATTGCGGTACCATTAATTTTAGCGTCTTTAATAAAAGGGATATCTGACTTAAAAGATATTTCGAAATTTAAACGGATTGGAGGTCGTACTATTCTTATTTATATAGGTACAACAGTTGTAGCAATTGTTATTGGTTTGGTATTGGTTAATGTATTAAAGCCAGGTGATGGGATAACACAACAGACTATTGATAAATTAACAGCAACATACGCAGGTGATGCAAAAATTGCTGAGCGTATTACAGAAGCTTCTAATCAAAAAAACGCAAGTCCTTTACAATTTGTGATAGATATGGTGCCTCAAAATGCCATTGCGGCAATGAGCAATAATAAATTAATGTTACAGGTAATTTTCTTTTCTATTTTTATGGGAATTTGTATGCTTCTAATTCCTGAAAAAGAAGGAGAGCCCCTTAAAAAGTTTTTTGATAGTTTAAATAGCGTCATTTTAAAAATGGTGGATGTTATTATGTTAAGTGCCCCATTTGCTGTTTTTGCATTATTAGCCAAGGTGGTAGTTACTGCCGATGATCCAGATATTTTATTAGCATTATTGCGTTATGCAGGAGTAGTAGCATTGGGCTTGTTTTTAATGGTTGCAGTATATATGTTATTGATTACTGTTGTAGCAAAAAAATCGCCTTTATGGTTTTTAAAACAAATTAGTCCGGCGCAATTATTAGCATTTTCGACAAGTTCAAGTGCCGCAACATTACCCGTTACTATGGAAAGGGTAGAGGAACATGTTGGTGTAGATCAAGAAGTATCTAGTTTTGTACTACCTGTAGGGGCAACAATAAATATGGATGGGACAAGTTTGTATCAAGCGGTAGCATCAGTTTTTATTATGCAAGTATTATGGCCCGAAGGATTAACTTTTGGTAATCAGTTAAGTATAGTTTTGGCTGCTTTATTAGCGTCAATAGGATCAGCAGCTGTACCTGGAGCGGGCATGGTTATGTTAGTTATTGTTTTAGAAACAGTAGGCTTTCCTGCGGATCGGCTACCTGTAGGTTTAGCGCTTATTTTTGCAGTGGATAGGCCTTTAGATATGCTTAGGACTACGATAAATGTTACTGGTGATGCTACTGTAGCAACCATTGTAGCAAAAAGTGTTGGTAAATTGGGTAAGCCTAAGGTTAAAAACTGGGATGATCAGCTATGATTAAACTTAATTAAAGACCTTTTTAAGATTATTCCAAGGTTGTCGATTTGTTATTAATTGTCGAAATTTGCACCCATGAATAAGGCATTAACAGAACAAGAATTGCATAATTTGGCTATGAATATTGTAGGTAAAGATTTAGAATCTAAAGGCTATGAATTTTTAGCAGTGAATAGCAAACTAAAAAAAGACCCTCAATTTGTAGCATTAAAAAACAAGAAATTACATTTTGTATTAGTACAAGCTATTACTTATCCCGATGATCCTAATGAATTTGATGTGGTTTTTTTTGAAACAATGAAACAACATGCCTTAAAATTTAAAGCGCGTACATTTTATGCTCCTGTAGGTTTAGCAAACGCTATTGATTATAGTTTACCAGTAACTAATGATGCTGATTATGTAGTTAATTATCCAGGGATTAAAGAGGTTTAAGTGTTTATATAATATCATAAAAAAATTATAAATTGAATAGTATTAAAAGAATGATAAAAAAAAAGTTTTTTAATATTTTACTATTTTTAAGCTCTATTTCAACTTATTCTCAGAGCAAGATTAACAGACTTCCAAATCATAAAAACCCTAAAGTACATACTGTTTTTATTAATGGAGTTATTGGCTCTTTTTTAGTGTTGCAAGAGTCTAATTTATTAGACGATATTGAAAATATTACAAAAATTGACTCTGATGAAAAGGAAATGAATGTGATACCTGATGAATATAGATCAGCATATAGAGAGGATGATTATGAATTTTCAATGTATAACCAAAAAGGTATTAATATAGAATACAACTTAGATGAAACGAACGATATCTATTTAGATGGTTATTTGATAAAAAATAAGAACTATAAAATAATTAAAAAAGCTATTGTTGAAGTTCAGACTATAAAACCAGATTCTATAAACAAACTAACTAAAAGAGTTTTGAATCTATGGACCTTAGAAAAAAATGGTAAAACAAGATTATTTATAAAAGGATGTTCTGGTGAATATATTGTAGAAAATCGAGTATATCAAAATTAAAGTATTACAAAATATGTTTTATAAACTTGCCGATATTAATAACTAGTCAGGTAATATATTTTTTTCATAATAATTTCAATAATTAAAAATTTATTAGAATGAGTAAGCTTATTTTTTTTTTAGCAGTAGCTATTAGTTTAGTTTCTTGCGGAAGCAGTACTTCAAGACCTAAACTTTTTAATGAAACCGGGCAAGCCTTAGGAACTACATATTCTATTTTATATATAGCTCCCCAAAAAATAGAGACAATAAAAAAAGATTTAGACAGTATTTTTGATGTGATAAATAAGTCAATGAGTACTTATATTTCAACATCAGATATTTCTAAAATTAATGGAGGTGATACCACTGTTGTTATTGATGATATGTTTTTAGAGGTATTTGCACTTTCAAAAAAGATACATAAAATATCGAAAGGAAGTTTTGATCCAACAGTTGGGACTTTAGTAAATGCATGGGGCTTTGGTCCAAAACTAGGTCAAAAAGAAATGTCTCCAAAAATAATAGATTCTCTAATGAACTATGTGGGTTTTGATAAAGTAAATTTGAATAAGAATAGAACCATAAAAAAAGCAAACCCGCATGTGTATATTGATTTTAATGCTATTGCCAAAGGCTATTGTTTAGATCGAATATCAGCATATTTAAATACTAAAAATACAGCGAACTATTTAATTGAACTTGGAGGGGAACTCGTTGCAAAAGGCACTAAATTAACTAATGATATTGAGTGGACTGTGGGTATTGATGACCCAAATCAAACTACAGAGCGTAACTTAATTACTACATTAAAGTTAAAAGATAAAGCTATGGCAACTTCGGGGAATTACAGAAAGTTTAGGGTGGATAGTTTAACTGGCGAAAAGTATGTACATACTATAGATCCCTTTACAGGTTATACAAAACCTTCTTCTGTTTTAAGTACATCGGTTATTGCTAACAATTGTGCAACGGCAGACGCTTATGCTACTGCATTTATGGCTATGTCACTTGAGCAAGCAAAGACTGTATTGCAAACACAACCTTTGGATGCTTATATTATTTATAGTGACACAACAGGAAACCTGCAAAGTTATATCACTAGTGGTTTTAAAGACTTGTTAAATGAATAATTTACAGAACTTCAAATAAATCCCCGATGGATTATGTGTTTTTGTAGTATTGGTATTAGCATCTTCTTTCGATCGTTAGCCAATGATTGCAATCAACGCAGCAGAGTCTTTTAGATTCGGGATTTAAAAATTTTGTCATATTTTTTTACTGTCAAAACCTTCTATAGAACAAGCGTCTATTTTTAGTTCGGCACAAGTAGTTAGTGAATTTTCATTGGAACTTCCATAATTAATATATGGCTATTTGTTATAGATTTAATTGTAAAATCATCAATATCCCAAATACCATATCCATCTCTTCTATTAAGTTCTTGTTCATTTATTGTTATAGTTCCTTCAAGAACAAAAATATATACTCCGTTAGCGTTATTTTTTAGTTTATAATTTTCAGTTATATGCACATCAAACTCGCCTAAATGAAACCAAGCATTTTGATGAACCCAAACACCTTGATCCATATGATTAGGTGACAAAATTTGATATAATCTATTTTTAATTTGAATTTCTTCTAAAGAAATCTGATCATAACGAGGTTCAACATTTTGCTTGTTTGGTATGATCCAGATTTGAAGAAATGTTACAGCTTGATCTTTATCGTTGTTGAACTCACTATGTAAAACACCAGTACCAGCACTCATTACCTGTATGTCACCTTCTTTTATTATAGTTGTATTCCCCATATTATCCATATGTTTTAAATTTCCTTTTAGAGGAATGGAAACAATTTCCATATTACTATGAGGGTGTAAACCAAAACCTTTACCACCAGATACCATATCATCGTTAAGTACTCTAAGTACACCAAAATTCATACGTTCAGGGTTTTGGTAGCTAGCAAAACTAAAGCTATGATGACTAGTAAGCCATCCGTGATTAGCATAACCACGTGTATCGGCTTTGTGTATTAATGTTTCCATAGGTTTTTATTGTTGATCAATATTTAAGTTAAAAATAAGGATATAAACAATCATAGCAAACCTATGGTTTGCTATGATTGTTCTTAATTAATTGTAAAATTGTGTATGTATAGCTTTTAACTATGCTTTAGTGGCAATCCATTCGTCGACAAGTTTTTCAAGCACATTTAAAGGAACAGCTCCATTAGTGAGTACAACATCATGGTATTCTCTAATATCAAATTTATCGCCAAGTTGTTTTTTTGCATTTTCACGAAGTTCTAAAATTTTATTCATCCCAATTTTATAAGCGGTAGCTTGACTAGGCATAACCACATGGCGTTCTACCATTTTTATAATATCAAATTCTTCGGTAGGTGTATTGTCTATATAATACTTTATACCTTCTTCTCTAGTCCATTTTTTAGCATGTATTCCAGTATCAACGACTAAACGACAGGCACGGAATAATTCCATTGAAAGTCGACCAAAATCTGAGTAAGGATCATTATAAAACCCCATTTCTTTAGGAATAAATTCAGAATATAAGCCCCAACCTTCGGTATAGGCAGTATAGCGCCCTAATTTTCTAAACATTGGAATATCTTTTAATTCTTGTGCTATAGCAATTTGCATGTGATGACCTGGAATACCTTCGTGATAAGCTAATGCTTCCATTTCGAATTTAGACATGGATTTTATTTTGTACATATTGGCGTAATAAATTCCAGGGCGGGAACCATCCATAGCTGGTTGTTGGTAAAAAGCTAAACCAGCTGTTTTTTCACGAAATGCTTCTACTTGTTTTACTTTAATATCAGCTTTTGGTTTAGTTAAAAACAAATCATCTAATCTACTTTTCATACTATCAATAATATGAACTGCTTTTTCCATATATTCTTCACGACCTTTATCGGAATCTGCATAGTAAAATTGTTTGCTATCTTGCATAAATTTAAAAAAGCTGTTGAGGTCACCTTCAAATTTCACCTTTTCTTTAATGGCTTTCATTTCACTTTGAATTCGAGCAACTTCTTTTAGACCCAATTCATGAATATCGTTAGCAGTCATGTTCGTTGTAGTTGTTCTAGCCAATGCATTATTATAAAAAGCTTCGCCATTAGGTAATTTCCATGCTCCAGCGTCTGTATTGGCTTTTGTTTCTTGTGTTTCTAATACTGCAATAAGTTTGCTATAAGCAGGCTTTACAGAATTTAATAAACTTTTATTTGCCATTTCAATAAGTGTACTTTCTTCCTTTTCAGGAAGTTTTAAAGTTTTTACTTTTTTTGAAAAATCAGCTAAAAGTGTACTTTCGTTATTCGAAGTATCAAAAGGTTTGCCTTTAATGATATTTTTACAGGCATCAATTACTTTAGGGAAAATAAATTTAGGAGGAAGAATACCTGATTTTTCTCTGATTTCCAGCCCAGTAATTAATTGATCAAATAGTTTTTCTACTCCTTTTAATCTTGAAACGTAAGCTTCTGCATCTTTTTTAGAGTCAATTAAATGCATGTTTATTAAAAAGGAAGGTACTCTAGAATGCATACCAAACATTTGATTAACAGGGTAATTGTGTAACCTATATTGATCATCAGATATATCGTTTTCTGTTTGTTGAATAGCTAACCTATAACTTAATAATGTAGCTTTGTTGAGTGTTTCAGTGCTTATACTGTCTTTTAAATATTGAAGTCTTTTTTTATTTCGTAAAAGAGCTTCGTCTTTTGCTTGTTGAGAGATATCATTCCATTTATCATTATTTTTTTTATCACCTAAATAGGTACATAACATTGGAGATAATTCTTTCTCAATTTCAAATTGTTCTTGAAACCAATTATTTAATTCAGTAGAACTTTGCGCTATTTGTTCTGGCGTAATTTCGGGTTCAATAGTATTAGAGCTCGCGTTGTTTTTTTTACAGCTAAAAAATGATAGTAAAAAAACTACAGAAATTAATGAAATGCAACTACTAGTTTTCATAATATAAATAAAATTATAAGTGTTAAAGTTGTTTCGTATTTTATGTCTTTCAAATTTTAAAGCATACAGTAAAAAAAATACGACACGGAAAGTTATTTTATAATATTTAATTTATAACTCGTTTTACAATTAACTTAACATTTAATTTAATGAAAACCTTGTAGAATTTATTTTAAATTGGTGTTTAAAAAGTCAAATTTAATTTATTTGTAGCATACGGGGATAATTTCTCCTTTAGCTAAGCGAAATTGATCAATTTGTTGGGGAGTGAATGTGGAGGTGTAATCAACTTCATTAACTTTAAATCCTATACTGCGAAGTTTGTCAAAATAATCCCTTCCATATACACGTACATGATCATATTGACCAAAAATTTGTGCACGTTTTTTGGGGTCGATTATAGTATTATCTTCAAAAGTTGTTTCTCGATTTAAATCTTGTGGAATTTGTAAAATAGCGGTGCCACCAGGAGCAAGTACCCTTAGCAATTCTTGCATGGCTTTGGTGTCATCGGGAATATGTTCTAATACATGATTACATAAAATGAAATCGAATTCATTATCATTAAATGGAAGTTGACAAATATCAGCTTTTATATCTGCCAGAGGCGAAAGTAAATCGGTAGTGGTATAGGTTAATGTTTTTATTTTTTTAAATCGCTTATGAAAAGCTTGTTCTGGAGCAAAGTGCAATAAACGTTGAGGTTTAGTAAATAAGTCAGTTTCATTTTTTAAATACAACCAAAGTAATCTGTGTCGTTCTAATGACAGTGTAGAGGGAGAAAGTACATTTGGTCTGGGATTTTCATATCCGTAGGGTAAAAAAGTGCGAAAGCTTTTGCCATCAATTGGATCAGTATACTTTTTGCCTTTTAAAAAGAAACTAAATATAGGTCGTACATAATAGCTTACCTTAATTAAAAAAGGCCGAGGAAAAACGCTTAATCCTTTTTTAAAAATATACTTAATCATAGTTATAAGTTCCTTAAGTTGATTACTTACTAATTTGTATTAAAAAACGACTTTTAATTTAAAATAAAATTACAGTTTATATACTCTAAATTTTAGAGAATTCAACTTGAACCAATATGTTTTAGAGTATTATTTTATTCAAAATAGAGAAGGCTAAATATTATGAATTACCTTTTTGTGATTAATTGGCCGTTTTTTTATAAGGAGCTTCTTCATCAGTTTTTATACCAAGTACCTCGTGTACATAATCAAAAGTAGAAAGTATTTCTGGAGCACCATCAATAATAGCAACGTCGTGTTCAAAATGGGCGCTAGGTTTACCATCGGCAGTTAAAATAGTCCAACCATCTTTAAGCTGTTTTATGTTTTTTGTCCCCATGTTTGTCATAGGTTCGATAGCTACAACCATACCTTCGACAAATTTTTTGCCACGCCCTCTACGACCATAATTAGGCATTTCAGGTTCTTCATGCATAATACGACCTAAACCATGACCAACTAATTCGCGAACCACACCGTATCCAGCATCTTCTGTAAATTTTTGGATGGCATAACCCACATCACCTACGCGGTTATTAACTCTAAATTCTTCTATCCCTGCATATAATGAAGCTCGGGTAATATCTAACAAACGTTGTACGTCATTTGTAATTTTGCCTACAGCAAAGGTATAGGCATGGTCACCATAAAAACCATTTTTTAAAGCCCCACAGTCTATTGAAATGATATCACCTTCTTTTAAAGGTTCGTTATTAGGAATACCATGAACCACTTGGGCATTTGGACTCATGCAAAGGGTGTTAGGGAAATCATATAATCCTAAAAAACCAGGTTCAGCCCCTTCAGCTCTAATAAATTCTTCGGCTAATTTATCCAAATATAATGTAGTTACTCCAGGCTTTACCTCTGCGGCAAGCATTCCTAAAGTTTTTGATACAATAAGCGCACTCTCTCTCATTAATTCAATTTCTTCGCGTGTTTTAATATGTATCATAAATAAGTGATTAATTTTAAAGCGGCAAAGATACAAATTACTATGTTGTTCGTGTAATTGAAATTAGATTTGGTTTTTGTTATTAGGAGATTATTTTTAAGTTAACTGTTATTTTTCCATTTCCCTCCTCCAAGGTAAAAGCCAAGAGTAATTCCTAGGTATGAGTTTTTTGATGTACCTACACGTTTTCCATCTAGATTTTCAAGAGCGGTATCGGGAGTAATGTTATAATCTAGGCTTAAACGAAATTTACTCCATTCAAAACCAGCTCTGATCATACCTCCAAATACAAACTCGCCTTCAATTTCTTCATTAGTATTATTGTCCTCTTCATCTAGGTCAAAAATTTCAAAATCTATTTCGGTATTGCTTACAAAACCGACACCAGCACCAGCACCAATAAAAGGGGCAAAAGATGAGTTTCCTTTATTAAAATAATAATCAAACGTACCAAGTATGGACGAATTGATTCCTATATCGATAAATGACAAGCGTCCATTTAATTCATTATTTCTATTTTCTGTTGCTTTGGCAAGAAAAGCACCACCACACCTAATACCAACATTCATGTTTTTAGTAATATTGTATTTAGGTTCAAAATAGTATACAAATCCTCCTCCATCATCTGCTTCATTAAGGCTTGCGTAGCCTATATCTATGCCAAATCTAAATTTTCCTTTTTCTTGAGCATAGCTGTAGCTCATATTAAACAGTGTAATTGATAGTAATAAAAAAATGTTTTTCATAACTTATTTAAATTTATAATTGGGATTAATTTTTGTTTAGAACAATTTAGTTTGCATTTACCCTAATTTTTAGTTTAAAAAAAGCATAAAAAAAATGGTATCTGATTTATCAAATACCATTTTAAATTATATAATTAGTTTATTAAACTAAAGGGAAACGAGTCATAGCTTCAGGTTGTTCAACACCAATTAATTTTAAAATAGTCGGTGCCATATCACCTAATACCCCATCTTTAATTTCTGTTAATTCTGGATCAATTAAAATAACAGGTACAGGGTTGGTTGTGTGTGCTGTATGCGGACTTCCATCAGGATTCATCATAGTTTCGCAGTTTCCATGATCGGCAATAAGTAGGGTGGTATACCCATTTTCTAAACCAGTTTCAATAACTTGTTTAGCGCATTTGTCAACTGCTTCACAGGCTTTTATGGCAGCTTCCATAATTCCGGTATGACCTACCATATCACCATTAGCAAAGTTTAAACATACAAAATCGGCTTCCCCTTTTTTTAAATCTTCAACTAAAGCATCTGTTAATTCATAGGCACTCATTTCTGGCTTTAAATCATATGTAGCAACTTTAGGAGAATTTTTAAGAATTCGACTTTCTCCTTCAAAAGGGGTTTCTTGTCCGCCAGAAAAAAAGAAAGTTACGTGAGGGTATTTTTCTGTTTCGGCTATACGGATTTGTTTTTTTCCGGCATTAGCCAAAACCTCACCTAGGGTTTCTGTAATATTATCTTTATTAAATATAACTTTGATTCCATTAAAACTATCGTCATAGTTAGTCATGGTCACATAGTATAAGTCTAATTTTTTTGTGTTTTGTTCAGGGAAATCATTTTGAGATAACATATTTGTTAACTCGCGCCCTCTGTCGGTTCTAAAATTAAAAAAGATAACCACATCACCTTCTTCAACTTTAGCAACAGGTTTTCCATTTTTTGTAGCTACTAATGGCTTTGTAAATTCATCAGTAATATCGTTGGCGTAATTTTCATTTAAAGAAGCTAATACATCTTCTGTTTCAATTCCTTCATTATTAACAATAACATCATAGGCAAGTTTAACGCGCTCCCAGCGGTTATCACGATCCATGGCATAATAACGTCCAGTTAATGTGGCAATTTCACCTGTGGTTGCTTGCATATGATTTTGTAAATCACTTACAAAACCTGCTCCTGCTTTTGGGTCAACATCTCTACCATCGGTAAATCCATGTACAAAAACATCAGTTAGTCCCTTGTCATTAGCAGCAGTTAATAAACCTTTTAAGTGATTGATATGCGAGTGGACACCACCATTACTTAACAAACCTAATAAATGTACTTTTTTATTATTAGCTTTCGCGAAGTCAAATGCTTCGGTAAGTACCATTTCATCTTTTAATGTATTGTTTTCAATAGCCAAGTTGATACGTGTTAATTCTTGATACACAATACGACCGGCACCAAGATTCATATGTCCAACTTCACTATTTCCCATTTGTCCTTCAGGTAGGCCTACATTTAAACCATCGGTACGTAAAGCAGCATTTGGATACTTTGTATAAAGTGAATCAATATAAGGAGTTTTTGCATTATCTATAGCTGAAACTTTAGGATCGGGTGAAGTTCCCCAACCATCCAGAATCATTAAAATCACTTTTTTATTCATGGTTTGGTTTATTTATTTTGAGTTGCAAATATAGTATAAATGTGTCCAAATTAACTAAGTATTTTAGAGTAGAAGTTTTATGAATAAATAAGGGAATTATAACTGAATATTTTCATTTACAGGAATAGTAATTTCAAAAATAACGAAGCAGTTTTTAAAATAATGCTTCGTTATTTTTTAGTAATTTTGAAATTGAATCTGAATATTTAGCGGCTACTTTTATGGAACCTATTTTGTTTAGGTGTTCTGTTTTATGGGCATCTGTTCCTAAAAAATCATATAAATCTTCAGAAAGTAGTTTTTTTGCAATTTCATTTGTTTTTGCTCCATAATGATTAGTTAATGACAATGTATTAAGTTGTAAGCGTACTCCTTTGTTTTTTAAAGAAGTAAAATAACTTAAGTCATTGGCATAATACAAATAACGTTCTGGGTGGGCAAGTATGGGTTGAAATCCTTTTAATTGTAAATCATATAATACTTCTTCAAAGCGATCATAAGGTCTGTAGAAAGACATTTCGACCAGTAAATGCTTGTTGTTAAAAGTGAGTAGTTTTTCTGGTGTATTTTTTAGTATATCTTCAAAAGCAGGATCAATCATATATTCACTAGTTGCTTTTAATTTTACCGTGCTTTTTAATTGATTTTGAACATTGTCAAGTGCTTTTAAAATAGTTTCTTGAGTGTTAGGGTAAAAATCACTCATAGTATGTGGGGTAGCATTGATTGAAGTAAAGCCTAAAGCTTTAAATTTATCAAGCATTTCCAGGGAATCTTCAACTGTTTTGGCTCCATCATCTATACCAGGCAACACGTGATTATGCATATCCGTAGCATTGATAAATAAGTCAGAAAGCTGTATTTTTTTATTAAAAATAGAAAACATCTGTTTAGGGTAATTGTGTTATGAAAAATGTTTTTGAGCTTCTTGATAATCATGTAACGTATCAATTCCAATTGCATTGTGTTCAGAATGAACCATGTGTATGGAATGTCCATTTTCAATAACTCTTAATTGTTCTAGTTTTTCTGTTTGTTCTAACAAGGTAGGCTTCATATTCGAGAATTCAATTAAAAACTTTTTTGAATATCCATAAATACCTAAATGTTTGTAATAAGTAATGTTTTTTAAATCAATTTGATCCCTGTTAAAAGGAATAACAGATCGAGAAAAATAAATTGCTTTTGAATTTTTATCGGTAATTACTTTAACATTATTTGAGTCTTCAATTTCGCTTAGATTATGTAGTCTGCACTTGGCACTTACCATTTGTTGGTTATTAAGCGCATCTGCAATGGTTTCGATTAATTTAGGATCTATAAAAGGCTCATCACCTTGTACATTAATAATGGCGTTGCAATTTATATTGGTTGCTGCTTCGGCTATCCTATCTGTTCCCGATTGGTGTGTGCTACTTGTTAAAAGTACATTATTAGTGAACAATGAACAGTGTTCTAGTAATTTTTGGTCATCAACAGCGATATAAACGGCATCAATATTTTTTGCTTTAAGGCATTGTTCATATACACGTTGTATTATACTTTTACCACCTAAATCTAGTAAAAGTTTATTAGGTAACCTTGATGATTTTAAGCGCGCCGGTATTACGATGATTTTTTTCATCATGATAGTTTAGTAAATGATTTTTAATAAAAGTTACAAATTAATGTCGTGCATTTGGATTACTCCTTCTAAATGATTCTCGTTACCAACAAGTAGACTTGTTATTTTATGAGAATTCATAGCATTTTTAGCATCAATTAGTTTGGTTACTTTTGAAATGTATTTTGGACTTTCAGTCATTACTTCTTTAGCAGTAAGATTAAAAAAATCTTTTTGCGAGCTATTCATTGCCCGTCTTAAATCTCCATCGGTAATAATGCCTTTGACATCATTAACAGTACCAACAATACCTAATCCACATCTTCCCGAATTTATTGTGTAAATAACATCGATCATAAGTGAACTTGGATCTATAAACGGGAGATTTTCAGTTTTCATAGTGTCAGAAACTGTATCTAAAAGTCGTTTTCCAATATTTCCACCTGGATGGAGTTTGGCAAAATTTTCTTCATTAAATCCGCGGCCATCCATTAAGGCTACCATTAATGCATCACCAACAGCTAGTGTTAATAGACTAGAAGTTGTAGGGGCCATATTGAAAGGACAAGCCTCTTCAAATTTTCCAATTGATATGTGTACACTAGATTTTTGGGCAAGTGTTGAATTGGGTCTACTGGAAATAGATATTAAAGGGATGTTATTTTCTTTAGTAAAAGGGATTAAACGAATAATTTCAGTGGTTTCACCTGAGTTCGCTATAGCTAGTACAATATCTTCAGTGCCAATCATTCCTAGGTCACCATGAATGGCTTCAGATGGATGTAAAAAGAAACTTGGTGTACCAGTGCTAGCAAAAGATGCTGCAATTTTTCGGCCAATATGGCCAGATTTGCCAATGCCAGTGACCACAACTTTACCTTTTGCTTTTAAAATAGTGGTTACTGCTTTATTGAAATTGGAGTCAATAATATTTTTTAAGTCATTTACAGCTTTAGCTTCAATACTTAAAACTTGCTTGGCGATATGTGTATACTCTTTTTCCAATGTGTTATTTTGTATATTTTTCTATATACCAATTAATGGTTTTTTCAATTCCAGATTCAAAGTTTTCATCTGCTTCCCAACCCAATGTGTTTTCAATTTTAGAGGCATCAATAGCATATCTTTTATCATGTCCGGCTCTATCGTTTACAAAGGTAATTAAAGAAGCATAAGGAATTTTATTAGGAACTTGTTTATCTAAAATACTACATATTTTGGTTGCAATGTATAAATTATCCTTTTCATTACGACCACCAATATTATATACTTCGCCCGAAATTCCTTTATGAAAAGCTATATCAATCCCTTTACAATGATCTAAAACATAAAGCCAATCCCTAATGTTTTTTCCATCACCATAAATCGGAATAGCTTCTCCCGAAAGGGCTTTTCGAATAATTGTAGGAATTAATTTTTCATTATGTTGTTTAGGCCCATAGTTGTTTGAGCAGTTTGTAATTATGGTATTCATACCGTAAGTATGGTGATAACTACGTACAATCATATCACTTGATGCTTTTGACGCACTATAAGGTGAATTTGGAGCATAAGGTGTATTTTCTGTAAATAATCCAGTTTTTCCTAAACTACCATAAACTTCATCGGTAGAAACATGGAGGAACTTACAGTTATTATAGCCTTGTTTGTAGGTAAAAGGCTTGTGCATCCATTTTTTAAAGGCTACGTCAATTAAAGTGAAAGTTCCGGTTACATTGGTTTCAATAAAAACGCCTGGATTTTTTATGGAATTGTCTACATGAGATTCTGCAGCAAAGTGTATAACTCCTTTAATGTCGTATTCTTCGAAAATGGATTCAACGAGTTGTCTATTACAAATTGAACCCTCAATAAAAGCATATCTTTTTTTTAAGTTATTGGATAGCTCAATATGATCAATATTGGCAGCGTAGGTTAGAGCATCTAAATTGACTAGATAATATTCGGGGTGTATTTCTAAAAAATAGCTAATAAAATTAGCGCCTATAAATCCAGCCCCTCCTGTAAGTAATATCGATTTCATTTGATGTAGAAATTATAATTTGGCTAAACATTCTTTTAAAGAATCCCTCCAATAAGGAATGGTAATTTCAAAAGAATTTTTAATTTTTTGTTTATTTAAAATACTGTAATGAGGTCTAGTAGCTTTAGTAGGATATGCCGATGTTGGAATCGCATTTACATGACATTTAATGTTTTTAAATTCGAAAATAGCTTTTGCAAAATCATACCAACTACAAATACCTTCATTGGTATAGTGATAGGTTTCTGTTTGTTTATTATTTAATTTAGGAAGAATTTTTAAAATAACAAGAGCTAAATCGTGTGCATAAGTTGGACTACCTATTTGATCGTATACAATGTTCAATTCATCTCTTTTTTTTCCTAAACCTAGCATAGTTTTAACAAAATTGTTTCCATAGCTTGAATATACCCATGCAGTTCTAATGATAATACTATTGGCAGGAGCTATTGCTTTTAATGAGAGCTCTCCATCTAATTTGGTTTTGCCATAAATATTAATTGGTTTGGTAACATCATTTTCATTATAAGGGATAAAAGAGTTTCCGTCAAAAACATAATCTGTAGATACATGTATTAGTTTTAGACTAAATTCTTTTGCAGCTTTAGCCAAGTTTTTGGTTGCCGCGTGGTTGATTAAATTAGCTATTTCCAATTCATCTTCGGCCAAATCAACAGCAGTATAAGCAGCACAATTTATAATCGCGTTGATGTTTTTCTTTATAATAAAAGTGTTTATTGCTCCAATATTGGTAATGTCTAGATCCTCCTTATCGGTAAAGAAAAAAGTGAATTCATTGAAGCTAAAGGCTAGTGCTTTTATTTCAGAACCGAGTTGACCATTTGCGCCTGTAACTAAAATATTATTCATATAAATTAGTTTTATAATCAAATAAGTCGATAGTGTCTTTTAGTAATGGTAGTTTTTTGTCTTTTTCAGAAAGTATCAATCCTTTTGATGGAATTTGCCAGTCGATATTTAATGCAGGGTCATTGAATAGAATACCTCTATCATGCGCAGGGCTATAATAATTATCACATTTATATGAAAAAATAGCAGTTTCGCTAGTAACTACAAATCCATGAGCAAAACCACGTGGTATTAGTAGTTGCTTTTTATTGTGCTCACTTAGCTCAAGCGTTACATTTTTGCCAAAAGTAGGCGAGCCTTTTCTAATATCCACTATAACATCAATAACACTCCCCTTAATAACCCGTACTAATTTTGTTTGGCAATATGGAGCAAGTTGATAATGTAAACCTCTTAAAACTCCATAGCTAGATTTTGATTCATTGTCTTGTACAAAATCGATATGCCGAAATTTTGAAGGGAAATTTTCTTTATTGTAACTTTCAATAAAATAGCCTCTTTGATCATAAAAAACTTGAGGTTCAATGATTATTATGTCTGGAATTTCAGTTGCAGTAATTTTCATTAATTTAGTTTTTTAGTAATCGTAATAAGTAATTTCCATATTCATTTTTTGAAAGCGGTATAGCTAAGTTTTCGAGTTGTTTAGCATTAATGTATCCTTTTTCGTAAACGATTTCTTCTAAACAAGCAATTTTTAAGCCTTGTCTATTTTCAATAGTTTGTATAAAATTTGAAGCTTCTAATAAAGAATTATGGGTGCCCGTATCAAACCATGCATAACCACGTCCCATAAGTTCAACAGAAAGCTTCTTTTGATTTAAATAAGCTTGGTTAACAGCAGTAATTTCTAATTCACCACGTTTGCTTGGTGTAGTAGTTTTTGCTATTTTGATCACCGAATTTGGATAAAAATAGAGACCTACAACGGCATAATTACTTTTTGGTTTTTCTGGTTTTTCTTCAATACTAATTGCTTTTCCAGTAGAATTAAAGGCAACAACACCATAACGTTCAGGATCATTAACATAATAACCAAAAACGGTAGCAGTATCATTATTTTTTACATTTTTAACGGATTTAGCCAATAATTCAGAAAATCCATGGCCATAAAAAATATTATCACCTAAAATCAAACAAACATCATCATCACCAATAAACTCTTCCCCTATAATAAAGGCTTCTGCTAAACCATTGGGGTGTGGTTGTACTTTGTAGGTAAATGAAATGCCTAACTCATTTCCATTGCCAAGCATGCGCTGAAAATAGGGTAAATCCTGAGGTGTTGATATAATTAAGATATCCGTTATTCCAGATAATAGTAATACCGAAATAGGGTAGTATATCATTGGTTTATTATATACAGGTAGTAACTGTTTCGAAACTCCTTTTGTAATAGGATACAAACGTGTGCCACTTCCTCCAGCTAGTACAATTCCTTTCATTAATTATAAAGTTGAGATTTGTTGATTATTGTATAATCAGTAACAAATGTACTATAATGATTTGGTAACCAAAAGGAGCTTTAAGCACAAAATAATATGGAGCTATACTATAATGACTTTAATATTTATGTATTTAGTGTGAGTGCTATTTAAACTTGTTCTAATAGTTGTGGTTTATTAATATTAGATTTAGTTGATAGGATGAGATGCGATTTATCTAGGAATAAGATTAAAAAATCTAAGCAGAATATTTAATAAATTAAAATAGATAAACTTAATTTATTAAATATTCTGCTTTTTTTAGTATAATCAGATTTCTTATATTAATTTATTGGATCCTTTTCAAAGTGGTAATTAATTCACCGCTTACTGAAAAATCAAGACCTTCAATACTTATACCTCCAGCTCCAAGAAAATCAGCGTCAAAAACTTCCCCTTGAGAAAGGTCTGTTGAATATTTAAAAGTAGTGTCAGTAAGCTCTAAAATTTTAGAAGTACTAGTATTACCACTTACAGATGATTTTATTTGACTACCATCAATTATTTCCCATTCGCTAGTTTGTAAATTAGTAGGAAAGTCATCAGTGTTTACATCTAATGATTGCGTAGATGTTTGACCTAAAGATGTAGTGGTTGTTTCTATGGTATAACTTCCTGTAGCTGTTGCTAAATTAGGATTAGTTTTAAAATCAGCAACATAATCTAAATTAATTCCTTTTTGGACAAAAGTTGAAGATATGTTTTGACCTTGAATTTTGATTGTGCTTTTCCCGTTGTTTACTTCTAAACCAACAAGATCCCATTCTCCAGCAATTTTTTCAACAGTGGCGTTAGTTACAGGGAATGATTCTCCTCCATCATCATCACTACAAGAAGATAGGCATAAAGAGATGAAAAGGCTAATTAATAAGTAGTTTAATTTTTTCATATTTAAGTATTTAATTCCTTGCAAATATAAAATAATTGTAGGAATAAACTTTGTTGAAATAAAAAATCGAAGTCTTGTTTTTTGTTAAAAAAACAAGACTTCGATTGAGTAAATATGGGTAGTATTAATTTATTTTAGTTCAATACTTTTAGTTAAGTTTCCAATTTTAATTGTAAACTCACCGGGTTCGGCAACCCATTTTTCTGCTTCATTAACGAATTGAAAGTCTTGAGGGTTTAAAGTGAATTTTACGGTTTTACTTTCGCCAGAAGTAAGATTAACTTTTTGAAATCCGCGTAATGATTTTACTTCGGGAGTAATACTAGCAATTTCATCTCTTAAGTATAATTGAATCACTTCTTTTCCTGTCAGCTTCCCTGTATTTTTGACAGTTACCGAAACTTCGATAGTATCCGAAGTTCCGAATTCTTTTTTGTTTACTATTAAATTGCTGTAATCAAATGTAGTGTACGATAAACCTGCTCCAAATTCGTATAAAGGATTGTAACTTTTTTGATAATCGGCATCATCATTTTGTTCCTCGTCACCTAAACTTTCGGTGTATTTACGGTTGTATTTTTGTAATGAATTTGTAAAACGAGGATAATTATAAGGTAATCTGCCACTTGGGTTTACATCACCATAAATAATGTCTACTAAAGCTCTTGAACCTTCACTACCGGGTAAATAACATTGGATAGTGGCTTTTGTTTTCTTTTCAAAATCTGTTATAGTTCTTGGGCGTCCTTCATTTAAAACCAGTACAACGGGTTTTCCGGTAGCGAGTATAGCTTCGGCTAATTTTTGTTGTGGTTCGGTAATGGCTAAGCCCATAATATCGCCAGGGGTTTCGGTGTAATTATGTTCACCAATACATAACACAATAACATCAACGGATTGAGCTTTTTTTACAGCTTCGGCAATATTAACTTCTTTAAAAATTTCTACACCTTGGGCATAACTTATATTTTCTTTACCTACTTTGTTTTCAAAAGCTTCAAGAATAGTAAGTTCATCTTTTTCGAATTCATCGGCTTTTTCTCCTTGCCAAGTAAATGTCCATCCTCCATTTAAAAACTTCATACTATTGGCAGTTGATCCTGTAACAAGTATTTTTTTGTTTTTAGATAAAGGTAAAATGCCGTCATTATTTTTGAGTAATGTGATAGATTCTGCCGCAGCATTGTAAGCTAGTGTTTCATGTTCGGTAGAACCAAATTTTTTGTAATCTTTTGGTTTCGCAACAAAAGGCTGATCAAATAAACCTAATTCATATTTAAGAGCTAAAATTTTCAGTACAGCATCGTCAATTCTAGTCATAGGAACTTCGCCGCTTTTGGCTAATGAAAGTAAATCATTGTAAAAGGTATAGTTGTCTGGAACCATACTCATATCAATACCTGCATTTATAGCAATTTTTACTGCTTCGCGATTATCTTTGGCTACTTTGTGACGTGTATATAAATAAATAATATCTTGCCAGTCGGTTAATACCATGCCTTGAAAACCAAGTTGTTCTTTTAAAATAGTAGTTAACATTTTTTTACTGGCATGTACGGGAGTTCCGTTTATTTCACCAGAACTAATCATGATACTTTTAGCTTTGGCATCAATGGCAGCTTTAAAAATGGGTAAATCAAATTGTTGTAATACTCTGTCTGGAATAATACTAGGTGTACGATCACGACCAGTTACAGTGCTCCCATAACCTACAAAATGTTTAATGCAGGTAGCCACATTATATTTGTCTCCTACGTTGTCTCCTTCAAAGCCTTTTACCATGGCAACTCCCATAGATTTTGATAGGTAAGTATCCTCGCCAAAAGATTCCCATAAACGGGACCATACAGGGGAGCGTGGTAAATCTAAGTCTGGTGAAAAAACCCATGGAATAGATGAGGCTCTGGTTTCGTATGCCGAAACACGAGTACCTTGCTCCACTAAGTCGGTATTCCAAGTGGCAGCCATTCCTATTTGTTGAGGGAATAGTGTAGCACCCGCAGTGTAACTTGATCCATGTATGGCATCGATACCATAAAGAATAGGTATTTTTTTATCGGTTTTATTCGAAATAGCTTCAATTTTAGCCATTAGTTTACCCCATACTTCAGGAGTTACTCCACCTGTACCAGGTACATTTAGTATAGAGCCAATATTGTATTTTACAATAGCTTCTTCTAGTTTGGACTCATCTAAAACACCTGGGCTTTTTTCAAATGAAGTAATGGTTAATTGATTCATTTGGCCAATTTTTTCTTCTAACGTAAGTGAAGAAAGTAATTTTTTAGCCTTACTAATTGATGATTGAGAAAATACAGGAACAGGAGGTCCTGTAACTACTGTGGTTTTTGTGGTAGCACCAGTAGTCATAGTACTTACAGCGAATACTGCAAATGCAAAAAAGTTTAATTTCATGGTAATAAGTTAGTTATGTAGCATGAAATATAAGAAATTATTAAATTATTATAGCAAAACTTGGGTTTTTCTTATTTGTGGCTTGTATTTGTGGCCATTTTAAACAAATGCTCAATATCTATTTCTTGAGGTTGCAATTGGATTAATTTTAAATTGTTGTTTACAGCAAAGTCGAAAATTAGTGTAGCACAATTTTCTTGTTCAGGTAAATCAGTAAAACGTATTAAAAATTGTGTCTCTTTAACAGAGTTTACATCGGCAACGTTAGGAAGTTGTTTTAAAGCATTTATGTTAGGAATTTTGTTAAACATAACTAGTAAATTCTGTTGCTTTTTTGAGTGGTCTATAAGTTGATCAGTAACCAGTATGCCTTTATTTATAACTAGAACTCGATCGCACATGGCTTCAACTTCTTGCATAATATGAGTGGAAAGCAAAACTGTTTTGTCTTTTCCTAAGCTTTTAATCAAACTTCTTATTTCTACCAATTGATTAGGGTCTAAACCAGTGGTAGGTTCATCTAGTAGTAATACTTTTGGGTCATGCAATAGGGCACAGGCAAGTCCAACACGCTGGCGGTAACCTTTTGATAAGGCGCCAATTTTTTTTTTGGTTTCGTTTTGTAAGCCTGTCAATTCAATGACTTCATTAATTCTGGATGGAGCTACTTTATATAAGTTAGCATTAAAACTCAAATACTCTTTAGGGTATTGGTTCAAATAGAGTGGATTATGTTCTGGTAAATATCCAATACTTTGCTGCACTTGTTTTATTTGGCTGTTTATATTGAAATTATTAACCAATGCTTCACCATAAGTTGGAGTTAAATAAGTGGTTAGTAATTTCATTAATGTGGATTTCCCTGCTCCATTAGGTCCCAAAAAGCCTACTATTTGGCCACTAGGAATATCAAAAGAGACATTATTTAGTGCTTTTTGATCACCGTAGTGTTTGGAAAGGTTTGAAACTTTGATCGACATGCTAAACTTTTTTAACAACAAAAATAATTTTATAAACAGGAATAACGCTATTAATTTTTCTTTTATGCAAAATTTATTGGCAAAAAATTTTGCATTGTAAAAAGTTTAAATACATTTGCAGTATAAAATAAGCCAATGAGCAATTTGTTTTTTTACAACCGATTTTATTTTTTCTTCTTTTTTAGATAGAAGAGGGATTTTGGTATGTAAAAAGTAAAATGCTAAATATATAAAATCCCGATTCTGAAATAGAGTCGGGATTTTTTTGTGCAATTATTGAAAGTAACGCGTATAATAAATGAAACAAGTTATAGGAATACAAGGGGTTAAAGGATCATACCATCATGGTGTAGCCTTGACTTATTTTGGAAGTGATATTGAAATTAATGAATGTATGTCTTTTCAAGAGTTAGTATACAACTTAGAAAAAGGATTATGTACCGATGCCGTAATGGCCATTGAAAATTCAATAGCAGGTTCAATTATTCCTAATTACGCATATATTGATGAGCATAATTTAACTATTAGTGGTGAATTCTATTTGCCAATACATCATTGTTTAATGGCGTTAGAAGGGCAAAATATTTCTGATATAAAAGAAGTATACTCGCATCCAATGGCTTTATTACAGTGTAAAGAGTTTTTTAGAGGGCATTCACACATTAAATTAATTGAAGATGCCGATACCGCTGAGGTCGCAAAGCGAATTAATGATGATAAGTTGGAAGGTGTTGCCGCTATAGCGGGAAAAACTGCAGCTAATATTTATAATTTAAATGTATTGGCAGAAGATATACAGACAATAAAAACCAACAGTACACGCTTTTTTATTTTAAATACCAGAAATGATTCAGGTGTAAAAAAGGAAGAGGTCGATAAAGCTTCATTAAAGTTTGTGTTGGATCATAAACGAGGCAGTTTAGCAGCCGTATTAAATGTACTGAGTGACTGCCGAATGAATTTAACAAAAATACAATCGTTACCAGTAATAGATAAACCTTGGAAATATGCCTTTTTTGTCGATGTAACTTTTGAAAGTAGTATTAATTATGAAAAAGCAACATCGATTTTAGAAATAATGGCTACAGAATTTAAAATACTTGGTGAATACAAAAACCAAAAAGCATGAGTATAGTAACAGCAAAACGCTTGGAAACGGTTGAAGAATATTACTTTTCTAAAAAATTGAGAGAGGTACGCTCTTTGGTTTTACAAGGAAAACCAGTGATTAACATGGCAATTGGAAGTCCTGATTTGGAACCTCCAACAACAGTAATTAAAGCAATTACTGATGCTGTTTTGATTGATGGGGCTCATAAATATCAAAGCTATCAAGGCTTACCCGAATTAAGAAAAGCTATAATAAGTTTTTACGAACAGCACTATGAAGTTAATTTAAATGTGGATACTGAAGTGCTACCATTAATGGGGTCAAAGGAAGGTATTATGCACATTTCAATGGCATATTTGAATGAAGGAGATCAGGTGCTTATTCCTAATCCAGGATATCCGACATACACGTCGGTGACTAAATTGTTAGGAGCTGAACCTGTTTTTTATGATTTATCAGCTGAAAATGATTGGCAGCCTAATTTAGAAGCTTTATCAAAACAAGATCTAAGTAAGGTGAAAATCATGTGGATTAATTATCCCCATATGCCAACAGGAGCGGCTGGATCAAAAAAAATGTATGCCAATTTGATCACTTTTGCTAAAAAACATAATATATTATTGGTAAATGATAATCCATATAGTTTTGTGCTGAACCCTGAACCAATGAGCATTTTAAGCATTCCAGGTGCAAAAAAAGTGGCCATTGAATTAAACTCTTTGAGTAAAACATTTAATATGGCAGGCTGGCGCGTAGGGATGGTGTTAGGTGACAAAGAAAAAATTGAAGCTATTCTAAAAGTAAAGAGTAATATGGATAGCGGTATGTTTCAAGGGTTACAAAAAGGAGCTATTGCAGCATTGGAATGTGGGGCAGATTGGTTTGAAACCATGAATGCGGTATATACTAAACGAAGAAAATTGATTTGGAAATTAGCCACAATGCTAGGCTGTACGTATGACGAAAATGCAACAGGTATGTTTGTGTGGTCAAAATTGCCTAAACATATTGTTGATGCCGAGGCTTTTATTGATCGTATTTTATATGAGAAATCAATATTTATAACACCAGGGACTATTTTTGGAACTCAAGGAAAAGGATATATACGTTTTTCATTATGTATTGATGAAAAAGCTATAGAAGAAGCCATTAATCGTTTGGATGGGTTTATTTAAACTCACAAAAAGGGAATCAAAAGGTTTTAAGGTTATTAGAAAGATAAAATTAATAGTAAAAGAAAGCTAATTGCTTAAGGTAAACAACTAGTAGCAATTCGTGTTAAGCGAATCAGATTAATGAAAGTTTTTGTAATAGGAGTAGGGTTAATAGGAGGTTCATTAGTAACCGATATAAAAGTGGCTTATAAAGATGCTGTTATATATGGTATTGATGCTAATGAAGAAAACTTGACAACAGCAATTTCATTGGGCTTTGTTGATAAAAGTACTACATTTGCAAACTTGTATGAGGCAGATGTGGTTATTATTGCTATTCCTGTAGATATTGCTCGAATAGTGCTACCTCAGGTGTTAGATAAAGTAACTGCTGATTGCTTGGTTTTTGATGTGGGATCAACCAAAGAAAAACTATGTGATCAGGTAGTAAATCATTCTAATAGAGCTTGCTATTTAGCAGCTCACCCAATTGCAGGTACTGAGTTTTCTGGTCCAAAAGCGGCTTTGGCTAATTTGTTCAGAGGAAAAGCAAATATTATTTGTGAGGTTGAAAAAACAGGGCAAAAGCAAGTAGCGTTAGCTTTGGATATTTTTAATCGTTTAGGAATGCGTATTCGATATATGGATGCCGCATCTCATGATAAACATATTGCTTATGTGTCGCATTTATCGCATGTAAGTTCATTTATGTTAGGAAAAACGGTTATCGAAAAAGAAAAAAATGAACGTGATATTTTTGACATGGCAGGTAGTGGATTTGCATCTACCGTGCGTTTAGCCAAAAGTTCCCCAGCAATGTGGACACCTATTTTTAAACAAAATAAGGAAAATGTAATAGAGGCTTTGCAAGAATATATTGATAATTTGATAGCATTTAAAGCCTTAATGGAGGCAGGTAATGATGAAGATATTTTTAATGAAATGAAAGATACTAATAGGATTAAAACAATTTTACAAGGTATTAAGTAATTGTTATAAATAAGTTTATTATTAAACAATAAGAATAAAATAAAAGACAAAAGAAGAAAGAATATAGGCAAATCAGTATATGAGTTTAATAGGAAATATTTAGTATGTCTATTATCTATATTCGAATTTCTTTTTTCTTAAATAATTAAATACAAATAAGAATAAAAAGTGTTTAGCGACACACAACTCATTTACAATGGAAAACAAAAAGGAACTTAGAAATTGGTTAGATGCCTACAAGTTAGATCACCCTTTAGTAATTGCGGGACCTTGTAGTGCAGAAACAGAGGATCAAGTAGTAAAAATTGCACATCAATTAAAAGATTCAGATGCATCTGTTTTACGTGCAGGAATCTGGAAACCACGTACACGCCCTGGAAACTTTGAAGGTGTTGGTGCTTTAGGATTAAAATGGCTACAAACTGCTAAAAAAGAAACAGGAATGCTTACGGCTACTGAGGTAGCAAATCCACACCACGTAGAATTAGCGTTGGAACATGATATTGATATTTTGTGGATTGGTGCGCGTAGTACCGTTTCTCCTTTTATTGTTCAAGATATTGCAGAAGCTTGTAGAGGAATAAAAAATCCAGTATTAGTTAAAAATCCTATCAACCCAGACTTAGCTTTATGGTTAGGAGCGGTTGAGCGTTTTTATACTTGTGATGTTAAAAATTTAGGAGTGATACACAGAGGTTTTTCTACTTACGAAAAAACGAAGTATAGAAATATTCCAGAGTGGCAAATTCCAATTGACTTACAAGCTAAGTTCCCAGATTTACCAATTATATTAGACCCTTCTCATATTGCAGGGCGTCGAGATATTATTCAAGATTTATGTCAAACAGGTTTAGACTTGAATTTTGATGGAATGATTATAGAGTCTCATTACGACCCTGATAATGCATGGAGTGATGCTAAACAGCAAATTACTCCTGAAACGCTTATTCAAATTATGAAAGATTTGAAAGTACGTAGCGAAGGTGGTACAGAAGCTTACCAAAATGCATTAAATGAATTAAGAGCGCGTATTGATATTGCTGATGAAAGTATTTTACAACAATTAGCAAAGCGTATGTCAATTTCTGATGAAATTGGAAAAGTAAAAGCAGCCAATAATGTTCAAATTTTGCAAAATGATCGTTGGAATGCTATTAAAAATAAGATGATTAACGATGGAAGTCAAGTTGGTTTAAGTGAAGAATTTATTGAAAAAGTATATTCTGCAATTCATCAAGAATCAATTAGTCACCAACACAATATAGCTAAGTAATTTAGCAGTTAACTTATTTGTATTAAAGGCCATTTGGAATTTCCAAATGGCCTTTTTTTGTTACAGAATGATAAGTAAAACGCTATTGAGCATTTATTTTTCTAACATATAAAGAAGATATGTTTTAAAGCAGCATTAGCAAAATTGAACTTTCAAAATTTGACGCAGAGAGTTTGTTTTATAGCATTTCTCAAATGAATTTACTGTATTAAAAATAAAGAATAATTGATTGAAATATAATCAAATACGATAAAGTGAATGCAAAACATACTTTATATAATAAACTATTAAAGCAACAGTTGATATTTTACGTGTTAAAAAAAATTAACACTACAGGTTGTCGATTAGTTTATTTTTTAACACTTGATTGTCAAATAATTAGTTACTTTTAAACATGCAGTTTACTAATTTAAAAAATAGAAATCAACTAATGAGTCGTTACAAAGAACTCATGGAAGAGGCCTATAACTTAAAGCAAACAGATGCAGCTACAAGTGATTATGATTATTTTGAAGCACTTAAAATACGCAGACGTTTAGAACTCCAATATCGATTGCATTTTAAAAAATCTACTTTAGATCTACTAGATTAAAGATACGTTGCCATTTCCTGTTGTAATTTTTCAGCAGCTATTGCTGCTTGAGAAGCAAAATCAGTTTCTTTTGATGCATATATAATTCCTCGAGATGAATTTATAAGTAAACCAACTTGATCATTTAATCCATATTTACATACATCAGCTAAACTTCCGCCTTGAGCGCCTACACCTGGCACTAATAAAAAGTTATTAGGGACAATTTTTCTGATTTTGGCAAAATATTCAGCTTTGGTAGCACCAACCACGTACATTAAATTTTGAGCATTTTTCCAAGTTTTTGAAGTTTCTAAAACATGTTTGTAAAGTTCAATATCATTAATTTTTTGAGTTTGAAAGTCAAAAGCGCCTTGATTTGAGGTAAGTGCTAACATAATTGTATGCTTATTTTCGAATGCTAAAAAAGGCTCTACAGAGTCTTGCCCCATGTATGGAGCTACGGTAACAGAATCAAAAGATAGATCATTAAAAAAAGCTTTTGCATACATGGTAGAAGTGTTTCCAATATCTCCACGTTTAGCATCGGCAATGGTAAAAATTTCTGGGTGTACAGCATTTAGGTATTCAATTGTTTTTTGAAGTGATTTCCATCCTTTCATGCTATAGGCTTCGTAAAATGCAGTATTGGGTTTGTAACTAACAGCAAGGTGATGCGTAGCATCTATAATTGCTTTATTAAATGCAAAAATTGGATCGGGGTCTTCTAATAAATGCGGCGGAATTTTGTCCAGATCAACATCTAGTCCTATACATAAAAATGATTTTTTTCTTTTAATTTCTGCAATTAGCGATTCTGTTGTCATTGTTAGTTTTTAATTTATGGCAAAGATAAGTTCTTTTAAGCGTTGCTTAAAATCCTTTTAAATGGTGTAATTTGTTATTTAATTATTAGACTATATTATTAAAGTTAATCATTATATATAATATGCCACTTATAAAACTTGATAGAAATAGTATAGAAACTGGAGGTTTTCATGGAATAGTGCAAAAAAGATTAATTGTTCACCCTAAATATGGACCAGGAATGGGAGTAAGACATGGAACCTGGCCAGGTATAGGAAATTTAATTTATTTGGCAGATTCGTGGTTTGGAGAAGGAGTAGCTACGGGGATGCATCCTCATAAGTTTATTGATGTGCTCACTTTTGTAGTAGAAGGGGAGCTGAACCATGAAGGATCTCTTGAGCATGGAGTTAATTTAAAGCCCTTAGATTTTCAGATACAAAAATCTGGAAAAGAAGGTTTTGCTCATAATGAAATTAATAAAGGAATACTAACCACCCGAATGCTACAATTATGGTTAATTCCTGAAAAAGAAGATGAAGCTGCAAGTTTTAGAGTACGTGTAGCAGAAAAAGGTAAAATAACGAAAGTGTATGGTAAAGAAGATGGGAATTCTACTCAGATAGAAGTAGGGCATTTAGGAAATGAACAATCATACATAACACCCGCTAAAAGTATAATTTATTTAGTTGCAGGAGTAATTGAAGTAGATGGAGAATTGGTTGAAGAAGGCGTATTATTTGAAGCGAATAAGAATAAAATTGTTAGTATTAAAAATAGTATTTTTATTGTTAGTTATGTGTTTTAAATGGAGTTACTCTTTTTTGAATCAGAAATATCAGGACTCTTTTTTTATGTAGTGAAATTTATTAAAACAGAAGTTAATTTACTTTAAATGTGTTTATTTTATCAATAATTTCATTTTTTTTGACATGTCCAAACCAAGAATGTAATAATTCATTTTTATCATTAAACAAAGTAAAAGTGGGAGTGCCTCGAAATTGGTTAGTTGTAAAGGTGAGTGATACTTCGGGTAATTTTGTGAGGTAATTTCTTACTCTTTTTAAGAGAAGCTCTTGATCAGAACTAGACCAGGTGTTAAAATTAGGATTTAGTAAACAAATATTTTTAGTTATTTCTTCTATTTGAAATGGTTTCATTTTTTGATCTATAGCAATAGGAAACTCTGGTTGGATTTGCAATTTATCATACCCATGTTCCGCTAAAGCATGTTTGGTATGTCCGACAAGCGTTCCATCTTTAGCTAAAAGAATAGTATTATTAGTGTTGTTTAATTCAAAATTTTCGAAAGCAGTAGATAAAGCTAAAAAACCCAAATCATTCTTATACTTTTTGAATAGTTGATTAAAAGTGGGTAATGCATATAAAAAGCATCCCGGACAATTTACTTGAAAGCTAAGCAGCAAATTAAGTCTTTTAGGTTCAAACTGTCCCTGAATTTTTTTACCAATATATAAGTGTAGTGGTGTCATAACAGATTTTATTAACTAGTCGTAGAAAAAAAATAATCTAACAGTAATCAATAGTTTGTATGGAGTTATGTATGGAATGAGTATATATATTAAATAGCAAGAAAAAGTACCTGTGGCTTGTGCTGATACAGAAGTCTTTGGAATAAATATATTTTTAATAAAACTCACTTACTAATAGGCTTTCCATAAAGGAAGTTTTATTATTTTTACAGCCATTAAAGAAGATTATAAATATATGAGTACAAAAATTTCAAATGTAAAAGCACGTCTTTTCGAAGTTCCACTTCCTGAAGTGCTTTCAGATGCAAAACACGGAGATCATTATCATTTTGAATTAGTAACTGTAACAGTAACATTAGAAGATGGATCACAAGGAACAGGATATACCTATACGGGTGGTAAAGGCGGTCGCGCTATAAAAGCAATGGTTGATTATGATTTTGCCGATGCTTTAATTGGACAAGATGGTGCTGATATTGATAGTATTTATGATTTTTTAGAGTGGCATATACATTATGTAGGTCGAGGAGGAATTGCTTCTTTTGCAATTTCAGCTGTGGATATTGCACTTTGGGATATTCGTTGTAAAAAATTAGGACAACCTTTATGGAAAGTTGCAGGTGGACAAGGTAATACTTGTAAAGCCTATTGCGGAGGTATTGATTTAATGTTCCCATTAGAAAAACTTTTAGGAAACATGAAATCATACATGGATCGAGGTTTTAATGCAGTAAAAATAAAAATAGGTCGCGAAAATTTAGACGAAGATATCGAACGAATTAAAGCAGTTCGTGAGTTTATTGGTCCTGATGTAACTTTTATGGTGGATGCAAATTACTCTATGTCTATTGAAAAAGCCATTGAAGCCATTGAGCGTTTTAAAGAATGTGATATTACTTGGTTTGAAGAACCTATTATTCCAGATAATTATAAAGGTTATGCAGAAATAGTAGAAAAAACAGGTTTTCCATTAGCAATGGGTGAAAATTTACATACAATACATGAATTTGAATATGCCTTTGAACAATCAAAGTTATCATTTATACAACCCGATGCTTCAAATTGTGGAGGAGTTACAGGTTGGTTAAAAGCGGCAAAGTTAGCAGATAAGAATAATATTCCGGTATGTTCACACGGAATGCAAGAATTACATGTAAGTTTGGTGTCTTCTCAACCTAATTCTGGATGGTTAGAAGTGCATAGTTTTCCTATTGATGAATATACAACACGCCCTTTAGTTGTTGAAAACTACAGAGCAGTTGCACCAGATACACCAGGTGTTGGTGTAGAGTTTGATTGGGAAAAACTAGCCGAATTCGAAAAATAATTTTTTAAATTACTAAACAAAAGTTTGCAATTGCAAACTTTTGTTTTTTTATAGCCAGTATAAGCTTTTGGAGGTATGCTACAAATTAATAATCTAATTTTATAAATAATTATGACTATAAAACAATCCACTTTTGGTACTTATAAGGAGTTGCCAGTAGAAAAATTTGTACTTACAAATGCTAATGGAATGGAAGTACATGTTATGAATTACGGAGCTACTGTAACTTCTATAAAAGTACCCAACTCAAAAGGAGAAATTAAAGAGATTACTTGTGGTTTTGATTCTTTTGAAAGTTATTTTACTGATGAATACCAAGACAATGCTCCTTATTTTGGAGGTACTATTGGCCGGTATTGTTCACAAATAAAAGAAGCAGAATTTTATTTGAATGAAGAAAATTTTTGTATTGCTCAAAATTGTGGAGATAATAACATACATGGAGGCAATGTAGGTTATGATAAGCGAATGTGGGGAGCTCAACCATTTAATACACCAGAGGGCACTGCTGTAAAAATGCGTTTGGAAAGTTTAGATATGGAAGAAGGTTTTCCAGGTAATGTTACTGTTTCGATTACATTTATTTTAACAGCCGAAAATCAATTTAAAATTTTTTATGAAGCTTTAAGTGATGAAGACACTCCTTTTACAGTAACTAACCATACTTATTTTAACTTATCAGGTTTTGAAACTTCTATTGAAGGGCATCAAGTAAGGATTGATGCAAGTAAAAAACTTGAAATGGACGATACTGGTGCTTGTACTGGAAATATTATTGATTTAGATAATGCGGCTGATGATTTAAGAACATTTAAAACGATTAAAGAAGTACATGATGTTATGAACGATGGTTTTGAGCATTATTATATTTTTGATAAGAATAATTTTGAATTAGAAAAAGTAGCAGTTGTAAAAAGTCCTGAAACGGGGTTAATCATGGAAGTGGCTACTTCTGAACCTGGAGTTTTATTTTATACAGGGAAATATACATCAGATGAATTAAAACGTGAAAATGGTTTGCAATATGGTAAGTATAAAGGCCTTTGCTTTGAGACACATCGTTACCCCAATGGTCCAAATATAAATGGCCCAAAATCTATTTTAAAAGGAAAAGAGAAATTTGAAAGTACTACTATTTTTTCTTTTTTAACTACCATAAAAAAACCTTAGATATATTTATCTAAGGTTTTTTATGAGTCTATTTTTTTGAGTTTTTTTATAAATGAATAACTTCATCATAAGCATCAGCCACAGCCTCCATTACAGCTTCACTCATGGTTGGATGTGGGTGAATGGCTTTCAGTATTTCATGTCCAGTAGTTTCTAATTTACGAGCAACTACTGCTTCGGCAATCATATCTGTAACACCAGCTCCTATCATATGGCAGCCTAGCCATTCGCCGTATTTAGAATCAAAAATTACTTTAACAAATCCATCGGGTGTACCTCCTGCTTGTGCCTTACCAGAAGCTGTAAAAGGGAATTTTCCAATTTTTATATCATAACCTTGCTCTTTTGCTTTAGCTTCAGTTAAACCAACACTTGCAATTTCAGGAGTCGCATAAGTACAACCAGGAATATTTGTATAATCAACAGGAGGTGTATGTACACCAGCTATTTTTTCTACACAAGTGATGCCTTCTGCAGATGCAACATGGGCTAGGGCAGGTCCAGGAACCACATCACCAATGGCATAAATACCAGGAATGTTGGTTTGATACCATTCGTTCACCAATATTTTATCTCTGTCGGTAGCAATACCTAAATCTTCTAAACCAATATTTTCAATATTTGTTTTAATTCCAACAGCTGAAAGCACAATGTCAGCTTCAAGAGTTTCAATTCCTTTAGCAGTTTTTACAGTTGCTATTACTCCTTTTCCAGATGTATCCACACTTTCAACAGCTGAATTAGTCATTACTTTAACGCCTGCCTTTTTGAAACTTTTTTCAAATTGTTTTGAAATATCAATATCTTCAACAGGAACTAAATTTGGAAGGAATTCAACAATAGTAACCTCGGTGCCCATTGAATTATAAAAATGAGCAAACTCTACACCAATAGCACCCGATCCAACAACGATCATTTTTTTAGGTTGCTTTTTAAGTGTCATAGCTTGGCGGTAACCAATTACCTTTTCACCATCTTGTGGTAAGTTAGGAAGCTCTCTAGAACGCGCTCCTGTAGCTATAATAATGTTTTTTGCTGTATAATCAGTAGCTTTACCTTTATCATCGGTAACGGTTAGTGTACCAGCAGCTTTTAATTTTCCAAATCCATTAATGACGTCAATTTTGTTTTTTTTCATTAAAAATTGAACGCCTTTACTCATCGTACCTGCAACATTTCGACTACGTTTTACAACAGCACCAAAATCTTTATCAAATTCAGAAACTGTCAATCCATAATCACTAGCATGTTTAAGGTAATCAAATACTTGTGCACTTTTTAATAATGCTTTGGTTGGAATACATCCCCAATTTAAACAAACACCTCCAAGGCTTTCTTTTTCTACTATTGCAGTTTTTAAACCTAGTTGCGAAGCTCTAATAGCAGTAACATAACCACCAGGACCACTTCCTAACACAATAACATCATATGCGCTCATACTGTATAAATATTTGATTGTTGAGGCACGAAAATACGTATTAATCCTTAATTTTAAAAGCTTCATTACCTTAGTTCTACTGACTTCGAAATGCCATTTTTAAGTATTTTAAATAGTATTGTTATTGTTTTATTTGTTATACGTAAGTATTACTGTTTTTATGGCATTGTTTTTTAAAATTATCAATTGAATTGATAATTTGAGTTAACGTTTTTTAGTAGGATAGTAATGTGTTTTTTTTGTAAAATTATAGTACAAATTATTTTTTAGTAGTTAATAATGAAAAACGATAGCTTAATCCGAAATTAAATGCAGTACTGTTAAGTTCGCCACCACTTGCTTTTACATGACCTATTGCAGCACGTAAGCTCAATTGATCTGTTAAATGAATATAACAACCTACACTTGGTTTTATAATCAGACCTTGTCCAGTGCTTATATTACCTCCACCAGCAGCTCCACCCAAAAATTGAGCAAAAACACTAAACCTATTATTAACAATTGGAGCAGATTGTATGCCAACTCCTAAAATACCTTCGGCATAAGCACCAGCATTTCCAAAATTTGCAAAGGAAGTCTGCCCTGTTGCGTAAATATATTTTTTTAAGAAAAGATCAACTTGAAGTGAAATTTGATACAAATCTTGGGTAGGATTAGTTACTCGTTTTGCATTAGTATAAACATCTTGTTTGATATTAATATTAATCCCTTTAAATTTTGCTTTATTTAGTGTATTATGTTTAGCAAGAGTACCTTCTGTATGCACATAATATTTAAGACCAAACCCAAGAGTGGAAGCATTAAAATGTTGATTGGGAGATAATATAAAACCTTTATTGATTGATACATAAAAATCTTGATATATTTTCTGTTCAATGGATAAATCAGGATATAGTAAGGCACCGCCTTGAGAGTCAACACCGCCACCGCCGCCAGCACCAATAGCAAATTTTGCTAAAATATTAGTTCGGTTTTTGTTCATTGAAAAATGATAACCACCTCCTAAAAATACATCCATATATCCGGCAGGAATACCACTGTAAGCCCCATCAGTTTTAAATAACCAAAACCAATTTTTAGTAAGGTATGAATTGATTTCAACTCCAGAAAGACGGATTGTTTTATCATTTAACGATGCCCCTCTATTATTGACAGAATCTCCCATGGGCGATAAATTATTCAAATGCGCCATTACAGAGATTCGGTTTGATATTTTTTCCCAAAAAGATCCTTTTAAGTCGTTAGTGGTATATTTTTTTTCGGCATGTGTATAATTAGAATAATCAAATGAAATAGGTATTTGAACACTTACATAAAACTGATCACTTTTAATATCACCATCATCAAAAAAATTAACATAGCTATACCCGCCAGTAACAGAAAATTTATTGAATTGATAGCCTAAACTAGCATGCGGTAAAATAAAAGCACCACCGCCATCAGGTGCAGCAGCACCACCTCCACCTCCAAAATGAAAGCCGGTATCTATAAAAAGGTGTGGTGTGAGTTCTTTTTGAATACCAGCATTAACACCTAAAGTAAAAAAACCACCTCGAATGCCACTTACAGCTCCATATATACCTAAGCCGGTATAAAAATCTTTAAATTTTAAATTGTAATGTATCCCACTAAATCCCATATTAGGTTCTGATTTATCTGGCATTTCAATAGATAAAAAGTCTAATTTAGTTAAGGATTTTTGAGTATTAAATTCAGGAATACCTATAGCTTTTTGCGCATTAATTAATTGAATACTAATTGTTAATAATAAAATATATAACAATTGCTTTACAGGGAAATAAGTACGCTTCATAAATTTGGTATGGTTGGCTAATAAAAACGGTAAAGATAAACCTAGTCTTTTAAAAAAGGAATAGACTTAAATTTTTTTACTAGCGTGTAAAGTTGATGTATTTAATATCAATTTACTAAGTGATTGTTAATAAATTTTACATACAGCTGTCAATATATTTTACACTCTTAATTATTATGATGCCTATAAAAAATAGCAATCCCTTTGTTTATAAGGGTTTTCGTTTTTGGCACGAGCATAGCTATTAATTATACAAATTTGAATTATTTCATATTCGAATTATGTTTAAGATGTAAAATAATAGTTGATGTTTAAAAAAGGCCTGTTGTTACTAATTATGATTATGGTGTTAAGCGGAGTATATAGTCAAAAATCATACACATTAGAGCAGTGTATTAAGCAAGCATTAAAAACTAATATTGATGTACAGTTAAATAAAGTAAGTGTTAAATCGGCTAAAGAGGGTGTGAAACAAAGTTATCGTAATTTATTACCAATTATTGGAGCAGGAACAAATTATAGTATTCGATACGGGCGCTCGGTTGATCCTAATACAAATACGATATCAAATACAGATTTCTTTTCTAATAATTATTCAATTGATGCTTCATTAGTTTTATTTCAGGGTTTTTTAAAACAATATCAAATTAGGGCATCAAAATGGAATAAGTTGTCTGTTATGGCAGAAGGTGAACAGCAAAAATTTTCTTTAATACAGCAGATACTTCCTGTTTTTTTTGAAGTACTATATGCAAAAGATTTATTAAAGGTATCAGAGGAAGAATTAGTTATAGCTGAAAAGTTATTATATGTAACAAATAAAAAATTTAAATTAGGACAACAATCTCAAGCTGATGTTTTTGATATTGATGCAGATATACAAGCAGCACGTTTAAATGTGGTTAAAGCAAAAAATGCATTAGCCAAGGTAAGTTTAAATCTTCAGCAATTAATGAATATAGAAATAGGACCTATTTTATTTGTAAATAATACTTATGTAAAAGGCACACCTAATATTGCTATAAATAAGGATGATAAAAGTATGTATGCAAGGGCAAAAGAAGTATCCCCAATATTGAAACAGTTGTCTTTTTTAAAAAAAGCCTTAAAAAAGCAATTACAGGCTAATAAAAGTGAATTTTTTCCATCATTAAGTGTATTTGGAGGCTATAGTACAGGATATTTTGAAACAAATATTGATCCAGTAACGGGTAATACTATTGAATTTCAAAAGCAAATTACAGATAATGCTTCTCAATATGTTGGATTTTCTTTACAAATTCCTGTGTTTAATCAATGGAATACACGTTCAAAAATTAAACAGCAGCGTCTAAATTTAGAACAAAGAGACTTAGTTATAAAACAAAATGAGCAAGAATTGTATCAATTTATTGTACAGTTAGAGCAAGATAAAGAAGCTTTAAGTATCGAATTTGATTGGAGTATTAAAAAGCAAAAAGCAGTATTAACTTCATATCAAACTACGGAGAAAAAATTCGAACACGGTTTAATCTCACTTTTAGATGTATTACAAGTGAAAAATGAATTATTTAAATCAAAAGTTGAAAATATACGAGTACAACAACAATTACAAATGAATCAGAAAATGATGGATTTATACACAGGAAAGTTTAACAAGTTTTATCAATTTTAATATGAATTTATTGTCAATTTGTTAGCAGTAATATTAATAAGAACTCACAATAATAATGGATATAAAAATTGAAAAAAGGAAAGGAATTAGACTTAAGCATGTAGTCCTTTCGGGATCAATATTGGCAATGTTATTTTTATGTTGGAAGATTTTTTCAACAGATTATAAGCGAACCTATACCATACAGAAAGAACGATTGTCTATAGGTGAAGTTATTCATGGGGAATTTCAAGACTTTATAACAATTACAGGTCATGTGGCACCAATTCGAACTATTTATATGGATGCTTATGAAGGAGGTAGAGTTAAAGAGAAACGTATTGAAGAAGGTGCTTTTGTCAAAAAAGGGGATGTTATATTAACATTAGAAAACAGAAATTTATATGAACAAATTTTAGCAAGTGAAAATAATTTGGCGTTGAAACAAAATGATTTACGATCCACCAAATTAGCCTACGATAGTCGAGAAATTAATGGAAGAAAAGAACTGATTAATGCTAAGTATGAATTAAAAAAAAAGGAGCGTAATTTTAAGCAGCAACAAGCTTTATTTAATGAAGGCTTAATAGCAAAAGAACTTTTTTTGGTTGCCCAAGAAGATTATCAAGCTGCCCAAAAAAGGCACCAATTAGTTTCAGAACAAGTAGCACAAGATGCGGTTTTAAAAGGTACTTCATTAAAAGACTTAGATGATGATTTGCAGCGTATGAAAAAAACATTAGGGATGGTGTATGAACGCTTAGATTATTTAAATGTAAGAGCACCATTTAATGGGCAATTAGGTTTTTTAGATGCCGAAATTGGACAAAGTATTCAACAAGGACAGCGTATAGGTCAAATAAATGATTTGTCTAATTTTAAAATAGAAGCAGAGGTTGATGAACATTATATTGAACGCGTTCGACGTGATTTAAATGCTTCTATTGAACGCCAAAATAACAGTTACCCATTACGCGTACGAAAAGTATACCCAGAAGTAAGGAATGGACGATTTAAAATTGATTTGGTTTTTGAAGGTAAAAAGCCAGAAACTATTAGAGCAGGACAAAATTATACGATGCGTTTGCAATTGGGAGCATCTAAAGCCGCAGTACTGGTACCTAGAGGAAGTTTTTTTCAAAGTACAGGAGGGCGTAATATTTTTGTATTAAACGAAAAGGGAACTGAAGCTTTTAAAAGAGAAATAAAATTAGGAAGACAAAATTCGAACTATTTTGAGGTGTTAGAAGGATTAGCACCAGGTGAAAAAACAATTATTTCGAATTATGATGCTTACGAAAAAGTAGAAAGAATAGTGTTTAAATAATAAAAGAAGTTAAATGTTATGGGTTGAAGATTGAAGGCTTATGTATATAGATTAAGTAAAAAAGTTATCTAATAATTGCTTTAACCTTAGTTAAAAAAACTAAAGTTAACCAACAACCAACAACCAACAACCAACAACTGAAAACTGACAACCAACAACTAAATAAAGATGATACAAATCAAACAAGTAACTAAAAGTTTTAGAACAGAAGAGGTAGAAACCTTAGCCTTAAACAATATTGATTTACATATAAAAGAAGGTGAATTTGCAGCCATTATGGGACCATCCGGATGTGGAAAATCTACGTTATTAAATATTATTGGGTTATTGGATAGTCCAACACAAGGAAATTATCAGTTTAATGGAAAAGAAGTAGGTAAAAGTAAAGAAAGTGAACGCACCAAAATAAGGAAAGGAAATATCGGATTTGTGTTTCAAAGTTTTAATCTGATTGATGAGTTAACTGTATTTGAAAATGTAGAACTACCCTTAATTTACTTAAAAGTATCTAAAAAAGAACGAAAAGCAAAGGTTGCGGCTGTATTAGAGCGTATGAAAATAGCGCATAGGGATAGTCATTTCCCTAATCAACTTTCGGGTGGGCAACAACAGCGTGTTGCTATTGCAAGAGCTGTAATTACTAATCCAAAATTGATTTTAGCCGATGAACCAACAGGAAACTTAGATTCTAAAAATGGAATTGAAGTAATGAACCTGCTTACAGAATTAAATCAAGAAGGAACTACCATAGTAATGGTAACACATTCTGATCGTGATGCCAATTATGCACATAGAGTGATTAACCTGTTTGATGGGCAAATTGTAACAGAAGTGAGTAATCAGTACGCTTAACTAAAAATCTATTACAATGCTATTAACTCAATTTAAAATCGCTTGGCGGAACCTTATTAATAATAAGGGCTATACAATGATGAATATTCTTGGTTTAGCCATAGGAATGTCTGTGGCTATGTTAATAGCCTTGTGGGTGGATGATGAATTTGATTATAACAAAAATTTTAAAAATTATGATAAAATCGCTCAAATCTATCAGTCGCAAGGGAACAGTTTAGGGAGAGGTACCGGAGAAGCTATACCAAGACCAATAGAAAAAGAATTACGTACAAATTATAATCAGTATTTTAAGTATCTAACAATGTGTTCTTGGTCTAATGAAATAATACTAAATCATGATGATAAGAATATGTATTTTGAAGGTTTTTATATTCAACCAGATGCTCCTGACATGTTTAGTTTAGACATGATAGCAGGGACTAGAAATGGTTTAAAGGATTTACATTCGATACTTATATCATCTTCCGTAGCAGAAAAACTTTTTGGAGGCATAAATCCAATTGGAAAAATAATAAAATTTGATTTAGAAAATGAGTTAAAAGTAACTGGGGTATATAAAGATTTTCCATACAAGTCAAACTTTAAAAAAATAGATTACTTAGTTCCTTGGGATTTATATATAGCTAAAAATGAATGGGTAAGGAATTCTGAGGATGTGTGGGATAATAATTCATTTCAATTATTTGTTCAAATAGCCGATAATACGACTTATGAAGCTGTTGAAGATGCCATTAGATGGGTAAAAAAGACAGCTACTAATGATGAGCATAGTTTTAATCCAGAATTGCATGTACACCCAATGCGCAAATGGAAATTGCATGATAATTTTGAAGATGGAAAGCAAGTAGGAGGAAGAATAGAATACCTAATTTTATTTGCCTCCATAGGTTTTATAGTGTTGTTATTAGCTTGCATTAATTTTATGAATTTAGCTACTGCTCGTTCCGAAAAACGAGCAAAAGAAGTGGGAGTTAAAAAAACTATAGGAGCCGAGCGTTATCATTTGATATCACAGTTTTATGCTGAATCTTTTGTTGTAGTATGTGTAGCTTTTGTAATTGCTATTCTTTTGGTTCAGTTAAGCCTTGATGGCTTTAATACACTTTCGAATAAAAAAATGGAACTTCCTTGGTTCGACTTGACTTCATGGGGAATTGCTATGATTATATTAATATTTACGACATTAATTTCAGGAAGTTATCCTGCTATTTACCTTTCTCGTTTTAAGCCCATTACTGTGTTGAAGGGTACTTTTATAAATAGTAAATTTTCTGGATTGCCTCGTAAAGTATTAGTTGTATTTCAATTTGTACTATCCATTGCACTTATTATAGTAACGGTAGTAATTAATAGGCAGATGGATTTTGTTAAAAGTCGATCTAAAGGATATGATATGAATGCTTTAATTGAACTTAATGGCTGGCAAAAACCATTCTATGGAAAATATAAATTGATAAAAGAGTCCTTAATGAATTCTGGAGCAGTAACTGAGGTATCGGCATCTTCAAGTCCGGTGACAGATATCCAGTCTAATCGATCTTTTTTTGTATGGGAAGGAAAGCCAGAAGGATTTCAAGATGATTTTGCATGGGTGAATGTTTCAGAAGATTATGTAGATGCATTAAAAATGAATATTATCGAAGGAAAAGATTTTCCAAAAAATAAAGATTCAGATAGTATTCACTATGTATTAATTAACAAAACAGCTCAAAAATACATGGGATTAGAAAAGCCCATTGGGAAATTGGTAAGGAATTCCTATGATAAAGATCAGCCTCCAATGGAAATAGTTGGCGTAGTGGAAGATATTGTGATGGGAGACCAAAATATTCCTCCAAAGCAAACAATTTTTCATTTAGACAAAGATAATATAGGCTTTTATCAGTTGCGTTTAAACCCAGTAAATTCCATTAAGCAAAATTTAGCATTAATTGATTCTCAATGGAAAAAGTTAGGCCCAGATGTACCTTTTGAATATAATTTTGTAGATAATGACTATGCTAAAAAGTTTGATGAAGATGAGCGGATGATCAATTTAGTAGGGATTTTTACACTAATAGCCATATTTATTAGTTGTTTGGGACTGTTTGGTTTGACCTCATTTATTGCAGAGCAACGTACCAAGGAAATTGGTATTCGAAAATCCATAGGTGCTTCAGTATTCCAAATATGGCAGATACTTTCAAAGAATTTTTTATGGTTGGTAGTACTTTCTAGTTTGATCGCAATACCTATCGCGTATTCATTAATAGTGCATTGGTTAAGTTATTTTAAAATTAGAGTACCCATAAGGTCATGGTATTTTTTAATAGGTATTAGTTCTGCATTTGTACTGGCAATACTTACAGTAAGTTACCACGCTATAAAAGCAGCTACGGCAAACCCTATTAAAAGTTTAAAAACAGAATAATCATGTTTACAACACAATTAAAAATCGCTTGGCGTAATATTATAGGAAATAAAGGCTATTCATTAATGAATATTTTAGGATTAGCCTTAGGAATGGGGGTTGCCATGCTTATTGCTCTGTGGGTATATGATGAATTTGATTATAATGCTAACTTTAAAAATTATAACAGATTAGCACAGATTTACCAATCTCAAAGCTTTAGTGCCGAAAGAGCTACGGGTCCACCAATACCAATACCCTTAGAAAAGGTATTACGTGAAAAATATGGGGAGTATTTTGAATATATTTCTATGTCATCATGGACCGATGAAAGTATTTTAAAGTATGAGGAAAACAGTATAAAAGTAGATGGTAATGCTGTACAACCAGAAGCCTCTAAAATGTTCAGTTTAGAAATAGTTGCAGGAACATTGAATGGTTTAGAAGATGTTAAATCAATTATGATATCAGCATCTACTGCTAAAAAGCTTTTTGGAGATAAAGATCCAATAGGAGAAAATATCTACTTTGGCTTTAATGATGATTTAAAAGTGACAGGTGTTTACAAAGATTTTTCATATAATTCATCGCTTAATGATGTAGATTACTTTATTACTTGGGATTATTATGTTTCTAAGGAATTATGGGTGAAAAATTCAGAAACAGAATGGGGAAATAATTCCTTTCAATTATTTGTTCAAATAGCCGATAATGCTAAGTTTGAAACGGTAGAAGAGGCTATAAAATGGGCTAAAAAGGATAATACCGATTATGGAGTTATTAACCCTGAATTGCATGTGCTTCCTATGCAAGATTGGAAATTACGCAGCAATTTTGAAAATGGAAAACAAGTAGGAGGGCGTATTGAATATGTATTTTTATTTGGAAGTATAGGAATAGTAGTATTATTGTTGGCCTGTATTAATTTTATGAATGTGGCCACGGCACGTTCGGAAAAACGAGCTAAGGAAGTAGGAGTTAAAAAAACTTTAGGAGCCAATAGAAAGCACTTAATTAAACAGTTTTATTACGAGTCATTTATAATTACTAGTGTAGCATTTATTTTGGCAATCATTATAGTTTACTTGTTTTTAGCGCCTTTTAATGAGTTATCTGATAAACAAATTGAATTTCCTTGGACAAGTGGAATAGCTTGGGGAATTGCCTTAGTAATTTTATGTTTTACAGCGCTTTTATCAGGGAGTTATCCAGCGTTATATCTTTCAAAGTTTAATCCAATTCAAATATTAAAAGGGACTTTTGTTAAAAATAAATTTTCGGGAGGATTACGAAAAGCATTGGTTGTTTTCCAATTTGTATTATCAATTTCATTAATCATTATTACTATTATAATTAATAGGCAGATGGATTTTGTAAAAAATCAATCTCATGGTTATGATATGGATGCCTTAATTGAAATATATGCATGGTATACCCCTTTTAAAGGGAAATATGAGTTGATAAAAGAAAAACTATTAAAATCAGGAGCAGTAACTGCGGTCTCTGCATCTTCAAGTCCAGTAACTGATATATATTCTAACCAATCTTCTTTTGTTTGGGAAGGTAAGCCGGATGGTTTTATAGATGATTTTGCATGGGTTACTATTTCTCATGATTACATAAATACCTTAAAAATGAAGGTTGTAGAAGGTAGAAATTTTTCTAAAGATTTTGCGTCGGACTCTAATGGAGTATTAATAAACAAAGCAGCTTTGAAATATATGGGGTTAAAGGACCCCGTAGGTAAATTAATTACTAATAACGACTTTGAAGAAAACTCTTTGTTGAAAATTATTGGAGTAGTTGATAATATGGTAATGGGAAGTCCTTATACACCAGTAAAGCAAACCCTATTTTCAATAAATAAAAATAATGAAGATGGAATGGGGTGTTACCAGTTAAGATTAAATCCTAAGCATTCCTTGGAATCAAACTTAGAGCAGATTGAAAAAATATGGAATGACATGGCTCCAAATTTTCCTTTTGACTATGATTTTGTAGATCAAAACTATGCCGAAAAATTTAAAGAAAATGAACGTTTAGTTGGTTTGATTGGTATTTTTACAAGTCTGGCTATTTTTATTAGTTGTTTAGGTTTATTTGGTCTAACCTCATTTATAGCAGAACAACGCACCAAGGAAATTGGTATTAGGAAATCAATTGGAGCTTCTGTTTTTAAAATTTGGCAAATACTATCAAAAGATTTTTTACTGCTTGTTCTTGTAGCCAGTCTACTATCTATTCCTTTAGCTTTTATGTTAGGAACCCATTGGTTAAGTTACTTTAAAATGAGAATACTAATTAATCATTGGTACTTTATTATTGGCATTTTAACAGCATTTATGCTAGCCATTTTAACCGTGAGTTATCATGCTGTAAAAGCAGCAACAGCAAATCCAATTAAAAGTTTAAAAACAGAATAAAATTAATACGAACACAAGTCTAATTTAAAATAATAGAAACAATGAAAACTGAAGTAATTAAAGTAAAGTTAATTTTACTATTCGTGTTATGTTGTACTCAATTACAAGCCCAATGGTGGGGAGGTAAAAAAATAGCGGGTAGCGGAAACAATACGACTAGAATAGTAACTACTAATGATTATGATACTATTAGATTACAAGGAAGTATGGATGTGCATTTAGAACAAGGAACCGAAGGGAAAATACGGATAAGCACAGATGATAACATACAGGAGTATGTTGAGGTAACAGTAAAGGGAAATGATTTGGTTTTATCCATTAAAAGTGGCGTGAATTTAAGGCCTAAAAAAGGGATTCATATTTATGTGCCTTTTGTAGATCTTTCAGCAGTTTCTATAACAGGTTCAGGCGATGTTAATGCGAATACTACCTTAAAAACAGCTGATTTTAAAGCGACTATTACAGGTTCTGGAAATATAAAGCTAAGCGTTGAAGCTTCTGAAATTAAAGGGCATATTACGGGATCAGGTAATATGTTACTAAAAGGGAGTACCAATTCACTTAAAGTGAGCATTACGGGTAGTGGAGATTTTAATAGCGAAGGTTTACAGGCTCAAGATACCGATGTGATTATTTCTGGATCTGGAGATGCCAAGGTGGTCGCGTTAAAAAGTTTGAAAACAAAAGTAAGTGGATCGGGAGATATTAAATATACAGGAAGCCCAGCGCATGTAGATTCAAAAACTAGCGGCTCAGGTAGTGTAAGTTCATTTTAATCGATATTAAATTAAAATATTATGATACAAAACCATGCAAATTTAAAAAAGATTAGACTCGCTAGTTTATTTTTGGTATTTATTTTAGGCTTTAATTTTTTACAATCACAAACATTTAAGGTTGAAAATTTTAATAAAATAAGTATTCATCCGCATATTCAAGTTGATTTTATATATGGGGATAAAAATGAGGTAATTATAAATTCTATTAGTGTTCCCGAAGAAAAACTGACAGTTGAGGTAGAAAATAATACGCTACAATTATATTTGAAAGGGGCTAAGATTTTCACAAAAACTGAAAAAAGAGATTGGGATAAGCATAGAAAACCCATTTATAAAGGGACTATAGTAAAGGCAACTATAACTTTTAAATATTTAGAAGAGTTGTCCTTAAAGGGAGAAGAGCATTTTACACTAAAAAATGCTTTCAAATCGGATGAATTAGATATGTATGTTTATGGGGCATCATCCATCCGTTTTAATGAATTACAATTAGATAATTTTAAAGGAGTAATGTATGGCGAAGCTCAATTAATTATAGAAAAGGGACGTGTTGATTATCAAAAATTTACAGCTTACGGAGCGGTTAATGTTAATGCAGAGCATGTGAGTACTAAAAGGACTAAAATTATGGCGTATGGAGAGGCAAAATTTAGTTTAAATGTATCGGATGAATTAAAGGTGTCTTCCTTTGGAGAGGCTACTATTCGGTATGTAGGGAATCCCAAAATTCAAAAAGGAATTAATTTGGGTGAAACCACTATTACACGTATTGATACTAACTAAGTTTATAATTAATTGTAGTTGATTGAGGTAAAGCTTTTTTTTGAGTGAGGGATTGCAATGGAAATCCCACAGCCTGACCTTGGGAAGTGCGAGGAATTGAAATGTAAAGCCCGACCCTTGGGGCACGCCCTAAATAGTAAAGGATTAGTTTTTTTGTTTGAAAATGATGGTACAATGGATTAGTTGTACTGTCATTTTTTTGTGAAATCATATTGTTTGTTAATCTTAATAAAACTTAATGTATTGAAATTCAGTTATTTATTTTTGTATATTACTGTATTATAATTTATAGTAACTAACAAAATCAAATAATAAATGAAAAGTATTTATACGGATAAGCAAAGAGAAGATTCAAAAAAAGATGATAATAATCCTAAAAAATATTTTAAAACTTGCAGTTGTGATGATCCTATTGCTTGTTTAGAACATATGTTCTGTGTGATGACTCAGGAGCGTAGAGTAGTGTTAAATGGCCAATGCCCAGCAAGGCGACCTGTTTTTTTACGAACACATGGAATTTTAGAAGGAGAAATACACATTCTTGAAAATACGGATATTGATGATTCTTATAAAAAAGGAATTTTTGCAAAACCAGCTAAGCATCCTGTATATGTAAGGTATTCATCAGATTTAGCCGATGGTAGACCCGATTGGAAAAGTACTATAGGTGTAGGAATTAAAATATTTGGGGTCGAAAATAGTATAGCTCCAAATACTAAAGGTAAAAAAGAAGATACAGCCGATTTATTATTACAAAATGTACCTAATTTTTTTGTTGATACAGCTAAAGACATGTGTAGCTTTACTAAGGCTAGTTTTGAAGGTTGGAGTGACGAATGGATTCAAGAACATGCACCTAATACCAATCAATTATTAGATGATATGGCAAAGCCGATACGTTCGGTTTTAGAAACATCACTTTGGAGTGTTGTACCTTTTAAGTTAGGGGATGGATATTGTAAATATATTTTAAGACCTGGAACTTCAACTTTTTTTGAAGAACCTAATATTGAAGATCCTGACTTTTTAGCAACAGATTTAGCTGGCAGAATGTCGAGTGGTCCCGCTACATTAGATATTTATATTCAGCTACGACCTAAGCCAAATAATGAATTTTCAAAAACATATATAGATACGCATTTTCCTTTAGATAAAGCTACGGTAGTATGGGATGAAAAAGAAGCCGTTCCTGTAAAAGTTGCTACTATAAAATTAAAAAAGCAAGATATTAAAAAAGAGGAACAGCAAATTTTTGGTGATTGGTTGGCTTTTAATATTGGTAGGGTGCCTGTAGCAAATAAACCAGCTCCCGAAAGTAGTATTGCTAAAGCAAGAGAAGTAGTATATCAAGCTAGTGCCGATTATAGAAGAAAAACAAATAGTCAACCTGTGGAGGAACCAACAGCACTAGGTAAACCGGTTATTAAGAACCCAAAATGTCCATTTTCGCATATAGATCCAGATGCTAAACCCAATGAAAAATCTATACCTTTAACAGAGCAACAAATTAATCAAATTACTCATGTAAGGATACATCCAGGAATAGGTATTGCGAGAGTGGGTAATAGTACTTTGGAATACTATATAGGGCCAGAGGTAAAATATCCCGAGCCTACAAATTTTGGTGGAACCAGAGATGATACTGGGGCTATAAAAAGGCAAGCAGCACGTTTTAGAGTATACGGTTATGATAAAAATGGAAATGTAGTAGCAGAGGTTCAGCAAACAAAAAATACTCAAATTGAATGGTCAGTTCATTTGGCGAATAAAAAAGCAGCTTGGTATCAGTTTGATGCAGCTATGGATATTCCTGCTACAGTAAAACTAACAGTACCCTTACGTAATGCTGATGTAACAGGAGGAGGCAGAAGTGCTTTGGTCATTGATTCGGGAGAAAAGAAAATAACCGGAATAGCGATGAATGATTCTAGTTATAATATGCAAGGTGATTTTCAAGGAACTCCAGTCTTTTTAGGGCAATTACGTACCGATGATGTAGGTAGGTTAGTGGTGTTGCCGGGTTATGGGGTGTCTGCAAGTCCATCTAACCAACCTGTATATAACCCTAATAAGCCTGAAAGTTTTAATAATGCTAATGGTTGGTATGATGATATTGCTGATGGACCAGTAAATGCCAAAGTAACTATAGGTAATAAAGATTTTATAGCAGATAGTGCTTGGGTGGCTTCGGCTCCACCAAATTTCGCTCCTAATTTAGTAGGTTGGCGTACAATGAATGATTTAATGCAAAATGTATTTATCCAATCTGGAATGCTTTCGCTTCCCAAAAGAGTTTCGTTTAGTAAACATGTAAAGCCTATTCTAACTCGTTTAAGTGAGTTACAATGGGTAAATAAAGGTTTTTTATCTATGTTTGGAGCAGGAGCACCAATGAATTTTTCGGATGGTAAATTGCTGAAAAAATTAGCAACACCACCAGTTAGTAAATTGTACCCGGATCCTAATGGGGAATTAAGAAGAACCGTTTATAATAGTTTTAGAGCAACCAATAGTAAAACTGTAGAGGAAGGTGCGTGGCCATGGATTTATGGAGATGCGTTTGGTTACACAAACCCAAATCCAAATGAAGCGCCATCACCTAGCACTTATTTAAAATTACCAGATTACTATGATTACATTTTAACAGCTTGGGTCGATGGAAATTTTATTAATGACTTTAAAGAAGAAGAATATGAAAAGCTTGCAGCTATTGATTTGCAAGAACAACCAAGGATGTTAGATGAGGCTAATATGCATTTTTGTTTGGCAGATGCTTTTCATCCTGGTGCCGAATTAACATGGCCCATGCGTAATATTTCCATGTACAGAGCACCTTATCGTATTCGCGTTCGTGAAGTAGGAAAAACAGATCCTATATATGGTGCTGAATTAACAACCGATGATGTGAAGTCTATGAATGGGCCATTATATGAGCAGAGTCCAGGTGATTTAACCCGATGGATGGCTTTACCTTGGCAAGGGGATACCGCATATTGCAGATCGGGTTACGATATGGAGTACGATCCATATTTACCTACATTTTGGCCTGCTCGTGTGCCTAATCAAGTACTAACTAAAATTGATTATGATACGGTTATGGATACATCAAAAACAATGGATGAACGTATTGCCGCTTTTCATAATAGACCTAGTTGGTTGCGCCAATTACCTTCGGCTAATCCAGCTCCAGAGCAAATGATGTATATGATTCAACATTTTGGTGAAATGGGTATTATTGAAGCCCTTCCTAAACCTAAAGATATTAATTGGATGCCATCAATTTTGTATGTGGAAAACTTAACCGATACTAAAGAAATTGAATTGAAAGAGGCTTATAAATTATTCCAAGCAAATTATGCGATGATGTCTCCTACGGATAAAGCACTTCATGAAGCCGGTTGGTTTAGCGAAGAGCAACGTAACGAATTTGCTACAATTAAACGTAGAGGGAATTAATTTATTATGAATCAGCAATTTGACATTGTAATAGCAGGTAGTGGTCCTGCAGGTTGTGCCGTAGCGATAAGTTTGCGGCATTTCAACTTTTCTGTTGTAGTAATTGATGAGGTAAACCCTAAGCAGTTAAAAGTAGGAGAATCTATTCCAAGTGCAGTACAACGCTTATTATATAAATTAGGAATTTCGGGAATTGATCAATTATTACCTACTTCGGCTTACCATAGTTGTTATGCTAATGAATCGGCTTGGGGAATGGAGCATTGGATAACTAAAGATGGAATTAGTAATCCCGAAGGGAATAATTGGCAAGTGAGTCGTAATGAATTTGATGAAGCCTTACGTGATGTAGCTGTAAAGGAAGGGGTTGTTTTTAAAAGTGATAAAGTAACAAAAGTTAGTGAATATGAAAATGATACACATTTATTTTTGTACCATATTGGCTTAAAAAAGAGTTCTGAAATTTTAAAAGGGAAATGGTTCATTGATGCTTCGGGCAGAAGTGCAAATTTGTTGAAGCAATTAGGTGCTGAAAGGTTATTTTTTGAAAAACAATTTGCAGCTATAGTGTGGTTAAAAATGAAGGAAAAAGATAAGCTGCAAACAACTCGTATTAAAACCGTTAAACATGGATGGTGGTATACTAGTAAATTACCTAATAATTTGAGGGTTGTTGTTTTTCATGGGATGATAAAGGAAGTTTCTTATTATAAAAAAAATAAAGAAAAATTTAATAAAGCGCTTGACCAAAGTGGATTGTTGCCTTTTAAAATAACACCTAAAGATTATTATTCTGAAATAGTAGTAAAGGATGCAAGTATCTCTAAGTTAAAAAGGGTGAATTTAAATAGATGTTTAGCAGTTGGAGATGCAGCTTTAGCTTTTGATCCTATTTCATCGCAAGGAATATTTTTTGCTTTATATAGTGGAATTAAAGTGGCCGAAGTTATAACTAAAAACGAAAAAACATTAAGTAATGACTTCACAGTATATCAAAAGGCTATTGATAAGGTTTTTGAAGCTAATCAACAAGCAAGAAAATATTATTATAGTTTAGAAAAACGTTTTAAAAATCAAGACTATTGGAAACAATATGCTTTGGTTAGTGATGAATTATTAAATAATTAAAATACTCTCATCTATTTTAGCAGTTAAGCGTTCATTAACATTAACTTTTTGTGCATAAAATTTCCAATTTTTAATAGTTCCGTTAATTTCTTTAATAATTAATTCTGGTTTTTTAATATTCATAGACTTGGCTACAGTAAGCAGGTCTTGTTTAGTAATTCCTTCTCGTTTGCCGTTAACGGAAAGTGCATGTTTGCTTACCCAAATACTATCTGGGCGATAGGCATGGCAAATATCATAAGCTGGACTTAATTCCCATTCGCCACCTTGTTTAAGTCTAAAAGCAAAGTTTTTAGTATGATCGTCACAATTGCGGGCAATAATATTAAACACCATTCGACGGAACATTTGTTCGGCTTGTGGATAGGGGAGTCTAAGTAATCGCATGGTTTGGAATAACTGTTCATAACTATATGCACCTACTTCATTAAAATTATAGTGCTGCATGGCACATAAAGTTTGTATGTGGTGTTTGGTACTTCCGTTTTCTCTATCAAAACGTTTAGTCATAAAATGTGCGCGATCATTTTCTTCTAATAATAATGAGGGCATCATTTCAATACCACAATCTACTGCCATAAGGTAGTAAGCCATTTCTACACGTCCATAACCTTTTGTAGTACCAAATTGAGCATCATCTACACCATCAAGTTTTAGCAGGTAATGTTCAAAACCCTTAGGAGCATTTGCTTGTCCAGATTTTACAATACCAGTTTTTGTATTGTATGCAATAATAGCTTTAGCCCTAGCACCTCCGGCAGAGGTTCCAATAGTTAAAATATCTTGCATAGCTTTAAGTTCATCTTGTTTTATATTGGTAGTAAATTTTTCACGCTTATTTAACATATCCGCAGCTACATTGACTAAACCTTCCATTTCTAGATCAAAAGCATTTTGTTTACTATTGGTCGAAGGCTCAAATTCAATAGCCCCCATACCTCTAGATCCTATAAAACAAAGTTTTTCAATCGGATTCATACTATTTTCTGGCCTCCCTTGTTGTGCTAACCAACTATTTAACAATCGATTTCCATAACGATCAGGGAGCACATCGGCCAATAAACCAGGCAATCCATTAAAAGTACTTTCTAAGACTTCATTTTTTGAACTTAGCTCAGGAAAATTATAAATGGTACCAGCCTGTAAAGGCATTTTTAATGGAGCCAAATCATAGCCTTTAGATATAAATTCGGGAGTATATTCAAAGCTAGCTAATCGATTGGTCTCATTCCAGAGTACAGCCCCAGCAGTTGTACCCCATATTTTAACTATTGCAGTATCTATCATTACCAATCACTTTTTTTGGTAGGCTTACCTTTAGATGTCTTTCGGACTCTTTTTCGTTCCTTTTTTTTTAATTTAACAGCTTCAAGAGGACTTATTTCTTCTTTAAAAATAAAACTATCAAATACATTAAGTGCGTCTAAAGCACGTAAAATTTGGATTAAAGAGCTTAGATTAATGGCTTCTCCATTTTCGATTTGACTTATAGTCCATCTATTTATTCCAGCATTGGTAGCAATTTCAGCTTGTGTTTTATTTTGAGTAATTCTACGCTTTTTTATAAAAGCTCCTAGTGTAGCAATAATAGTATTATCAGTCATTGCTGTCCAGTTACTGTTTGTTTTTACCACCATAATATATATATTTATTACATAAAGATAATAAATACCAATAAATATAAAATAAATAAATTTATATGTTGATTTTTACTAACTTTATATGTTTTTAAAATGCTTAATGTTGGCTAAAATTTGCATTAAATATTTTTTAAATTAATAATTATGAATGAATTTTAGATGTCAAATATTAAAATTATAAATGATTTTAGCTTATTGTAGGTGTGAATTTGGAGTATAACCGAAGCTATGGTTTCTTATAACGATAGAGTGATTTTTATTGTCCTTTTTTTTGTAAGTAAATTATTTCAAATGCTTACAAGTATTAGGTAAAAGAGTTGAAAACTACTACATTCGTGCATGTTAAATTTTGCTAATATAAATTATGATAAAAAATATTTGTTGTATTGGAGCTGGTTATGTTGGAGGTCCAACAATGGCAGTTATAGCGAATAAGTGT
>CANLCT010000018.1 GCA_947489195.1 uncultured Aquimarina sp. | reverse complement strand
AGTAGCTGTTACTAGTGTTGGGAACTCTTTATTAGTATAGCGATAGTCTGTTTTTATAACCACTGGATCTTCTCCATTTATATCGTAATTAGTAGTAGTTTCAGATAATTTTTGTATTAAATTTGTATAATATGGATGAAAAATAAAATCTACATCAGCACATAAACTTTCATTTGTTTCCGTACTAATTGTCAAACCTTGACCTCCAACACCAACATTTTGAGTAGCCTGAACAGGTCTAGAAAACAGCCCTTTAACCATGATGCCTCCTAAGAAAAAATCTTTATTATTAAAAATTGAACTCATGCCAAAATTATCGGCTTTTATTTTATTAATAGCATAATTAGTTTTTTCTATTTTAATTAACTGTTCTCCATCAACATTATTCTTATAATATTCTTTTTGATATAACAATCCATTTTTAGGATTCGAAATAGGAGTAAGTTTTGGAAAAAGATCTTTATACTTAGAATGCCTAAAATAAACAGGGTCATATTGTTTGTCCATTGTATTATGGTATTTATATACTGTTTTTCCATTCTGACTTCCTGTTTTAGAATAATAATTTTCTTCTACTTGACTATATCCCACATAAGTCCCTTGTTCTGGACTTAAAGAAGGGGAAGACGAGGCACTTGCTACTTGATGATAAATTTTAAAACTATTTGTTTTTGTTCTCCACCATGGAGCAGAAAATAAGGTGGATTTAAATTGTGGAAATTTTTTTCCTTTGCCATAACTTTCTTCCCTTCCATTTATATGATGATGATAATTAAAATTTCTTACTAACTGTTCTATTCCATCAACATCATAGTCTTTAATACTTTTTACCCTTAAACCTCCTCCTGTAGTTAATTGATTCTCATAACTATTTTTACCTTCCGAATCTTCAAGCCATTCTACAGATATCGTTACATGAGAATTAAATGGTCTTGAAGTACCAGCAAAAGGCTTAGACAATTTACCTGCATAAGCTCTTAATTCATATTGTATACCTTTATTTAATTCTATATTAACTTTTTCAGAAAAACCTATTATAGTTTGATTTTCACTATAAGTTTCACCCTGTTCACGCTTACTATTAACTTCTGTAGCAAAATTAAATTGCGCTAGTCTATTATTTTTATCATCCCATAATTCTACATAAAGATCCCTTGACCCCAAAAGCATATGGCTAAAGCCTTTCTTAAACCATACGGTTGAAGAATTAATCTTTCCAGTAGTTCTTTTTTGAACACTAAATTTTTTTATAATCAATCCATCTTTAGAATGGGCTGTAACTTTCTTAGTATTTTCTTTAGTGGGAATTAATAAACCTTCTTTATTAAGATTTCCTTGAAATGTATTTGATTCATATTCAAATTCCGAATACCCTTTAGTTGGATAGGTAATTTTATTTAATAAAAAAGTTTGAGCATAAATAGTATTAGACTTTCTATTAGCTAATTGCATATTAATTGAAGAGCCTATAGTAGCTAATTCACCACTCCTTCCAAAATTAGGATTAGGTAATGAAGGATCTAAAATCGAAGGAATGAATGAAATAGGGTTAGTAACACCATTATAAAAACCCCAATAATCTTGAGACATAGAAGTTTTTATTGGATATGTATTTGTGGGTCCTTTATTATAATCAAAAGCATATACTTTAGTTTGATTTTCAATAACCTTATCTAACTTTAATCTTAATGAAGGATGACTATCACTATAAGCTACGTATTTATTGTAGTTTCCACCTATTGTACTTTTTAATTTAGTATCATTTTCATTTTCATCTCCAAAATAAGAGTACATTAAATCTAAGTGTTTTGTTTTCTGAGTATTATTATTGTAAACATCAATAGATTTTACATAAAAATTATTTTTCAAATCTTTTCTTTCATTATGATCCGAGTAGTTGAATTTAATTTTTTCTTTGGATGTTATTATCTCTTCTAAATTAACAACATCAATTGACACTCGTTGGCCTGCAATATTTAAATAATTAGGACCAGGGTGTGTGTAAGGAAAATAATATTGAACAAACGTGGGGCTAGGAGAGTAATTAATGTTAGATTTTTGTTTGTACTTGAAAGTAATCTCTTCTTTAGTACTTGTAGTTATTTTTGTTAAATACCAGGATGATGCAAAAGGAGATTCAATACCTTTTACATAATGATTTCTTGTTTCTTCTCTCTTACGAAATTCATATATACTTCCATCAGGAGTATAAATGATAAATTCTAAATGGAATAAACTTTTTGAATCTAAATAGTTCTTTCCTATTGAAACTAATTTAACTTTTATCTCTGATTTTTTCTCTTGCTTTACATTTCCTTTTTGATCTAACCAAAACTTCCCTGAATATCCATTAAAGTTAAACAAAAAAGTATCAGGAACCCAATCATACCTATTTACAGAAGTATGATTATATGACATATCGATAGGGTGATTTTTTTCATTATATTCAAATAAACAATTTTTATCTCTAGAAACTTTACTAGGATAAAATATACCCGTATTAGTTATGGATGGATTAGGTTTAGGAATATTTTTAGAAGAAATATTAGAAAGATTTAAATAAAAATCAAAATCATCAGTCCCATTTATACATCTTGTAATCATTCCACCCGCATTTAAAGTCCATCCTAAACCTACTGAACCAGATTCTTCCGAAACTCTTATGCCACCCGAATGGTAACTTAAATTAATAGGCATTTCAAAGTTTGAATTTTCTATTTTATAAATAGGGATACTAATTTGTGGTATTCCTGAATAGTAACTAACAGGTGTTTGTACATACTTCATCAAAGATGATACTTCGGGTGAAGCAGGAATCAAATTTGGTAATTCAATAGATTGAGAATAAATTAATCCATTAAAATACAGAAAAAGCGTAACTAATAGTGATTTGTATAATCGCATATAAATAAGTTGGTTAAAATTTTTAACAAACCTATCAATAAAAATTTAGTTTCATTTTCAATAAATGAAAAACGGAAATTTAATTTTTCTAAAAATCGATAGGTAACATTTTTTAACCTATAAAGTACATTTATGCAATAATTAAACTGACTACTAACCAAAAGGTTAGAATTATTGATTATCAGAGTTTAAATTTTTAATATGTTAAATTTTTATTAAAAAAATTAAAAAACAGAAGTGCGAATATTCTTAAAAATTTATAAAACAATCATTTCATTCAATTATAGCTTGACTAAAATCAATTTTTATAAACATGTAATTCAATTATTTTAAAATACTAATTAAAAAAAGCTACACCTTTTACAGTATAGCTTTTAATAATGAGGACAACCTCAATAAAATTTTTGAAATATTAATTACTATTCTTTAACAAACAACTTAGAAGTTTCTCCTTTATCTGTTTTAATATTTACGATATAAGTACCATCTGTTAAATTAACTATTGGAATGTAGAGGTTACTTATTGAATTAATTGCTCTTTTAGTTAATAAAACACCTTGTAAATCATAAATACTTACTTCTTTTATCATTAAAGTAGTATTAGCCATTTGCAAAATATTTGATGTTGGATTAGGGTAAAATGTCAATTCTAAATCATCAATACTGGCTAGATCAGTTACACTTAAAACAGTACTATTATTAGTTAACACTCGCACGTTTCCTAAGTTTTGGATAGCTCCATCATCAAAACCTGGTGTACCTACGGCTAAAATATCTCCTGTAGCATTTAAACTTACCGATCTACCAGATTGATCACTTTCGGCTATACCTTCAATATTATTTTCTATTTGTACCCAAGTGTTACTTTGGTTTTCAAAAACACGTGTTACACCTGTATTAGTTTCATTTCCTGGCTCACCTATAGCAACTATATTACCTACAGCATTTAAACTTACCGAACTACCGATTCCATTTCCAGATGCTGATATTACATTACCTATTAGGTTCCAACTATCATTTTCGTTTTTGTATATTTTTGTTTCACCTGTCAATCCTGCAATAGCTAAAATATCACCCACAGCATTTAAATCAACCGATAAACCAGTACCGGATAATGCCGATGTTTCAAAATCATCTTCAATTAATGTCCAGGTATTACTTTCGTTTCTGTATACACTCACTTTTCCTGCAGCAAATCCGTTTTCAGAATTTCGTGGTGCTCCAACTGCTACAATTGTACCATCGGCATTTAAATTTACAGATACCCCAAAAAGATTACCTACAGCAGCACCAGTAATAGTATTACCTATTTGTGTCCAAGTTCCGCTTTCGTTTTTATATATTTTCAGTTCTCCTTCGGTAATATTATTTGTAGTATCAAGATCACCAGGTGCTCCAACAGCCAATACGGTACCATCATTACTTAAACTAATCGATGATCCAAAAAACTGATCTGCTATAGTACCATTAATAACATTTCCAATTTGTGTCCATATACCTCCATTATTTTGAAAAATACGTACACTTCCTGTATTTGATAAACCTCCATTATCACTAAAAGGAGCACTTACAGCTACTATGGTACCATCGGCATTTAAACTTACTGCTCCTCCCAAACGATCATCGGCATTATTACCTTTAATAACTGCTCCGATTAAAGACCAATTTCCTCCATTATTTTCATATACTTTTAATTCTCCTACATTATCATTCCCAATTAAATCGCCAAATGGAGTTCCAACGGCTACTATATTACCTGCTGTATTTAGACTTACAGAAAAACCAGATTCATCTCCAGTAGTCTCTCCAATAATGGCTTCATTAATTACTTCCCAACTTTGAGAATACAACATACTATTACATAATAATGCCCCAATTATAATTTTCTTAAACATGATTTTAAGTTTTAACTAATTTTAATACATAACACTTAATTACCTGTATACCCTATTAGTTTTAAAAAATATAATGCCAATAGTTAAACCCACTTTATTAATTATAAAATATAGTTCAACTTTTGATTAATACAAATACCTGTGCTTTAGCACTTTTATAATTTAAAAGCTATATAATAAAGTAACAATACCCAATTAGTGTTAAATTAAAAATTTGATTGTGTAAAATAAAAGTAGTGTAAATTATTTAAAATAAAGTAATTATGTAGGATCACTATACCCTAAAACAATGATTATATAGGATTCATATCATTATATCAAAAACTGTTAATAAACACTTAATACTGTGTATAGCTATTGTTGTTAAAATGTGAATAACTTGTAAAACTATTTTTGGAAAATTGAATAAAAAATTCAATACAAGCAACAACCCATACAAAGCAAATTTTTCTTTAATTTTAAATCTTACATTTATAAAATCAATATGTAGGGTTTTTCACAACAAAAATTATAAAAACTTTTAAAAATTAAGCTGTAAAAACTGGTTATCAACAGCTGTTAATAACCTTATATTTTCTCTTTATTTACAATAAATTAACCTTACAATAACTTGTTAATAGCCTATCAAAAAAAGGCGAAAACTAATTAAACAATTAAAATTTAAAAAAGTTATACCAGTTATAAACACCCTATAATAACCATTATTATTTTTTTAATTTTTTAAAAGAAAAAGATATATATAATAAATAGTGTGAATAAGTAAAATGAATTGAAGTTTCAATTTAAAATTAAGTATTGATCTACTTATTAATTTTTGAAAAAATAAAACTTTACTTAAAGCTAGTATTGAGATTATCTAATAAAGCTGAAATATATTTAAAACAGCTAATGAATTATTATTTGAAAGTAATTCGATTTTTAGGCTAATAGATAAAGAAATAAAAATAGTATTCTTTTAAACAATTCTAAGATCTGCTTGTTCTGTATTTAAATCTTCTAAAATTTTAATTGCTTTTTGCTTATCGTTTTGGTGTACTAAAAGTATAATACCGCCCAAAGCATTTGAATAAAAAGGAACCATACCAATCATGGTTTCGTTTTTAAAAAAATACTGAATATTGGCTTGTTCTAGTAAATGTTTTAAAACTGAATATTCGTGTTCGTATGTAAATTTAGCAATAGGAGTGAAGTCCTTCATTTATAAAAAATTAACTCGCACAAGTTAATAATTTTATGTCTTATTTGTATCAATATTATGAAATCAAAACATTTTGATCTACTATTTTTTATTTATTACTATAATAATTTTATAAAAAAGGTTTTATCTTACAGAATTGAAAAAATTAACATTTTACAGTTAAAACCTTTAAAAACAAGCTATTAATTTAACAAAATATAAGATTTACTTATAAAGTACTTAAACTACAAAGAATAGCTGTATTTTTAGCGCAAATCATCACTTAGATACATGGGAAGAAGAAGTAATAGTCAAAAGAAACAATCTAAGAGAGTAGAAAATTTGTCAGTAAAAATTCTTCAGATTTTGAAGAAAAGTGGAAAAATTGCTCTTAATTACAAACAAATTTCTGCTAAATTACATTTAACAGATGCTAGTAGTCGAAATCAAATTATTAAAGGTTTAGCCAAATTAGCAGCGCAACAACAAATTAATGAAATTGCTCCAGGTAAGTTTATTATCGAAATATCAAGCCATACATATACAGGAATTGTAGATGTGACCACCAAAGGACATGCCTATGTAATTGTTGAAGATTTAGAGGAAGATATTTTTATTCCAAAAAACAGCTTAAATAAAGCCTTACATGGTGACGAGGTGGAGGTATATATGTACCGTAGACGCAGACGTGGTAAAAATGAAGGTGAAATTACCAGTGTAATTAAAAGAAAACGAACTGAATTTATTGGAGTTATTCAAATAAAAGAAAAATTCGCTTTTGTTAGTACACAAGATCCAAAAATGTATACCGATTTTTTTGTTCCAAAAGATAGAATTAATGGTGCTAAAGATGGTGAATTAGTTTTAGTAACCATGGATGATTGGCCCGATAAAGCGGATTCACCATTTGGAACTGTAAAAGAAGTTTTAGGAACACCTGGTGAACATGAGACCGAAATTCATGCTATTTTATTACAATATGGTTTACCGTATGAGTTTCCTAAAAAAGTAGAAGACTTTGCAAATGAGCTTGATACTTCAATTCAACCAGAAGAAATAGCTAAGCGTAGAGATATGCGTAAAACCTTAACTTTTACTATAGACCCTAAAGATGCAAAAGATTTTGATGATGCGCTTTCATTTAAAATACTTGAAAATGGAAATTATGAAGTAGGTATTCATATTGCCGATGTTTCGCATTATGTAAAACCCGGAACTATTTTAGATGATGAAGCCTATGAAAGAGCTACATCCGTTTATTTAGTGGATAGGGTAGTGCCAATGTTACCCGAAGTATTATCGAATAATGCCTGTTCATTAAGGCCACATGAAGAAAAATATACATTTTCGGCAGTTTTTGAAATTGCTCCTAATACTAAAATTGTAAATGAATGGTTTGGTAGAACGGTCACTTATTCCGATGCTCGTTTTGCATATGAAGAAGCTCAACAAATCATTGAAACAGGTGAATCAACAATTCCGGCAGATATATCCCTTACGGGAGAAGCTTATCAAGCTAGCTCTGAAATAACTGAAGCTGTTTTAAAATTAGACGAATTAGCCAAAATAATGCGCGAAGCCAGAATGAAGTCTGGAGCCTTATCATTTGATAAAACCGAAGTAAAATTTCAATTAAATGAAAATAGCGAACCTGTAGGTGTGTTTTTTAAGACTTCTAAGGATGCTAATAAACTTATTGAAGAGTTTATGTTACTTGCCAATAAAAAGGTATCTGAGTTTATAGGAAGGCAAACTCCTAAAAAAACATTTGTGTACCGAATACACGATGAGCCTAATGAAGAAAAATTAGTTGCATTACAAAACATTGTTTCGCAATTTGGTCATAGTTTAAATTTACAAAACAAAAAAACAGTAACCTCTTCATTAAATAAATTATTGAGTGATGTTAAAGGCCGAAAAGAACAGAATATGGTAGATACACTGGCTATTCGAACCATGAGTAAAGCAGTATATACTACACAAAATATAGGGCATTACGGATTGTCATTTGACTATTATTCGCATTTTACGTCGCCTATAAGGAGGTATCCAGATGTTATGGCACATCGCTTATTACAATATTATTTAGATGCTGGTAAATCGGTCGATGAAACTGAATATGAAGAAAAATGTAAGCATAGTAGTGAAATGGAAGCTTTAGCAGCTAATGCAGAAAGAGATTCTATTAAATTTATGCAAATTAAATTTATGCAAGATCATCAAAATGAAATTTTTGCAGGTGTAATTTCTGGAGTAACCGAATGGGGTATTTATGTTGAAATTACAGCAAATAAATGCGAAGGAATGATTAGACTTCGCGATTTAACCGATGATCATTATATCTTTATTCAAGAAAAATACGCCATTGTTGGTAAAAAAACAGGAAATGAATATCAATTAGGTGATACTGTTTATGTACGAGTTAAAAATGCCGATTTAATTAAACGTCATTTAGACTTTACTTTTGTTGAACCTAATGAACAAGAAGAATTGGTGCATAGTACAAACTAAGTTATATGTATTTACAAGATTTAAGAGAAGCAATATTAATAGGATTGTTTTTAGCAATCTTATTAGGACCTGCTTTTTTTGCACTATTAGAAACTGCTGCTATTAAAGGTTTTAGAGCAGCAATTTCTTTTGATTTGGGAGTTATTTTTGCCGATGTTATTTTTATTTGTATCGCTTATTTAAGTACTAATAAATTACTTGATAAAATTAAAGATGATCCTTCATTATTTATTTTTGGAGGCGTTTTATTAACTGCCTATGGTGTAATAACTTTAATAAAAGAAAAAAAATCATTTAATGACCAACGTTCTATCGAAGTTGAATTAATTAATAAACACAATTATTTTAAATTATTTTTAAAAGGTTTTTTATTAAACTTTATCAATATTGGTGTATTAGGTTTTTGGCTAACAATTATAATTACCATTACTCCACAGTTAGAAATGGATAAAAACCGGATAATTTTCTTTTTTGGTGCTGTATTATTTGTGTATTTATTAGCCGATATTTTAAAAATACTATTAGCAAAAACCTTAAAAAAGAAATTAACACCCACCCGAATTTATAATTTAAAAAGAATAGTAAGTATACTTATGATATTTTTTGGTGGTGTGTTGTTAAGTAAAGGCTTATTTCCTTCAAGTGCTCAAAAAATTCAAAATAGAATTGAAAAGGTAGCTTCTTAAAGTTTATGTTATAAATTTTAATATTAAGTTTCTTATTAAATTTTTATAGTAGTTTTAGTCTATAAAACCACTATAATTATGAATTTAACAAATCAAAAATCTATTGGAAATGATCTTACAATAAATGATCTAAAGTTTATGCCACAATATTTTGATCGGTATATTAATTTAGTTGATACAAAAACCACGTTGCTCGATGGTTTAAAAAAATCAAGTAAAGAATTTTATGATTGTCAGCAATTATTAGAAAAATATCAAAATTATAGTTACGAAGTAGGGAAGTGGACACCAAAGGATATTTTACAACATATTATTGATAATGAAAGAATTCAAATGTATCGTGCCTTAGCATATACACGTAATGATACTGGCACTATGCCTGGTTATGATCAAGATATTTATGCTAATTATTCGAATGCTAGTAATAGAAGTGTATCAGATTTACTTAACGAATTTGAAATTGTAAGTGCTTCAAGTGTTCTATTTTTTGAAAGTTTAACTGAAGAAATGTTTCATAAAAAAGGAATTTGTTTCGAAATTGAAATAACTCCACTTGCCATAGGTTTTTTAAATATAGGCCATGCAAAACATCATTTAAACATACTAAATGAAAGGTATTTCAAATAATTAGTTAGTAGGCAGCATAAAGTATAAATAAAAAAGTCTCTTAAAATTAAGAGACTTTTTTTGAGGTGTCGAGCGGATTCGAACCGCTGTAGATGGTGTTGCAGACCACTGCCTAGCCACTCGGCCACGACACCCTGTAACAGGACGGCAAATATAATATAATTTTGCAGTATTTAGCAAAAACTAAATAATCATTATTACATAAATAATGTTAAATAATTAATTACTACAATTCTTGCTCTTATTTAAAGCTAGCTTTTGATTAATTAGGCAATTAATTATAAGTTTAAAATAATATCATCTAGTTTTAGTGCGCTCAATAGTAACCATTTGAACATCGCCGCCTATTGGAGGGTTAATTTTAGAAACAGCAACTGTCGCTTGGGTAACTAAAATAAGTTCATTAAAAATACGATTTAAAATGCGCTCGGCCACATGTTCTAACAATTTAGAACGAATAGCCATTTCTTCTTTTATAATTAAATTAAGATGTACATAATCTACTGTATCAGCCAATTCATCACTTTGAGCCGATGCATTTAAATTGGCAGTAATCGTTAAATCAACACGATAATCAGAACCTATTTTTGATTCTTCAACTAAACAACCATGGTTAGAATGTATTTTAATATTGTGAAGTTTTATTATTCCCATTTTAATATTGGTTATTAATTACTTACCTAAAATTATAGCAATTTATAGTATAAAATAAGGTTTATGCAAATTACAAAGTTTTGTGATCATTTTTAAAAATATAAATTACTATGTTTTTTAGGGCGCTAACTTGTCATACAATTTTATAAATACATTAAATTTTTGAAGCTAAAGTGTTAAAAGGAGCATTTAAATTTTAATAACTTTACACATTAAATTATACCCAGTATGTCAGAACATAAATCATTAAATTTTATAGAACAAATTATTGAAGAGGATTTAAAAAATGGCTATTCTAAAGATAAGCTGCGTTTTCGTTTTCCGCCTGAACCTAATGGCTATTTACATATAGGACATACAAAAGCTTTAGGAATTAGTTTTGGTATGGGCGAAAAGTATAATGCGCCTGTAAATTTACGTTTTGATGATACTAACCCAGCAAAAGAAGAGCAAGAATATGTAGATGCTATAAAAAGAGATGTTAGCTGGATGGGATATAAGTGGGATAAAATATGTTATTCATCTGATTATTTTCAGCAATTATATGATTGGGCAATTCAATTAATAAAAGATGGTAAAGCTTATGTAGATTCGCAATCTAGCGAAGCTATGGCTGAGCAAAAAGGAACACCAACACAACCAGGAGTAGCAGGGCCTTATCGAGATCGATCAGTTAAAGAAAATTTACAGCTTTTTGAAGAAATGAAAGCCGGTAAATACAATGAAGGAGAACATATTTTAAGAGCTAAAATTGATATGGAATCACCAAACATGTTAATGCGCGATCCATTAATGTATCGTATTTTAAAAAAAGCACATCATAGAACGGGTAATGATTGGTGTATTTATCCAATGTACGATTGGACCCATGGCGAGAGTGATTATATTGAAGAAATTACACATTCATTATGTTCATTAGAATTTAAGCCACACAGAGAGCTTTATAATTGGTTTTTAGAACAAGTAGATACAAAGCATAGATTACCTAAGCAACGTGAATTTGCAAGGCTTAATTTGAATTATACAGTAATGAGCAAGCGTAAATTATTACAGCTTGTTGAAGAAAATATTGTATCTGGTTGGGATGATCCACGCATGCCAACCATTTCGGGTTTAAGAAGAAGAGGTTATACCCCTAGAGCTATTAGAAATTTTGTAGAAACAGTGGGTGTTGCTAAGCGTGAAAATATTATAGAATTATCACTTTTAGAATTTTGTATTAGAGAAGATTTAAACAAAATAGCTACACGTGTTATGGGAGTTTTAGATCCCATAAAATTGATTATTACTAATTACCCAGAAGGAAAAGAAGAAATTTTAATAGCAGAAAATAATCCTGAAGATGCTAATTCAGGAACGCATGAAGTTCCATTTTCAAGAGAATTATATATTGAAAGAGAAGATTTTAAAGAAGCTGCCAATAGCAAGTATTTCCGTTTAAGTTTAGGTAAAGAAGTGCGTTTAAAAAGTGCTTATATTATTAAAGGTGAATCGGTAGTAAAAGATGTTGAAGGTAATATTATCGAAATTCATTGTACCTATGATCCCGATAGTAAATCGGGTAGTGGGAGTGAGGCTTCATTACGAAAAGTAAAAGGAACGTTGCATTGGGTATCTATAGCACATGCCATTCCTGCAGAAATACGTGTTTATGATCGATTATTTACAGATGAAGCACCAGATTCGCATAAGGATAAAAGTTTTATGGAATTTATAAATGTAGATTCTTTAAAAACTGTCAATGCTTTTGTCGAGCCTTATTTAAAAAGTGCGGAGTTAGGCTCACATTTTCAGTTTCAGCGTTTAGGTTATTTTACTTTGGATTTAGATACTTCTGCAAAAGCATTGATATTTAATAAAACAGTAGGTTTAAAAGATAGTTGGGCAAAACAAAAGCCAAAACAGCAACAAAATCAAGTTCAAAATTTACAACAAAATAAAGGAGGGCAAGCTAAAAATCCAATTAGTGAAATTCAAAAATTAGGAAAAAAGTACACCAACCTTCCGGTAGAAAAGCAACAAATTACTAAGGCTAAAATTAAAGAATTAGCTAAGGATGTAGCTTATGATGATTTTGCTCCATTATTTGGAACTGCTAAAAAGAAAGTCGGTACACGTATAGCAGCAGTACTAATTTTAGGTGAATATTTAACTGAAAATCCAATAACTGATGCTGCAAAACAATTTATTGATGAAGCTTTAGAGGATAGTAATGAATTATTAGTTACTGAGGCAAAACAGTTAAAATTAGATTAAATCAACATACTATTTAAAGTTATATTATTTAGTTTGTAATCAATTTTAAATTGTACAATTCAATGAATAGCGAACTACTAAGCGTTAAATTATTATCACTCGATAATATTGAAGAAATGATTCCTTTAGCATTACAATTAGGTGATTATAAAGAAGGTCAAATACGCAATTATATCAATGAAATGTTTAATTATGGTAATTATGTATGTTTTGGTCTATTTGTATCTAATGAGCTTATTGGATTAACAAGTGGTTGGACCACAACACGATTTTATTGTGGAAAACAACTCGAAATTGATAATGTAGTTATCGATGCCAAACACCAATCGAAAGGATATGGTCGTATTTTTGAGTCGGAAATAAAAGAATGGTGTTTCGAAAGAGGTTATGATACTATTGAATTAAATTCGTATGTATTTAATTCACGCTCCCATAAGTTTTATTTTAATCAGAATTATAAAATTATTGGTTATCATTTTCAGAAAAATATTAAATAATGCTACTTAATGAAATTTAAAAAGGAAGTTTTAGACAATATTAGATTTCATTTAATATTAAATATTTTATTTATACTAACCGTTACATTAGCTTCTTATATTCATATTCCATTAACAGGTTTTAAAGATACTTTATTTTATTTTATACACATGTGCATACTGCAATCTTGTTTTGCAGGCATATTGTATTTTATTAGCTTAAATCAACTACTTTTTAGGTTGCTTTTTAGCATAATGTACATAGTATTAGGTATTGTTGCTTTTTGGGTTTTTAGTATTGATATTTCAATTTCTCCTTTTTTAATAGATGCTTGTCTTCAAATTGAGTCAGAGTTAGTTAAAGATTTGATTTCTATACCCTTGATCCTTTATATTATATTTTTATTTGTGGCTTTATTTATAATTTTAAAACTTTATAATAAATTAGAAGTTAGAGCTTTTAAGTTCTCTACGATTCTAAGTATAGTATTAATATTAATGATTTTTGTAGGGGAACATATTAGACACCAAACTTTTCAGTTTAAATTACCTTATCAGTTTTTTTCTAGTGTTTATGGTTATTTTAATAAAGATTCTTTGTCTTTAGAGGATATTTCAAATTTTAAATTTTCATCTAATTTAGAAAGTGACATACAAGTAACTTTTGTTTTGGGTGAAACCGTTAGAGCAGATCATTTAAGTATTAATGGATATACCAGAAATACAACGCCTAATCTTTTAAAACTTAAAAATTTTATCAGTTTTAAAGAAATGTATACAAATAAAATATACACATTTGAAAGTATACCTCAAATTTTATCAAATCAAAGTATATATGATACAGTAAAGACTAAAATAAGAAGTGTATATGATGTTTTAAAAAAATCGGATGTCAATTGCACTTGGATTGGAAATCAGTTTTTAGAGTGGGGTTATAAACCAATTGCAAATAGTAATAGCAAGGTTATACTTATTGATGAGTTGAAATCATATGATAGTTACCATAAATCTAAAGATGAAGAATTACTTCCTTATTTAAAACAAGAATTAGAAAAAGATTTGAATAAGAATATGACAACTTTACATATGGTAGGTAGTCATTGGTGGTATGATAACAGGTATGATGAACGACATAGAAAATATAAACCAGTTATAGATTCTAAATACTTGCCTTCATTAACTAAAGAGCAGATAATAAATTCATACGATAACACTATTTTATATTTAGATTATTTTTTGAATGAAGTTATCAATTACCATAAAAATTTAGAAAAGCCATCAATTGTTATTTACATATCTGATCATGGTGAATCTTTAGGTGAAAATGGAAAATGGTTGCATGGACATAAATCAAAGTATGTAGCCAATCCAGCATTTATAATTTGGTATTCAAAAGAGTTTAAATATTTATATCCTAAAAAAATAGCTTATTTTAATAATTTGAATACTAGTAATTTGTCAACAGATATTATTTATACTTTAATCTTAAATTTGTTTGAAATATCACAAAAATAAATTAAAAGTATTGTTTTATTATTGGATAATATGCTTTTATTATTTGGATTAAAATTTCTTCTAATTTTTTTAACAAAGTAGACATTAAGTATGTTGAAATTAGAAAGAATACAAAATAAACATAGGTTAAATAATCTAATTCTGATTCATTGGATAGCCTAACCCAAGGTTTTCTTAAAAAGCCATGTATTGCAAATAAATACATAGACATTTTTCCAGTATATACTATAAATTGATTGAACTTTGTATTTTGTAAAATTGTATTAAATTTTAATAAAAGAGGTATAGAAATTATGATAAATAAAATTTGAGAAAAGCACCATATATATACATTAATTTGCCCTAAAGCGAATATAAATAGTGCTATTATCCATTTCCATAATGAAATTTCATAAAACTTATTTTGAGCAATTAAAATCCCCAAAATAAATACAGGTAAATTCCCTAAAAAATTATAATACAGACTAAAGTTAAGATTTGAAAAAAAGTCGTTTGTTGTTAAAATAATTAAGTAACTAATAGTAAAAATCAGTGCTAATTTTTTTGTATTCTGTTTAATTAAATAAGGGAAAATTAAATAAAGCTGTATAATCATTGAGTAAAACCAATATGGACCACTTAGTGTAAAAATTTTACCAGGAATAAAATTTGATATCATTGTATACCTAATTATTATTGATCCAACTGTTCTTATACTAAAAGGATATCCAATAATTCCATATTGATATATTAATAAAAGAATAATAGCAATTGTAAAAGCAGGATATAGTTTTAATATTCTTTTTATAATAAAATGTTTGTAATCAATTTTTTTATGTGTATATAAAATAGTTAAACCATATCCACTACAAAAAATAAATAATTGAACACCATAATGGCCAAAATAACTAGATATAAATTGTATAAAATTTATTGAATCAATATTTAAATAGTGTATAAATTTTTTAAATATCTTAAATGAAAATTTATATTCATTTTCACCTATACGCGGATTAATGTGATGAAAAAAATTATGAAAAACTATTAATATTATTCCAATTCCTTTTATAAATTGAGTATTACTTTTAGTTAATTTGATTTGCATAAATCGTTACTGAATTTAAAGATAAGCATCACTTATTCTATAAAATTTTTAATAAATAAAACTTATAAAATTAAGCCCTCATAAATCAATTTTATTTAATGATTTTTAAAAAGTTAATATATAACATTAATATAAAATAAAACCCGCTTAAACATTGATTTAAACGGGTTTTTAAGATTTTGAAAATCACCAATTACATTTCAGTGTTTTCAGGACCTAAATCATCATTTTTGGGTTTGCGTCTCGAAGTTGTTTTTTTATTAGTAATGCCTTTAGCTGCATTTTGTTCTTTCATAGCTTCGCCAATTTGATTGGAAGCCGAAAAAGAAGCGATCATGTTATTTAACATATCACTCCCAGCTTGTGGTGAGTTGGGTAATAAAATTAAATTACTACCGGTATGTTCACCAATGGATTGTAATGTATCATAATGTTGTGTAACTACAATTAGGGCAGAGGCTTCTTGGCTATTAATACCAACATTGTTTAATACATCAACAGATTCTTCTAATCCACGCGCAATTTCTCTACGTTGATCGGCTATACCTTGTCCTTGTAAACGTTTGCTTTCAGCTTCAGCTTTAGCCTTTTCTACGATTAAAATACGCTGTGCATCACCTTCGTATTGTGCAGCTATTTTTTCGCGTTCTGAAGCGTTTATACGGTTCATTGCTTCTTTAACTTGCTCATCAGGATCAATATCGGTAACCAAGGTTTTAATAATATCATAACCATAATCCATCATGGCTTCATTTAATTCACTTTTTACGGCAATAGCAATATCGTTCTTACGTTCAAAAACATCATCTAATTTCATTTTTGGAACTTCTGCTCTAATTACATCAAATACATATGAAGTAATTTGATCATGAGGGTAATCCAATTTATAAAAAGCATCATATACTTTTTCGGTAATTACTTTGTATTGCACAGATACTTTAAGTTTTACAAATACATCATCTTTAGTTTTAGTTTCAACAATTACATCCAATTGTTGGATTTTTAAACTTAAACGTCCAGAAATTTTATCGATTAAAGGAATCTTAAAATGTAAACCAGATTGTCGAATGCTATGAAATTTTCCAAAGCGTTCAATAATGGCAGCGGTCTGTTGTTTTACGGTAAACACACCTGCAGCAATAAGTACTACAAGTAAAAAAATAACAATGGGTAAAAATGGAATGCCAAACATATAGATTGATTTTTAGTTTAAAATTTTTAGTGCATAAAAGATACAAAAAAAGAGGCATTGCCTCTTTTTAAAAATTATGATTTTGATTGTATCTTTTTTCAAGATCCTTTACTCGATTTTTATTCCGTTTATCCACTAGTGATGCCACTGCCCAAATAGAAGCAGGAATCCAACCTATAAGTGTTATTTGTAGTAATAAGCATAAAATACCAGTCAGTATTTTACCACGTAACATAAAAGACAACCAGGGGAGGAGTACGGCTAATAAAATCATAATTATAAGTTTTTTATTGCATTTTCAAGTCTATTAATTGTTTCATCTTTTCCAAGCATTGCAGCAATTTCATACACATCGGGTCCCATAAGTGAACCTACTAAAGCCAAACGTAATGGCATCATTACTTTTCCAAAACCAATCTCCTTACTTGTAATCCAAGCTTTAATTTCTGCAGTAGCATTTGCTGCAGAAAAGTCAGTGATGCTTTTAATCTTTTCAACAAGTTCTAGCATTAATTCGGCAGTAGCTTCTTTCCAAGCCTTTTTGGCTGCTTTTGAATCATATGCGGTAGGCGCTTCAAAAAAGAACTTTCCTAAATCATATAAATCTGCAGGGAAAATGGCACGTTCTTTTAGCATGCTCACTATTTTTTCTAGCGGAAGTGATGTAGTAATTCCTTTATTAATTAAAATAGATTCAAAGGTTTTGGCTAAATCAACATCATTTTGTTGTTGTAAATACTGTTGCTGGAACCACTTGTTTTTTTCTGGATCAAATTTAGCTCCAGATTTATTCACACGTTTTAAATCAAAAGCTTCAATTAATTCCGATAAGCTAAAAATTTCTTGTTCTGTACCAGGGTTCCAGCCCAGTAGCGCTAAAAAGTTAACTACTGTTTCTGGATAAAAACCAGCTTCTCTATATCCAGATGATACTTCATTGGTTTTTGGATCGGTCCAATTTAAAGGGAATACTGGAAAACCTAATTTATCTCCATCACGCTTACTTAGCTTTCCTTTTCCTACAGGTTTAAGTAATAAGGACAAATGTGCAAATTTTGGAGCTTGCCATTCAAATGCTTTGTATAATAAAATGTGTAAAGCCATAGATGGCAACCATTCTTCACCACGGATTACATGAGTAATTTCCATTAAATGATCATCCACAATATTAGCTAAGTGATAAGTGGGCATGCCATCACTTTTAAATAATACTTTATCATCTAGTACATTGGTGTCAATAGTAATTGTTCCACGTATTTCATCGTGCATTTCTAAAGTTTCTCCTTCGGGTGTTTTAAAACGAATTACATAAGGATCATCAGCTTCAATTTTTGCTTGTATTTCTTCTGCCGAAAGGCTTAATGAATTTTTAAGCTTTAAACGATTATGCCAATTGTAAATAAATGTTTTTCCTTTGGCTTCATGATCTTTTCTATGAAAATCTAATTCATCCGCAGTATCAAAAGCATAGTATGCATTTCCGTTGGCAATTAACTGATCTGCATATTGCTTGTATAAATTTTTACGTTCGCTTTGTTTGTATGGACCAAACTTTTCGTTTTTCCCAGGGCCTTCGTCATAAGATATACCACACCAATCCAATGTTTCTTTTATATAGTTTTCCGCACCTTCAACAAAACGTGTTTGATCAGTATCTTCAATACGTAATACAAAAGTTCCGTTGTTTTTTTTAGCAAATAGGTAATTATATAAAGCAGTACGTAAGCCTCCAATATGTAAAGGTCCAGTTGGACTTGGAGCAAAGCGAACTCTAACAGGTGTAGACATAATATAAGTTTTTTGGCAAATATACTATAGTTGTGCTAATTGATTGAATATGCTTTGCTACAATTAAAGTCTTTTTTAGCTTTATTTTTTGACATATAGAAGGCTTTTGAACAGTCTTTTTAGTGAGTTTTCATTTTTTCTGCGTTGTAAGCTTATTTGTGTAAATTTATGGTTCTAAGAATTTCGTATGTCAGATAATTTAAATATCATTCTTAAAAAGCTAACTAGCTTTATTAAGCGTTATTATATTAACGAATTAATTAAGGGAACACTCTTGTTTTTAGCCATTGGTTTGGTGTATTTTTTAATAGTATTATTATTAGAAAATTTCCTTTGGTTATCTACCCAAGGACGTAGAATTTTGTTCTGGACGTTTATAGGAATTGAATTTCTTTTGTTTATTAAATTCATTGGAATTTCATTAGCAAAATTGGCCAAATTTGGAAAGCGTATTTCAAGTATAGAGGCCTCCAAAATTATAGGAAATCATTTCCCTGAAATTCAAGATCAACTTGTCAACTTACTTCAGTTGAGTTCTAATGATCAAAAATCAGAATTGCTCGAAGCAAGTATTGCTCAAAAGTCGGCTCAATTATCGCCCATACCATTTAATTTGGCAATTAATTTTAAAAAGAGTTTTTCTTATGCTAAATATGCTTTAATTCCAGTAGTGGCTTTTTTACTTTTTACTTTAGTTAATGGCAAAGATTGGTTTGGTAAAAGTTTAACACGTGTGGTAAATTATAACACAGCTTATGAGCCACCTGCGCCATTTCATTTTAAAATTTTAAATGAATCAATTGCTGTAATTCAACAGCAAGATTTTACTTTAAATGTTACCACAAGCGGTAGTATTGTACCCAATCAAGTAGCAATTAATTATGGAAACGAGACTTATTTTTTTAAAAAAAATGCACATAATCAATTTTCATATACATTTAAAAACCCAAGTAAAGATATTCCTTTTACACTAAGTGCTGGCGATGAAAAAAGTAGAGAGTATGATTTAGTAGTAAACGCGGCACCAAGTATAAATAAATTTCAAATGCGTGTTGAACCACCAAGTCACGTAAAGTTGAAATCAAAAGTGTACGATAATACAGGTAATGCAATAGTAGTTGAAGGTTCAAAAATAAGCTGGAATATTCGCTCATCCAATGCAAGTAATGTTCGTTTTACGGCTGATGAAAACCAGGAAAATTTTAAAAAGAATACTTCCGACTTTAGCTTAACAAAGCAATTATCAAATGCGTTGGATTATGAAATAACTACTTCAAACGAATACGTAGAAGCTTATGAAAAACTGGCATTTTCTATAGATGTTATAAAAGATAAAAATCCAACAATAGCAGTTCAAACAACAACGGATACTACTAAAATAAATACACAATTATTCTATGGTCAATTATCTGATGATTATGGTTTACGTAAATTGGAAGTAGTTTATTTTAAACAAGAAAACCCAGATGATTTAAAGCGATTTGGTTTAGAAATTCAAAAAGGAATATTTTCAGATTTCACTTATGAATTTCCTAATCAATTGGCTTTAGAAGATGCTACAAGTTATTCTTTTTACTTTGAAGTTTTTGATAACGATAGTTTCAATGGATCAAAATCAAGCAAGAGCCAAACATATAATTACCGTCAATTATCAAGGGTAGAAGCAGAACAATCCGAGTTTAAAAATGAACAACAGCAATTGGATCAGTTTTCAAAATCATTGGATCAGTTTCAAAAATCTGATTTAGATTTAGAAACATTTTCTAAACTGCAAAAACAACAAAATTCGCTATCATTTAAGGAGAAACAAAAACTAACTGATGTTTTAGAAAAGCAATCAAAGCAGCAAAAATCTTTAGATAAACTATCAAAAAAGTTAAGCAAAGCTTTAGATAAATTAGATGATGATAAAAATGCCGAAGCCATAAAAGAACAGTTGGAAAGATCAAAAAAAGAGCTTGAAAAGAATAAGAAGTTAATTGACGAATTGAAGAAGGCATTAGAAAAACTAACACCAAAGGAGCTGCAAGAAAAAGTAGATGAGCTTCAAAAAGAAAATAAGAAAACAAAAAAGAATTTAAGTCAAATTCTAGAGTTAACTAAACGCTATTATGTAATTGATAAGCATCAGCGAATTGTTCAAATGCTGCAGTTACTATCTGATAAGCAATTTAAACTAGCAGATAAAAAAGAAGGTGATCAAACTCAAAAGCAAGAACAAATTAATAGCGAATGGAAAATTATTCAAGATGAATTAAATGACTTACGTAAGCATAATTTGGAATTAAAAAAACCAATGAAATTAGATGATGACCCAGCTTATGAAGAAGGAATTAAAAAAGAATTGGACGCGGCACTTAGTGAGTTAAAAAAAGAAAAAACAGAACAAGCTAAAAAGAATCAGAAGACGGGCGCAACAATGCTTAAAAATTTAGCAAATAAAATGGAATCTACTGCTGGTGCAAGTGGAGGTGGGTCAATGGAAGAGTTGGAAGAAGACCTTGAAATGTTGCGTCAGATATTAGATAATCTGGTATTGTTTTCTTTAAATCAAGAGGACAATATGAATGCCTTTAAGAAAAGCACTTCAAACGACCCGAATTATTCTGCCTATGTGCGTAGACAGAATGTTTTAAGAGAACATTTCGAACATATTGATGATAGCCTGTTTGCGATATCATCTCGTAATCCAAAATTGGGGATTGAAATAAACGATCTTATATCGGATATTGATTATGATATTTCATTGGCCTTAGATAAAATAACAGATAATAATACAGGCCAAGGAGCAACTAGTTTACAGTTTGCAGTAACGCATTCTAATGATTTAGCATTAATGTTATCCAAATCATTACAAGAAATGGATCAACAATCTAAACCAGGAAAGCCTGGTGAAGGAAAGAAAAAGAACAAAGGTTTTCAATTACCAGATATTATTAAAAAACAAGAATCCTTAAATAAAGCTATAGAGCAAATGCTGCAGTCGCAACAAAAAAAAGCTGGTGATTCTAAAAAAGAACAACAAGGAGGAGAAAAAAAGCCAGGAGAAAAAGGTGAAGCTGGAGACAAAGGAAAACAAGGAAAAGAAGGGGAAAAGGGCGAAGAAGGAGATAAAGGAAAAGATGGAAAGTCTGGAGAAAATGGTGAGAAAGGAGAGAATGGTAAGTCCGGAAAAGGTGAGGGAAAAGGTAGCGAAGGAAAAGGAGAAAATGGACAGGGTAAAGGAAATGGAGACAAAGGAAAAGAAGGAGGTAAACCTGGCCAAGGAAAAGAAGGCAGTAAAGGTGAAGATGGTAGTAAAGGAGAAGATGGTAAAAAGGGTATGGGAGAAGATGGTAAAAAAGGTGAAGGCGAAGACGGAAAAAAAGGCAAGGGAAAAGATGGTAAAAAGGGTAAAGGAACAGGCGGTAATGCCGAAGATGGAGAGCCAGGCGATGATGAATCTGATTACGAACAATTATTTGAAATATACAAGCAACAGCAGGATCTTAGAAATCAGTTAGAAGATCAAATGCAGCAGCAAGGTATAACACCTGATGGAAAGCGTATTTTAAATCAGATGGAGCAAGTAGAAAATGAATTATTAGAAAAAGGATTTACTGAAGAAACGATGAAGCGAATGATTAATTTGAAGCATCAATTATTTAAATTAGATAAAGCTCAATTTCAACAAGGAAAAGATAATAAGCGTAAGAGTACTACAAACAAAAAAGAGTTTGAAACAAGTAAAACGATAACACCCGAACAAATCAAACAATATTTTAATACTACTGAAATATTAAACAGACAAGTACTACCTTTGCAGCCTGAATTTAAGAAGAGAGTACAAGAGTATTTTCTTGAAAAATAATTAGTATAAGCTAAAAATGATAGAGTTTAATTTTAATGAAGTGAGCTTTGATTTTGATCAAGAAGGACATAGATTATGGTTACAAAATGTGATAATATCGGAGCAAAAAAGTGAAGGAGAAATTACTTTTATTTTTTGTCGTGATGATTATTTGCTTGAGTTAAACAAACAATTTTTAGACCACGATACATTAACTGATATTATCACTTTTGATAATTCATTAGGCGCATTGTTAGGTGCAGATATATTTATATCTACTGAAAGAGTTGCAGATAATGCCAATGATTATAATGTAAGTTTTGATGAAGAGTTAAGAAGGGTATTAGTACATGGTGTGCTTCATCTTTGTGGGTACAAAGATAAGACAGTTATTGACCAAGCATTAATGACTAATAAGGAAGATGAAAAAATTAGTTTGTTCCACGTGGAACATTAATTATTTTTTTGTTGTAGTGTTTGTGTTCCACGTGGAACACTGTTTTTTTAATGTTAATATATAACGTTCCACGTGGAACGTTTTGGATAAACTCAACACCACGTTCCACGTGGAACAATATATAAATTATGTTTGGACAAGAGTATGATGTAATAGTAGTTGGTGCTGGTCACGCAGGTAGCGAAGCAGCAGCAGCAGCAGCAAATATGGGTTGTAGTACATTGTTGATTACAATGAACCTGCAGAACATTGCTCAAATGAGTTGTAACCCGGCTATGGGAGGAATTGCAAAAGGACAAATAGTAAGAGAGATTGATGCTATAGGAGGTTACAGCGGAATCATTAGTGACCTTTCTGCCATTCAATTTAAAATGTTGAATAAATCAAAAGGACCTGCTATGTGGAGTCCGCGTGTGCAATCTGATCGAATGCGCTTTGCCGAAGAGTGGCGTTTAAAATTGGAAGCCACCGAAAATTTAGATTTTTATCAAGAAATGGTTTCGGGATTGATCGTTGAAAACGGAGCGGTATGTGGTGTAAAAACAACGCTCGGAATTGAAGTAAGAGCAAAGTCGGTAGTGCTTACTAATGGAACCTTTTTAAATGGATTGATCCATATAGGCGAAAAACAATTTGGAGGAGGTAGAGCTGGTGAAAGAGCGGCTACAGGAATTACTGAACAATTAGTTGGTTTAGGTTTTGAATCGGGAAGAATGAAAACCGGAACCCCTCCACGAGTGGATGGTCGTTCTTTAGATTTTTCAAAAATGATTGAACAACCTGGGGATGCAAATCCTGAAAAATTTAGTTATTCAAATGCCACATCTGTTTTAAAGGAGCAGCGTTCATGTCATATGACATATACGTCAAATTTGGTTCACGATTTATTGCGCGAAGGTTTCGATCGTTCGCCAATGTTTAATGGTGCTATTAAAAGTTTGGGCCCTCGATACTGCCCTTCAATTGAAGATAAAATAAATCGTTTTGCAGATAAGGATCGCCATCAATTATTTGTTGAACCCGAAGGTTGGAATACCTGCGAGGTATATGTAAATGGTTTTTCAACATCCTTACCCGAAGATGTACAATTTAAAGCATTACGTTCGGTAGTTGGTTTCGAAAATGTAAAATTCTTTAGACCGGGTTATGCTATCGAGTATGATTACTTTCCGCCGACACAGCTAACCCACACTTTAGAAACTAAATTAATTTCAGGACTATTTTTTGCTGGCCAAATTAATGGGACTACTGGTTATGAAGAAGCGGCTTCTCAAGGCTTAATGGCAGGTATAAATGCTGCACTTAAGGTAAAGGAGCAAGATCCATTTATATTAACACGGAGCGAAGCTTATATAGGCGTTTTAATCGATGATTTAATTACAAAAGGAACCGAAGAGCCTTATCGTATGTTTACTTCGCGTGCGGAATATAGAACATTGCTTAGACAGGATAATGCTGATTTTCGTTTGACTCCTTTGTCGCATAAAATAGGATTAGCGTCTGACGATAGGTTACGGGCCATGGAAAAAAAGGAAAAGAAGTCTAACGAGTTTATTAGCTTTTTGAAAAAGACAAGTATTTCTGAAAAGGATGCGAATCCCATTTTAGAACAAAAGGGATCTTCGGTAATGAAGCATAGCGATAAAATATTTAAAGTTTTATCACGTCCACAAATTGCTTTATCTGATATAAGCGAAGTCGCTATTATAAAAGATTATATCGAGAAGCAGGAATTGAATCAAGAAATTCTTGATCAAGCAGAAATTCAAGTCAAGTATTCTGGTTATATAGATAAAGAAAAAAATAATGCAGATAAGCTTTCACGTTTAGAGCATGTAAAGATTCCTGCAGATTTTGATTATAAAAAATTAAAATCATTATCCTATGAAGCAGGCGAAAAAATGAGTAAAATTCGTCCTGCAACTATTGCACAAGCTTCACGAATTAGTGGGGTATCACCAAGTGATATTTCGGTGTTGTTAGTTTATTTAGGGAGGTAATTAGTTAAATATTTTTATATTAGAAGTATATAACTAATCAACTATATATAATGGGAACATTTGATTTTTCGAGCTCAAAAAACAACAACAATTCAAATTTTAATAAGTCTGAACTTATTGAATTAGCTAAAACACTGTATCATGAAAACAATCGTGATTATTTGATTGTGAAAAAAATATTAATCGCAAATGGTGTTAAAAGTGATCTTTCAAATTCAATTATTGAAAATTTGAAAACGCTAAATTCAAAGGAAATTAAAGACTTTGATGATGAATTAAAATCAAGGGGAATTGAAAATATTGAGTTTTCACCTAATTCAACTAATAAGAATACTACCACAAAAGAAGAGGTGGACAAGTATATTGGTTATGGGGCTTTTCAAATTGATAGGGGTAATTTTACTAATGCATTGGAGCTTTTGGATAAAGCTATTGAATTAGATGATAAAGCTACATTGGCATATGCTAACAAAGGAACTTTGTATTCTAAACAAGGAGATATGCATAAAGCAGTTTACTTTTTTGATAAGGCTTTAGAATTTGGTCCAGAAAATATTAAAATTCATGAATCTAAAATAACATGTATGTTGGAAATTTTACCAACTATAGCACAACATAAATTTATCGAATCTTTAAAAGATTGTTTAAAAATAGATAAGAGCAATTTTATGGCTAATATTTATAGCATTCAATATTATTTACAAATGAATGATATAAACAATTCTTTAAAATCGCTTAAAATTATTTTACCCGAACATTATTCAGATGATTTACTTTTTCATTATCTACAACATACTTTTGCTTTAATTAATGATAAGGATATTGCTTTAAAGGAATTTGATAAATTAGAAGAAGGATTAAATACAAGTGGTAAGTATCGACTTAATTATTTTAGAGCATTATATTTAAAAGAAATAATGGATTATGAAGAATCAATTGAATTATTTGTTCGATTAAATAATATGAAAGTATTTTCTTGGAATTATTATCAAATTGCAATAATTAAGAATTTACAACATAAAATTGATGAATGTTTATTTTTCTTAGCTAAAACATTTGAATTAGATCCTAATTTAAAAGCTGATGCTGCGGAGTTTCCAGAATTAGAAAACCTTCGATATAATTCTAAATTTATAGAATTAATAAGCTAATTTTTTATTTTACACATCAACACTTTCTATTTCCAAAATAGTTCCACGTGGAACACAGCACATGAATCGTATTAAAACCAAAGATTTTTCAATTTCTCAGGAGGACTTCGAATTAGTATATAACGAGAAGTACGATTTGTATAAAACCTCACCCATTCCTGAAAATTTGGAAAGTTATTATGAAAGTGAGGATTATATTTCGCATACCGATGCGAAAACAAGCCTAATTGATAAACTATATCAGATAGTAAAAAAGATTACGATTAAAAGTAAAACGAATTTACTTTCAAAAATAACAGAAGGAACAGATAGGTCTATTTTGGATATTGGTTGCGGAACAGGATCACTTTTACAAAGTTTAAAAGTAAATTCATGGAACACCAAAGGCATTGAACCAAATGAAGGTGCTAGGGCTAGGGCAGAAGAAAAAGGAGTAACCTGTTTTTCGCATAGTAAACAATTAAACGAAAAATTTGATGTAATAAGCATGTGGCATGTATTGGAACACGTTCCTAATCTCGAAATTCAGTTTAATGAACTTAAGCGTTTATTAAATTCAAAAGGAAAAGTGATTATTGCCGTTCCTAATTTTAAAAGTTACGATGCCTCATTTTATGGAAAATTTTGGGCTGCTTTTGATGTTCCTAGGCATATTTGGCATTTTTCTGAAAATGCTATTTCAAAATTAGCAGACGAACATCATTTTAAATTAATAGAAACAAAACCCATGTGGTTCGATACTTTTTATGTTTCGTTACTTTCTGAAAAATATAAATACAAAAAAGTAAATTATTTGCGCGCTTTTGGTGTTGGATTACTCTCAAACCTAAAAGCAGTAAAAAATGGAGAGTTTTCTTCAAAAATTTACATTTTAGAAGCTAAAAACTAAAATAAAGCGATTTAAGAGTCTTTTGAACAGCGAAAGGTGTAATCATATTCAAGGATTTTTTTTCTGCAACAGCAAAAAGATATGAAAGCGGTTTTTAATTAGCAATTACTATTGATTTTTAATTTTTCAATAGTAATTTATTATAATTGTTTTTTGGTCACTTTTTTATTTAAAAGGAGTCTTTTTTTAAATGAGCATTTGAAAACTGGAATTTAAATTAGTTTTTAAGTAAACTATGTTTAATTAATAAAATTCTGAAAAAGAATGTAACATTGAGAACCCAAATTTATTTGTACAATCTATTGAAGTAAAAAATCTTTAGTTTCCTCTGGAGTCTTATCGAAATGAAAAAACAAACTTATGTATATTTGTGATCTATATAACCAATGGAAGCACTGAATAAAAAGAAAGGAAAGATAGCTACAAAATTACTGAACAAGTATCGTTTAGTAATTTTGAACGAAAATACATTCGAAGAACAAGTTTCATTTAAACTAACTCGATTAAACGTATTTGTTTTGGTAATGATTACTTCGTTGTTGTTAATTACGGGAACTATTTTTTTGATTGCCTTTTCTTCATTGCGAGAATACATACCCGGTTATTCCTCTTCTGAATTATCCGAAAAAGCAAATAGGTTAGCCTATGAAACGGATTCAATTTTAGATGAAGTTAGATACAATGAAAAATACTATGAATCCATTAAAAAAGTATTAACAGGACAAGTTTCAGTAGAAAATTTTAGTAAAGATTCTGTGGATAAGGACATTAAAAAGGAACTTTCTTCTGTTAATTTAACCCCTTCGGCTCAAGATATTGAACTTCGAAAAGAAGTAGCACAGAAGGAAAAATATACAGTAAAAAATTCAAGTGATTTGGATCAAGAATTTTTATTTATTCCGCCTGTTAAAGGTTCAATTACAAGTAAATTTGATTATAAATTAAAGCACTATGCGGTTGATATTGCCGTAGCTAAAGATACTCCAGTAAAAGCTGCTGGTCAGGGAGTGGTTGTTTTTTCAGAATGGACACCCGATACAGGGCATGTACTGTTACTAAAGCATAAATCAGGCTTGCTTTCGGTGTATAAACACAACGCAAAGTTGTTAAAAAAGCAAGGAGATATGGTTATTGCAGGGGAGGTGATTGCTATAGCAGGATCCACAGGAGAATTAAGTACGGGGCCACACCTTCATTTTGAACTTTGGGATAAGGGACAAGCATTAAACCCTGCCGATTATATTGATTTCGAAAAATAATTTTATGTCAGTAAAAGTATTTGCAGCTAAGTTATTTGCTAAAAAAATTCAACGAAAAGTTGATCAATGGGCCAAAAACCCTTTAGAAACACAAGAAAAAGTATTCCAATATCTTGTGAAAACGGCTGAAAATACAGTTTTTGGTCAAGATCATCAATTTTCTGATATAAAATCGCATCAGGATTTTGTAGCAAGAGTACCCATTCGAGATTATGAGGCATTACGCCCTTATGTGGATCGTATGGTGGCCGGTGAATCAGATATTTTATGGCCTAAAAAACCCTTGTATTATGCTAAAACTTCGGGTACAACAAGTGGATCAAAATACATTCCGATAACCGACGAATCTATGCCTACGCATACTGAAGGAGCAAGGAATGCTATTTTAAGTTATATTAATGAAACAGGAAAAGCTGGATTTGTTAATAATAAGATGATTTTTTTACAAGGAAGCCCTGAGTTATCAGATAAAAATGGAGTGCATTTAGGTAGACTTTCGGGTATAGTGGCGCATTATATTCCTAAATATTTACAAAAAAACAGGATGCCCAGTTGGCAAACTAATTGTATTGAAGATTGGGAACAAAAAGTGGAAGCCATTATCGATGAAACCTTACCCGAGCCAATGGGTATTATTAGTGGCATTCCACCATGGGTTCAAATGTATTTTGAACGCATTGTTGAACGTACTGGGAGGCCAATAAAAGAGGTTTTTCCCAACTTTGAGCTCTTTATATATGGTGGCGTTAATTATGAGCCATACAGAGCTATTTTTGAGAAACTGATAGGGAAAAGTATTCCTAGTATTGAGTTATACCCAGCTTCGGAAGGTTTTTTTGCTTATCAAGACAAGCAAAATAAGCAAGGAATGCTTTTACAATTGAATTCTGGAATATTTTATGAATTTGTAAAAGCAGATGAATTTTTTAATGATAATTCTAAGAGAATTACAATTAAAGATGTTCAGGTAGGGATAAATTATGTAATGCTGATTTCAACTACAGCAGGTCTTTGGTGTTATAATATTGGAGATACGGTAAAGTTTACAGAAACAGATCCGTATCGTATAGTAGTTTCGGGTCGAATTAAGCACTTTATTTCTGCTTTCGGAGAGCATGTTATTGGAAAAGAAGTAGAAGAGGCCTTGCAAGAAGCAAGTATAAAAACCAATCATGTTATTCAAGAATTTACCGTGGCACCACAGGTAAATCCAATAGAAGGTTTGCCATATCATGAATGGTTTATTGAATTTGCGGAAACACCTTCAAATTTAAATGCTTTAGCCCATGAAATTGATTTGAGCTTACAAAAACAAAATTCATATTATAAGGATTTAATTGCAGGAAAAATTCTTCAACCATTAAAAATTAAGGTAATTGAAACAGGTGGATTTACAAATTACATGAAATCTATTGGAAAATTAGGCGGGCAAAATAAGCTGCCTAGGCTTTCAAACGATCGTAATATTGCAGAGGCACTAACACAGTTTCATACTCATTAAAAAAGGTAAAGGTTAAAATGAAAAACGATATAGATAAAAATGAGCAAACTAGAGCTCAAGAAAGTACTAATGCCATTGAACGGCTATATATTGGTATGCGCCATTTATTTAATCGTGGTTATTTTAAACCTATGGGAGTTTCGGGTGAAACTTTAAGAGAAGCTATGCTTGTTTTGCGACCAGAAATATATGGTTCTATTAATGAAGATAAAGTAGAGTTAAATGGATTGCTTTATGTTTTAGATCGTTTACCCGAAGGGATTGAGGAATGTCGATTCGTGAATTTAACTAGTGAAGAAGGCTATAAAAACGCACATTTTGAAGTAATTATTCCTAAAAAACGACGTCGTAATTGCTATCGTGTTGATGAAGATCAAATGAATATTGAAATTACACGAGGCCGTTCCGAAATTTATGATATTCTTACGCATTTGACATTCATGTATATGGAGTCTGAAAAAATACGAAAACAGATTCAGCAAGAAGATGATTTATGTTTTACGCGCGATTGGAATAAATTAGTGAAGTTTGCGGAGCAAAAAACACTTTCTGATAAGGATCGGGATATTGCCATGGCACATTTAGCGAATATTTTAGGACGCAGTTTTAATGAAATTATTGAGGTGTATGACAAGTTTGCTAGTCCTCAAAATCCAGATCGATTTATCGATGTTATTCATGGTTTAGGTAAACTATCATTAGAAGAAATTACCGAAAAAAATAAACGAGAAATTACATTTAGTCCCGTGCTTAGAGAACGTATTGGGCATCATATCCATTCTTCATTTTGGGCATATCAAATAAAAAAACGCATTCATAATTTAAATTTATTTGAGCGACCATTGCATATTATTAGTTCAAATATGCATAGTGTAATGAATAGCTTGTTTGCCAAAGAAGCCTTTGGGATTGACTATGCCAATAAAACAGACATGGAAATTTATGAGCTGCTGAGTAATGACCATAGTAAGGACTTACGAAATACAGTAAAGTCATATGCTTTAAAACACGGAATGGTAATGTTAGCAGATAGCAGTAGTTCCCATATTAATGTTCAACTTTTTGATACTAGTAAAATGGCTCATTTATCCACTTATAATGATCCAAAAGCACCAGTAATTTTAGTAATGGACTACGCATTTGGGGAGCAAGCTTTTGAAGCTATGGATGAGTTGTTAAAACCCTATAAAGCACCTAATGAAACCTTGTTTTACATGAATGTGGTTTCGGTTTCCATTATGGGAAAAGCGGGTATTTTACAAGGTGGAAAAGGGGATTTAATGATACCAACTGCGCATATTTTAGAAGGAACTTCGGGCAATTACCCTTTTAAAAATGAACTATCCTTAAAAGATTTCGAAGGTACTGATATTGATTGTTACGAAGGAAGTATGGTCACGGTGTTAGGGACTTCGCTTCAAAATCGTGATTTATTGCAATTTTTTCATGATTCTACCTGGAAGGTGATTGGTTTAGAAATGGAAGGTGCACATTATCAAAAAGCAATTCAAGCAGCTTCAAAAATTAGAAAAAGTATTACCGAAAATATTCAGGTGCGTTATGCGTATTACGCTTCCGATAATCCATTGGAAACAGGAAGTACACTGGCTTCGGGTGGTTTAGGTACTTCTGGCGTAAAGCCAACATATACCATTACAAAAAAAATAATTGAGCAAATTTTGAAAACCCAATAGTAGTAGATTAAATTTTGTTTTTAAATGTTTAATGTGTTTTATTAACTGATATTTAGTGTATTAGATTTTTTTTTAAGATCATTGAGTTAAAAAAATTGATTAAAATAAGAATAAATAGTTCTTTTTAAAAACCTTAAAATATTTAAAGTACACTTTGTTTTTGTATTTTCGGAAAACAAAAATAATTGTTAATGTCTCAAAGTAAAAAACGTGTTTTAATTACTGGAGCAGCTGGTTTTTTAGGATCACACTTATGTGATCGTTTTATAAGGGAAAGCTATGCAGTAATAGGAATGGATAACTTTATTACCGGAAGTTATGATAATATAGCCCACTTAAAAAATCATCCAGATTTTACATTTATTGAGCATGATATTTGTGATCATATTTCTATAGAGGGAAAGCTAGATTATATTTTGCATTTTGCATCGCCTGCAAGTCCGATTGATTATTTAAAAATTCCAATTCAAACTTTAAAAGTAGGTTCATTAGGTACTCATAATTGTTTAGGTTTAGCACTGGCAAAAGGAGCCACTATTTTAATAGCTTCGACTAGTGAAATTTATGGAGATCCATTAGTGCACCCTCAAACCGAAGATTATTACGGAAATGTAAATTCAGTTGGTCCCAGAGGCGTTTATGACGAAGCTAAACGTTTTCAAGAAGCCATGACTATGGCATATCATACTTTTCATAAAGTCCCGGTACGTATAGCACGTATTTTTAATACTTATGGACCACGCATGCGATTAAATGATGGTCGCGTTATTCCTGCTTTTATTGGTCAGGCTTTGCGAGGCGAAGATTTAACCGTATTTGGTAACGGTTCGCAAACACGCTCTTTTTGTTTTATTGATGATCAAGTAGAAGGACTTTATAGGTTATTACTTTCGGAGTATTCTCAGCCAGTAAATATTGGAAATCCTTCCGAAATAACGATACGTGATTTTGCTGATGAAATTATAAAACTAACAGGTACAGATCAAAAAGTAGTGTTTAAGCAACTACCAGTAAATGACCCTTTGCAGCGTCGTCCAGATATTTCGTTAGCTAAAAAAATATTAGGATGGGAACCAAAAGTAAGCAGAACTGTTGGTTTACAAAAAACCTATGAATATTTTAAGAATTTACCTTCGGAAAAACTGCATAAAAAGGAGCATAAAACGTTTGATGGTTATATAAAAACAAAAAAACTTTAAATGCCTAAGGTTTTAAAAGGATATTCATTTTTAATTCGCCCACTAATCGTGTTATTTGATTTGTTGGCATTGTGTTTTTGTGCCTATTTTTTATTAGGTAATTCCACAAGTTTATTCTTTTATCTATACCTTTCATCTGGTTGGTTAGCTTCATCGATGTGGGTGCGTTTTTACAAAGTTTATCGATTTACTTCGGTATTAAAAATTATTCGACTAATCGTAAAACAAGCTTTTTTACTTATGCTTGTTTTATATTCTTATTATGGTATTGTAAAAAGTAGAACCATAACAGGTGCCGAAACACTATTGTTTTTTGGGATAACAATTTTTATAATTTCATTAGCTAAGCTTACTTTATATTTTTTATTACAAAAATACCGTCAGTATTTTGGTGGGAACAAGCGCTGGATTTTGGTATTTGGAAGTTCTGCCCAAACTCAAGAACTACTTAATTATTTTGAATCTAAGCCAGAAATGGGTTACTACCTTCAAGGTGTATTTGCCGATAGTTTAGACAAAAAAATTACCGAAGGAATAGCTTTCTTAAAAAAAAATAGAATTGATGAAGTGTATTGCGCACTTCATGAGGTTTCAACAGCCGAGATTAATGAAATAGTAAACTTTTGTGAAAGCAATGGTATAGTATTAAAATTTATACCAAATGTAGAAAAAGTGCCTGTTTCTAATTTAAAAACGGATTATTACGAATACCTCCCGGTATTATCAATTCCGAACATGCCATTGCATGACTCCGCAAACGTTATTGTAAAACGTTTTATTGATATTGCAATATCGCTTATTGTTATTATTGGAATACTATCGTGGTTGATTCCTTTAATGTATATAATTATTAAATTAGAAAGTAAAGGGCCATTATTTTATAAGCACGAACGAAATGGAGTAAACTATGGTGAGTTTATGTGTTATAAATTTAGATCACTTAACGTAGAAGGAAATGAACGGCGTTTACATGTTTCAGAAAAAGATGAGCGTGTAACCAAGATAGGGCGTTTTTTACGCCGAACAAGTATTGATGAAATTCCGCAATTTATTAACGTTTTAAAAGGAGAAATGTCTGTGGTTGGACCTAGACCTCACATACCACGTTATACTACAGCATACGCCGAAAAAATAGACAAATATCAATTTGTATTCAGGCATTCTGTTAGACCAGGTATCACAGGTTTAGCTCAAATAAAAGGCTATCGAGGCGAAATTAAATCAGATGAAGATATTATTAATCGAATTAAATACGATGTTTTTTATATCGAAAACTGGTCTATACTAATGGATATTAAAATTATGTTCGATACGCTTTTGATTTTATTAAAAGGGCAAGATAAAGCCTATTAAAAGGGAGGACAGTAAAGCATGTAATATAAATGAAACCAATAGATAATTTTTATTTAGATAAAAACGAACCTGTTAAAAGTTGTTTACTTGCTTTAAAACAAATTATTCTAAATTATAATATCGATTTTGAACATAGGTGGTATTATAAATTACCTTGTTTTATGTTCCAAAATCAAATTTTTTGCTATTTATGGGTCGATAAAAAATCGGGCTTTCCATATATTGCAGTTGGTAAAGGTGTTAAAATTGAACATCCAGATTTAATTAAAGGTAAAAGAACATTTACCTCTTTACTAATGATAAACCCCAATGAAGACATTTCTGTAGAAAAAGTTTATGAAATATTTGATAAAGCAATAGCACTTTACAATTGAAGACAAATGAGTACTTTTGCATTTTAAAAATAAAAGAACTTCAAAACATTTATAATGAATATTCTTATTGTAGGATCGGGTGGAAGAGAGCACACTTTTGCATACAAATTAGCTCAAAGTGATTTATGTTCAAAACTATTTGTGGCTCCAGGAAACGCGGGAACCGCAAGTATAGCCACAAATTTAGATATAAGTGTCACTGATTTTGAAAAAATTAAAGAAGTGGTACTTACTAAAAATATTGAAATGCTTGTCGTAGGTCCCGAAGTGCCATTAGTAGCAGGAATTACAGACTTTTTCAAAAAAGATCCTCAATTGGAACATGTTAAAGTAATTGGTCCTTCTGCCGAAGGTGCACAGTTAGAGGGTAGTAAAGAGTATGCTAAGGAATTTTTAATGCGTTATAACATACCAACAGCTGCTTATGAAAGTTTTACAGCTGAAACCGTTGAAAAAGGACATGCTTTTTTAAATACTTTAAATCCTCCATACGTTTTAAAAGCAGATGGCTTAGCAGCGGGCAAAGGAGTGTTAATTTTAGATGATTTAGCTGAGGCTAAAGCCGAACTAACAGATATGCTGACTAATGAAAAGTTTGGAGAAGCAAGTCAAAAAGTGGTTATTGAAGAGTTTTTAGACGGTATTGAATTAAGTGTTTTTGTACTTACCGATGGTAAAAATTACATCACATTACCAACAGCTAAAGATTATAAGCGCATTGGAGAAGGGGATACGGGTTTAAATACTGGAGGAATGGGAGCTATTTCGCCTGTACCATTTGCTAATGATGAATTTATGGCTAAAATAGAAAACAAGGTGATTAAGCCAACGGTTGAAGGTTTGGCCAAAGAAAATATAGATTACAAAGGCTTTATTTTTATTGGGTTAATAAAAGTAGGTAATGAGCCTAAGGTTATTGAGTATAACGTACGTATGGGAGACCCAGAGACAGAAGCAGTACTACCTCGTGTTAAAAATGATCTGGTGGATTTGTTTGTTAACGTAGGGAATCAAACCTTAGATCAAGTTTCATTGGATTTAGATCCTCGTACAGCGGTAACTGTAATGACTGTTGCTGGTGGTTACCCCGAGGCCTATGACAAAGGCGATGAAATTAAGGGTATTGAAACGGTAGAAGACTCTATTGTTTTTCAAGCGGGTACTACATTAAAGGATGGAAAGGTGGTTACTAACGGAGGTCGTGTTTTGACCGTGACTTCGTTTGGTAATGATTTTAAAGAAGCTTTGGATATATCATATAAAAATGTAAAGAAAATACAATTTAAAGAGATGTATTACCGTACCGATTTAGGTTTCGATTTGTAATTTTTAGCCTTTTTAATAAAAGATAATATTACTGTTTATATATAGTATAGCATATATTTTGTAAAAACACCTCAGTTTTATGTTTAAAACTGGGGTGTTTTTGTTTCTAATTAGCATCCAAAAAGATATTATATAAACTTTGAGGTATAATTTTAAGTAAGCTATCTAACTTTTATTTAACAAATAAGAAAACACAAATCTAAACAATACCATATCAAACATTTGATTTTCAATTAGTTGTATTTTTTTAATTTTTTTTGGTTAGTTTTTTGAAATGTATCTGACCTATACAGCAAGAGAATAATAGATAAATAATTTTAAAGCTGGCCAGCATAATAGTTTTTATTTATTAAAAATGTAGATAATAAAAAAAGTTAGAGATGAAAAATAGAAATAGATTATTCGTAAGTGCAGTTTTGGCCAGTATGGTTTTAATGAGTTGTGGTGATGATGATGCAGTAGTAGATCAGCCAAATAATGGAGTAGAAGTAGCCTCTCCTGTAGATGAAGCAAATTTACTTTTAGCAAGTATAGAAGCAGATGGAGGAGTACCTTACAATGCAGCAGATCCTGCACTTACATTTCAAGATGATGAAAACGTATTTATACCTAGTGTTTTAGGTTTAGATTACCGAGTTGATAGAGCTGTAGTACCTGCGGGACCAACAGTAAGATTACCACTTTTTCAAGGTTGGGAAACATTAAGTAATGGAGAAAGAAGAGAAGGATATTATATTATAACAGAATCCTCTGATAGAGCGCAAGCAGAACAACTGGGAGTAATTTATTCACCACGTATGGCAGCCGCTGCTACTAGTGACGGAGTTCAAAATGCAACATGGACAGAAGATGGAAGATTAATTTTTGAAGGTTCGGTAGATTTTTCTCCTAAAAGATCCTTAGTTGCAGGAGGAGCACCTGCGGAAGAAGGAAGAGTAGAATTGTTTAGTTTCCCTCCGGCAGAGGTAAATCCTGGAGCTATAGCAGATGCAAATTGGTCATCATATGTAGTATTGCCTAGTGGTGTGGTTATAAATGCACAATTGATGGCAAATGCAACAGGTATTCATGACAGAATTCCTAACCCAGCAGGGAACTCACAAGCGCAAGAAGATGATTTAAATAATATAAACTTAGATACAGATGGAGCTGCAGTAGTATTACAATTGTTAGATGGATGGCATGATGGAAGAGCCTATTATTTCCATATCGTAACAGATACTTCTGATCCAGCTCCAGCAACAATCGAATTAGGTGTTTTTGCTCCTAAATTAGCAAATCTACCTGCATTTGGTGAATTTCCAGGAGGATCAATGTTACCTTTTAGCCCTACAGCTAATGGAATATTACCAGAGGCTAACAATGTGGATGGATTTCAAGGTTTAAATACGCCATCAGCTAGTGGACGTCAAGAGAATGATCCAACAAATACGTTCCCAATTGATCCAAGTGATTCAAGATATGCACCAATGTGGGATGCACATATTACAGAGTTTACTGTACCAGCAGAGGATAGAGTAATTTTAAAGAGTTTTGATCAAGTAAATGCGCTTTTAGCAGATGGTACATTAATTCCTTTTAGAGGGAACGGTGAATTGCCTTCTTTACAAAATGATTTTGATACAAGTGCAGACAATGATCTTTTAATTCCAACAGGAGCAATTATTAACTGTCCAGTAATTTCTCAACCTTTAGCAACTGCAATAGGAAGAGTAATTGGTCAGCCAGAAAATAACAAATAATAATTTTTTTTATTATGTTTTTTAAGTAGTTATTCCGTAAGGGAATAGCTACTTATTTTTTGTTTAAATGTTACTTGTCTAACATTTTAATAAATAAGGATAGTGTAGTATTGCCAGTTCATAATCAACAATATACACATATGAAAATTAAAAAACTATTATTAAAAATTACCAATCTTTTACCAATATTATTTATTGGTATTATGTATGGTCAATCTGTTAAAATTGAAAACCTTGATAAGATTGAGATTAGGGAGAACTCTACAATTAATGTGCAATTTAATGTTACTGTAGGTTCGGGTCATGATGGACATGTTTCCATCTTTACAACCAGTTTTGATGGTGCTCCTCCTACTTTTGTAGAACAAGGTACTTTTGTTTTTGGAGCAAACAATGGAGGTTTTGATAGTTCACAAAGTTTTAATATTAGGTTAAATGCGAATAGCTTTGAAGCTACAGGGGGTAAATTATATGCTGAGTTCGAAAGAAATTCTGGAATTAAAAGAAGAAGTAACTCTATATCTATTGAAGTCAAAAATAAGTCTGTTACAACGCCTGTTGTATCAAGACCGACTCCAGCTCCTTCTGATTCTTCACGTATCAATGTTTCTTTTGGAGGTAATAAAGTTAGTTCTATAGGTAATATTACTTCAATATATAAAGGAGAGGAAGCCCCAAGGCTTATAGCAACATCTATAACAATAACAAGTAGTACTGCTTTTAAACCTATAATTAAAGGTTACAAATGGTTTTCGAAAACAGATAATGATACAAGATCTAAATTAGTTGGCACAAAAAAAGATTACAGGCCTGGTAAATTAACAGAGACGACTACTTTTTACAGAGTACCCTCTATAAGAGTTGTAGATGCTAATAACAATAATATAATTTTTAACTTTGCTGGTAAGTCACTCATTCATAAATTTACTATTAAGGTTGATCCAAGTAAGGTTATAGGTGATCCAATATTAAATTCACCTATTAGCTATGGTTTTGGAGGTTCTAATGCATTGGGTGCTAGTGGGATAAATCAAACTTTAAGAGAGGGAATGGAGTCCCGAACTATTATTGGTTTAAATCCAACGATATCCGTAAAAGATGAAGTAGTAAGAGGTTCAATTAATTATACTCATCAATGGTATAGAATAGAAGATAAAATAAATAATTTGAGAAATATTTATAGTGATGTGACAAATGCACAAAATTTAGATCTGGAATTAATACCTTTTGCTCAATCTAAAAGTTATAAACCACAAAGTGAATCAACATCTTATTATTATTTTAGAGAAACTTATGTGTGTTTTACACGAAAGGTTCGTAGAAGTTCAGGTGTTGTTGTCAATGTACCGACTTGTATTAAAACTTGGTCAAATCCAGCAAGAGTACTTTTCTTAGATTTTCCTGAAATAATTTTATCACCTACAGTTATACCTACTAACAATCCAAAGTTTGAAATAAAAACAAATTTTAGAAATTTTTCCAGAAATGTTGTTGTAATGGTTGGTTTAAATGAAGTTTTTAGAGGGCGTATAAGAACTGGAGAAAGGATTACAGAGATAAATTATAATAAAAAACTAATACCTGATTACTTTGGTAGATTTCCAAGTCAATACAAAATTTTTGTTGACGATATATTAATTGACACAGGTAAAGTAATAATAACCAATTAATATTTTTAAGCAGCTATTCCATAAATGAATAGCTGCTTATTTTTTTTCCTTTATTTAACAGAAAAACGTTTTTTGATTTTATTAGTAGAGTTTGAAGTTTTTACTTGAACTTCATAAATTCCTTTTTTAGCATCGGGTACTGGGATTTTAATTTGTCCTTTAAAAAAAGAAACTTTTCTGCGTATTCTTTTACCCGTTTTTACATTAACAATACGAACAATGCCCGTATCTCTTAAATCGCTGTCCAATACAATTTCAATTTTATCATCGGCAATATTAAGTACGTTTAAATCAATTAAACCACGAATATCATCAGAGGCAACAACAGCTTCAGCACTTTCACTGGTTGCTAAAAATTTCATATAATCATCTGTGTTAGAGCTTAATGTTGTAGCAATATCTTGACTATAAATATGTATAGTTGCAAATAAAAATCCTAAAAACAATAAATTTATCTTTTTCATAATTAAGCCCGTAAAGTTGGTGAGTAAATCTTAATACAAAATAAGTTAGTTAAACTTGTTTTTAAAAGAACTTTCAATCCTTTTCGATCAATTAGAGTAATAGCAGATCAAACACATGCTATTTAGTAATAGTTTAACACGAAAAGAAAGAAAAAAGCTACAAAAAGAGCAAAAAAAATAGTTAGAGGTAGGTTGTTTTATAAAAAAAACAGTAGTAAAATGACAGAAAAAAGCCTTTACTCATTGAGTAAAGGCTTTTATATATTTTTAACTCCTAGAATTAAAAAACACGTTTGAGATGTTTTTTAATTTAATAGTAAACTAATTATTGTTTGTCTTCAGCTAAAAAAGAATGCGAAACAACATACCTGCGCTCTTCCTTATTGTCATTAAAACCTTTTAATTGTTTCATCCAATATACGAATGCAGCCATTCCAATAAGCATAAAGCCCCAGTTTAAAATGTTAGCTCCAAACCAACTTTCTAATTCTAAAGCTCTTAATGCATTCAAAGGTGCAAAAGCAACTTCTTCCATAAAATATTGAAATCCTTCGAAAAACTTTTTCATAATAAATAGTATTAAGGTAAGTCACCTAATTTAAAAGCAAAAATATAAAACAGGATACGTATTGGCAAATATGCTATGTAAAAATATAAGAGAACATAGTTTTTATCTAATTGTTAGATTATAACAAAATACGAGCATATAGTGTAAAAACAATATCTTTGTGTTGTAATAACAAGCATCAATAATATGATTACTACGACTGCCAATGCAATTTTTCAAGAAGTGATTGCAAAATACCATGTGTTAGATAATGTTGACCAAGCCTTTGAAAACCCTTATAAGAGTGAAGATGATTTATTTTCGCACCTGTTATATCGTAAATGTTGGATTGATACAGTTCAATGGCATTATGAAGATATTATTCGCGATCCGCAAATAGACCCAGTGGCAGCCTTAACTTTAAAGCGTCAAATAGATGCTTCAAACCAAGATCGAACAGATATGGTAGAGTACTTAGATGGCTATTTTTTAGATTTATATGAGTCTGTTGCTGTAAAAGAAAAGGCTACTATAAATTCAGAAAGTCCAGCCTGGGCTTTTGACCGTTTGTCTATTTTGGCTTTAAAAATTTATCATATGACAGAAGAGGCAACACGAACTGATGCTACAGACACTCACCGTGCTGCTTGTCAAAAAAAGCTTGATGTTTTATTGGAACAACGTGTGGATTTATCTACCGCAATTGAGCAATTACTTACGGATATTGAAGCAGGAAATAAATACATGAAAGTATACAAACAGATGAAAATGTATAACGATGATGAATTAAATCCTGTATTAAGAGGGCAGAAGTAAGTAATAAAATATGGCAATAGTAAAAGCACACATTCTTATAATTCGTTTATCGGCTATGGGCGATGTGGCTATGACAGTTCCTGTACTTAAAGCGTTTACAAAAGCTTACCCAAACACTAAAGTTACTGTACTTACACGAGCATTTTTTGCTCCCTTTTTTGCTCAATTACCTAACGTAACCGTTAAAGTAATAGAAATAAATGGAAAACATAAAGGTTTTTTTGGATTGCGAAAATTGTATGTTGAGCTTAAAAAACAACAGGTAGATGCCGTTGCCGATTTACATAATGTATTGAGATCTAATGTGTTAAAACAATTTTTTAAATTGACCAATATCCCTTTTGAACAAATTGATAAAGGACGCGAAGAAAAAAAAGCACTTACTCGCTGGAATAATAAAGTTTTTGAACCTTTAAAAACAACGCATCAACGCTATGCAGACGTTTTTGAGGCCTTAGGTTTTCCACTAAGCCTTTCGGCAGAAGATATACTTAGTAGAGAAACATTAGATACCCCTACGAATGAAATTGCTGGGATAAATACTCAAAAGTGGATTGGTATCGCTCCTTTTGCTCAGCATGAAGGAAAGGAATATAAGTATAACTTGATGCTGCAAATAATTGGTGAACTGGATAAAAAAGAGGTTTATAACATTCTATTATTTGGTGGCGGAAAAAAAGAAACTCAATTATTACAAAATACGGCTCAAAAATTTAATAATGTTTCCTGTGTGGCAGGGCAACTTACGATAAGGCAAGAGCTAGATTTAATTTCTAATTTAGATGCTATGCTATCTATGGATAGTGGTAATGGTCATTTGGCGGCCATGTATGGTATACCAGTAGTTACAATTTGGGGGGTTACACATCCTTACGCAGGTTTTGCTCCTTTTGCACAGCCAGAGGCTAATAATATTTTACCCGATTTGGTAACCTATAATAAAATACCTACTTCCGTTTATGGTAACAAAGTACCCGACGGATACGAGAATGTAATGCATAGTATATTGCCAGAAACGGTGTTGGAACGTATTATTGAAATTATAGGTTAAAAAATAAGGCCTTTAATTCAGTAGCATCATTAGCTTTCATTCGACCAGCTAAAACAAGACTTAGTTGTTTTCGGCGTAAAGCAGCTATAAAATTTTCTTTTTCTTTTTCAGTTTCAGGTATAATTTCGGGAACAGGAACTGGTTTTTTATTTTCATCAACGGCTACAAACGTATAAATACCTTGATTAGCTTGTGTTTTTAAGCCCGTTTTAGGATTTTCTACTAATACATCAATAATTACCTCCATTGATGTTTTAAAAGCGCGCGAAACCTTAGCAGATACATTTACAACACTATCCAAAGGTATTGGGAAATTAAAGGAAACATGATTTACCGAGGCGGTAACCACAATTTCGTTGCAATGCCTACGTGCAGATATGCTGGCAGCCCTATCCATTCGGGCTAATAATTCGCCACCAAACATATGATTTAATGAATTCGTTTCGCTGGGTAGTACAATATCGGTTAATAGAGTGTAAGAGGCTGATGGGTGTTTAGGTTTCATTTTATAAAAATAGAAAACGCATTTGTTTAATCAAACAAATGCGCAGTAATATAAAATATCTTATGGACTACTTTATGTTATTTTTTAACTAATAGCCAAGCACTTTTATTTTCGTTTCTTTTAATGGAATTTAGGGCATTTATAGCTTCATTCTTTGTAGCATGACTACTATAAATTACCTGGTGTAAACCATATTTATTTTTTCCGATATAACTAGGAGAAAAACCTTTACGTTCTAATTGTAGCATTTTTTTAGCTACATTTTCAAATTCTCTAAAAGCACCAGCTACTATATGGTATTTTTTAAAGGACGCTACTTCGTCAGTATTCTCTTCAGTTAATTGTTTTAATTTAACTGATATACTTGGTAAAGGATTTGGAATATCTAATACAAATGAAGCACTTTGGATTTCATCTTTAAACAATTGATTCCCTTCAAACTCTTCAACTAAATTATATTGCTCTATATGTTTTTTGTAAGCGTTTAAACCTACTCCTGTTAATACAAGTGCAATTGCTGCAGCTGCAGCATATTTTATAAATAATGGTTTTTTACGCGTTTCAGGAGTAAAAGCTATAGGTGCTTTTTCTTCTAAATTTTGTACTTCCTTTTTTAAAGTTTCACGAATAACAATATTAGAAGTTAAGGTGGCTAAACCAAAAGCTTCGGGCAAATAGTTTGATGTGTGTAAAGGTTCGAAAACTAATTTTTTTTCAAAATTGACATTGAAAAATCCAATATCCGAAAATGTTAATCTTCCTTTTTCTTCTAATTCAATTTTTACACGTTGCACAAAGGAATGAATTTTTTCCAATGCTTTGTCATAGCTTATTTGTTCACTGCTTACAATATAATTAGCCAATAAACCATCGTTACTAATAATTTGCTGATTAAAAGAAAGCTGCTTTTGTGGCGGATACATTAGGTGTTTATCGTCAGAAAAATGTGCCGCTGCACGTTTGGTTAAAAAGGCACCAAATTCCGGTACAATTACACAATCGTATCGGTATAATAAGTCGCAGATGTAATTTGTTATTGTCATTATAGCAAAAATAGTAAACAACCTGTTTTTAAAAAACTCTTTATCCAATACTTATTAACAAGATTCCTATTTTTATTTTATATTGCTGAATATCAATAACTATTTTTTGAAGATTACAAAGCTTCTGCTATAAATTTTAAAAAAATAGGTTTTTATATTATAGCCATAGACAATAATCACCCATTGAATTTCAATTTAAATATGACAGAACTCGAAGCCTTACTTTGTTTGCAACATGTTCCTAATTTAGGAGATGCTTCAATTAAAAAAATGATTCAAATTGTAGGAAGCGCAGCAGGTGTATTGAAAGAAAAAAAGTCAAATCTTTTAAAAATAGATGGTATTGGGCAAGCAAGATTAGCATCACTTTACGATAAAACTCATGCCAAGGCAACAGAAAAAGAATTGGATTTTATTGAAAACAACAACATAAAAGCAACACCTTATTTAAGTACGGATTATCCAACTCATTTAGCTCAATGTGTTGATGGGCCAGTGGTGCTTTTTGGGTCGGGTAGCATAAAATTAAAAGATCAATTGGTATTAAGCGTTGTGGGTACTCGAAAAATAACCCGTTATGGAATGCAATTTTGCGAAGATTTAATTGCCGAATTAACTGCTTTTAATCCTGTAATTGTTTCTGGTTTTGCTTATGGAGTTGATATTATAGCGCATAAAGCAGCCATGGCTAATAATTTGCAAACAGTGGCTTGTTTAGCACATGGATTAAATCAAATTTACCCAAAAGGGCATAAGAAGTATATGAAATCCATGGAAGAAAATGGAGGGTTTTTTACTGATTTTTGGAGCACAGATGCATTTAATCCACAAAATTTTTTGAGAAGAAACCGAATAATAGCAGGTTTGTCTAAGGCTACAATTGTTATCGAAAGTGCAGATAAAGGAGGCTCATTAGTTACCGCTCAAATAGCCAATTCATATTATAGAGATGTGTTTGCTGTTCCCGGAAAAACAACCGATCCTTTTAGTAAAGGTTGTAATATGCTTATAAAAACCCAACAAGCACATATGCTTACTAGTATAGCCGATTTAGTATATATTTTAAATTTAAAAGAAAATAAGGTTAAAGCGCAGTTACCTGTTCAAAAAGAATTATTTGTTACTTTGGAACCGAATGAGCAGTGTGTGTACGATTTTTTACAAAAAGAAGGCAAACAGGATTTAGATAGTATTGCGTTGCATTGCAATATCCCCACTTATCAATTAGCAGGAATGTTATTAGGTCTTGAACTTAAAGGAATTTTACAGCCTTTACCAGGGAAGATTTTTCAGGTAGCTTAATGCAAGAATAAACAATAGCAAGTAAGTATAGTTCATTCATTTTGTTTCAACTCTTCACCCATATAAAAATTACTTTTGGTCTAGTTGATTAGTCCAATTGATCGGTAAGTTTTTTGAAAATTTTCTTAGGGTTTTTGTTTCCATAAAGAACCTCATAAACGGCATCAATAATTGGGGTGCGTGTTTCTTTGTTATTTAAGTTATAGGCACTTTTTGTAGCATAATAACCTTCGGCAACCATGTTCATTTCCATCATAGCACTTTTAACGGTATAGCCTTTACCTATCATGTTTCCAAACATTCGATTACGCGAAAAAATGGAGTATCCAGTTACTAATAAATCACCTAAATAGGCAGAGTTATTAATATTACGTTTCATTTTATGGCGCTTTTTAATAAAGCGTTTCATTTCTCGGATAGCATTACTCATAAGCACACTTTGAAAATTATCACCATAGCCTAAGCCGTGTGCAATACCTGCAGCTATGGAGTATATATTTTTTAACACTGCAGCATATTCGGTACCAATAATATCATCGCTAGTGGTACATTTTATGTAATCGCCCTTTAAATGTTGAGCCACAACACAAGCTTTGTCTTTGTCGCTACAGGCAATAGTAAGGTAAGATAGTTTTTCAAGAGCAACTTCTTCAGCATGGCAAGGGCCAGTAATTACACCAATATTTTCAAAAGGGATTTTGTATAAATCATGAAAATGCTCGCCAACAATAAGACTTGTTTCGGGAACAATTCCTTTAATAGCAGAAAAAATAACCTTTTTGGTTAAATCAATAGTTAGTTTTTGTAATTCACTATGCAAAAAGGCAGAAGGAATGGCAAAAATGATATAATCAGCTTTTTCAATTACCTTATTTATGTTCGAACTAATAAAAAGTTTGTCAGAATCAAATTCTACAGAGCTTAAATAGTTTGGATTGTGCTTATGTGTTTTTATGTGTTCAATAGCATCTTCGTTACGCATATACCAGCTTAAACTAGTTAGGTTTTCGCAAAGCATTTTTACAATAGCTGTTGCCCAGCTACCTCCACCTATTACAGCAAAATGAGTAGTATTATCCATAGTTAGTAATTACCATACAAAAATATGCAATTCTATATAAAATAAGCCTCCTATTTTTCTAATAGCTTTATTAAGCTTATCGTGTTTTAGTGTTAAAATATTCAAGGTAAAATATTTATGGCACACTCTTTGTTTAATATATGTTGTTAGTTTATATTTTAGTTAGTTATATTGTTGTGTTAAATGCCGTTTTACTTATAGTAAAGCGGCATTTATATTTTGAAAGTAAAATCTGATAGTGCTGAAATTATATTTTTAGAGTACGTCTATAGATGTATAGTAATTAAAATATAATTTTTCATAAAATGAAAGATAATCATACTAAATTTATACTTGGTGAAAGAGGAACTAAGAAAAAATTAAATGAATTAATAGTTCAAAGGCAAAAAAGAATAAATAGATTTTTTAGACCAGGTAATAGAACATCAATTAATTCACAAGAATATATTTATAGTAATTTTGATGGGTTTTCTTTTTTAGGAGTTATTAAACAAGTGGGAGATGATAGTAAAAATATACTTCCAATTTATTCTCATTTATTTCCAATAAGAATTTTAAGTCGTGAGTGTAAAAAAATTAATGATTTACAAGAACTCGATTTTATTGGTGCCTATTCATTCATATATGATAAAGAGACATTAAAGTTAGATTTAAATTCTATATACAATGGTTTGAATTATGAAGAGGTAACTATTTATGATATTTTGTATTGATCCTTTTTAAAGATTTATAGAAATAGTTAAACTAGCTGATATAAAAAATGATAGAAAGTGTAATAAAAATTAGTGCTACTGATGGAGTACAATTGATAGCTATACATAGAACTTGTTCTAATTTTAGAAAAGGAATAGTGCAAATTAATTGTGGGGCTGGAGTTCCTCAATTACTTTATGCAAACTTTGCAAAGTATTTATCGATTAATGGGTATGATACTATTACATATGACTATAGGGGAGTGGGTTTGTCAGCACCTAAGTCATTAAAGAATTTTAATGCAAGACTAAGGGATTGGGGTAAGTTAGATATGACTGGGGTTTTTGATTGGGTTATTAAAAAATACCCAAATGATAGAAAAATTATTATTGGTCATAGTATGGGAGGCCAACTTATAGGTATGATGAATAATACAGATAAGGTAGATCAGATAATTTTAATTGCTGTATGTACTGGATATTGGAAGGATATGAATTTTCCATACAGATTGAAATTAATACCATTATGGTTTTTGTTTGTTCCATTAACTGTAAAAGCTATTGGTTATACAAATGCAAAGAAAATTCGTCATGGCGAAAATTTACCTAAAGGAGTAGCGATAGAATGGAGAGACTGGAGTGTAAATCCAAATTATTTTGAAGATGAGTTTAATAGATCATTGAAACCTGTTTTTTATCATAAAATAAAAGCCCCAATAAAATCTATTCAAATTACGGATGACCCTATAGCTAATACAACTACCGCTAATAAGATTTTAAAATACTTTTGTAATTCAGATATTTCAATTGAAGTTATTTCTCCAAATGATTTGAATGTTGATAAAATTGGACATTCAGGTTTCTTTTCAAGAAAGTTTAAAAAAAATTTATGGAAAAAGATGATCGAAGAAATGATTTTTAATGATAAAATGAAAATAGAATAATTTTGTAATTGAAAATTGAAACTGAATATGCTTTTGAAATAAAAAAGAACTTGTTGATGATTTTTCAATAGATAAATGTAAAAGGCTACCAATAAAATATTGATAGCCTTAAAAAATAGTTAGTTTGGTTATTATTGGTTTTAGCGTTCTTTACCCCCATCTAAGTAGTCTTGTAGATCTTTAAGCTCTTGCCATTTCCCTTCAAAAGCTAAACCGGCTTGTTGTGGCCATGTATTAGGCTTGTGTATTTCAAAGCGTTTGCCTCCAGTATTTAAAATTTCCTGACAACGTTCCACACTAGCTTTACTTAATTGATACCAGGTTTTAATTCCATTATCATTAAATAATTCTGAAATTTTAGGGCCAATACCTTCTACAATTTTTAAATCATCAGCAATTATTTTTTTGCCAAAAATTGATTTGGCTAATCCAGCATCAAAATTAAGACTAGGTTCAACTTCAATACTGCTAGTATCTAAAGAGCGTGCAGCAAAGCCACTTGTTGTGGTATTTGCCAAAGGTTCATTAGACTGTAATGAAATAGCTTTATCCTTTTCTGATAAACAAGCTTGTAATTCGGCTTCTAATTTTCGGTTTTTATCTCGTAATCTTTCAATTTCTTTTAAGTCGTCATCGCAATTACAGGTTAGGTGGCGTAACAGCCATCCTAATAAAGCGCCTATTAGAGCGGCTAATATTGGAATGATTATACATGGATTCATATGTTTGTATTTTTAAGTTTGTTAATTTGGTTTATTTAAGTGTCACTATAACGCGTCTATTCTTGGCTCTACCTTCGGCAGTGGAATTAGTAGTAATAGGTTCATTTTGACCTTTACTAAGCGTTTCTATTTTACTAGCCAAAATTTGATTACGTACTAAATAATCTTTAATAGTATTGGCTCTTTCAAGTCCGAGTTTCATATTCGAAGCAGCATCACCAGTATTATCGGTGTGACCAACGACTAAAACTTTACCGTCAGTAACTTTATCAAGGTATTTAGCAATATCAGCCATTTCTTGGCGTTGCTCTTGAGTAAGCCTAATGTTACTTGAATTTGATGCAAAATGAAGTTCTAGGGGATTTGCCATTATTTTTTTATGTAAAACTTCTAGTTCATCAGCAGCTTTTTTAGTTCCCTCATCACTTAAATCCATAGATTCGAAACCAAACTCTATTGGACCTTGGAAAATAGTTCCATTTGGAATCATGCTATCATCTAATTTTCCAAAAGTGTTAATCTGTTTTGAAGAAATCCCTTTGGATACCAAGTAATTTTTAACAGCATTGGCACGCGCTATTCCTAGATTAGGGTAAGCAGAAGTATTTTTTTCAGTACTTTTAAATAATCCAGTAATATCTATTACCTTACTTGGGTTGGCTTCTAAATAATCTTTTAATTTTAATACACCTTCATCTACATTACTAGCGATAGGTTTTAGGATAGAAAAATCCGATTTTTCAAAATTAAAATTATTATTAACAGCATATTTAAATGCTGAATTGTCATTAAATGCCAAACCATAAGAGGTTGGTGTGGGAGTTGTAGGCTCTACTACTGGTGCAACGGCTGGAGTTTTGGTAGTTACTTTTGCCTCTGGAGGGCAACAAAACATCCAATTTAAGTACGCACCTATAATTGCGGTTAGTAGTATGCCTAAAACATAAAGACTTTTTCTTGACATGAGTTAGGTTATTAATTGATTAATTAGCATCAAGTTAACAATTAATCATATAATTTTTTAACAACTGACTCATTTTAAGTTTATTATTCGATAAAAAGTGAATAAAAACTTATGAAAAGCATAAAAATCCGACAAAATTATTCTTTTACTTAGTGTTTAAATCTGTATTTTTTAATTAAAGCACTGATAATTATTTGATTGAGTTTAATCAAATGTTAAATTTTATGCCTTGAGCTAAAGGGAGTTCGGTCGAATAATTAATAGTGTTTGTTTGTCTGCGCATGTAGGCTTTCCAGGCATCAGAACCAGATTCTCTTCCTCCTCCAGTTTCTTTTTCGCCTCCAAAAGCACCACCAATTTCGGCACCCGAAGTACCAATATTTACATTAGCTATACCGCAATCTGATCCTTGGGCTGATAGGAATAGCTCGGTTTCGCGTAAATTTTCGCTCATTATAGTCGATGATAAACCTTGTGGAACATTATTTTGAATTGCAATGGCTTCATCTATACTACCCGAGTAAGGAATTATGTATAGTAGTGGAGCAAAGGTTTCGGTTTGTACTACAGAAAATTCATTTTTTGCTAAATAAATAGCAGGGTTTACATAGCATCCGCTTTCATAACCTTTACCTGCAAAAATAGCACCTTCAACAATTGGAGTTGCTCCTTGTTTTTTTGCTTCAGCGAGTATGTCTTTATAGTGATTGGCAGCCTCAATATCAATTAAAGGCCCCATATGATTTTTTTCATCAAGCGGAGTGCCTATTAGTAGTTGTTCATATGCTGAGGTTAGTTTTTTTAGAACATTGTCTAAAATGCTTTGATGTACTATAAGTCGGCGAGTGGTGGTACAGCGCTGTCCAGCAGTTCCAATAGCACCAAAAACTAAGCCCGTAAGTGCTAATTTTAAATTGGCATTAGGGGTAATAATCATAGCATTATTACCGCCTAGTTCTAATAATGATTTTCCTAAACGGGAAGCAACCGAAGTGGCTACACTTTTTCCCATTTTGGTAGAACCAGTTGCCGAAATTAATGATATACGCGTGTCGCTAGCTAAGGATTTACCTAATTCAGCCCCACCAGTTAATAGGCATGAGATGGCTTTAGGTAAATTATTATTATCTAAAACTTGAGCAATAATTTTTTGACAAGCTAAAGCACATAATGGCGTTTTTTCCGAAGGTTTCCAAACAGTAACATTTCCGCAAATCCAAGCTAATGCAGTATTCCAAGCCCAAACAGCCACCGGAAAATTAAAAGCCGAAATAATACCAACTATACCTAAAGGGTGGTATTGTTCATACATGCGGTGTTGTGGCCTTTCTGAATGCATAGTAAGTCCATGTAATTGACGCGAAAGTCCTACGGCAAAATCACAGATATCAATCATTTCCTGTACTTCACCTAATCCTTCTTGCAATGATTTTCCCATTTCATAGGCTACAAGTACGCCTAAGTCTTGCTTTTTTTCGCGCAAAGCATTACCAAATTCACGTACCATATCGCCACGCTTAGGGGCAGGAATAGCACGCCATTGCGTAAAGGCTTCTTGGGCTTTTTGAATAATTTGATGATAGCTTTCGCTAGAAGTGCAACTAATATTTCCTATTTGATTTCCATCAACTGGAGAAAAAGAAGTGAGTATTGATTTTTCAGAAATAAAAGAGCTTCCATAAGCAGTTCCGTGTTCTGAATTACTAATTTCTAAGTTGCTTAGGTGTTTTTGTATTTGAGTATAGGTCATTATTATTTTACAAATCGTTCGTCAACGGGCATGATTTCATTACAGCTTTTACAGGTCCGTAATTTTTCATTGCCATAAAAATCTTTAAAGTGTTTTAAAAAATCTATTTCAATATCTTCTAATTTAAAATATACCTCGTGTAATTTAGTATTGCAGTTGTCGCAAAACCAAAGTAAGCCATCGTCTGTAGGCAGTTCTTTGCGTTTGCGTTCAATTACTAAACCAATAGATCCTTTATGGCGTACTGGCGAATGTGGTACCTTTGCAGGATGTAAATACATATCTCCTGGCCCTAATTCCATGGTTCTTTTTTGGCCGTTTTCTTGAATGTGGACTTCAATAGTGCCTTCTAACTGATAAAAAAGCTCTTCAGTTTCGTTGTAATGATAATCTTTTCGAGCATTAGGCCCAGCAACAATCATTACTATATAATCACCAGCATCTTTGTATAAATTTTTATTTCCAACAGGTGGTTTTAGTAAATCTCTGTTTTCTTCAATCCATCTGTTGAGGTTGAATGGAGCTTGTATTTTCATAAGAGCCAATTTTAAGTATTACAAAGTTACGTATAGTTCCGTTAATTAGAAATTATGGATAGGCTTAGATTACGGCTTTATTTTAACATGAGTTAGATATAAGATAAAGATGTTAATTCGAGTGAATTTCAGTAAGAATTTTATATCAAGAATCCTCTTTTTTCGTGTTAAAATTGCCTTTCTCAATACAATTTTTTTTCAAAAATCAATCGAATTGACAATTTTGGTAGTTAAATAAAATTATGTCGAACTTACTTTATTTCAATATTTAAACATAATGATGTTGTGCTAAAATCCATAAAACACTAAGATTATTCCATTTTAAATCTTTACAATTACATTCTTGCACATAAGGTTTAGACTTTTTTGAAGCTAAATGCGTTGAATTTGTTTAAATAGCATTCTTAAATAACAGTAGTTTTCATAAATTTTCAGACGATTATTCCTACGTTTGTTGTTTTTTCGTGGAGTAATATAACACTTGGTAGGAATATTCTGCATCACACGTTTTTATAAATGGATAACACTGTTTTTCAGTATTTTGAGATTTAGGTTAACTGTTTTTTTTTGATAATTTTAAGATCAATTAATACTGGATACCTAGTGAAAAATAAAATTATTCTTTTATCCCACTTTTGGTTAATAACAACAGCATTGATTTTTGCTCAATCAGCTGAACCATTTATTCAAATAACAGATCAGTTAGATAATGAAGAGGTATTGATTGATTGTAGTTACCCTTTGGATGTGGATCGATGTTTTGAATTAAAAGCTACGTTTACCGAAATTAAAGAAACTACTTCATACGAAGTGGAATCAATTCCTTATACAAATCCAATCTCGGGTGTTACAGGAGGAACTCAGATTTTAATTGCTAATGATGATCGCTGGCAAGATACCCCCGAGGTGTTGCCATTTACGTTTTGTTTTTATAACACCCCTTTTACCGAATTTATTACTGGCGATAATGGTTTGCTAAGTTTTAAAACAGATGTGGCTAGTGGTGCGCAAACTATGGCATCGTTTAAATTACCAGATTCTCGTTTTGGCGATAATATAATTTTTGGTGCATTGCACGATATGGTGATTCAACGTGGGCAAAATGGTTGTGTAAATAAAGATGATCCGCTTACACCACTTAATGAATGTGGTGAAATTATGTACTATACTACAGGTACGGCTCCAAGTAGAAAGGCCATCATTTCATTTGAAAATATGAGTCATTTTGATTGTTTCGATTCTAAATCTACATTTCAAATAGTGCTTTATGAAACTTCTAATATTATTGATATTTATATTGAAAAGAAGCCAGAAAATTGTGAAATAATTAGAGCAGGAGAAGATAATACCAGTATTATTAATCGTAAAAACACATTAGTTGGGATACAGAAAGACGGTACCGAGTCGGTAACGCCACCTAATCGAAATAATGAAGTATGGGAAACAACTAACGAGGCTTGGCGATTTACACCAAATGGAGCTGCATTAACGCAGTTGGTATGGAAAGATGCCAGTGATCGGATTATTCAAAGAGGAGGTAGCTTAAAAGTATGTCCCGAAATGTCTACCGAATACAAAGCAGAAGTAACTTATAACTTATGTTTGGGGGGCAATGTGGTATTAAATGATGTTATATCAATTACTATTGATACCGAATTTCCGGTAGCCACGGATATTGAAAAAATTATTTGTGATCCTCCAGTTTTTGATGAAGAAACGATTGATCTAACAATTTATGAAAGTGAAGTATCGGTTGGGCAAACAGGTTTGATATATAGTTACCATAGTAGCGAAGCAGATGCTGTAGCAAATTTGAACCCTATAAATACGCCAGGCAATTTTAAGCTTGAAAATAGATTAACAGATGTTTATGTGCGTTTGCAGCGAGGAATTTCTTGTTTTGATGTGGGAAAAATTAGATTGCTTTTAGAAGCTACAGGTAAATCAGCCATTTCAAAAATATCCCTTTGCGATATAGTAAATGATGGAAAGGAAGATATTATGCTAACTGATTATACGGGAGCAGTTAGAGGAGGGCAATCATCATTGCTAAATATATCATATCATAAATCATTTAACGATGCCGATAATAATTTAGATCCAATCTTACTTTTTACCGAAGCGAAAGATGGGGATCCTGTATTTATCCGTTTTACTATTGGAACGGATGAGATTTGTAAAACAATCGAAGAAATTCCCATTGAATTGAAACCCGAGCCTGTGGTAATGGATATTCCTATTGAGGTATGTGATGATGTGAAAATATATGATTTAACAACACAGGAATCTGAAATAACTGATTTGAACCCCTTATTAAGTCTTGAATTTACTTATTTTGAAAGTACCCGAGGAAGACGACCAATTAAAGAAGAAGATATTGAACAGTATGTGTTAAATAGAAGGGCTACTGTATATGTGCGCACTATTGATCCGTCGCAAAATTGTTTGAAAGAATATGAATTAAACTTTACTTACAAAAAAGGAATTCCGGCTACAGGTGATACCCAAGCTCAAATTAATGATCCAAGTTTTAATTTAACGGAATCCATAGCAAATATGATTGCCGATGACACTAATATCAGCGTTCGGTATTTTGATTGTGATACAGATGTAGATATTATTGACCCTGCTAATTACACATTAGTAGGTAATGAGGGCAAGGTTTGTGTGGAGTTTACAAATACCGTTTCGGGATGTAAAAGTGATAGTGAAATAAGTCTAGAAAATGCTCGAGGAGGTGCATCGGGTGGCGGTGGTGGCGGTGGCGGATGCGACCAGGGTAATGATGGGTCCGAAACAATAGTATTAGACACATATTCGGATCAAATTATTGATGATACGGTGTTTGATTTTAAAAAATATTTACAAATTTCTTATTTCCAAACCGAAACCGAAGCCAATTCCGATACTGCTGAAATTACTGAAATTACCATAACAGCAACTACCACAGTATTTGTTCGCCGAAGAGTGGTTTTTAAAGGCAAAGAAATTGATTTTGATGTGTTTCCTTTTGAAATTGAATTCAAACCAACAACGCCATACAAAGACCAAAAAGTGGGTATTTGTGATGTGCGTAATGATGGTTTTGAACGTTATGATTTAACACAACTAGAAGCCGATATATTGGATGGTATTCCAGGAACTATTAGTGGTTATGAAGACGATCGTGAAAATGAAATTGTAACTCCCGAAAGGTATTTTTTTAGAGGACCTTCAAAAGAGGTATTTGCTATAGTTGTATCGTCCAATGGTTGCGAGAGTAAGGCAAAAATAGAAATTTCGTTTGATGACCCGATACCTTCAAACAATATTACTTATAGTTTATGTGACTTTAATAATGATCGCGAAGAGGTTTTTGATTTAGATACTAAACTTCCTGAGATTAATGTAGACCATTCCAGTTTTACCGTTACCTACTACAATACCCAAAATGGTGCAGATAATGAATTAACTATTGATCAAATTACTTCGCCATTTATGTACAGAGGTAGTAGTCGTTCTGTATATGTTCGATTAGAAGGTGCCGAAGATTGTTTTACCACAGCCCAAATTCGTTTAATAATTGAGCGTACCCCAGTAATTCAATCGACAGCAATTACTGTTTGTGATTTTGATAATAACAATGTTGAAGAAAAACGAACATTAGCAGATTTTAACACTGAAATTATAGGAACGCAACGTAGTGTTGAGGTAGTGTATTATGCTTCAGAAAAAGATGCTGAAGATGAAACAAATCCGATTACAGCATTTGATGTAACACCTTCGACAGCGCTATTCGTAACCGTAAAATTTAACAGAAGTGAGTGTATACAGCGTTTTCCAATAACTTTTGATTTCGAAGAAACCCCAAATTATAAAGATGTTGAAATTACAGTTTGTGATAATTTAGAACTAGGAACAGAACCTTTTGATTTAACAAGCTTAGCTTCTGAAATAACCACAACGGTGAGTCCAATAATTACCTATCATACTTCCATCGACGATGCGAATGCCAATTTAAGAGCCATTACAAAACCTTCAGATTATAGTATGGATACCACAGTAGCATTTTCTTTATATGCTAGAATTAATAGTTCGGTAAATAGTTGTTATTCGGTTGCTAAAGTGAGTTTTGATTTTATTTTACCCGAGGTAATTTCGGAAACAACATTAAATGTATGTGGATCAAATAATGTAGGTGTTTTTGATTTGACCGAAGCCATTTCAAAAATGACAACAACACCAGATGATTTTGATATTTCTTTTTATTACAAGGATATTCAAAATGCGATAAATGAAGATGGTGCTTTTCTAGTTTCCGAAGCCGAAAAATATGATTCTAACCTTTCCGATTTGGTATTTGCACGTTTTAACAGCAAAGCATCAAGTTGTTTTGTGGTTAAAAAAATAACACTTTTAGTACGTGATAAACCTAAATTGGTTCGTGGTGACTTTGATTTGTGTGATAGTGATTTTGACGGGGATTTTACCTTGTCATTAACTAGTTTAAATGCATTTACCAGTGCGCAAAGCAATGAATTTACATACACTTACTTTACTTCTTTTGATAATGCCGAAAATGATAACAATCCAATTACAGAAATTGCAAATTTTAAAGTTATTGCACCGGTAACTACTATTTATTTAAAAGCCTTAAATAAAGCTGCGTGTACCGATATTTCTTTTGTAAATATTATTATTGATGAACAAGTACAAGTAAATACGGTTGCTGAGGTTTTAGAATCTTGTGATGAAGACCGAGATGGGGTGGCTATGTTTGATTTAACCTCGTTCGAAGATAAATTAACGGATGAGGTTACCTCAGCTTTCGATTACTATTTAACAAAAGAGGAAGCTGATAAGGAAGAAAATAGCATAATAAATACCTCAAATTGGCTAAATATAGATAAAGTAGGTCATACCATATTTGTTAGAGTTCGTGTTGATGGGAAATGTGATAACATTACCAGTTTTAACTTGAAGCCAATTAATGTAAATGCTGCACCAAAAAATGTTACTTTTTGTGCGGGTGATAAAGCTATTCTTGATGCAGGTTTAGGCTTTAAAAGTTATTTATGGAGTACTGGCGAAACTACCTCAACAATTGAAATTACTAACCCAGGAACGTATACAGTTGAAATAACCGATGCTAAAGATTGTACAAACACCTTTGAAATAGTAGCCACTGAATTAGCTCTTCCAATAGCAGTGGCAAAAGAGGTTTTAGTATGTGACGAAGATGGTATGCTTGATGGTTTTTTGAAATTTGATCTTGAAAAAGATATTGATGAATTAAAGGCCTCTGCTTTAGAAAGAGAAGTAAGTTTTTATCTCTCGGAGGCAGAAGCGATATCAAAGACTAATGATTTGGCATTGGAATTCACAAATACAGTAAATCCGCAAATGGTATATGTAAGAGTTGAAAATACGTTAACAAATTGTTTTAGTATCACAACCTTAAAATTAGAAGTAAGTGTATTGGATAGTGAAAAAGCAATGTTAAAAGCATGTGATGAGCAAGGATCGGAAGATGGTTTATCTGAATTTACACTGAGTGATGCAGATGTAACAGTGTTGAATGGACAATCTTTTTCGGTAAGCTATTATAAAACAGAAGCTGATGCCGTAGGTAAAATAAATGTATTAGCAAATACATATCGTAATGAAACGGGGTACAATCAAACTGTTTATTCGCGAATTGAAAACATGAACGAATGTGTATCGATAAGAGAAGTGGATTTAGTAGTTGAAAAACTTCCTAAAATAAGAGATGAAGAAGCCCTTTTGTATTGCATACATAGTTTTCCAGATGCTATTGAGCTTGTAAGTGATATTCCGATAAGCGAACAGTCAGTTTATACATATTTGTGGAGTACAGGAGAAACGACAGCTTCCATCAATGTAAATACGGCAGGTATTTACACGGTGGCCGTGACCAATGCTGCTAATTGTACAAAAACAAAAACCATTACAGTTAGCGAGACTGAAATAGTAGTGGATCCGATTATTGAAGATATTCAGTGTGATACCGATGGTGTATTGGATGGTTTTTTAGAATTTGATTTAACAAAGTACTTGCCCGAATTAAAGAATAATATTCCCGAAAGGGAGGTTTCTTTTTACGCATCAGCATCGAGTGCAGATTCTAGAATCAATGAATTGCCTTTAAAATTTACTAACACAACAAATCCGCAAACCTTGAGTGTGCGTATAGAAAATACATTAACAGATTGTTACAGAATAATAGATTTACAATTAACGGTAAGCGTATTGGATAGTGAAAAAGCAATGTTAAAAGCATGTGATGAGCAAGGATCGGAAGATGGTTTATCTGAATTTACACTGAGTGATGCAGATGTAACAGTGTTGAATGGGCAATCTTTTTCGGTAAGCTATTATAAAACAGAAGCTGATGCCGAAGGTAAAATAAATGTATTAGCAAATACATATCGTAATGAAACGGCTTACAATCAAACTGTTTATTCGCGAATTGAAAACATGAACGAATGTGTGTCGATAAGAGAAGTGGATTTAGTAGTTGAAAAACTTCCTAAAATAAGAGATGAAGAAGCCCTTTTGTATTGCATACATAGTTTTCCAGATGTTATTGAGCTTGTAAGTGATATTCCGATAAGCGAACAGTCAGTTTATACATATTTGTGGAGTACAGGAGAAACGACAGCTTCCATCAATGTAAATACGGCAGGTATTTACACGGTGGGCGTGACCAATGCTGCTAATTGTACAAAAACAAAAACCATTACAGTTAGCGAGACTGAAATAACAATTGATAAAAATGTAACGGATATATTATGTGATGATTTAGATAATGCTTCTGATGGGGTTTTAAGTATTCAATTGTCGAATTATATTGATCAAATAACATTAAATAATGCTAATTTGAGCGTTGAGTTTTTCGAAAGTTTAGAAGCTTTAAATTCTGGAAGAACACTTAATATTGATAACTATAAAAACAAGAGTAATCCCCAAACTATAGTTACTAAAGTTACAAACAGATTAACAAATTGTTCAGATCAAGGGCTAGTCACTTTAACGATTAGTACACTTAATATTAATAATGCATTACTAGAGCTTTGTGATGAGGTAGATGCTGAAGATGGCATAAACACATTTGATTTAGCTTTAGCTGATGATCAGGTTTTAGAAGGAAAACCTTATTCCGTGTTTTATTTTGAAAGTTTTGAAAATGCAGAGAAAGATGAAAATCCATTAAATAGTGCATATGAAAATATTCAAGCTTATGACCAAGCCTTAGTAGCAAAGGTGGTTAATGAAAATGGATGTGTAGCATATAGTATGGTTTCATTAAGTGTAAACGAATTGCCTACTATTGAAACGACAGCAACACGTATTTACTGTTTAGATACGTTCCCTAATACCATTTCGATAACTAGTGACACCGAAGGCAGGGAACCTGAATTCACCTATTTATGGAATACGGGAGCCACAACAGCAACACTTGACATTAATCAAGTTGGGGAGTACAATGTTACCGTTAAAGATATAAAAGGTTGTGAAAAGCAACGATTCATAACGGTAATTTCATCAGAAAAACCAACAATTGATAAAATTGATATCGAAGATGGTGAAACCGTAAATACAGTTACTGTTTTTGCTTCAGGTGCGGGTGTATATGAATATGCTATTGATGGAGGAAGTTTTCAAGATAGTAATGTGTTTACGGAAATAGGTGGCGGTTTGCATGAAATTACAGTAAGTGATACTTCAATATGTGGATCGGTAAGTCAAACTATAGCAGTGGTGTCTTTTCCAAAGTCATTTACACCAAATGGAGATGGTATTAATGAAAAATGGTATCCTAGAGGGTTTTCTATACAGTATCAAGAAATGCAAGATGTATCTATCTTTAATAGGTATGGTAAATTATTATCAAAACCCGATTTAGATTCTGGTGGCTGGGACGGCACACATAATGGAGCCAGTATGCCAACAGATGCTTACTGGTATTTGGTTACGTATAAAGAGCTTTTTAGTGGCAAAACACGTCAGGCAAAAGGCTATTTTGAATTGAAAAGGTAAAAAAGATGTGTTTTTGCTTGAAAAGAAAAACTCGTTATACAGCATAAATATTTTTATTGCTGGAGTAGAAATGAGGAACAGGCATTTAATTAAAATTGATTGAATTGGTAAATAGAAAAGCTTTTAAATAAACACAAACTTAATAACTCAATTTTCATGAAAAACACACGCTTATTTTCTTATTTTTTAATTATTGCGGTTACTACAGCTGTATTTCCTCAATTAGAAACAGATCCAGAATTACTAGATTTTGGATTCAAAACATTTAATCAAGGACAAGCATTTACCGCGGTTTCAGTCGATAATATTAATAAAAAAGTATGGGCAGGAACGGATAAAGATGGTTTTTATAATTTGGACTTAAATGCAGTTCAATCGGGAGCTCAATTAACTTCTTTTGTTTCAAATAATACTAATGGTCCCGATTTAGCTAACCTTAGAATAAATGGAATTGCTACTGATAATTTAGGAAATACATGGGTTGCTCATTCTGGAACTAATTTTAGTGAATTCCAAGGTGGGGTAGAGCAAATTGATAATAACTTGAATGTCAAACATTATTTAGCAGATAGGAATGCTTTGGGTTTTTCATTTTTTGAGAGAGATGGATTGGGAACAAGGGATGTAAAGTCAATTGCTATAGATATTAATAATAAAGTTTGGGTGGCGCAGAAGAGTCATAACCTTACTTCTGGAGCTACTTTTATAGTTACACCAGGTACATTATCATCAAAATCATCAAATGAAGACTTGTTTGTTTCTAAAAGTACTTGGTGGGACCCGGTTACAGGTAATACCAGAAATATAAGTCCTGAATTGCCCTATCCAGCATATTCATTTAATCCAAAACCGAATGAAACACCACAAAGTAGAAATATGCAAGCCGTATCAGCAGATAGTACAGAGGTTTGGGTAGGGGCATGGCTGTATGCTTATATTAATGAGGCGGATGAGGAAGTAGTTATGCCTAACAGAGTATTGAGGTATAAACTTGATGGAACTTATATTCCTTCGGGAACAACAGTTAATGGTGGGTTAACCTTAGAAGATATGCAATTACCCAATCAAGGAATTATAAATAATATTTACCGGAATAACAAAAAAGGAACTTGGGTAACTTTAAATAGAAATGATGCAGGTTTTTCGGTGTATTCTCCTGTGACAAATACGTGGACTTATATGGATCCAAATAATGAGCTTGTTAAGCGTATTTTGCCACCAAATACTCGTTTTAATGATAATGCCATATGGGGCAATAGATATGGTAATGTTTTTATGGGGACAAATAATGGATTACTTGTATATGATGGTAGAGGGGCGGCTTCATCAGTGGCCTCATATACATTATACAGCAAGACTAATGTAATTCCGGGTAGTCCTTATACTGTTGTGAATGAAAATATGTCTTCAAATAATATTTTCGGAGGTGCCTCAGAGGAAAATGGTACACAATGGATAGCTACCGATAATGGAATTATTAGAACAAACATAGGTTTTATTCCGTTAAGTCAATGTGAATTAGCGTTGACTTCAATTAGAAATGGAAATACGTTGAGCAATACATGTCAGGATATTAATTTAAGTGATCCTAGAAGTGTGGGTAATGAACATATTAATTTTGTGGAAGACCAATTAGACAGCAGACCTGAAACAGACCCAACTTTTCATAGATTTATAGTTAAAACTATTATATGTAGCTCTGGTAGTAGCAATGCAAGCTTGTGTAGTATTGAAAATATTTATAAAATGTTTAAGAAAAATTCTGCATTTCAAGCTATAATTCCAAAAGACCTGCCTAAAGAAGTTTTGGGAGATGATTTTTTGAGAGAATTAATTAAACCAGAAAATAAACATTTAATAAATGAATTGTTGGTAAAAACTAATAATACAACAGAACCAATTAAGGAATTGAATGAGCATATTAAAGGTACTGGTTTAGAAGATTTTATCATTTTTGGTGTAGAAAATAGAGGAGGGATGAATATTTTGGGCGGATTAATAACTGATGCTCCTGATCAAAGAAATAGTATAAATTTTTATACGAATCTACAGATAAGTGAAAATGAAAAACAATCTAGTAATAATGACCAATCTATAAACGGGGAAGAATATAGGTTATATAATGTTCAAAAAGGAATTGATACTAGAGATATTTTTGTTAAAAATTATGAGAATAGCCGTCTTATTCCAGATTTTATTAATGCTGGTATAAAAGAAGAAGAGGATTGTATAGGAATTGGACTAGAGTCTATTTATTATGATCCAATTATAATGTTTGTCGATGATAAAAATTATAAAATGGTCAATTATACGAAAGAAGGGCATATTTTTTATCCAGGAAAAATTGTTCGAACTGTAAAACGAGATGAAGATACGGGTGATATATATGTGGAAACTGAGGGGATAGGCTTCCACTTTTGTTCAGGAGAAGTTGGGCAGTTGATTGCTGCTACTAATGCTTTAGTTGGACCTGTAGTGTTTAAAAATGTAGATCTAAGATTAAAAAAAGCATTTGAAGAATTAACATCAGAAAATTAATAAAATTTAAAACATAAAAAATGTATATATATAATGGTATAATAGTGTTAATGTTATTGCTTAATTCAATAAATATGTTTTCACAAAATAGTGCGCTTTTAGTGGATAAAGTGTGGAATGTACAAGAGTATTTTACAGAAACGGTAAATGGGAAATCCATTCTTTTTAATATAGATGTAGAAGAAAATATTAATGATTTAAATGGAAGTTCATTTAAATTTGATTCGAATGGAAATTATGATGCTATAGTAAAAAAAGAAGTAAATTCTACTGGAGCGTGGAGTTTGTCAACATTGTCAGATAGTTTGGAAATAGAAGGCACTAAATATAAAATTGATTTATTAACTGAAGATTCCTTAGTTTTAAAAAATAGTGGTAATGTATTTGGGTTAGAACTTACTTCGGTGCTTAAATTAAAAGAAGCCGAAGAAGTAGTACTTTCTATTCAGGACGAAATAGCAGAAAACCATTTGATAGAAGTTTACCCAAACCCAGTAATAAATAATATAGACATAAAAATTAATCAAGGGGTCAATAAAATTAAATCCTTAGACTTGTATTCTATTGATGGAGTAAAAATTCAAACATTTTTAGTGAAAAATAAAAAAGACCTAAAGATTTCTATGAATGAACTTCCTTCAGGTATTTATTTTATAAAAACACCTGATTTGAAAATTTATAAAAAACTTATAAAATTATAGTTATAGAGGATACTGAATTAAATTCTCCATTTTATCCTTTATAAAGGATTTTATTCTCTTAAATAAAGATCGTCAATTGGGCGATCTTTTTTAATTAGTTACTGTTTTATATAAAAACAGTCTACAATATTTTTCTTGTTAAAAAAGACACATCAACCAGAAAAATAAGTCAAAATACATTTTGTAAAATGCTTTTATTGCATAAATTTTTTATGTAAGATCCTAGGCAATAGTACATAAATGACACTTAATCGTGTTTTTGTGCAAAAATAAATTTTCTAAAATCATTTAGACTAATTCTTTAAATACGTTGCTAAGTAACTGTATATAAGGGGTTTATTGTTTTATTGTGTGTTTTTCATGATTTTAATTTATTTTTTTAAATTGATTTTATGTTAATATTAGTAGGAATATTTTGACAATTTGATAAAAAATACTATGTTTGCATAACAATTAATCATAAAACAAATGACTATGCCCCAGTTTACGTTTTCGAAAAATAACTCAATGAGTTTATTTTCGCAATTAGTTTTAATTGCTTTTATATGTATATTTAGTACTGCCAATGCCAAAACCTGGTATATCAATAAAACTCAAGGCAGGAATGTTCTTCAAGCGCTTATTGACAATGCCTCCGATGGCGATTTGATATATTTTGTTGATGGAGGTGCTGGTAATGATTACGATATGAGTGGTCCACCTATTTTGGTTAATAAAGCGATTACTTTTCAAGGTGCTTATTCTGGAGCCTACAACTCAAACGTTAGAGGAACTTCTGGTATCTTAACCAATTTGACTAATGTGGTTTCTTTTTTAATTCGCTCAAATGGAGTTAAATTTAAGAGCATTAAAATTACTGCTGTAAATAATGAAGTAGTTCTTATGGATGCTCGTTCAGAACGCTATAATACTAATTTCACAAATCCCGGATACACGGCAAATGATCAGTACGAAGGAATTGAATTTACTAATGTAGAATTGAATAGCGGTTTTTATAGCTGTTTTGCAGGTAATGGAATGCAAGCAGATTTTACCAATGTTTCATTTATAGATTTCGGAAGAATTGGATATATCAATGACCGTCGAACTCGAGTAAACGGGATGAAAAAGGTAACCTTTAATCGCTGTAGATTTAAACCTTTACCACCAAGCGGTGATTTTGGATTTGATTCAAGAGGAATTTCATTGGATGCTGGTAATACATCATACCCAGTGGTGTGGAGTGGAAATGGAACTTATATAAATGAATGTAATTTCGAAAATACAGGAGTAGCATTTTCAAGAATTAAAAATATCGTAGTATCAAATAATAAATTTACAGATGATACCGCTTTAGTTGACATGATTCATGCCGAAGAATTTTCAAATGATTTTACTATTACTGGTAATGAGTTTGTTTGTAATGCAGCACCGGCAGCACCTCGAACTTTTGAAAGAAGTAGAATAATTACTTTAGATAGTGAATTGCAAGCAGTTACTGATTTTACAATAAGTAACAATGTAGTTACTGGTGAATATAACTTTTTTGTAAATGGGTATGCACCAACTAATATAAGAATCAAAAATAATGACTTATCAGATGGATTTCCATATAATGCAAGTTATATTGATTTCAGATATTATGAAAACAGATTAAAAACAGGTGAAGGTATTGATGCGAATCAAGAGTTTGTTTCAAGAGCAATTACAATCACAGGAAATACTGGATTTAAAAATTGGAATAAAGAATGCCGAATTAATGTACCTAATACAGGTGGTGCTATTAACATAGATTATTCGCAATTCGGAGGAGGGAAAGTAGTTCTAAATGCAATTAATGAACCTGTTGCACTAAGAAATAATGGAATTTATGAAATTGTAAATGCAGGAAACATTAATAAAAATCTTGCTTCAAATGGCGCAGGTACTTATGGTTTAATAACAAAGGAAGGTGTAACTAATAACTCTGTTAAATGGGAATTTGAATGGGTGCCTCCATATTATTATCATATTAAAAATGTGGATACAGGTATGTATTTAGAAACGCATAAAGGTTATACAGAAACTGAAATTAAAGAGAATAAACCAGAAAATGTGTACCCTTTTGTTAATTATGCAGGGAGTGCTAAGCCGAAATGGATTTTAAGAAAAACAGGCTATGACGGTTTATTTAAAATATTACCCGCAGGTAATGAAAAGCAATCGGTTCTTTCATTAGAGGCAAATGCGTATCCAAAACTAATCAAGCATAAAAAGTTTAATAGTGACGGAACAAGGTCTATTAAAGAACCAGATAATTTTGGAAAATGGTGGATCAACCCTAGTTTTGCTTCAAGTTCATCGGGTGCAAAGCAAATTGCTATCGAAGACACGAAAACGTTTGAAGGAATGAATGTGTCTCCTAATCCAGCGAACGACATTGTTTCTCTTTATTATGAAGATGATAGTCAGCCAGTACTAAGTGTTGAGATTTACAATGCTGTTGGAGGTTTAGTTCAAACAGAAAAAATTAATTCACATACAAATACAGCCTTGGATATTTCAAATCTAACTACAGGTGTTTATTTTGTAAAAGCTTCAAATGGTATGGTTAAAAAGTTATTAGTTCAGTAGTAATTACTGCAGCGTAAATAGAGTTAACCAACATTGATAAAAACCGTCTAAATTTATATTTAGGCGGTTTTTGTTTTTATTCAAGTGTGTTTCTAAGGGATATTTAGGTGCTGTTTTTTGATGTAAGTTTTGTGTATTTAATCTGCTTTTAAATACATATTGTGGTTTTTTTATTAAGCTTATAAAGTATATTCGATAGATTTATATATTAATATAATTGATTTTGAGCATCCTATAAATTTGAGTAAGAATTTTAAAAATAATAATTTTAGGTAAGAATAATATTACTTTAGTTTTAAATAGCGTATGTTTGCACGATAAAATTCAAAAACAAACAACTATGCCCCAGTTTACGTTTTCGAAAAATAACTCAATGAGTTTATTTTCGCAATTAGTTTTAATTGCTTTTATATGTGTATTTAGTGCTGCCAATGCCAAAACTTGGTATATCAATAAAGATCAAGGCAGGAATATTCTTCAAACGCTTATTGACAATGCCTCCGATGGTGATTTAATATATTTTGTTGATGGAGGTACAGGTAATGATTACGATATGAGTGGTCCACCTATTTTGATTGATAAAGCGATTACCTTTAAAGGTGCTTTTTCTGGAATGTATAATTTAACTACTCGAGGAACCTCTGGTATTGTTACCAATTTGACTAATGTAGTTTCTTTTTTAATTCGCTCAAACGGAGTTAAGTTTCAAAACATAAAAATTACTGCTGTAAATAACGAAGTAGTGCTTATTGACGCACGCTCAAAACGTTATAATACTAATTTTACTAACCCTGGATACACGGCCAACGATCAGTACGAAGGAATTGAATTTACTAATGTAGAATTGAATAGCGGTTTTTATAGCTGTTTTGCAGGTAATGGAATGCAAGCAGATTTTACCAATGTTTCATTTATAGATTTCGGAAGAATTGGATATATCAATGACCGTCGAACTCGAGTAAACGGGATGAAAAAAGTAACCTTTAATCGTTGTGTATTTAAACCTTTACCACCAAGTGGTGATTTTGGATTTGATTCAAGAGGAATTTCATTAGATGCTGGTAATACATCATACCCAGTGGTGTGGAGTGGAAATGGAACTTATATAAACGAATGTGATTTTGTAAATACAGGAGTAGCATTTTCAAGAATTAAAAATATCGTAGTATCAAATAATAAATTTACAGATGATACCGCTTTAGTTGACATGATCCATGCCGAAGAATTTTCAAATGATTTTACTATTACTGGTAATGAGTTTGTTTGTAATGCTAAACCAGCGGCACCTCGAACTTTTGAAAGAAGTAGAATAATTACCTTAGATAGTGAATTACAAGCAGTTACTGATTTTACAATAAGTAACAATGTAGTTACTGGTGAATATAACTTTTTTGTAAATGGGTATGCACCAACTAATATAAGAATCAAAAATAATGACTTATCAGATGGATTTCCATATAATGCAAGTTATATTGATTTCAGATATTATGAAAACAGATTAAAAACAGGTGAAGGTATTGATGCGAATCAAGAGTTTGTTTCAAAAGCAATTACAATTACAGGAAATACTGGATTTAAAAATTGGAATAAAGAATGTCGAATCAATGTACCTAATAGAGGTGGTGCTATAAACATAGATTATTCGCAATTCGAAAGTGGTAAAGTGCTTTTAAATGCGATTAGTGAGCCCATATCATTAAGAGCTAATGGGATTTATGAAATTGTAAATGCAGGAAACATTAATAAAAATCTTGCTTCAAATGGAGTGAGTAGTTATGGTTTAGTAACCAAAGAAGGTGTAACTAATAACTCTGTTAAATGGGAATTTGAATGGGTGCCTCCATATTATTATCATATTAAAAATGTGGATACAGGTATGTATTTAGAAACGCATAAAGGTTATACAGAAACTGAAATTAAAGAGAATAAACCAGAAAAGGTGTACCCTTTTCTTAATCATGAAGGGAGTGCTAAGCCAAAATGGATTTTAAGAAAAACAGGCTATGACGGTTTGTTTAAAATACTACCCGCGGGTAATGAAAAGCAATCGGTTCTTTCATTAGAAGGTGGAGTTTATCCAAAATTAATCAAGCACAAAAAATTTAATGATGATGCCACAAGGTCTATTAAAGAGCCAGATAATTTTGGGAAATGGTGGATCAATCCTAGTTTTATTTCAAGTGATTCATCGGGAGCAAAGCAGTTAACTGTTGGTGATTCAGTAGTTAAAGGTTTGGTTATTTACCCTAATCCAGCTAAAGATATTGTTTCTTTATACTATGAAGATGATAATCAATTAGTACAAAATGTTAAAATTTATAATGCGTATGGTAGTTTAGTTAAAACGGCGCAAATCAATTCTTATGCAAGTACATCATTAGATATTTCAAACCTTAGTATAGGCGTATATTTTTTGAAATTATCTAATGGAAAAGTTAAAAAATTCACAGTTCAATAAGTAGTATAAAAATTGAACTTAACAGTATAATAGGTAATAGTAAAAGACCGTAAAATATATGTTTTACGGTCTTTTTTGTAGTGTATAGTTTTTAGGCATCCAGTGCAGGAATACGCAATACTTGTCCTGGATAAATTTTATCTGGGTGTGTTAACATAGGCTTGTTAGCTTCAAAAATCACAGGGTATTTCATAGCATTTCCATATACTTTTTTAGCAATTTTACTTAAAGTATCTCCACTTACAACGGTATGGAAAATAGCTTCTGGTTCTTGTATTTCAACCTCCATTTGGTCATCTACTTGTGCAATACCAGCGGTATTACCAACTACTAAAACTACTTTTTCTTTTGTTGCTTGATCTGCAGCTAAACCACTTACAATTGCAGTATCATCATTAATAATTACTTGCATATTTTGAACTTCTAACCCAAGGTCTGAAGCAGTTTGTACCATTTTTGCTGCTGCGGCTTCGTTGGCTGCTGCAATAGCTTCAGCTTTTTCGGCAGCTTCTTCAGCTGTTGATTTTCCAATGCCGATAGCTGCTCCAGCATTTTTGATAAATGAAAATAATCCCATAGTTATGTATTTTGTTTATTAAAATTATAAGCTCAAGTTATAAAAATTTGTTGATACTTTTTATACAAGTGTTAATTTTTAAATATTTCAAAAAACAAAAACGCTGATTTTAATATAGAGATTATATAATTTTATTGAAAAACCAATAAAACACACAATATATTGGTTTTGAGATAGTTGGACAACTAACAACTAACAACTAACAACTAACAACTAACAACTAACAACTAACAACTAACAACTAACAACTAACAACTA